>NZ_JBWYRA010000002.1:0-912887 GCF_056725905.1 Bacillus sp. BC05(2025) | reverse complement strand
ATGTTGGCTCGGTAGCTCAGTCGGTAGAGCAGAGGACTGAAAATCCTCGTGTCGGCGGTTCGATTCCGTCCCGAGCCACCATTTTTTTATGCCGACTTAGCTCAATTGGTAGAGCAACTGACTTGTAATCAGTAGGTTGGGGGTTCAAGTCCTCTAGTCGGCATCCTTTAGGGGCATAGTTTAAAGGTAGAACTGAGGTCTCCAAAACCTCCAGTGTGGGTTCGATTCCTACTGCCCCTGTAAAGTATATGGGCCTATAGCTCAGCTGGTTAGAGCGCACGCCTGATAAGCGTGAGGTCGATGGTTCGAGTCCATTTAGGCCCACCATATATATTATTCCGCAGTAGCTCAGTGGTAGAGCTATCGGCTGTTAACCGATCGGTCGTAGGTTCGAGTCCTACCTGCGGAGCCATGGCCCGTTGGTCAAGTGGTTAAGACACCGCCCTTTCACGGCGGTAACACGGGTTCGAATCCCGTACGGGTCATAAAAAAAAGAGTCAGCAATATGCTGACTCTTTTTTTATTGTGCGTTCATTCTCCTTTATCAACTGATTTTCCTGAAATAAATAAAGGGATTTAGGAAAAGCTATGGTATGTATAAAAAGGAGGAGATACAAATGACACGAGTGAGAGACTTGATGAGCACTCATATTGTACAGTGTACACCGTTAGACAATGTATATGAAGCCGCTGTAAAGATGAAAGAAGAATCGATTGGATTGATTCCGGTTGTTGAAAATGAGCAAGTTGTTGGTCTTGTTACGGATCGAGATTTAGTTGTTCGAGGAATTGCTGAAAAACATCCTGGATCTAATAAAATTACAAATGTAATGACAACAAACATTGTTTCAGTTTCTCCAGATGATCCTATTGAAAAGGCTACAGAGTTAATGGCACAGTATCAAATTAGACGATTGCCAGTAGTTGAGAGTGGTCAACTCGTTGGGATGTTAGCACTAGGAGATTTAGCTATAAAAGAATCGGCAGATGATCAAGCGGGATTTGCTTTAAGTGAAATATCAGAGCATACGGAATGAAGTGAGACTTTAATTAGTGGAATACGTTACGTATAAAAATCAGATACATTATTCTAGTATATAGGGTTAAGCTAATATGTTAGCATGATGTATCTGAGCCATTATATAATAAGTATACAGTTAGCAATTTCGACAGTTTATTTAAATTTGTCATTCCTAATTTTAAATAAGAGAAAAAATGATATACTGATAGATATAAGTATTATGAGGGATTTCGAATATAACAATATTTATTATTAATGATGTAATAATGGATTAATATTTCCTATGTAGACAAAAGGGAAGGGGAATTATATGAGGGCTATACAGCGCGATCCAAATTGGAATTTGGTTACAGATACATATATAGAACCAAATAATTTCGCTGAATTATTTTCTTTACTTGTACCTTGTCATCCAAAAGGTGAAGGGAAAGAAAGAACTATATTAGTGTGGAAAGAAAAAGAATTTTATAAAGAAGAAAATTTAGCGGCATTTATCGTATATGGAATGGATAAAGCAAAAAATTTACCACAGTTTCATAAAGATGAAATTCCAACTTTAGTACGTATTCTTCGTTTATGCCAAGAGATTGGCTGGTATGAAGAAGCGAATACTTTTATGGTAAATCAAGGTCTAGCTGAGTTTGTTCACACTTCATTGGAATATGAAACGTGGGATTTTTTGACACAAGCGGTTGCTTTAAACTATTTAATTATTAAATATCGTATTGGTGAATTAACTGATGAGGATGTAGAAATTTGGGATAGAGTTAAATTTAATGAGAAATGTATAACGGACTGTAAACATCTATTATCCCATAAAGAAGTACTAGAATTTACATTCTTTTATATGTGTAAGAGAGCTAAATTCTTATCAAAAGAGCAATTAAATAGTGATATGATGAGTCTAGCAATGTATTGTAATACTTTTGTATATGACTTATATACACATGACTTATTACGAAAATATCGTAAGTGTACAGACTTCCTATCGTACTATGGACCTAGTCAAGCGGTGTTAGCTTGTCAAAGAGCTGTTCTTTCTCAAATTTCAGATCGATTAGATCCACTCAAGACTACTCATGTTGACGATTATTTATATGTAATGAAAGATATGATGGAGCACATGACGATAGGAATAATGGATCGATATGATCATTTCATCGGAAAGCTATTATCGTATGTGCCATTTTTCGAAATGATTCAAGTTCCGCAACATGCGTATTATTGTGAAGAATTATTGTATATTTGTAAGGGCATTGAATATAAAGAAGAAATATTACGCAATTATATATTTATACAATTACATGATTGTTTACCATCATTCTTTAAACTGTTTCTTAAAAATAAGCGTTATGCAACGATTCATGATATTCTGTTCTATTGGTGTGATGATGAACAAAGAATGAGCTTAGAGAAAAAATATAATCTTAGCTTTATTTATGAAAAATATGCTTGCGGATAAAGAGCATTTTCTATATAAATTAAAAAGGATCTCAATTGTGAGATCCTTTTTAATTAGTAAAGCAAGGAGAATGTAATTAAGACGAGAAATAACATTCCATAAAGGAGAAATTGTGCCGTATAGCTTCCTTGTATACCAAAAAAGGTATTTGTTTTTTTGTATAAATTCAATATATATTTTAGCGGATTATCTTTGAAAGATTGATACACAGTGTCTCCTCTTTCTAAGCGTCTTGTTCGTGTTTTTTGTTATTAGGAACATGAATGTATCTAGCTATGAATAATAAAACAGCCATAAAAAATACAGGAAATACGGTAGATAAATAAAAACCATTACTAATAATATTTGCTATTAGGGCACTTAATAGAAAGATGGCATTATAAATATGGGCAATTTTTTGTTTTAGTTGAACTTGAAAAGATTCCATCATAATTTCTAAAGCAACAAAAGCAATGATAATAGATAAAAATACAGTATTTGTATTGTAAATGATTAAACAACAGATTAAACCTAAAAAGGCTAAGTATTCAATTAAGAGAGGTATATTGATATTGCGTGGCATACAATTTACCTAACTAAATATGGCAGTGGGTTTACTGCATTTGTTTTTTCAAAATTCCATTCTCCATTGTGTAATTCAAAATGAAGATGTTGCCCGTATGAATGACCTGTGTTTCCCATATGACCTACTAATTGTCCAGCTTGTACTTGATCACCAGCTTGTACAGTGCGATCTTTCATGTGAGCATAGACTGTTGTATATAATTTCCCATTTATTTGATGGGCGATGAACACAACATTGCCATAGCTAGCTGAATAATATGATTTCACAACTTTACCTGCCGCCGCCGCTTGGATAGAGACATTACCTGGAGCTGCGATATCTATACCATAATGCATTTGTTCCCAGCGCATATCAAAGGTTGAGCTAATTTTTCCTTGTGTAGGGAATTTGAAAACTGCTGGAATGGAAGTAGGTTGAGCTGTTTGAGCTTGTGATTGCGTTTGGTTTTGCACCACATAATGTTTTGCGACATATCCGTATCCTGTGCCAAAACGAATTTTATACCAAGTTCCTACAGTTTCCACTACTTGTAATTGTGTACCATTTTGTAATGAACCAAGTAGTGCACTACTTGTACTAGCGTTGCTACGTACATTAAGTTTAGGTGTTGCAACTGTGTATTTCGTATTATTTTGAACTGTGATGCCTTTCACTAAAGCCTGTGAACCATTAGAAACGAATGCTTTTTGTACATAACCTGTTTTGCCATTATGTAAAATTTTATACCACTCGCCTTGTTCTTCTTCAATGGTAACGAATTTCCCATTTGGTAATACATCTAAAATTGAAGATTCTAAATTAGGTTCAGAACGAACGTTTAATGCATTGGCATTAACGATATATTGATTATTAGATTGAAGTTTGTTTTTTAGTAGAATAGAATCTTTTTGTACGTAACCTACTTTATTATTAACAGATACTTTATACCAACCATTAGTTGTTCCAAGTATGTTCACTTTCGTATTAAAGCGAATTGTATCAATTGATGAGCTATTTGCGTTATCTTTTGTATGTAAGGCTACTTGATCAACTTTTACATATCCAGTTTTCCCATTAGATAATTGTTCAGCGTTGGCTGTTTGTACATTTGTTTCTCCCATAGAAGGAAGTAAAGAAGCAATTGCGACAGTAGTTGCTGTTAAAGCAGTAGCTTTCATATTCATATAATAGAGACCTCCTCTAGTTGTATAGTTGTAATTTTATTATAGTATAAAGATATAATATAGTGGGTTTATTCACATAAATGTAATATGAAATCAATATAAAAATAAATTTTTTGAGGATAATGATTCCTTTTTATCCAATTCATTAGGATAATAATTTCTAAGATAGAATATAAGTATTATATGGCTTCGTTATTTTGTTGACAATTGAGAAAATTAAAACAGTTGATGATGTCTTATTACGGTGTTATACTGACAGTGATAATTTTATAGTTTGCTAGGAGAGCTGGTGTTGCCAGCTGAGAGTAAGACCTTAAGTCTTTGATCCTTTTTATTACCTGATCTAGATTATGCTAGCGTAGGGAAGCACTTCGGACACTAATAATAAGTCCCCGTTTCTTTGCGTATAGAAACGGGGCTTTTTTGTTTAAAAATTTCATATTTAAACCACTAGGGGTGCTTGTTGTGCTGAGAGAGGAATAATCCTTAACCCTTATCACACCTGATCTAGGTAATACTAGCGAAGGGAAGTGGAACAACGAATAAATTATAATTTTATTTGTTGTAACCACTTCTTATTTAGAAGTGGTTTTTTATTTATATACATATACCGGAAGGGGATAGGGAAATGAAATTTTGCGATAGATTATTAGAAACTGTACAACCAGTTTGGGAGATGAGTCATAATCATCCATTTGTTGTAGGTATGGGGGATGGCACGTTAGAAAAAGATAAGTTTCAGTATTACATTATTCAAGATTATTTATATTTGTTAGATTATGCAAAGCTATATGCCATCGGTGTTGTAAAGGCAACGAATCCACAAGTAATGGGGAAATTTGCTGAACAAATTGATGGGATATTAAATGGAGAAATGACAATTCATAAACAATATGCAAAAAGACTTGGGATTTCTATAGAGGAGATAGAGTCTGCAAAACCATCTGCTAAAAATTTAGCTTATACAAATTACATGATGTCTGTATCTCAAAATGGCACACTTGCGGAATTAATAGCAGCACTTCTGCCATGTATGTGGAGCTACTGGGAAATTGGAAAGCGTTTAAATGATATTCCTGGAGCAAGAGATCATGAGTTTTTTGGTGAGTGGATTCAAGGCTATAGTTCTGAAGAATATGGCAACCTTTGTGTTTGGTTAATCGATTTATTAAATGAAATGGCAGTTGGAAAGTCTGAAAAAGAGCTAGATCGATTAGAGGAGATTTTCCTATATTCCAGTCGATTTGAATATTTATTCTGGGATATGTCCTACCGTAAGGAGATGTGGGGATTTGAGGAGCAAGAACATACTACAGTTTCATAATGTTTCTTTTCATTATGATGAGAAACCAATCATCAAGGAATTAAATGCTTCTATACAAGATAAAGAGTTTGTAAGTATTATCGGACCGAGTGGATGCGGGAAAAGTACTTTATTTCGCCTTATTACAGGTTTAGAAGAAGCAAGTACGGGACAGATAGAGCTGACAGAAACAAAGAGCCATCCTGTAGGGTATATGCCCCAAAAAGATATGCTCCTGCCGTGGAGAACGATTATTGAGAATGCTGCCCTGCCGTTAGAGTGCCAAGGTGTACAGAAGAAAGAAGCACAAATAAAAGCGAAGGAACTGCTACATAAATTTGGCTTACAAGGGTACGAGACAAAATATCCGAAAGATTTATCTGGTGGTATGAGACAACGTGTATCCTTTATTCGAACTTTATTAACAGGCGGGGAGATATTGCTGTTAGATGAACCGTTTAGCTCGTTGGATGCTTTAACGAAGGCATCTTTGCAAGAATGGTTGTTTGAACAATGGAAAGAGTGGGAAAAAACAATTTTGTTTATCACTCATGATGTGGAAGAAGCATTGTTTCTTTCTAATCGAATTTTAGTAGTTGAGCAGCGACCGATAACTACTTTAACCGAGAGGATTGTACCGCTTGATTGTAATCGAACAAGAAAAGATTTATATAAGCCTGAAGTGTTAGCGCTTAAAGATGAGCTTCTTAGTATGTTACAAAGGCAGGTACTCGTATGATGAAACGGTTGAAGGAACTATTACCTGCCCTTACACTTTCTAGTATTTTACTTGTCATTTGGGAAGTAGGCGCAAGAATTTTAGATGAAATGTACATTTTACCGTCACCGTCTGCGATTGTAATGAAGATATGGAAACTAAAAGATATATTATTTACGGTTCATTTGCCGGCAACATTATATGTCGTTTTAATAGGTGTGGCAATTTCTATCGTACTTGGGGTAGGGCTAGCGATGTTAATGAACGCGAGTAATTGGATGGAGAGAGCATTTTATCCATTATTAGTGGCTTCACAAACGATTCCTATTACAGCGCTTGCTCCGCTCTTCGTTTTATGGTTTGGATATACGATTTGGAGTAAAGTCGTTGTTACGGTTTTAATTACGTTTTTCCCGATTGCGGTCAATACGTATGATGGACTACGCAGTACGAAAAAAGAATGGGAAGAGCTTTTAGTTACATACGGGGCAACGAAAAAAGATGTTTTTCTTAAATTAAAATTGCCGTCTGCTCTTCCTTATTTTTTCTCAGCTTTAAAAATCGCAGTTCCGCTTAGTGTAATTGGGGCAGCAATTGGCGAATGGCTCGGTGCACAAGCTGGGCTAGGATATTTCAGTAAAAGAATGATGACGCAGTTAGACGGAGCAGGTGTATTTGCACCCATTGTATTGTTATCATTATTAGCTATTTTCTTCGTCATACTTATTTCGATATTAGAAAAGAAATTCATTAGTTGGAGGAAGCATTCATGAAATTATTAAAACGCATCTTTGTATTTACATTATTAGTTGCAATGATTGCTGGATGTTCTAGTAATTCAGCATCAGATAAGAGTAAAAAAGAAAAAGAAAAAGAAATAACGGTCATGCTTGATTGGTACCCAAATGCGGTACACAGCTTTATTTATGCAGCAATTGAAAAAGGCTACTTTAAAGAAGAAGGAGTAAAGGTGAATATTAAATTCCCTTCTAATCCGACTGACCCATTAACGTTAGCTGCTGCAGGAAAAGTAACGGTTGGCTTATATTATCAGCCAGATGTTGTCATGGCAAAAGCAAATGAACAAATTCCAGTGAAATCAATTGGGGCTGTCGTACGTTCACCATTAAACCATGTCGTATCACTGAAATCAGCAGGCATTCAATCGCCAAAAGATTTAGAGGAGAAAACAGTTGGATATTCTGGAACACCTTTAAGTGAGATGTATTTAAAAACGATGGTAAAAGAAGCTGGTGGTAATCCAGATACAGTGAAAGTAGTCGATATTGGCTTTGATTTAGTACCAGCATTAATTACGAAAAAAGTGGATGCGGTAACTGGAGCATACATTAACCATGAAGTACCTGTTATGCGTCATGAAGGCCATGAGCCAGCATACTTTAATCCAGCAGATTACGGTGTACCGAATTATCATGAGCTTGTATTTGTAACAGGTGATAAAACGTTGAAGAAAGATAAAGAAGCGTTGCAAGCCTTCTTACGTGGTACGAAAAAAGGCTATGATTTCATGAAGAAAAATCCAGATGAAGCATTAAATATTTTATTAAATCATCAAGAAAAAGAAAACTTCCCGCTTGTACCAGAAGTTGAAAAAGAAAGTATGAAAATTTTATTAGAGAAGATGGAAACGAAAGATGAGCCATTTTTATCAGATTCAAAAGAATCATGGGAGAAACAAAATAAATGGCTGAAAGATAAAGGAATGACGAAAGAAATCGTTCCGGCCGATGATTTATTCGAAAACATTTTAAAGTAGGCGAATGAATATGAAAAATGAGCTTCATGTAATCTCAAATGGTCACATGTCATTCGAAGAGTTAGTGAATGTAGCGATGCAAATTGAAAGTGAAATTGATTATTTGCATATTCGTGAGCGTGAGAAAAGTACGAAGGAATTGTATGAAGGTGTGGAAAGTCTTTTGAGGAAAGGCTTTCCAGCATCGAAAATAGTGATAAATGACCGAATTGATATTGCTATTTTATTAAACATTCCGCGCGTGCAGCTAGGATATCGAAGCGCAGATGTAAGGTCAGTGAAAGAAAAGTTTTCTTATTTGCATGTCGGTTATTCTGTGCATTCTTTAGAAGAGGCGATCGATGCATTTAAGAATGGGGCGGATTCACTTGTCTATGGTCATGTATTTCCGACAGAGTGTAAAAAAGGTGTGCCAGCGAGAGGGCTTGAAGAAATTTCAGACATTGCAAAGTGTTTATCCATACCGATTATAGCAATTGGAGGAATCACTCCGGAAAACACTGGAGATGTTCTAACTAACGGCGTCAGTGGTATTGCTGTTATGTCTGGGATTATAAGTAGTAGTAACCCGTATAGCAAAGCGAAATCTTATAAGGAATCAATAAGAAAGTGGGCGGAAAAACATGTGTAAGAAGTATGATGTAGCGATAATTGGCGGTGGTGTAATTGGTAGTTCAGTTGCACATTTTCTAGCAGAAAGAGGATATAAAGCAGCGATTGTAGAGAAGCAAAGAATTGCATCTGAAGCCTCGAAAGCAGCTGCTGGTTTACTTGGGGTTCAGGCAGAATGGGATGAATATGATCCGCTATTTGAACTTGCTAGAGAAAGCCGTGCTATATTTCCACAACTTGCAGAAGTTTTACGTGAAAAAACAGGAATCGATATTGGGTATGAAGAGAAAGGCATTTATCGCATTGCTCAAAATGAAGATGAGAAGGAAAGAATTCTTCACATTATGGATTGGCAGCAGAAAACAGGTGAAGAATCTTACTTTTTAACAGGAGATCGTTTACGAGAGAAAGAGCCGTATCTATCTGAGTCAATTATAGGGGCTATATATTATCCAAAAGATGGTCACGTTATTGCACCAGAGCTTACAAAAGCATTCGCACATTCCGCATCATTTTCGGGCGCTGATATATATGAACAGACAGAAGTGTTTGATATTCGTATTGAAAATAATAAAGTGACTGGAATTGTGACAAGCGAAGGTATTATCATTTGCGAGAAAGTGGTTATCGCGGGTGGCTCATGGAGTACGAAGTTACTAAGTTATTTTCACCGCGAATGGGGTACATATCCAGTTAAAGGAGAAGTAGTAGCGGTAAGAAGTAGAAAACCACTTTTAAAGGCGCCTATTTTCCAAGAAAGATTTTACATTGCACCAAAGCGCGGCGGACGTTACGTAATTGGAGCAACGATGAAGCCCCATACGTTTCATAAAACGGTGCAACCAGAAAGTATTACTTCTATATTAGAGCGTGCGTATACAATATTGCCAGCTTTAAAAGAAGCGGAATGGGAAAGTGCATGGGCAGGATTAAGGCCACAATCGCATCATGAAGCTCCTTATATGGGAGAGCATGAAGAAATAAAAGGTTTATATGCTTGTACAGGCCATTATCGAAACGGTATTTTATTAAGCCCTGTTTCTGGTCAGTATATGGCGGATTTAATAGAAGGAAAGCAGGAGAATCACTTGCTAGATTTATTGCTTTCTAAAACAGTTTAGAAAGGGGATGGAAGTTTGAATTTAAAAATTAATGGTAATCAAATTGAAGTGCCAGAGAGTGTGAAAACAGTAGCTGAGCTACTTACACATTTAGAGTTGGAAAACAGAATTGTTGTAGTAGAGCGTAATAAAGATATTTTACAAAAAGATGATCATACAGATACATCTGTTTTTGATGGAGACCAAATTGAGATTGTAACTTTCGTAGGAGGCGGTTGATTATGTTAAACATTGGACCATTTTCATTTCATTCTAGACTTTTATTAGGAACAGGAAAATTCCCTGATTTTGATGTACAGCAAAAGGCAATTGATGTATCTGAGGCTGAGGTTTTAACGTTCGCAGTACGCCGTATGGATATATTCGATGCAAAGCAGCCTAATTTATTAGAGAAACTTGATGTGAAAAAATATAAGTTATTACCGAATACAGCCGGAGCAAAAAATGCTGAAGAAGCTGTTCGTATTGCAAAATTAGCAAAAGCTTCAGGGCTTTGCGACATGATTAAAGTAGAAGTTATTGGTGATGATAGAACGTTATTACCTGATCCAGTAGAAACGTTAAAGGCATCTGAAATGTTACTAGAAGAAGGGTTTATCGTACTTCCGTATACATCTGATGATGTTGTATTAGCACGTAAATTACAAGAACTAGGCGTGCATGCAATTATGCCAGGAGCATCCCCAATCGGTTCAGGGCTTGGTATTGTAAATCCGTTAAATTTAAGCTTCATTATTGAACAAGCGACAGTACCAGTTATCGTTGATGCTGGTATCGGTAGCCCAGCTGATGCAGCATTTGCGATGGAATTAGGAGCGGATGGTGTGTTATTAAATACTGCTGTGTCAGGAGCAAAAGATCCTATTAAAATGGCGCAGGCAATGAAATTAGGTATTGAAGCAGGACGTTTAGGATTTGAGGCAGGTCGTATTGCACGTAAACGTTGTGCAACAGCAAGTAGTCCTTTAGAAGGAATGAGTGTAGTTGAATAATCGATATTCTCGCCAAGAACTATTTTCTCCAATTGGAGAAGAAGGACAACGAAAAATAAGAGAAAAACATGTACTTATTATCGGTGCAGGTGCATTAGGTAGTGCAAATGCAGAGATGTTTGTAAGAGCTGGTGTAGGCACAGTAACGATTGTTGACCGGGATTATGTCGATTGGAGTAATTTACAAAGGCAGCAATTGTACGCAGAGAGTGATGTGGAAAATAATCTTCCGAAGGCTGTAGCGGCAAAGAAACGTCTAGAAGAGATTAATCGTGAAGTAAGAGTAGAAGCTCTCGTTCAAGACGTAACGGCTGAGGAATTAGAAGAACTCGTTACAAACGTTAATGTAATTATTGATGCAACTGATAATTTCGAAACGCGTTTCATTGTAAATGATATAGCGCAAAAACATTCTATTCCATGGATTTACGGAGCATGTGTAGGGAGTTACGGCCTTTCTTACACAATTCTTCCTAGTAAAACGCCATGTTTATCTTGTTTATTACAATCGATTCCGCTTGGCGGGGCGACATGTGATACAGCGGGGATTATATCGCCTGCTGTATCTCTCGTCGTTTCTCATCAAGTAACGGAAGCTCTTAAACTGTTAGTAGAAGATTACGAATCGCTTCGAGATGGACTTGTGTCGTTTGATGTATGGAAGAATGAATATTCATGTATGAATGTGCAAAAGCTTCGTAAGCATAATTGTCCTTCGTGCGGAGAGAATGCATTGTATCCGTATTTAAATAAAGATAATACATCGAAAACAGCAGTGTTATGCGGGAGAAATACAGTTCAAATTAGACCACCTCATAAAGAGGAAATAGATTTTGAACGATATAAAGAGCTGCTGAATGATCGTGTGCATGATTTAAATATAAATCCATATTTATTATCATTTTCTGTGGAAGAAAAGAGATTAGTTGCTTTTAAAGATGGTCGTGTACTTGTACATGGAACGAAAGATATAAGCGAAGCAAAAACAATTTATCATCGCTATTTTGGATAGAAAAGGATGAGTGGGATGAAAGTAAATAAAGCTTTAACAATTGCAGGATCTGATAGTGGCGGCGGTGCCGGCATTCAAGCAGATTTAAAAACATTCCAAGAGCTTGGTGTGTACGGGATGACAGCTATTACAGCAATTACTGCTCAAAACACGCTTGGCGTTCAAGGGGTATATCCAGTTTCGTTAGAAGGTATTACGGAACAGTTGAATTCAATCGGTACGGATTTAACACCAGATGCTGTGAAACTAGGAATGTTATTTAACAGCGAAATTATTCAAATTGTAGCAGAACATATTAATAAATTTGGCTGGAATAATATTGTACTAGATCCTGTTATGATTGCTAAGGGCGGTGCATCATTATTACAACAAGAAGCAGTACAAGCATTAAAAGAATATTTATTACCAGTAGCAACCGTTGTAACACCGAATGTTCCTGAAGCAGAAGTGTTAACTGGGATGGAGATTCATAATGTTGAAGATAGTAAGGAAGCTGCGAAAGTACTGCATGAATTAGGTACGAAATACGTGCTTATGAAGGGTGGACATGCAGAATATCAAGGTAATGAAGTAGTTGATTTACTCTTTGATGGTGAGCAATTTATCGAATTTAGAAGTGAACGAATTCCTTCAAAGCAAACGCACGGAAGTGGGTGCACATTTGCTTCAGCGGTTACTGCAGGACTTGCGAAAGGATACTCCATTGAAGAGGCAGTTCAAGAAGCAAAACGATTTATTAGTATAGCAATTGAAGAGCCATTGAATATTGGAAGTGGTCATGGACCGACGAATCATTTTGCGTATAAGATGAATAATACACGTGTATAAAGACATGAGAAGCCAGTTTGCTAACTGGCTTTTTTTCTGTTTACTTTTTCAAAATACAGGAGTAATATATCAGCCAGAATATATTTTTTGTAATACGCTGAGTCCAATTATATGGAGCGGAGGAACCAATTTGTGCAGTGTCACTAGGGGTGAATCTTTCAATTTTGAAAGTAGGGCTACTCTCAAAGTCCGAATCCGACAGCTAACTTCGTAAGCGTCTTGAGAGAGGACGGTGCCATGATGGATACATCGCTTCATCGATCTGATTAGTATAGGGGAATATCAATCTATGTTTGATTTCTTTTATGCTAAGGAGGATGAGGTACATGGAATTAACACTTATTTGTGTTGGAGAAGAAAGTAAGGTAAATAGTCTAATAGATTTAGTAGCATTTCAACATGAGTTAATTATTTTTACAGCAAATGAAGAGATAGCGGCTGAAGTTAGGAATTGTGGATTTGATTGGACGTATAGTTGTAGTCGGGAGCAGGATTTTACTAGTATTTGTGAGTGTATTAAGAAGGTAATTTTACTAGGTGATGAGCTTCCAATCGTTAGCTTCTTTACAGAACATATTCGCTTTTCTTTTCAAGCACCTATTACTGTTGTTACAAGAAATAAACGATATCCAGCGAGGCTCTATGAAACAATTGGAGCTACACTTGTTGTGTTTACGAATTGTGATAATATTTCTTTTTTATTTTTTGAATAGGGTGGGGGAAAAGAAGATGAAGGTGTTGTTACTAGGAGATATAGCGAATCGTTGGGCGGTATCGGTAGAGCGAGTTCAAGAATTGGTGGTGCTCGATCCTATTTTTCCAAGGCCCTATATCATATTGCCATCGAAAGACGCTTTATATTTAAAAACAGATGTTATCGAATATGAGCAACTACATGCAGAATTGTCACAAGTTTATATTCGCGGGAGAAATTTACGTGCTTTTTTACGAGGAGAATAAATAGGGAGTGAAAAAAGAGCGAATGCGAAGTGCAGCAAGCTATGCACTTCATATCATTCGCTCTTTTTATTTCGTATTTAAAAGATCATTTCTGTGAAAAAGAAAGAAAAGACGAGAAAAGAGATGAAAGAGTATTAATAATACCTGATGTAAGCGTTTAAACAGATAGATATATTCTTATTTTTAGTAATTTGCCTCTTTACAAGTGAAATATAGAGGAGTATATTTACTCTCATAAATCATTCATAAAATTTCCAAAAAAACCTAAAATCGCTGAGTTCCAGAAATGGAGCGGGGGAACCAATTTTGTGCATCGTCACTTGGGGTGAATCTTTCAGTTTTGAAAGTAGGGCTACTCTTTAGGCCCGAATCCGACAGCTAACCTCGTAAGCGTTTAGAGAGGAGGTTTACTTTTTGTTGTTCATTTTTTGAACACTGAGTAGAGCTCAGTGTTCTTTTTTAATATTTTGATGGTAAAATTCTACAAATGGAGTGAGGGATAGTTATGTTAGATGTTGTAATGATCGGGATTTTCGTTGTGTTAGTCGCATCGATGGCAAGTCTTGCAAGTTGGTCAGATAAAGTTGTGAAAGAAGGGAAGCAATCATGATGATTGCCTTATCGGTTATTGTTGCAGCAATTACGTTGTACTTAGTGTATGCATTATTAAATCCGGAAAAGTTTTAATTAGGGGGAGTCATTCATTATGATCTGGGTCGCAGTTGTTATTACAATGCTGTTGTTTATTCTTGTGGCAAAGCCAACGGGAATTTATTTAGAGAAAGCTTTTCAAGGTAGTAAAAAGCTAGATAAAGTATTCGGGCCTTTTGAAAAACTTATTTTTAAAATTACGGGTGTAAAAGAATACAATCAAACGTGGAAACAGTACGCACTATCATTAGTTTTATTAAATGGATTTATGATTGTTGTCGTATATTTCATTTTCAGACTGCAAGGAGTATTGCCATTAAATCCAGCACACATTGAAGGAATGGAGCCTACGCTCGCTTTTAATACAGCAATTAGTTTTATGGCTGATACAAACTTACAGCATTATAGCGGTGAAAATGGTTTATCTTATTTATCACAATTAATTGGAATTACATTTTTAATGTTTGCAGCACCGGCAACGACGTTAGCACTCGTTATGGCATTTATAAGAGGGCTTGCTGGAAAAGAACTTGGTAACTTTTTCGTTGATTTTACGAGAGCATTAACCAGAGTATTTCTTCCTATCGCATGTATTGCAGCACTAGTCTTTGTCGCACTTGGTGTACCACAAACGTTAGAAGGTGCCGTTACGGCACAAACGATTGATGGCGCAAAACAAAGTATTTTACGTGGGCCTGTTGCATCATTCGTAGCTATTAAGGAACTCGGAAATAACGGCGGTGGATTTTTCGGAGCAAACTCTACACATCCTTTCGAAAATCCAGGGCAAATGAGTAATATTTTGCAAATGATGCTTATGATGTTATTGCCAACAGCACTTCCGTTTACGTACGGACGAATGGTAGGCAATAAAAAGCAAGGACGTATTCTTTTCGTTTCACTATTCATAGTGTTTTTACTAGGGTTTATAACGATTATGACATCTGAATTACATGGGAATCCAGCGTTAAATGGAATGGGTATACAGCATGTACAAGGAAGTATGGAAGGAAAAGAAGTACGATTTGGAACGGTATTTTCTTCCCTATACGCAACAGTGACGACAGCAGCTGAAACCGGAGCCGTGAACACGATGCATGATACGTTAACACCAATTGGCGGGTTAGTACCGCTCGTAAATATGATGTTAAATACAGTATACGGCGGCGTTGGAGCAGGCTTTGTGAACATTATTATGTATGCGATTATCGCAGTCTTTATATCTGGATTGATGGTTGGACGGACACCAGAGTTTTTAGGTAAGAAAATTGAAGGTAAGGAAATGAAATTAATTGCGGTAACGATACTATTTCATCCACTGCTTATTTTAGGATTTTCAGCATTAGCTCTTTCAACAAGTTTAGGAACAGATGCTATTTCTCATTCCGGTTTCCACGGTTTAACGCAAGTAGTATATGAATACACATCGTCAGCTGCGAATAATGGATCTGGATTTGAAGGATTAGCGGATAATACACCGTTTTGGAATATTACAACTGGTTTAGTTATGTTTTTAGGGCGCTATTTCAGTTTAATTACGATGCTAGCTGTTGCAGCTTCTTTGAAAGAAAAGACGGTTGTGCCAGAAACAGTCGGAACGTTCCGCACGGATAATAGTTTATTTGGCGGCATTTTCATCGGAACAATTGTAATTGTCGGTGCATTAACATTCTTCCCGATGTTAGTACTCGGCCCAATTGCAGAATTTCTTACATTGAAGTAATGGAGGGTAAATGATGAGACCGGTAGTAGTAAAAGAAAAAACAGTAAATGAGTCACACATACATGCGGTAGAAGATGAGGTTAGACAAGCGAAAACGATGGATCGTGATATCGTGAAACATGCGATGAAACAATCCTTTGCAAAATTGAATCCGAAAGTTATGATAAAGAATCCGATTATGTTCGTTGTAGAAATTGGGTTTGTCATTACGTTCATTTTATCATTTCTTCCAAGTCATTCTAGTAGTGTACCAGGATGGTTTAATATAACAGTTTCTCTCATTCTCTTATTTACAGTTTTATTTGCTAACTTTGCAGAAGCGTTAGCGGAAGGGCGGGGGAAAGCTCAAGCTGATTCTTTAAAACAATCGAAGAAAGATGTGTTCGCAAATGTTGTAAAAGACAATGGAGAGATTGTTCAAGTTTCAGCAACTGATTTGAGAAAAGGTGACGTTGTTATTGTAAAACAAGGAGAAATGATTCCAAGTGATGGGGAAGTTATAAAAGGGTTAGCGTCTGTTGATGAATCTGCGATTACAGGAGAATCAGCTCCTGTTATAAAAGAAGCGGGCGGTGATTTTTGTTCCGTAACAGGTGGTACGATGGTCGTCAGTGATGAGATTACGATTGTTATTACGAGTAATCCTGGTGAATCATTTATTGATAAAATGATTTCGTTAGTAGAAGGCGCTGCTCGTCAAAAAACGCCAAATGAGATTGCTTTAAATACGGTATTAACGAGCTTAACTCTTATTTTCTTAATCGTTGTTGTGACGTTACCGATTTTTACAAACTATTTAGGATTTCAAATTGATACAGCTGTACTTGTTGCGTTGTTAGTTTGTTTAATTCCAACGACAATTGGTGGATTATTATCAGCGATTGGTATTGCTGGGATGGACAGGGTGACAAAGTTTAATGTGTTAGCGATGTCAGGTAAAGCAGTAGAAGCTGCGGGTGATATTAATACGATTATTTTAGATAAAACAGGTACGATTACTTTCGGGAATCGGATGGCACATACACTGATTCCTGTAGGAAATGAAACGATTGAGCAAGTTGGAAGATGGGCTGCGATTAGTTCTGTTTTAGATGAAACACCAGAAGGTCGATCAGTTATCGAATATGTAAAAACGAAGTCTATATCATATAATCGAGAAATTGCAGAACAAGGTGAGTTTGTTCCGTTTAAAGCAGAAACGAGAATGAGTGGTGTCGATTTACAAGACGGAACGAAAGTGAGAAAAGGTGCTGTAGGTAGCGTGATTGAATGGGTTAGGTCACAAGGCGGAACGATTCCGAAAGATGTAAATCAAAAAGCAGATCTCATTTCAAAAGAGGGCGGGACACCACTTGTAGTTGCAGTGGATAATCGTATTTACGGTTTAATCTATTTAAAAGATACAGTAAAACCTGGTATGCGTGAACGTTTTGAACAATTGCGTCAAATGGGGATTAAAACGGTTATGTGTACGGGTGATAATCCATTAACAGCAGCAACCATTGCAAAAGAAGCTGGAGTAGATGAATTTGTTGCTGAGTGTAAGCCAGAAGATAAAATTGCAGTTATTAAAGCAGAGCAAGATAAAGGAAAACTTGTAGCGATGACAGGTGATGGTACAAATGATGCTCCGGCACTAGCGCAAGCTGACGTTGGATTAGCAATGAATAGCGGTACGACAGCTGCGAAAGAAGCAGCGAATATGATTGATTTAGATTCGAACCCGACAAAAATTATTGAGGTTGTAGGAATCGGTAAGCAATTGTTAATGACGCGTGGTGCGTTAACGACGTTTAGTATTGCGAATGATATCGCAAAATATTTTGCAATCATTCCAGCAATGTTTACACTTGCGATTCCGCAAATGGAAGCATTGAACATTATGAAACTAACATCACCACTGTCAGCGATTTTATCAGCATTAATATTTAATGCAGTTATTATTCCGTTACTTATTCCATTGGCGATGAAAGGTATCGCATATAAACCGATGAGTTCGAATGCACTACTTGGCCGAAACTTACTTATTTATGGACTTGGCGGAGTGATTGTACCGTTCATTGGAATTAAAGTAATTGATATAATTGTCGGCTTGTTTATATAAGGAAGAGGGGAAAAAGATGGCGAAGAAACAAAGTATACTATCACCAATCATCCGGATTACTTTTACATTTTTAGTGTTGTGTGGCCTTGTATACCCGCTTATTGTAACTGGTATTGCACAAGCGGTAATGAAGGATAATGCGGATGGAAGTCTAATATATAATGATAAAAATGAAGTGATTGGTTCTAAATTAATTGGTCAAAATTTTACAGACCCACGTTATTTTCATGGGCGTGTTTCTAGTATTGAATATAAGGCAGAAGCATCTGGTTCCAATAACTATGCACCGTCTAATCCAGATTTAGAGAAACGAGTAGAGAAAAGTATTGAGGAATGGAAGAAACAAAACCGGGCTGTTCCAGTGACAGAAGTACCAATCGATTTAGTGACGAATTCAGGTTCAGGATTAGATTCTGATATTAGCCCACAGGCCGCCTCTGTACAGGTGGATCGCATCTCAAAATTAACGAAAATTCCGAAAGAAACGCTAGATCAATTGATTAAGGATCAAACGGAAGGTGCGGCACTTGGTTTATTTGGAGAGAACCGCGTGAACGTCTTAAAATTAAATTTAGAATTACAGAAATTACTGAAATAGTAAAAGTACTACCTCAATCTAACGGATTGAGGTAGCGTTGTTTCAAAAGAAAGGTTGTGAGTGTTTTGTATGCGGATGATTATAAACCAACTTTTCAAAGACGAACGCCAGAGGAATATTTAGAATATATCCGGCAGCAAAATCGCGGGAAGTTAAAGCTGTATGTAGGAGCGGCTCCAGGGGTAGGGAAAAGTTATAAAATGCTCTATGATGCTAGAGAGATGAAAAAGGATGGTACGGATATTGTAATTGGTTTAATTGAAACGTACGGGAGAAAAGAGACAGAAGATGCAATTGCTGATTTAGAACAAGTTCCTTTAAAAGAAATAGATTATAAAGGGAAAGTATTTTATGAACTAGACGTGGAAGGAATTATAAAACGTGCACCGCAAGTTGTTGTCGTGGATGAACTCGCGCATAGTAATATTCCTGGATCTAAAAATAAGAAACGTTATATGGATGTACAGGAATTACTAGAGGCTGGTATATCCGTATTATCAGCGTTTAATATTCAACATTTAGAAAGTGTTCATGATATTGTAGCTCAAATTACGAATGTAAAAGTAAGAGAACGAATTCCAGATTTTATTTTACAAAAAGCAAATGAAATTCAGCTCGTTGATGCAACGCCTGAGGTATTAAGGAAGAGACTAATAGACGGAAAGATATATAAAGAAGAAAAAATTCAGCAAAGCTTACAAAACTTCTTTACACTTAATAATTTAGGAGCGCTTAGGGAATTATCACTTCGAGAAGTTGCAGATGATATGGACGAGAAAATTAGCCAAACAGTAATAGAACCGATTGGTGTAAAAGAAAAAATTCTCGTTTGTGTACAATACAGTTCAACAGCGGAAAAATTAATAAGACGGGGATGGCGCATGGCGGATCGGTTAAACGCTGAATTGTATGTATTAAACGTTGAAAGGGAAAAGATAGATTCTCTTTCAGCAGGGAAAAAGCAAACAATTGAAGAGTGGAAGTCGCTAACGAATCAATTTGATGCGAGTTTTGTTTTAGAAGAGGCCAAAGGAAGAAAGCCAGCGGATGTTATTATTGAAGTCGCGAAAAGACTACAAGTAACGCAAATTTTACTTGGACAATCGGCGAGAACACGTTGGGAAGAAATTCGAAAAGGTTCAATTGTAAATGAAATTATGAGGCAAACGAAGTATATTGATATTCATATCGTTGCGGATCAACGGGTTTAAAATAGAGACCATCTGCAGGTCTCTATTTTGCCTTTTGTGTGGCAGGGAAGCGTAGCATTTTTATCGCATATAAGAGTATGAGTAGAAACATAATTGCACCTAGGAAGAAAATCCAAAAGTAATTTTGATTAAATACAAAAAATCCACCTACAAGTGGCCCTGTTCCCATACCGAGATAGCGCATAAAGTTGTACATACCGATAGCAGTTGCGCGTTCTTGTACGAATTCTTCTGTTAATAAAGTAGTGTGTGTTGGCATAGAAAGTCCCATACTAAAACCGTACAAAGATGTAACGATAATAATGAATAGGATATTGATGCTATATGTGAAAGAGAATAAAGTGACACATATAATATTGAAGAAACTAGTAATGAATAAAGCTTGTTTTGTTGTGAGGTGCTTTTGTAAAAGCTTGAAGCAATAACTTCCTAACATAATAGAAAGGGACATCGGTACAAACATAAGGCCAATTGCACTTGCAGGTAAGTGAAATAAACTCGTTAAAATACTCGGTAAGAAAACGAGGAAACAAAAGTAAATACAAAATTGAATAAAGCCAATAAGAGTAATAGAAAATCCAGTTTTATTTTTTAAGATAAACCAGGGATTCTTTTTTGATCGCGGTTGCTTACTTACAGTTGGTTTTGTTTCTGGAAGTAGTGAAATGTTTATCGTTAATAAGAGAATGCCAAGTATAGATAAAAAGAGAAATACGGATACATGGCCGTTTATACTGCCGAGATAACCACCAATGAGGGGGCCAATCGCAGGTGCAAGAGCAAGTAACATTTGATAAAGGCTCATTGCTTCTCCTCGTTTTTTTCCTTCAAACAAATCACCGATAATCGTTGCTGCGACTACAGGTATAGCCGCTATTCCTACAGCTTGAACAGCTCTAAAGAATAGAAATAAGTAAATATTCGCCGAAAAAGCACATCCGATTGAGCCAATTGTACTAATGATTAAACTAGGGATAAGGACAGATTTTCTTCCTTTTGTATCAATGAAAGGTCCATATATGAGCTGCATAATCGCAAGAACGAATGTGAAAAGGGAAACTGTTACATTTACAAGATAAAGAGAAGTTTGAAAAGAACCTTGAATCATAGGCAAGATAGGCGTGTAAATATTTTGAGCGAAAGAACCGAGTAAGGCACTCATACAGACGACATATAAAATGAAATGTAGTTTGGGTTTTTTCATTATGTTAACCTCCCTGTCATTTAGTTTCCTTGGAAACTAAATTTATTTTAACATGATTTTCTTACTTGTAAATATGAAAAAATGATTTTAAAATGGTATATAGTTAAATTGTTTCTTTGGAAACTTAGGGGGCGAACGGATTGGATTATGCAACGAAACAAATGGAAATACTTTCGGACATTCGTACACTTTTACATAAAAAAGAAGAACACTTGAAAGGGAAAAATGAGAAATTTCTTCGTGAGACAGGTATAAGTGGTATGTCTTTATCTGAGTTACATGTGATCGAGTGTATCGGGAAAAATGGTTTGATGAATGTAACTGCTATTACGACGGAAATGGGAATGACGAAGGGTGCAATCTCTAAAATTTGTACAAAGTTGTTTCAAAAGCAATTCGTTGAGAAGATGCAAATGTTAGATAATCAAAAAGAAATTTTCTTCCGCTTAACGGAAAGCGGAAATGAAATATATAAAGCTCATGATACATTGCATAAACAAGCTGAAGAAAAGTGGCTGTTACTTTTAGATAGATATACGAAAGAAGAGCAAGATTTTATTCAAAGATTTATAAAAGATGTCTCCGATCATTTGGAAATATAATTGGAAGAAAAAACTCCTTCATTTCGAGTCTTTTGAATATAATTTCTAAAAGAACTCATATATAATAGAAACAGATACTTAACATGGTGAATAATTAAAGAGTCAATATATAAAGAGGAGAGAATAACATGCTTGAAAATACGGGGTTAGTATTAGAAGGCGGCGGTATGCGTGGTGTATATACGGGCGGGATATTAGAATACTTTATGGAACAAGATTTATATTTTCCATATGTAATCGGTGTATCAGCTGGTGCTTGTCATGCAGCGTCGTATCTTTCCAGACAAAGAAATAGAAATAAAACAGTAAATATTGATTATGCATCACACCCAAAATACTTATCGTTTAAAAATTTATGGAGAAAACGCCAGTTATTCGATATGGAGTTCATTTTTCATGAGATTCCAGAAAAGCATGTTCCGTTTGACTTTGAAACATACTTTAATAGTCCAGAGCGTTTCCTTGTAGGGACAACAGATTGTGAAACAGGACAGTCTGTTTACTTTGAAAAAGAAGGAACGAATGATGATGCACTAAATTTATTACAAGCATCTAGTTCATTGCCTTTCATTGCACCAGTAGTAAATTACCGTGGTAAGCAATTGTTAGATGGCGGGATTTCAGATCCAATTCCAGTTCGTAAAGCACAGGAAGATGGATTTAAAAAATCAGTCGTAATTTTAACGAGAAATCATGGTTACGCAAAGAAAAAGTCAAAGTTTGGATGGATAGCAGCGAAAGCATATAAAAAATATCCGAATCTTGTGAAGACGATGTTGAATCGTTATGAAGTATATAATGAAACACTGCACTACATTGAAAAAGAAGAACAAGCTGGGAATTTATTTGTTATTCGCCCAGAAGTGCCGCTTCAAGTAGATCGTATGGAAAAAGATACAGCAAAACTACAAAATTTATATGAGCAAGGCTATGAAGATGCAAAGAGACAGTTTGCAGATTTACAGTCGTTTTTACAAAAATAATGATTAGGCTGCGGAAGAATTTCTCTGCAGCCTTTTTTATTATTGGCTTGAATGTCGAATGACGGTTATACACGTTTAGTGTTATGGTATAATATGGATAAAGGTATGTGAAGAGGTGATACATATGGAAAATGTATATAAAGGTCTTAGGCATACTGGATTTACTATGATCTTTATTTTTTGTGGCGTATTTTTATTGCGCTGGTTCATTCATGATGAAATGCTACTAGACCAGCTTATTGGTTTTAGTGTAGGGATGATAATGGTTATTTCGTCAGTGTTCATTCAAAAATATAGTAAAGAAGTACAAGTGAATGAGGAATATTAAAGTTTTCTAATCTTTTTTTAGTAATTTGGGCGTAGAGGAGGCTTTCATATGATTTTTTTATTTGCCGTATATTTTGTGATCATTATGACATTAGTAATTACGTTTCTTCTTTCAAAAAAATCATATAAGAAGCCGATTATTAAATATATACCAACGTTAATATTGCTTATTTTGGCTTTCATTTCTTCTGTTATGTTTATGTTGAATAATGGAATGGGAGAGCTGATGATAGCGGTCGTTTTAGGGATTGCAGCGATAGTGAACGGTCTTCTACTTCTTGCATTGAAAGTAGTTCGTTTGATTATTGCAAAAGGAAAGTAGCGCATCGGAATTCGATGCGCTACTTTTTTATTTACGCTTCTTTTTAATAAATGAAAATGCTAAAGCTGTAATTAAAATACTTCCTTTAATAATATCCTGTGCATAATAAGGGACGTTCATCATGGTGAGACCATTTAATATAATTCCGATTAATACGGAGCCGAGGAATGTCCCGACTATATTTGGTTTCTTGGCGCCGAACATTGCGTAACCGATATAGGCAGCTGCAACTGCATCCATTAATAATGGAGCGCCAGCTGAAACTTGCCCCGTTCCAACGCGGCTACATAGAATAATACCACCAATAGATGCAAGTAAACCGCTAATCATATAAGCATATACACGGTAACGATCAGTAGGAATACCAGCTAGTCTAGCAGCTTCTCGGTTCCCACCTGTCATATAAAAGAAACGACCGTACGTTGTTTTTTCTAAAAATAAATATGCAATCAAAACGACGATAAGCATGATAATGACAGGGACTGGAATTCCTAGCACAGAACCTTGACCGATAAATAAAAAGGATGGAATAAAATGTCCTTTAGCCCCAGACATTCCTTCATAAATAGAAGATCCTTTTGAGAATGTTAAGTGTAGTCCGTTAACGATATACATGATACTTAGTGTAGCAAGTAAATCTGGTAGTTTAATTCGGATAACGAGTAGTGCATTACATAATCCAACTAACAGTCCACAAAGAATAGGGATAAGGAGTGTAACTAATAGCTCTTGCCGATATAAAACGAGACAAGATGCAGCTGCAATTGTCGCTAAACTAGCGGTAGAGCCAACTGATAAATCAAATCCGTCTACAATTAATGTAAAGGTAACGCCAATTGCGAGTAACGTTACGATAGAAATAGAGCGTAAAATATCACTAATATTGTTGTATGTTAAAAAAGAATCATTAACGATAGAGAAAAAAATTGTAACACCTATAATGATAGCAATTGTACTAAATTGATAAAAAAGATGAGTAGGTAAATATAGTTTTTTAGTTTTATGAACGAGATTCAATGGAATAACTCCCTTCAGATAAATGTAAAAGCTGTTCAGGAGATAGTTCGTTCGGTAAGTATTCACCTACAAATTCTCCGTTTGCTAGTATAAGAATGCGATCAGCGATATGTAGCGCTTCATCTTGTTCTCCTGTGAAATAAATTACGGAACTTCCGTTTTCTATAATGTTGCGAATGAATTGAAAAATGTCTTGTTTTGCAGCTATGTCTACACCTTTAGTTGGCTCGTCCAAAAGAAATAGAGTAGGTTTGAATCCATTCCACTTTGCAATAGAGACTTTTTGTTGATTTCCGCCGCTCAGTGAATGGATAAAGGCTTTTGGATTGTTTGGTGAGATGCCGAAAGAAGTAATTGCTGCAGTAGCAGTATTTACTTCGGTTTGTTTTCGTTTCCAACCGGATTGGTGTAAATTTGTGTGACTTATAATGTCTTCTGAAAGAAATACGCCTTGTTTTCTTCTTTCTTCTGGTACAAGTGCAATTTTCGCTTGAATTGCATCTCGCGGTGTTTTTATTGTAATGTTATAACCACCTATTTTTGCGTGATAAATATGACGAGCACCAAATAAAGTCTCAGCAAGTGTTGTTTTTCCACTTCCAATTAATCCATATATCACGACAGTTTCACCTTTCCGTACAGTGAGAGAAAGAGGAGAATGGCCTTTGTGTAATTGAAGTTTTTGTACTTTAAATAATTCTTCTCTTCCGGTTTTTGGTGCTGTATTAATTGGAAGTGTAAGTTGTTTTCCAGTCATTGCTTCCACAATTTGTTGATCCGTAATCTTTGTAATAGCTTCGGAGAGTGCAACTTTACCGTTATGTAATACAGTTACATCATCCGCAAATTTTCGAATCTCTGATAGACGATGAGAAATTAGAATAATGCCAATACCTTTTGATGTTAAATTTTTTAAGAGTTTCCCAAAGGTTTCCACTTCTTTTGGCCCAAGAGAAGAAGTTGGCTCATCTAATAAAAGATAATTTATATTGTTAGATAAAGCTCTTGCGATAAGAAGTAACTGTTTTTCATGTAATGAGCAGTTTGAAACGTCGTCCAAAACAT
Organism: Bacillus sp. BC05(2025); assembly: GCF_056725905.1. NCBI lineage: Bacteria > Bacillati > Bacillota > Bacilli > Caryophanales > Bacillaceae > Bacillus > Bacillus sp. BC05(2025). Next base: position 887,546 of record NZ_JBWYRA010000002.1, on the reverse strand, counting down.
TTAAATCGAGCTGCACAGTTTGTAAGTGTCGTTTCGCGAGTGCGACTAATTTTGATTTTGAGAATATTGCTCGGTTTTGCATTGCTAACTGATCGATTAGTACATTTTCTAAGACAGATAATCCTGAAATAAGTCCGTGATCTACTTCTTGTGTTACGAAAGAAATACCGTGCTTTTTTGCATCACGTGGAGAAGTAAAGGAAACAGTCTGATTATCAATTTTTATATTGCCAGCAACTGGTTGGATTTCACCAGTTGCTATTTTTAATAAAGTACTTTTTCCTGCGCCGTTCATTCCTAGTAATGCGTGCACTTTTCCTTTTTCAATATGAATAGAAACATCTTCTAGAACAGGGGTAGTTACATGATAAGAATGTGTAATGTTTTGAAGAGAGAATGTCATCATTTTTTCTCCTTCTCTAATTTTTTCATCCAAGGAGAATACCCATCTTTTGAATCTCCCCAACCATTTATATGTTTTGATAATTGATCCATTGTTATATTTTCTTTTGGTAAATTATTTTTCTTCACTAAATAAGGTTCTAGCGAATAAATATCTGGCGTTTGTTCACCAGCAATTTTTTTATATAAAAATCGTACTTGAACTTTACCTACTTCAGCTGGATCAGTTGCAGCTGTAGCAGTCCAAGGTGAATTTTCTTTTTGCATGAGTTGTAAATCTTCATTACTTAAGTCAATGCCGTATACTTTTATATCTGTACGACCAGCTTGTTCGAGTGCTTTGACAGCCCCTTTAGCAAATTCATCCCATGAAGCGAAAATAGCTTGTAAATCTCCTTTTTTCGGATATTTTTTTAGTAAAGCTTCTACTTGTGTTTGTGTATCGAGCGGTGTGTTATTACTAGCAGTACCGAATCGTGTAACTTCTTTTATATTTGGATAACGTTTATAAAAAGCATCAATGATAACATTACGACGTTCCATTGGAGCGAATCCACCAACCCATACGACTGCGATATTTCCTTGTCCATTCAAATCTTCCGCTAATGTTTTTAATGATTTCCATGCAAGACTATAGTCATCTTGATCAATAATCGTTACGCCTGGCAAGCGTAGATCATTATCAAACGCTACTACCGGAATATTTGCTTGTAATGCCTTTTCTACTCCAGGTTTCAGCGCTTCAGATCGACCATGATCAATTAATATACCATCCACTTTTGAATTAATAGCAGTATCTAAATTTGCCGCCATTTTTGCTAAATCATTATCAGAATTATAGACTTGTACACTGCCGCCAAATAGTTCTACTTGTTTTTTGACCCCCTCAATATATTGAGAGGAAAAAGTTCCGATAGACATTTGCATAATTAATGCAATTTTTAATGGTTTCTTTATTTGGTTTGGAATTTCTGTTTGTAAATGATTTTCTACTGTTGTAGTTACTTTTTTCACAGTTTGTTGCTTTTGTGAAGAGACAGCATCTTGTTCATTTGTACAAGCAGTTAATGTAAGTAAGAGAACAATGAGTACGATAGAACACAATTTCTTCATAAAAAAATCCCTCCTAAACTAAGAAGAGAGGAGAGGGAGTGAAAATAAAAAACGCCTTTTCATATAGAAAAGACGTCTTATCATATTACTCTTATCTTTCAACACAACGTGTTGTAAGAATTAGCACCGTGCCCATAAATGGGTCGGTTGCCGGGCTTCGTAGGGCTCATCCCTCCACCTGCTCTTGATAAGACATCGAATATTCAACTATTTCGAATTATTCCACAAGTTTGTGGTGTTGTCAAATAATTTTTTATAAAAAAATCCCTCTTAATGAGGGATTTTAATGTGGTAAGAAAATCAATTGATAAGCGAACAAGATTCCGAATACATACACAAGTGGGTGAACAGCACAGAATTTACCTTTTGCCACTTTCATAAGTGGGTATGAAATAAATCCAAGAGCGATACCTGTTGCGATACTTGATGTAAGTGGCATGCTTAGGATTACTAAGAATGCTGGGAATGCTTCATCAAATACATCCCAATCGATGTGGCGAACTGAACCCATCATAAGGCTACCAACGATAATTAATGATGGTGCAGTAATAGCTGATACACCAGAAACGGCACTTACTAATGGCCCGAAGAATGCTGCTAGTGCGAATAGAACAGCTACTGTAACAGTTGTTAAACCAGTACGACCACCAGCTGCAACACCAGCAGATGATTCGATGTAAGCTGTTGATGGTGTTGTTCCGAACATAGAACCGATTGTTGCTGAGAATGAGTCAGATAGAAGAGCTCGTCCAGCTTTTGGAAGTTTTCCGTCTTTCATAAATCCACCTTGTTGAGCTACACCAAGTAATGTACCTGTTGTATCGAATAATGTAACAAGGAAGAATGAAAATACAACGCCGTATAATCCGTAGTTAATTACATCAGATACAGCAGTAATTGGATTTGAAACGATAATTCCTTCTGGTAATCCAGGCATTGATGTAACACCGTTTGAGAATGTTAATTGTCCTGTGAAGAAAGCGATAATACCAGTTAATAGCATCCCGATAAATAGTGCACCATTTACATTTAAAGACATAAGGATGATTGTAATTCCAAGTCCAGCTAATGCTAGTAGTACTGGCGCAGAGTGAAGATCACCAAGTCCAACTAAGTTTGCTTCATTTTTTGTAACGATACCTGTTAAACGTAAACCGATAAAGGCGATGAAAAGACCGATACCAGCAGTAATTGCATGTTTTAAGTTTTCAGGAATTGCTTCCATTAATTTTGTACGGAAAGATGTGAATGATAACAAAATTAAAATCATACCTGCTACGAATACAGCAGAGAATGCAATTGCGAAAGTCATGCCTTCATGAGCTTTTACAACAGAGTAAGAGAAATAAGCATTTAATCCCATACCTGGTGCAATTGCGATTGGTAAGTTTGTAAAGATCGCCATAAATAATGTTCCGACAACAGCAGCGATAATGGTTGCTGTAAATGCTTGTTCAAATGGAACACCTGCATCCCCAAGGATGACAGGGTTTACGACAATGATATATGCCATTGTTAAGAAGGTAATAATACCTGCCATAATTTCAGTTTTAATAGAAGTTTTATGTTTTGAAAGGTTAAACATATAAACATCCTTTCTGTTTACGAATAATTTTCACAACAGTTATATATAATATTCGTTTTTTAACTATTTTGCAATAGTTTTGCATAAAAAGTTTACAACAATTCATATTTTGTGTCTTAAATTCGAATATTAATCGTAAATCGATGTATGAATTTCAGTGTTTATTGTGCGCATATTATAAGGAAAAGGAGTTGAAAGAAGCTATGCCACAGCAAAAAAACTTTGTAACAATGCCAGCGCAACATCAAAATAAACAACCTGGTATTGAATCGTTAATGAATCCTCTACCGCAGTTTGAAGATCCAAACTATAAAGGAAGCGAAAAATTAAAAGGAAAGAATGTATTAATTACAGGAGGGGATAGCGGGATTGGACGAGCTGTTTCCATCGCTTTTGCGAAAGAGGGAGCGAATATTGCGATTGCGTATTTAGATGAAGATGGAGATGCAAATGAGACGAAGCAACGTGTAGAACAAGAAGGTGTAAAGTGTGTGTTGTTACCAGGTGATTTAAGTAATGAACAGCATTGTAAAGATATTGTAGAAGAGACCGTCAAGCAACTAGGTAGTGTAAATGTTTTAGTAAATAATGTCGCGCAGCAATATCCGCAGCAAGGGCTAGAATATATTACAGCAGAACAGTTAGAAAAGACTTTTCGTATTAATATTTTTTCTTATTTTCACGTTACGAAAGCAGCACTTTCTTATTTAAAGCAAGGGGATGTCATTATAAATACGGCGTCTATCGTTGCGTATGAAGGAAATGAAACGTTAATTGATTACTCGGCAACGAAAGGAGCAATCGTTGCTTTTACAAGGTCACTTTCTCAATCGTTAGTGCAAAAAGGGATTCGTGTAAATGGTGTTGCGCCCGGGCCAATTTGGACACCACTTATTCCATCAAGCTTTGATGAGAAGAAGGTTGCTCAGTTCGGGAGCAATGTTCCGATGCAAAGGCCTGGTCAACCGTATGAATTAGCACCAGCATACGTATATTTAGCGTCTGGCGATTCATCCTATGTTACCGGACAAATGATACATGTAAATGGGGGCGTTATTGTAAATGGATAGTTTTCATTTATAAGAGCAAAGTAAAGTTAATTCTACTTATTATAGTGGCGCTAGGGGAGGGATATAGATGAAAAAATTATGTTTCGTCATACTATTATTTTTCATCCTACCGGTTAGTGCCTTTGCTGATACAGATCATCTAATATTAGTGAATCTTACGACAAACCAATTATCTTTTTTTGAAAATGGAAATTATACAAAAACATTCCCCGTAACAAGTGGAAGAGATCGTACACCTACGCCTGAAGGTAATTTTTGTATTATAACTAAATATAAAAATAAAGAATACCATCGGAAAAAAATAGCTGGTGGTGCACCGAATAACCCTCTTGGTACGAGGTGGCTTGGACTAGATAAAAATGAATATGCGATTCACGGGACAAATCGGGAATGGACAATTGGAAGTAGGGAATCAAATGGTTGTATTCGTATGCATGACAGAGATATACAGTGGCTATATGACCGAGTTCAATTACAAACAAAAGTAATCATTTCCCGTTTTCATACGAGCCCCGAATATGAGGCGAATAAGCTTGGCTACCGCGTCGTGAGTTGGAATGGTCGTAAAGTAGAGGAAGAGCAAATTGGCGTGCTTACGTTAGTAGACCGTGCCGATATATATTGGCAAGAACCAAATGGGCAGTTAACGAAAGTGAAAACGGTATTGCCGAATGAAAGATATAAGGTGTATTCAAAACGAAAAGATGGAATATATTATATAGGAAACAATTTGTATATTGTGGATGAAACTGGAGAGAAAATTCGTTACGAGCAAATTCCTTCTTCGGTTTTAAGTAATATATATAAACGAAAATATAATGTTCCGTAATAGGCTACCGTATTATAGACGGTAGCTTATTTCTACTTCGAGTTTAACTGCAACTATTGGATTTTGCTGAATATAATACAGTACAGATAGGGGGCGGTTACATTATGAAAAGCGAATTTGCCTTTAAAGTTTTCTTAGTAACGACCTGTTTATTTATCGTGTATTTGTATTCGTTTCTCGTTTTTTCTTTTTATGTTCCATATGTTGATTTAATATTGTTCTTCGGATTTATTTTGGCGTTTGTGAAAGCAAGAGAAGGTGAGAAGAGTATATATCGGCGCATTACCCTATGCGGGACAGCTATTCTCGTTATTTTGTACTTTTTTATCATGCATGATTTTTGGAGAGGAATGTAAAAAGCATACGAGTACTCGTATGCTTTTTATGTTTAATATTTTGGCTTAAATGTATGACAACAAGTTTCTACACTCGTTGCTACAGAACTTTCTAGCGTCTCGTTTGTTAAAACTGCACTTGTATACGATTCATTTTCAGTTTGACCTGTTTCATCCGCATCTGGCTGAACGATAATCGCACTTGCTTGACAAAAGTTACCTTGTCCCCAAAATGAGCAATTGGAAACAGAGCATCTTACTTCTGGCATAAAACCCCCTCCTTATACATTAGTTTGGGACTTTATGCCCATTTCATGTGTAGAAGGAGTTTCCTTTTCTCGTTATTTTTTCGTTTGTTCAAGCCATTCTTTTAATTTGTCTTTCGGCTGTTCACCGCTAATACGGCTTACTTCTTTGCCATCTTTAAAGTGAATGATTGTTGGAGTTCCTTTAATTTTATATTCATCCCAAGGAGCATCTATTTTTTCAATATCCATTACTTTCATATCAACGTTCAAGTCTTTAGCCATTGGTACTACGACAGGAGATAGCTTTTGACAATGAACACAAGATGTTTGATAAAAGTATACTGTTTCTTCTTTTTTCTCTTTTAAATTCTTTTGAAGATCTGAAAGAGAGATTTTGTTTGTATAGTAGTCAGGACCATCTGTTTTACCATCAGTAGCATTATCAATTTTTTGACTAGTAGCATTTTTTTCTTCCATTTGTGTGACAGCAAAAATTGCCGCAAATAAGGCGATAATAATACCACCAAATATAAGCATTTTTTTCATTGTTTCATCTCCTTATTTGTTTTTTATTACAATAAAACTACATACAGCGATTGTAATAAAGCCGATAAGTGCTAAAAACGGGATTGTAATAAAACCAAACCAGTTTATGAATTCTCCGGTGCAGGGTACACGGCCGCAAGCTGCTCCAGCAGCTGAAAATGCTGGGACTTTTTGAATTGCATAGTGATATAAAGAAATACAAGCACCAATACTTGCAATTGGTAAGGAATAACTTGCGATGCGATAATCTTTCTTTGCTACAGCGATACCAAGCCATAAAACGAATGGATACATAAAAATACGTTGATACCAACAAAGTACACAAGGTTCAAATTTCATGATTTCGGAAAAATAAAGACTTCCTAGTGTAGCGATAAAAGAAGCTCCCCATGCGGTAAGTAAAGCATATTCTTGCTTTTTTTCTCGTCCCATATTTTATACCTCTCTTATAATAGTTACATACTAAATTATAGTATGAAGTGGTATAGAAAAGAAAGAAAAAATATGTTTATCAATAAAAGTTTTATAAGGGGAAACTTTTATTGATATTAACATTTTAAAAAAGCGCTATTCTCATAAAGAGAATAGCGCTATATTTTACATTTGAATTTGCTCTACTTCATCTATATGTGACTTTTGTGATGCATGGTCAATATATTGAAATAGGAGCTGCAATTGTTTATCAACTTCTGGTAGTTCTTTACTGTATTGATAAGCGTGTAAAAAATGTTCAATACGCTTAGAAAATAATTGATCGTTCGTTTGAACCATAAGAACGAGTAATTTATCCCAATTACAGCAATACGTGTAATAGAGAGCTTTATCATAGTCGTTATATGTTTGCACTGTGTACCCTCCTTACTGAGGAGTTATATATAGTGTGTGACAAGCAAGGAGAAATACACTTGAAAGAATTTGTTAAGAAAAAAAGCGAATGAAAAGAAAAAACGAGGAATTTCCTCGTTTTTAAGCTTTCGGCATTGGCGTAGGTGTTGGCTTGCCATAGCCCTCTTTGTATTTATTGTCGATATAGTTACGAATTTCAAGCGTTGATTTTCCTTTTTGTTTCATGGAAGCCGATTCAACTGCGATTTCTAAGCAATTGACACAAGTTGTTGCATGGGAGTCCCAAACAACTTCACCATTCTTTTTCATTTCACGAATAAAGCAGTTTTTATTATTTTTATGTCCCACACTCTCACCGCAACCACAGTAACATGGAATCCAATCTAATAGCTCTGCGTTTTGCCCGGCGACAGTGTAGATATCTTTCATTTGTGGATCAAGCTTGTCTAGGAAGGTAGGAAGTGTGTCTACTCCTTTTGTTTTTTCTTGAATGTCAGCTTGCTGAGTGTGTGATGCGTGGTCATGCTTTTCTTTTGATTCAGATGATTTTTTTTCGTTTGTACTAGTAGCTCCGCAACCAGCAAGAATTAAACTTAGTACTGCAAGTAAAGAAAATACATATTTCTTCATACGCTTGTCCCCTTTACAAATGTATTACTCAAATTGTATCAGAGATTATGGTGTATCGGTTGAAGATTTTTTCGACGGATTTTTGAAGCGCCATCGCACAGAATGGAATAGAAATAAAATTGGGATATAAGCGTATACAATATATAAGCCTGCTTGAGATAGTACTGTATTTAATGTGTTGATACTTTCACGATTTGTGAAAAATAAGGAAGCTGTAAAGACCATGAAAGTAAAAAATGGTAATGTGAATTTAAAAGGAATATGGAATGAACGCTTCATCGTTTGACATGATGACCAAATGGTTAAACAAAGATTTGGCAAAATAATTAAAAACCAAACGAAAATAATAATATATTCAAACCGTTGAATGAAAGGAACTTTAATAATTTTTAACATTGTTAAAGTAGGCCAAATTGTATGATTTAATTGCCCTTCGCTATAATACATAAAAGATACGATGGCTAAAACTACATAAATTAATGTACTAAAAGCAATACCTGTATGAGCCCATCTTTTTAAGGATTTTCCTTTTTCAATAAATGGATAAAAGATTAAGATTGTCTCAAAACCAAGAAACTCTAACGCAGAGTGTTTTGCAGATATAAGCATGTCAAAAGGCGAGTGTGTAAAAACTGGTAAAATATTACTAGGATGTGCATATTTCATTGGATAAATTAAAAAGAATACAACGAAAATAGGAAGAACGACTCCCCAAAAACATATTCCGGTTACAGAGCGGAATCCCCCCTTTATAATATAGCAAGTCACTAATAAAAACATAAAGGTTAGTTTCCATAACTTAATGGTAGGAAAAATCCAAACTTGTATTACTTCCATATATGTACGAAGAACAGTAAGGCAAAATAATAAGCAATATAGGGTGAAAATGATGGAAAAGATAGAACCAATCCATTTTCCAAAGCTCGTTGTATGAATGCTAATTAAATCTCCATCTTTTTCTAACATTTTTAGCATGCAAAACAGTACAATATGAGTTGCCATGCCTGCTATGATTAGAGAAATCCAAGCATCATAACCAGCATTTTTTAAAATTACACGTTGATACCCTAAAATTCCTATTCCAATTTGAAGGGAGTGCAATAAAACAAATGCAAAATATGGAGAGACAGTTTTTGTTTTATTTAGTGTATGCATTGTTTATTTCACCTCACTATTCACCGATTCCAGATTGTACAATGTTAATATCTAAATTTATATCCACAGCTACATTTGGATACATATTTCGGATTTGTTTTATATTCCATTTTCTCGTATGGCTTCTAATTTTATCGCGTACTCCTAAAGGATCAATTCTCTTTTCTTGAAATTGTTTTATTAACTCTTCGCAGTCTTTTTCAACATTTCGTTCAATTTGTTTTTTTATATAAGTGATATTTGTTTTCTTCCTTAAATCAATCCAATTAGGAGAATTTTTAATCAATCCATTTAATTTTAAATGGATTTTTACTTTTGGTATGTCACCAGTTTGATCAATCTCATACTTACTTTTCCCGGCTAAGTTTTGTATGACCACCATACCTTTATGTTTATTCTTTTTTATCGCTGCTTCGTAGCGCCCATTTTTTGTAGGATTAATTAGTAGTTTTGCTAAAACAGAATGTCTTTTATCGGTATACATAACAACTTTATCACCTCTTAAAAAAGCAAGCCCTTTGACAGCGACAGAATGATTATCACCCATTTTAATATAAGGGACATAGGCATCACATACCGAAGAGTAGTAATTATATAAAAAAACATTTAATGCAGTTTGTGGAATGTTCTCATTTCTTATATTTTGCTCGAGTAAATCAGCAATATATAATGATCCATTTTGTTTTCCATAATTTAAAAGTTCTTCAGCTGATCCATCTACAATTGCTAGTTGTACATCACGCCCGATATTTGGATCACGTTGTAAGTTAGTAATAATCTCTCCCATTCCTTGTTCTCCTAAATCTTTTCCAAATAGAACGACACGCATTTGACCCACAACAACATTGTGAGGGGATTTCGCATTTAATCGTGAAGCGATTGTTTCAAGTGAACGAGCAGATGTAGATTGAGTTTCTGGTTTAGACTTTACACCGTGTGTATACTCTGGAAATAAGATCGTTCCTTGGAAGTTTTTGTTTTTTTTTATGTCAAATCCAGCAATATGAATAATACGTTGCGTATCCACTACATACGTTTGTGTACAGCCAGTTTGTAGAACAAAAAAGATTATAATAAGGAACAATAAGAGTTTTTTCATTCATTATCACCATCACGTTTTTGCTTCGCTTTGTTTGGATTATAGCGCCATTTAGATCTTGGTCTAAGGAAAGAAGGCCTTTGTGCAGTTTGACTAAACGGTAAACGGAGAAAACCTTCCGCTGTACCTAAACCACGAAATGGATACAAAGGTAATAAATAAGGTGATCCAAGTGATTTTAATTTAATTAAATGAGCTAAAATAAATACAAACCCGACGATAAGACCTAATCCACCAAATGCACCAGCTAAAAGAATAAGCGGAAATCGTAACAACCGGATAGTAGAAGACATTTTTACAGTCGGCGTTGTGAAAGACGCAAGAGCGGATAAAGCAACTGCAATTAATAAAATTGTACTTGTTAAAGCGGCTTCAACAGATGCTTGTCCAATTACAATCCCGCCAACAATACCAATTGTTTGTCCTACTTTCGTCGGTAAACGTGCTCCCGCTTCACGAAGCAATTCGATTGTAATTTCTAAAAAGAGTGCTTCTAGAATAGGGGGGAAAGGTACGTTCGCTCTCGAGAAAATAATAGGCCCTAGTAAATCAGCAGGAATCATTTGATAGTGATACGTTAAAGCCGCTGTATAAATAGCGGATGAAAAAAGAGAAAACATAGCTCCGAAAAAACGAATAACGCGAAAGAACGATCCAATCATCCAAGGTAAATAATAATCTTCTGGAGAGATGAAAAAATCTAGTAACGTTGTCGGTCCTGATAAAGTATATGGCGAGCCATCTGTTAAAATTAAAACTTGTCCGTTAACCAATGCATATACAGCTCGATCTAATCGTTCTGTAGGTAATAGAACAGGAAACGGTGAATTGCTATTATCACTAATAAATTGCTCAATCATAGTTGCATCAAACGGGACATCAAAGTCAATGTCTTCTAGCCGTTGTATGGCGGTGTTGATAAATTGTTCATTTGTAACACCTTCTATATAAGCAACTGCTACTTTCGTTTGTGACATAGATCCGACGGTAACTTCTTTAAAAATGAGTTGCTCCGTTACAATATTTCGGCGCAATAAGTGTATATTTGTATCAAGGTTTTCAACGAAACCGATTTTAGGTCCAATTACGCTATACTCATTTTCTGTATCGTTATATAATCGTGTTCCTAAAACAGTACTTTCGGCACGAATTAAAGCATATTGATCAGGATTTGAATTGCTTTTTAAGCGTACTAAAATATATCCACCTAATAATTTCTGACGAATATCATCAATAGAGGGAGAGGTAATAATATCTTCAATGGAGACAATATTACATAGGTCAGAAATATTTTGAATATGTTCTGATTCCTTTTTCATAGGAGTTAAAATAAACTGTTTAATAATAAGTGATTCCACGACAGATTTATAATAAAACAAACATAACCTTTCATCTTCAAGTACGTTATAAGAGACAAAATCGCTAGATTCTTTCATGGTCTTTATAAATTCAGGAATAGAACAAATTGTTTTTGTATTAGTATTTTTGCGTTTCTTAGATGATAAACCGAACATTTTCTCACCCCTAACATATATCATTTACTTGTGTTAGTTTTTGGGAAAGACGGGAATTTATACTTGAAAATTGAAAGTTCATAAAGAAAAGGAAGAGCATTGAAAAACTCTTCCTTTTTGGCGTATTAATTTTCTTTTTTTTCTTTCATAGACTTGACTAATTTAATCATTTCAGTTCGTATATCTTCTTTTTTTATATTTAATTTTTCTGCAATCTGTTTTATATCCATTCCGTCTTTTTTCATTTTTAGTACATCGTCAAGAGGAGTATTACTTTTTTGAGAGATGATTGTTAATACTGTGAGCTGACGTAATCCGATATTGTATTCTTTCATCTTTTGTTTTAGTCTGTCTGGTGTAGACTTTTGCATATTTGCTAATTCTTGCAGTAGTGCTTTTTTCGTTTCTTTATTCATATGATGCTTTTTCAACTTACTTGGATCTACACCGAAATGTTTGGCTGTTTTCTCCCAAGATTTATTTTGTTTATAGTAAGCTAAAACGTCTTTTATTTCTTTTTTACTCATTCTTGCAATGTGAGCAGCTTTCCAAATTTCATGTTTGTTATAACCGAGTTTTTCGAGTGACTGCATTTCTTCTTCTGAAATTGGTTTATGATGATGGAATGTTACTTCTTTTGGCGTGGCAGCGTAAGTAGGGAGGATGGTTGCCCCGAATAATAATGCTGCCATAGTCATACTTACTGCAATTTTTTTGTACATATAAATTCCTCCTAGATGGATAATGTGGAAAACTGTATACATATCATTTCCATAAAATGTGAAATACTTGTGAACAAATCAAGTTTTTTTATTCACAATATGAAATGATGTTTTTGAAAGTTTTCCAACATAAAACATTGATTAATAGTAAAAAACTAGGGTATAATCGAAATTGAAAATCAATATCAATAACAAACGTATACATATAGATAAAAATAAGGGAGAGAAAAATATGACTACATATACTTCCATCGCAAATGTGATTAAAGAAAGACGTTCTGTTCGTACATTTACAGATAAAGCAGTAGACAAAGAGTTATTAATTGAACTATTAAACGACGCAACGTGGGCACCGAATCATAAACACCGTGAACCATGGAATTGTAAATTATACATTGGAGAAGGTCGTCAGAAATTAGTGGACGCAGTTTTAAACTCGTTCACAGAAGAAGAAAGAGCGAAACGCGGTAAAATTTTATCAGATCGTTTCTTAAGCACACCTGCACAAATCGTTGTGTATATAAATGAAGATCCTCGTCAAATTCAACGCGACGAAGATTACGCTGCAACATGCGCATTTATGCAAAACTTCCAACTTCTTGCTTGGGAACGTGGATTAGGTTGTGTTTGGAAATCAGGCGGATTAAACTACAATCCATTATTTATAGAAGGACTTGGTCTAACAAGAGGTCAACGCATCGTTGGAATTCTTCACCTTGGCTATTTTGATAAAGCACCAGAAGGAAAAGCTCGTACGCCGATTACGGAGAAGATGGAGATTATTGAAGGTTAATAGATGAGACATTCTCGTTTTTATGAGGATGTCTTTTTATTATGCAATCAATCCTCATGAAAGCTTGTTCTCAATCATACACTTTCTTAAGGGAAAGTGTAAGGAGGGAAAATAATGAGAGCAAGTGACGATAAAGCACTGCAATATGCGATTGCGGAAATTACAGAAATTGCGACTGGATTTGGGCTTGATTTTTATCCGATGCGTTATGAAATATGTCCAGCGGAAATTATTTATACATTTGGTGCATATGGGATGCCGACGAGATTTTCACATTGGAGTTTTGGAAAACAGTTTTTTAGAATGAAATTACAATACGATTTAGGTCTTAGTAAAATATACGAACTCGTTATTAACTCTGATCCATGTTACGCCTTTTTATTAGATACGAACTCGTTAATTCAAAATAAATTAATTGTAGCGCACGTGTTAGCACACTGTGATTTCTTTAAAAATAATATTCGTTTTTCAAATACGAAGCGAGATATGGTAGAAAGTATGTCAGCGACAGCTGAACGGGTGAAAGCGTATGAGCATAAGTACGGGAAGGCAGAAGTAGAAACATTTTTGGATGCCGTACTTGCTATTCAAGAGCATATTGATCCGTCGCTTATGCGTCCGAAACTTGCGTGGAGTATTGATGACTTAGAAGAGGAAGAAGTAGAAAAGAAAAAGGCATCACAATACGATGACCTATGGAATTTAGATGATCGAAATAAAAAGAGGGAACGTCCCAATGTACGTAAAAAGAAGAAAATTCCGCCGCAACCAGAAAAAGACTTACTCCTCTTTATTGAAGAATATAGCCGCGAGCTAGAAGATTGGCAACGAGATATATTAACAATGATGCGTGAGGAAATGTTATATTTCTGGCCGCAACTTGAAACAAAGATCATGAATGAAGGCTGGGCATCATACTGGCATCAACGTATACTTCGCGAAATGGATTTAACATCTGATGAAGCAATCGAATTTGCGAAATTAAATGCAGGTGTCGTTCAGCCATCAAAAACGAGCATTAACCCATACTACCTCGGTATTAAAATGTTTGAAGATATTGAAGAACGCTACAACAATCCGACAGAAGAAATGAAAAGACGAGGCGTCAAACCAGGATCTGGTCGTGACAAAATCTTTGAAGTACGCGAAATCGAATGGGATGTATCGTTCTTAAGAAACTACTTAAATAAAGATCTCGTAATGAGAGAAGATATGTACTTATTCCAGCGCCAAGGAAAAGAATATAAAGTAATAGATAAAGAGTGGGAACATGTGCGTGATCAGCTCGTAAATATGCGAACAAATGGCGGCTTCCCGTACTTAGTAGTAGAAGACGGGGACTACTTAAAGAACGGAGAATTGTACATTAAACATAGTTACGAAGGGATCGAGCTCGATTTAAAATACTTAGAAAAAGTATTGCCATACCTTCATCAATTATGGGGAAGAACGGTGCATATGGAGTCGATTGTGGAGAGTAAGGGCGTTGTATTTTCTTATGATGGGAAGATGGTGCATCGGAAGTATGTGTGATGAAAAGAACGGACATAGAATGCTATGTCTGTTCTTTTTTTGTTTCGAATTTGTGAACAAAAGACATATATATTGAAAATGCTTTTTGCACACTATATTATATACCCATACGGGTATAAGTTTTATTTTTGATACATTGAGAAAATAAATAAGATGGAGGTTTGAAATATGTCTAGAAAAATTGTAGTAGTAGGTGGAGTTGCAGGAGGGGCATCGGTAGCTGCAAGGCTTCGTCGTTTAAGTGAAGAGGATGAAATTATTATGGTGGAGCGTGGTGAATATATTTCATTTGCAAATTGTGGCTTACCATACTACATTGGCGGTGTTATTACAGAAAGACAAAAGTTATTAGTACAAACTGTTGAAAGGATGTCAAAGCGTTTTAATTTAGATATACGTGTATTGAGTGAAGTGGTAAAGATTAATAAAGAAGAGAAAACAATTACGATAAAGAATGTAACTACAAATGAAACATATAACGAGGAATATGATATTTTAATTCTTTCACCAGGGGCAAAACCAATCGTTCCACCTATTCCAGGTATTGAAGAAGCGAAGGCGATGTTTACGTTACGAAATGTACCTGATACAGATCGTATTAAAGCGTATATGGATGAGAAGAAACCACGTCATGCGACGGTTATTGGTGGCGGATTTATTGGAGTGGAAATGGTTGAGAATTTAAGAGAACGTGGGATTGAGGTTACTCTTGTAGAGATGGCAAATCAAGTAATGCCACCAATTGATTATGAAATGGCAGCATATGTACATGAGCATATGAAAAAGCACAATGTTGAGCTTGTTTTTGAAGATGGTGTAGATGCATTAGAAGAGCACGGGACTGTTGTACGTTTAAAAAGTGGTTCAATCATAAAGACAGATATGATTATTTTAGCAATTGGTGTGCAACCAGAGAGTAGTTTAGCGAAGGATGCAGGGTTAGTACTAGGAGTTAGAGGAACGATAAAGGTAGATGAGAATTTTCAAACGTCAGACCCGCACATATATGCAATTGGTGATGCGATTGAAGTGAAAGATTTTGTTACAGAAACAGAGACAATGATTCCTTTAGCGTGGCCAGCTAATCGTCAAGGTCGCATGTTAGCAGATATTATTCATGGCCATACAGATTCTTTATATAAAGGTACGATGGGAACTTCTGTAGCTAAAGTTTTTGATTTAACAGTTGCTGCGACGGGCGTAAATGAGAAAATATTAAAACGCTTAAATATACCCTATGAGGTAGTACATGTACAGGCGAATTCGCATGCGGGATATTATCCGAATGCTACGCCAGTGCTAATAAAATTAATTTTTAATAAAGAAAGCGGAAAAATGTATGGGGCGCAGGCGTTAGGGCGTGACGGTGTAGATAAGCGTATTGATGTTATAGCAACGGCAATGAAGGCAAACTTAACTGTAATCGATTTGCCGGATTTAGAATTATCATATGCCCCGCCATATTCTTCTGCAAAAGACCCAGTAAACATGGTGGGGTATGCAGCAAGTAATATAGTAGATGGTTTCGTGGACACAGTACAATGGCATGAAATAGATCGTATTGTTGAAAATGGTGGATATCTTATTGATGTTCGAGAGCCTAATGAACTCAAACAAGGAATGATGAAAGGTTCTATTCATATCCCCTTAGATGAGTTACGTGATCGCTTGGATGAAGTACCGGTAGATAAAGAAATATATATTACTTGTCAACTTGGTATGAGAGGTTATGTTGCAGCGCGCATGTTAATGGAAAAAGGATATAAGGTAAAGAATGTAGATGGTGGCTTTAAATTGTATGGGACAGTATTACCAGAACGTGTTGTATATTAATATTTTTCATCTTCCATTTTAAAATTTGGTGGAAGATGAAAACCTATATAGTAAGGTTTCACTTCTTGTTTTGTGAACATATAAGATAAATATTAAAAATAGGGGTTTACAAAATACCCTACAGGGTATAATATATTGTCATAAGCTATAAATAGTGACATAATGGTAATGAGGTGATTATAGAATGGAATATAATCAAGATATGAAAAATAGATTAAAACGTATTGAAGGGCAAGTTCGTGGTGTACTTCGTATGATGGAAGAAGGAAAAGATTGCCGAGAGGTTATTACACAGTTAACGGCATCTCGTTCTGCACTAGATCGTACAATTGGACTTGTTGTTGGGACAAATTTAGAGCAATGTTTGCGTGAGCAGTTTGAAAGCGGTAATGGTTCAAATGAAGAGTTAATTAAAGAAGCTGTTCAATTACTTGTAAAAAGCCGATAATCTGTCAGACATAATTGTTGACAGATTTTCAAAAATATTTTAATATACCCCTACAGGTATATGTATATAAATTATGGAGGAGTCGACTATGAGTATAAAAGTGGATATGAATCTAGATTGTAAGGGGTTGGCTTGTCCGATGCCGATTGTAAAGACGAAGAAGGCGATGGAAAGATTGACGTCAGGGCAAGTGATTGAAGTTCAGGCAACAGATAAAGGGTCTACTGTAGATATACAAAGTTGGGCGAATAAAGTAGGTCATCAATATATCGGGACGAAACAAGAAGGTGATGTATTGATGCATTACGTTAGAAAAGCAAATGAGCATGAAATGAATGAAATAGTGAAATATCCTCATACAATTACGAATTTGGAATTGGAAGAGATATTATTAAGTGGTGAAGAGTGTATTGTAGTAGATGTTCGTGAAGCGGCGGAATTCGCTTTTGGTCATATTCCATCGGCTGTTTCCATGCCGTTAGGAGAATTAGACAGTGCAGCGTTAGATCAGACGAAGCAAATTTATGTTGTTTGCCGAACTGGTAACCGTAGTGATGTAGCTTGCCACATGTTGAAAGAGAAAGGTTATGCAAATGTGAAAAATGTCATTCCAGGCATGTTAGAGTGGAAAGGGAATGTGGAAAAATAAAGTGAAACTTTAATCAGTGGGGGTCTTACTGCCCATTAAAGCGGGATAAAATTTTTTAAACAAAAATATACCTATGGGGGTAATGAGATGAATGTTAAAGCATTACAAGCAAAAGATGTTGCAGAGAAAGTTTTATTTGGAGAGTTGTTTATTTTAGATGTTCGTAATGAGGCGGATTATGAAGATTGGAAAATTGAAGGAAAAGAAGTTACTTCAATGAATGTGCCGTACTTTGATTTATTAGAGGGTGTAGATCATATTGTCAGTGAACTACCTAAAGATAAAGATGTTTTAGTAGTATGTGCAAAAGAAGGGTCTTCTATATTTGTAGCAGAGCAATTAACAGAGGCTGGATTAGAAAATATTTATTATTTATCTGGTGGTATGAAGGCTTGGAGTGAATATGTAAAGCCTATAAAAGTGGGAGATTTAAAAGATGGCGGAAGTATGTATCAGTTTAACCGCCTTGGAAAAGGTTGCTTATCATATATGGTGATTTCACACGGTGAAGCAGCAGTTATTGATGCAGTAAGAACAGTTGAAGCGTACGAAGAGTTTGCGAAAGAGCATGGCGTTACGATTACGAATGTAATGGATACACATTTACATGCAGACCATATTTCTGGCGGACGTAAGTTAGCGGAAAAAGTAGATGGTACGTATTGGTTGCCGCCAAAAGATGCGGAGGAAGTTGTGTTCTCATATAAACCACTTGTTGAAGGATCTGTTATTACGGTGGGGGGTACTAAAATTGAAATTGACGCATTATACTCACCTGGGCATACGATTGGAAGTACGTCATTTATTGTAGATGATTCCTATTTATTATCAGGTGATATTTTATTTGTAGATTCAATTGGGCGTCCAGACCTTGCTGGGAAAGCTGAAGATTGGGTAAGTGATTTACGTACTACTTTGTATAGCCGATATAAAGAACTATCTCAAAACTTAGTTGTGTTACCGGCTCATTATTCAAAAATAAGTGAAATGGACGAAAGTGGTATTGTTAGCGCAAAATTAAAAGATTTGTTTGCGTATAATGCAGGGTTAAATATTGAGGATGAGGGAGAGTTTCGTAAAACTGTAACAGAAAACTTACCACCTCAGCCAAATGCATATGAAGAAATTCGTCAAACGAATATGGGTAAAATTCATCCAAGTGTAGATGAAGAGCGTGAAATGGAGATTGGTCCAAATCGTTGTGCAGTTCATGAATAATAAAATAAATAAAAAATGGAGGAATAGATGATGAATGTAAAACAAGTATTAGATGCGAAAGGTTTAGCATGTCCAATGCCGATTGTAAGAACGAAGAAAGCGATGGAAGCATTACAATCAGGAGAAGTGTTAGAAGTACACTTAACAGATAAAGGTGCGATTAAAGATATTCCAGCATGGTCACAAAAAGGCGGTCATGAAGTGTTAAAACACACGGAAGAAGCTGGTGAATTAAAGTTCTGGATCAAGAAAGCATAGCAGTTCAATAATAAACGGAAGATTACATCCTCTGCTTATTATTGAAAGTAAAGAGGATAATCATATATGTCTTATATAGTTATATCTCTAATAGTATTGATGCTAGGAATTTTAGTAAAACGTTACATTCCGGTTTTAAACATTGCATATATTTCGTTAGAACAAGTAAGGGAAATAGAAAGTGTTGTTGTAGATGTACGCAATTACACAGAGAGTCACAGTGATAACACTTCTAGAATTATGTGTATACCGTATGCGTATTTAAAACGATATTATCATGAAATACCAAATAAGCCTTTGCATCTTATTGTTCATAATAAAGTGGATCGGAATTTAAGTGTTCGTTTT
Organism: Bacillus sp. BC05(2025); assembly: GCF_056725905.1. Taxonomy (NCBI): domain Bacteria; kingdom Bacillati; phylum Bacillota; class Bacilli; order Caryophanales; family Bacillaceae; genus Bacillus; species Bacillus sp. BC05(2025). The sequence continues at coordinate 868,372 of NZ_JBWYRA010000002.1, read as the reverse complement.
TTAAGAAAGAAAGGGTTCCATATTCAAAGCTATAGTATATATTTGGACGGGAAAAAAGAACAGAAGGAGTTTAAATAGTTTTATGGATGTAAAGACAATATTGAATGTAATCTTAATTGTACTCGTATCGTGGCTTATTATTTCTCGCTTCTTACCAGTTAGAGGAGTAAAAAATATTTCAGGAAAAGATTTAAAACGTATGATGGGGCAAAAGAATAAACAATTTATCGATGTTCGCACAGTAGGTGAATATAGAGGAAATCATATGAAAGGATTTCAAAATATCCCGTTAAATGAGTTATCTAGTAAAGCAAGTCAGTTAGATAAAAATAAGGAAGTAATCGTTATTTGTCAGAGCGGGATGAGAAGTAAGCAAGCAGCCAAGGTATTAAAGAAATTAGGATTTCAGCACATTATCAATGTTTCAGGCGGTATGAATGGTTTGTGAGGAGGAAATTTAAAATGAAAGAAATGACAGTAAAAGAATTGGAAGAAAAATTGTTACGTAAAGAAGCAGTAAATATCGTGGACGTACGTGAAGTAGAAGAAGTAGCCGAAGGGAAAATTCCAGAAGCGTGTAATATTCCACTAGGACTATTAGAGTTTCGTATGCATGAGTTGGATAAAAAGAAAGAGTATATTATCGTTTGTCGTTCTGGCGGAAGAAGTGCACGAGCAGTTCAGTTTTTAGAGAGCTACGGTTTTCAAGCAATCAATATGGTAGGTGGTATGTTAGCATGGGAAGGTAAAGTCGTATAGTACAGAGATACATGATTTGAGCCTTTTTATAAATTACAAAATACCCCTATAGGTAATCGGAGGGAGAACAACATGGAACAACAGAAGAAAACAACAATCGTTTTATTTAGCGGAGATTATGATAAAGCAATGGCTGCTTATATTATTGCAAATGGTGCAGCGGCCTACGATCAAGAGGTAACTATTTTTCATACCTTTTGGGGCTTAAATGCTTTAAGGAAAGATGAGCATGTGAAGGTAAAGAAAACGTTCATCGAAAAAGTATTTGGAAAAATGATGCCGCGTGGTGCGGATAAGATGGGATTATCAAAAATGAATTTTGCTGGTATGGGACCAAAGATGATTAAAGGTATTATGAAAAAACATAATGCGATGCCGTTACCAGATTTAATCGATTTGGCGAAAGAACAGGGGATTAAACTTGTCGCTTGTCAAATGACAGTAGATTTATTAGGGTTAAAAGAGGAAGAGATTATGGAAGGGGTAGAGTTTGCAGGAGTAGGAGCATATTTAGCAGATGCTTCAGATGGGAATGTGAACTTATTCATTTAAATCACCTTCTTTTTAGAAGGCGGGGGATATAAGATGAGCTTAGTTGTATTACTTTTTATAATTGGATTTATAGGATCGTTTATATCAGGAATGGTTGGAATTGGCGGTGCGATCATTAATTATCCGATGATCTTATACATTCCGGTATTGCTAGGATTTACTGGCTATACGTCACATGAAGTGAGTGGTATTACAGCGGTGCAAGTATTCTTTGCAACTTTTGCAGGGGCATGGGCCTATCGGAAAAGTAATGATATGGATAAAACGCTAGTTGTATATATGGGAGCTAGTATATTAATAGGAAGTTTTATAGGGAGTTTTGGTGCTAACGTATTAGCGGAGCATACGGTCAATGTTGTTTATGCAGCGTTAGCAACAATAGCTGCTATTATGATGTTCGTACCGAAACGAAATAATGGTGATGAAGTGAAATATAATAAATGGTTAGCAAGTTTGTTAGCATTTATTGTAGGAGGCGCATCAGGTATTATAGGTGCTGGAGGTTCGTTCCTGTTAGTTCCGATTATGCTAGTTATTTTAAAATTGCCGATACGTAAAACGATAGCAACATCTATCGCTATTACGTTTATTTCTTCAGTAGGGATTACGACTGGAAAAGTGATAACTGGACAAGTAGTTGTAATTCCGGCTCTTATTATTGCGATTGCAAGTATCTTTGCTGCGCCACTTGGAGCGCGAGTTGGGAAGAAAATCAATCAAAAAGCACTGCAATATATGTTATCGATTTTGATTGTAGGTACAGCTATTAAGATGTGGATTGATATGATATCGAAATAAAAGGATGGTGCTGCTTGCAGCCCATCCTTTTATTTACGCCCAAATCACTTTCATTAAATTTTTATATTCGTCATTTGCTAATTTATATAGCATTCTCGTATGTTCAAATACAAGTGCTGGATTAAAGTTTGGTTCTGAGAATGCAAGAGATGTTGAAATATCAATTGCATTTTGCTTGTTTAATGTGAATTTTGCAAATCGGTAAGATGTGTTTAATTCATTGATAACGTGCAAAATGTCATTTGTTGCTGTTGCATCCGGTACGTGAGCAACATTGAAGCAGTATATATCTACAGTAGGATGTTCGTTTTGGAAAGCGGCGATAAGTTGAATTTTTGCACCAGCTTCTGTCTCTAATCCTACTGAAAAATGAACAGAACCATCATTTTCATCTATATTTTCTTCCATGAATATATCGTTTGACTTTAAGTAGTCTTTAAAATCTGAGATGTTATGTTTTACTGCAGCTTTCATATGTATGAGCCCCCTGATAATTGGAATAGATTGCTACTATTTATTATAATTTAAAAATATTAAAAAAGATAGTTAGAAAGTTCTGATTTTTAATTGTGAAGCAACAAAAAAGAAGCAGTACTCTACCTCCATAGAGAACTGCTTCTTTTTTATTCATTGTCGTTAGACGATGTTTCTGTGTCTTCATTGCTATTTTTATTTTTTATTTCATTGTTACTTGATTCGCGTTCACTTGAATTTTCAGATTTAGATTCTTTTGTTTTCTCTGTATTTGTTTTCTTCGAATCAGAGTCTGTTTTTGTATATGCAGGTAATCCGAGATGGGCACGAAGATCGTTTGTAACTTTTGCTAATTCTTTTTTATCTGGATTGTAGTAATACGTTCGGCCGCCACCAGCGGATTTGCTACATGTATCGTCACCTTTTTCCATATAGCAGTCGTCACCTTGAACTTGTAATTTCTCGATTTCTGAATCCGATCCGTACTTATAGAATGAAAGCATATCATCAAATGTTAAGTTTGTAACGAATTGCCCGTTAATATCATCGATGATGTTACCAACTTTTGTTACAGAGCCAACGCTTGTTAGTTTGTGTAAAATTGCTTCAATAACGAGCTGTTGACGTTGTCCACGCATTGCATCACTATCGATGTGTCTTGTTCTAGCAAGAGCAAGAGCTTCTTCGCCATTTAACTTTTGAACACCTTTTTCTAGGTGAATTGCCTCTGCATTATCATTGCTATCTTGCTCAGTAAATTCAACTGGTACATCAACTTCAATACCGCCCAAGTCATCGACGATTTTTATAAATGATTTAAAGTTAAATTTCACAAAATAATCGACAGGAACATTCATTAATTTTTCAACTGCATCAATGCTTGCTTGTGGTCCACCATTTTTTCCGTTTTTAGCAGAACCGAATGCATGAGCGTGTGTAATTTTATCTTTTTTCTTTTCTATTGGAATATAAGTATATGTGTCACGTGGGATACTTAATAGTTTAACAGTTTTGCTATCTTTATTAAAAGTTGCAAGCAACAGCGCATCTGTTCTAATAGCTTCACCATATTCTTTTCCTCGGACATCGCTTTCATCAACACCCATTACTAAAACAGAGACATTGTTCGTAATAGGTTTAACGGCTTTATCACGTAAATCAGATTTATCACCGCGCGCTAAATCATGTGCGGCATTTCGAACAGCAGAAGATGCTTTATTTACTAAAAACCAAGTATAACCGCCACCTACTATTAAAAAGAATAGTATAACGCTTATAATAATTTTTATTTTTTTCTTACTTTTTTTCGGTTTACTGCGTGTATTTTCTTGCAAAGATGGGTTTTGCTCCATTTCCTGTACTCCTTCATTTGGATTGAAATACGACACTCATATCCACTTATTATAATGAAATTTAACGAAAAAAAACATTACAAATCATTTACATTTCGTAAAAATTCAATTTATTTATAAAAAGTCAGATTTTATATATTTTATTTTTCAGATGTAGAATAAGTATAAGGTTTTTTAGTAGAAATGAAAATATGTATTATGAGAAAGTAATAGAGAAGTAAGATTTGTTGAAATATAGCCAAGAAGAAAAGAGTAGGTTTACTAGTTTCTTCTATATAATAAAGAAGAATTTGACGGATAAAGGAGAGGACATAATGAATCATACATCATTCCGAGCAATCGTTGTGAACGAAACAGAAAATAAGCAGTTTGTAAGAAACGTTGTCGAGAGAGAAGTAAGTAGTTTACCTGAGGGGGACGTATTAATACAGGTTCATTATTCTTCATTAAATTATAAAGATGCGCTTTCAGCTACTGGTAATAAAGGTGTTACGAGAACATATCCTCATACGCCAGGCATTGATGCAGCAGGGGAAGTTGTGAGTAGTGAAGATGCTACTATTAAGGTAGGAGATCAAGTCATTGTAACGGGATATGATTTAGGGATGAACACTTCTGGTGGTTTCGGAGAATATATTCGCGTGCCGGCATCTTGGATTGTCCCTTTACCAGAGGGAATGTCATTAAAGGAAAGTATGATGTACGGGACAGCGGGTTTTACAGCGGCTTTATCAGTATATAAGCTTATGAGAGCAGGTATAACCCCTAGTATGGGAGATGTTTTAGTAACGGGTGCTACAGGCGGCGTAGGGAGTGTAGCTGTAAGTATTTTAAGTAAATTAGGATTTAACGTAGTAGGAGCGACAGGGAAAATGGAAGAGGAACAGATGCTACTACGTCTAGGAGCGAAAAAAGTGATTCATCGCGCGGAATTGAATGATGAATCAGGAAGACCGATGTTAAAAGGGATATACGCCGGAGTTATCGATACTGTAGGTGGAACTATGTTAGAAACAGCTTTAAAAATAGCGAAGTATGATGGTTGTGTAACGACATGCGGTAATGTGGCAGGCCAGGAATTACAAACAACGGTATATCCGTTTATTTTGCGAGGCATAAGCCTTTTAGGGGTAGATTCTGTGCAATGCCCAGTAGATGTGAGAAGTGATGTGTGGACGCTCTTAGCAAATGAATGGAGAAATAAAGAGTTACAAACGTATACAGAAGAATGTACATTAGAAGAATTAGAGGAGAAGTTTACACTTATATTACAAGGAAAGTTAAAGGGAAGAACTGTTGTAAATATGAAATAAGAAAAGAGACGCTTACATTAGCGTCTCTTTCTTATTATAATGATTGTTTTAAATTGATTTTACCTTGTTCACCTAAAACACCATCGGCAATATTTACAGCGTGATCACCGATACGCTCTAAGTTACTTACCATATCAACGAAGATGATACTTGCATCACCTGAACAGCTACGTTCGTTCAGACGTAATACATGACGTTTACGGAGAACACGTTCCATTTGGTCGATTTTACGCTCTTTTGCAATAACCGTTTGTGCTAGTTCAGTATCGAAGTTTGTTAAAGCTTCAACTGCGTCTTGTAATGTTGAAATTGTTAATTCAAGCATTTCATTTAGTTCAGCTAGTGCTTCATCTGATAGTGAAACGCGATTTGAAATTTGGAAATCTACAAGTTCTACAAGGTTTTCTACATGATCACCGACACGTTCAATATCTCCAACAACACCAGCTAAAACGGAATGTTTTTCAGAATCAGAAGGTGAGAGCGGCTTTTCTGATAGTAAAACTAAATACTCGGTAATTTTTTTATCTAAATTGTTAATAGCTCCTTCTAATTGAGTAGCCATGTTTTCGTGCTTTTTATCTTGTGTATTTAAATATTGATTCGCTTCTTTTAATCCGTGTAATGAAAATTCAGCCATACGCACAATCTCTTTTTGAGCTTCAGTTAAAGCGATAGCTGGAGATTGCTCAATAAAGATTGGATTTAAATGTTGCGGTTTGAAGTTAATAGATGAATCTTCACCACGAATGATTTTTGTTACAATCCATGCTAATACAGCGATGAATGGGAACTGAATAATTGTATTCGTTACGTTAAATGTTCCGTGTGCGAATGCAATTGTCATTTCTGGATTTAAGTTTAATGACGTTTGGAAATACTGGATTAAACTTGTAAATGGTACTAATAAAATTGTAAAGATAATGGTACCAATAATATTAAAGATAACGTGAACTAATGCTGCACGTCTTGCGGCAATTGAAGTACCGATTGCTGCTAATACAGCTGTAATTGTTGTACCGATGTTATCACCGAACAATACAGGAAGAGAAGCTTGTAAATCAATAGCACCTTGACCGAATAGTTCTTGTAAAATACCGATAGTTGCGCTTGAGCTTTGTACAATTAAAGTGAACACTGTACCGACAATAATTCCTAAAATTGGATTGTCACTCATGCTAACCATTAACTCTTGGAATGACTCTAAAGAACGAAGTGGTTTCATACCTGCGCTCATTAATTCTAAACCGAAGAATAACATACCAAAACCGAATACAACTTGACCTACAGAATGTACTTTTTTATTTTTAAAGAAGAATAATAAAATCGCTCCAACTGCCATAACTGGGAGAGCGTATTCTCCGATTTTAATTCCGATAATAAATGCAGTAACTGTCGTTCCGATGTTCGCACCCATAATAACACCGATTGCTTGTCTCAATGTCATAAATCCGGCACTTACAAGTCCGACTGTTAAAGCGGTTGTTCCTGAACTTGATTGGATTAATACAGTAACTAACATACCTGCTAGTACACCCATAAGTGGGTTTGTTGTAAAGCGATCTAAAATATCGCGAAGACGATCTCCAGCAGCTTGTTGCAGTCCATCGCCCATGTATTTAATCCCGAATAAGAAAATACCTAATCCACCAATGAACTGGAAGATCATATCTTGAATATTGTATTCCACGCATTCCACTCCTTAAATTTCATGTACGCTGTAATTATTAACTAAACCTTGAGGCACTGTAAACGGTTTGTCAGTAAAATTTACACTAAATTTACAAAGGGAAGAAAAGTTTACAATTACTTAAATAAATAACTGTATTTTATTGGTTTTCAGCTTATATAAATCTTAATTTTGTAAAGAAATCACACTCTTTAGAATAGTGTTTTCGGTTGAATATGAAGGAAAGCGTCTGCGAGTTCATCGTATATTTTTTGATGAAAGGTAAAAAAATATGTAGGAAAATGCATGTAGTTTTATAACATCAAAAATAAGATAAAAAAAGCCACTGAAATTATCCAGCAGCTTTTTCTCTGTTTTTATCTCCATGCTTTTGTTTCCTTACACTTGTGATGTAAATGAACAGGAAAGCAATAAGGAGTAGAGAGGAATAGCGATATACAGTTGCATAGTTTGTAAAATGTGCAATGAATCCAAATATAATTGCGCCAGCACCAATTCCAAGGTCGAATGCGGAGAAGAATGTAGCGGTTGCGACGCCTCGTCGGTGCGGCGATACTCGGTCAATCATCCATGCTTGCAGTGCAGGTTGAATCGCTCCAAAACCACTTCCGTAACATGCTGCTGCAATAATTAAACTCGGAATGGTAGTTGTATACGACAATAAAATAATACCTACAAACGTAATAATAACTCCTGGAATGATAACGAATGTATGACCTTTCGCATCGTATAACTTTCCAGAAAACGGACGAGTGACAGCGATTGCCAGTGCATTAAATAAGAAGAAGAGGCTAATATCAGCAATTCCGACTTCGGTAGCGAATAATGTAATAAAGCTCCCGATTCCTCCGTACATTAATGTAATACATAATATTAATAATGAAGGAAGTAAAGCTTTGCGCTCAATAAACCCATCGAGGAAGGTACCAGATGTTTGTTTTGGTGGTTGCGGCGATTTTTTGATTTGAAGTAGTTTTGTTAATATTAATGAAACTACTGTACAGGAAAGTGCACATAAAAAAAGAATTGTGAAGTTATATGTTTGCATAAGCCAAAGTCCAATAAGCGGACCGAGCGCCATTGCAATTGTTCCAGAAAGACCGAAATATCCCATGCCTTCACCGCGTCTAGCTTGTGGAATTAAATCTGAAACGACAGTTCCATATGTAGTCGTTGTAATACCAAAACCAGCTCCGTGTAAAATTCGAACGGCAAGTAATAGGAAGACGGTTGAAGCGAAAAGATAACTGCCCATAGCGAGTAAACAAATAGCAGTACCAATCATTAAAATAATTTTTTTGTTGAATTTTTGCAAGGCGTTTCCCGTTAGTGGTCTAACAAAAAGTGCCGCTACGGTAAACATGCCGACAACAAATCCGATATTAGAACTTGTGCCGCCAATTTCTTTCACATAAACAGGTAAAGTAGGAATTAACATTTGAAACCCTAAAAACATACATAAGTTTGCTAGAATTAAAGCAACAAACTCTTTCGTCCATAACGGTTCTCGCTTTACGAGTATTGCTTCTCCCATATATTCATCCCCTATATAAAATTTCTCTGTTCTTTCGAGTATATGTATTGGTCAATGTAACAGTCAAGGAAGGTGCCTTGAAAACGTATAACAATTTTTGCGGTGAAAAAACTGACAAATTTGTGTAAAAGCTACACAACTATGAAAAAAAGTTGTAAAGTATAGATGTATAGACTTGTAGTTGTTATGAATGATAGAAATTGTTTTCTCTTTAAAGAAAGCGGATTCAAAACGTAGTGAATGAGAAGGGGATATATACTTTTTCACTACATATATTTGAAAAGGTTTACAAAACAATGAAGAAAGAGGCGTGTACATATGAGACGATTAGGTATTTCTATTTATCCAGAACATTCAACAGTAGAGAAAGATAAGGAATATTTAACATTAGCAAGTAAATACGGATTTACACGTGTATTCACATGCTTATTGTCTGTAGATGGAGAGAAAGAGAAAATTATAGAAGAGTTTAAAGAAACGATCTCGCATGCAAATGCATTAGGGTTCCAAGTATTAGTTGATATTAGTCCGTCTGTCTTTACACAATTAGGTATTTCATATAATGATTTATCGTTCTTCCATGAGTTAGGAGCGTACGGTATTCGTTTAGATGTTGGATTCTCTGGTTTAGAAGAATCGATTATGACTTACAATCCATACGGCTTAAAAATTGAAATTAATATGAGTAACGGTACGAAATATGTTGATAATATTATGAGCCATAGACCAAATCGTGAAAATTTAATTGGTTGCCATAATTTTTATCCGCATCGTTATTCAGGATTATCATACGATCATTTTATTAAATGCTCGAAACAATTTAAAGATTACGGTATGAGAACGGCTGCTTTTATTTCATCATTTGATGCAACATATGGGCCTTGGCCAGTAACAGAAGGATTATGTACGTTAGAGCAGCATCGTGAATTACCGATGACAACACAGGCGAAGCATTTATTTGCAACAGAATTAATTGATGATGTCATTATTGCGAATGCGTATGCATCAGAAAAAGAATTAGAGGCACTAGGTGCATTAAATAAAGAAAAACAAACTTTTGATATAGAGTTATACGATACGACAACAGAATTAGAAAAAATTATTGTATTAGAGGAACCGCATTTTTATCGCGGAGATGTATCTGAATATATGATTCGTTCGACACAAAGTCGTGTGAAATATAAGAAAGAAGAGTTCAAACCGCATAATACACGCGAAATTAAGCGCGGGGATCTTTTAATTGATAATGAACAGTACGGTCAGTATAAAGGTGAATTGCAAATTGCTTTAAAAGATATGGTGAACACAGGAAAAACAAATGTAGTTGGCCGAATTGTGGAAGAAGAAATTTTCTTATTAGATTATTTACAAGCATGGGATAAATTCGGATTTACATTAAAGAAATAGATAAAATGAAAAAAGGAAAAAACTACTGACCTCAGCAGCTTTTTCCTTTTTATATATAAATTGTGAGAGGAAGAGCTATGACAAAGGTGCATCAGCGATTAGTTTCTATTTTAGAGGAGTTTTTAGAAGAGAAATCGATGTTAAATCGAGCTTTTTTAGCGAGCCGTTTACATGTATCAACGAAGACGATTCAAAAAGATATAAAGTTATTGAATGATATATTGGAAGAAAACGGAGCAAAAATTGAATCGCAAAGAGGGACTGGATACGAACTAGAAATTATACAAACGAAGAAGTTTGAAGAGTTTTGCGTGAATCTATTTCAAAAACAGACGGAAAAGATCCCAACTTCTTATGAAGAAAGGATAGCGTACATTCTGCAACGTATTTTAACGACAGATGGGTATGTGAAGCTTTCGCAGTTAGCAGAGGAGATTTATGTAAGTAAATCGACTGTAAATTTAATTATGAAAGATGTTACAGATATATGTGGTCGCTATAAATTACAAATTGAAAAGAGACCGTATTATGGTATACGTATTGTTGGAGAGGAGTTTCGTATTCGTTCTTGTTTATCACAATATGGTTTACCACGTTATGATCATACTCCGTTTCATGAGCAATTTGAGCAGAGTGATACATATGTATCGTTATCTCATATACCGCTTATCCGTTCGGTTATATTAAAGTATATTGAAGGAGGAACGATATATTTATCAGATATAGAAATTGATAATTTAGTCATTCATATTGCAATTGCATTAAAGCGTTGTGAAGATCAACATTATATGAAAGGACTAAATGCAGAGCAAGCTGAACTTATCATAAAGAAAGAATATACAATTGCGAAAGCGATTTTAGGGGATTTAGAGAAAGCGTTGCACCTTTCATTTCCCGAAGAAGAAGTTTTATATGTAACGATGCATCTATTAAGTACTGCTGTTACAGCGAAAGACCGTTATGAAAATGTAGAAGAATTATTAGGGAAAGATCTATATGCATTTATGCAACATATTCTCTTTAAAGTAGCGGAAGAACGGAATCTTATTTTTTATTATGATGAGGAATTATTATTTGGATTTGGTGTTCATTTAAAAACATTATTAAACCGTTTGAAGTATAAGTTAAATACGAGAAATCCTCTATTGGCAGAAGTGAAAAAGAATTATCCGTATGCTTTTGAAATTGCGGTTCTCGTTGGAGATATAATTGGTGAATATACGGGAGCATCGATTCCGGAAAGTGAAATTGGTTATATTGCGATTCACTTCGGCGGAGCGATGAGTCGTTTACAAGAACAGAATCAAAAGAAAAGATGTTTATTAGTTTGTGCGACTGGTCAAGGAAGCGCCCAGCTATTGAAATATAAAATTCTATCACAGTTCCGAGATAAATTAGAGATTGTAGGGATTACAGGCTATTATCAATTGAAAGTAGAAGATCTCTACAAAGAAAAGATAGATTGTATTATTAGTACGATTCATATACCAAGTGGTTTGCCTGTACCTGTTATAAAAGTAAATTCAATATTTGATGATAAAGAGATTAAGTCAATCGGTCAGCAGTTGTTTACGAATGTGAATACGAGTGTGCAGCAATATATGAAGGAAGATTTGATTTTCTTAAATCATAGCGCTTCTACGAAGGAAGAGGTTATTCAATTTTTATGTGAGAAAGCTGCTGAGAAAAACTATGTACCAGAAAACTTTTATGAATCTGTTATGGAAAGGGAGAGTACATCTCCTACAGCGGTCGGGAATTTAGTTGCGATTCCACATCCAATGCAGTTATTAAGTGAGAAAACATTTTTAATGTTTTGTACACTTAATAAAGCGGTTGACTGGGGAGATAAGAAAGTACAAGTTATTATTTTATTTAGTGTAAAGCGCAATAATAATGAAGATTTACAAAAGCTTTATGATTTTTTATATGATATTATGTCTAATCAAAATACGATAGAGAAATTAGCTCAGGCTGAAGTGGTTGAAGATTTTCAAGAGATATTATTATCGTTATAAGAGAAGTATATAAAAACTTCCGTTACACAACGGAAGTTTTTTATGTTTAATTGTATGCGTTTTCATAATAAGATAACCATATAGAAAAAAGATAGCTTGGGGGAATTTAATATGACTGATATGCAAACTCCATTTGCGTTAATTTTACATGGTGGCAACGCGAGAAGCGCTTCACTTGAAGCAATTGCTTTTGCAAGACAAGGAGATTTTGAGAATGCGGGTGAAAAGATGACACTTGCTAGTGAAGAAATTTCAGCAGCTCATCGTATTCAAACAGACTTAATTCAAGAAGAAGCAAGAGGAAATCATGCAGAAATCAGTTTACTGTTAGTGCATGCACAAGATCATTTAATGAATGCAATTACAGTGAAAGAACTTGCTGAAGAATTTATCACTCTTCATAAACGAATAGAAGAGAAAGTGACAGTATAAGATGTACATTTTATTATGTTGCGCAGCAGGCATGTCAACGAGTATGGTTGTAAGAAAAATGCAAGAAGAGGCAATGAAACAAGGGAAGAATTATAAAATTAAAGCAGTTGATTCAGAACTTGTGAAACTGGAGATAAAAAACGCTGATGTTGTTTTAATCGGACCACAGGTGAAGTATTTGTTTCCAGCGGTACAGTTTCTTGCGAAGTCATACGATATACCGGTTGCAATTATAGAGCAACGAGATTATGGCATGTGTGACGGTTTGAAAGTATTGAAACAAGCAGAACAATTAGTTTTAGCATAATTATATTTTTTTAAATATAAACATTATAATGTTATAACTTTATTTTATTCTTTCATAGTAAGGAAAAAGAGGAGGGGTATTGATGAATGGTTTTATGAGTTTTATGGAACAAAAGATTATGCCAACAACGCAAAAGATTGCAGGACAACGACATTTATTAGCAATTCGAAACGGAGTTATTTCTACATTGCCGTTAACGATTGTCGGATCATTTTTCGTTATCTTTTTAAATTTACCAATTGATGCATATATGGAGTGGATTGCACCGTTTCGCCATATTTTAGATATTCCATTCCGATTTACAGTAGGTTTAATGGCGTTATACGCAGCATTTGGGGTAGGAGCTTCACTCGCGAACTTTTATCAGCTCAATCAGTTAAGTGCAGGGTTGTTATCTGTACTCGCCTTTTTACTAGCATCAGTTGAACCAATTCAAATTACGAAAGCTGTACCAGGTGTTATTGATGCAGGTAGATATATTTCAGTAGGAACATTAAGTGCAACATCTTTATTCGGAGCAATTGTTACAGCCTTAATTGCAGTAGAAATTTATCATTTTATGATTAAGCATAATATCTCGATTAAATTACCAGATAGTGTACCACCAGCAGTTTCAAATTCGTTTGCAGCATTAATTCCAACTTTAGTCGTTATTCTTTTATTCTGGGGTATTCGTTACGGTTTAAAATTTGATGTAAATACAACAATCACATATTTAATCGCACCACTAAAATCAGTATTAGTAGGAAATAATTTATTCGGCGGTTTATTAACAGTATTCTTAATCGTGTTCTTCTGGTCATTCGGTATACATGGCCCTGCGATTTTAGGACCAATCATTCGTCCGATGTGGGATTCAGCAATTCTTGAAAATATGGAAGTATTCACAGCTACAGGAAATGCACATCAATTACCAAACTTATTTACAGAGCAATTTATTCAATGGTTCGTATGGATCGGTGGATCAGGCTCAACGTTAGCTTTAGTTATTATGTTTATGTTCTCTAAATCTAAGTTCCTAAAAGAGTTAGGTAGATTATCATTTGTGCCAGGCTTATTCAATATTAACGAACCAATTATTTTCGGGGCACCAATTGTAATGAACCCAATCTTAATTATTCCATTCGTTATTACACCGTTAGTGACAACGACAGTATCATATTTCGCAGTTGTTTCAGGGATGATTCCGCTAATGATGGCGAAATTGCCATTTACGATGTTAGCACCAATTGCAGCGGTTATTAGTACGGACTGGACAATTATGGCTGGTGTACTTGTACTTGTTAACTTTGTTATCTCATTTGTTATTTACTATCCGTTCTTCAAAATGTATGAGAAACAACAAGTAGCAGGAGAGGAGAAAGAAAAATGCTCGGAGCAATTATCATCTTAATTACATTCGTAGCGGGGCAATGTATTGCGCATTATTCAAAATGGGTACAAAGTAAATCTTTATTCGTTTTACTACTTGTATCAATTTTATTTATCGGTTGTTCAATGGGTGCTTATGTAATGTTAGGATTACAATCACCATACGTAATTATTGTACCAACGATTTTATGTGCAACATGTTTATCTGCAAAATATAGATTTACGAGCATGGCATTAATACAACGTGTGAAGGAGATGCAAAAGCATGGAGCGTAAATTAGGAATTTCACTTTATCCAGAGCATTCAACGAAAGAACAAGATATGGCATACATTTCGGCAGCGGCACGCCACGGTTTTTCAAGAATATTCACATGTCTTTTATCCGTGAATCGTCCGAAAGAAGAAATTGTAGCTGAATTTAAAGAAATTATTAATCATGCAAAAGATAATAATATGGAAGTTATTTTAGATGTAGCTCCGGCGGTATTTGATCAACTTGGTATTAGCTATAGCGATCTATCGTTCTTTGCGGAGTTAGGTGCAGATGGTATCCGTTTAGATTTAGGTTTTGACGGATTAACAGAAGCGAAAATGACGAATAATCCGTACGGCTTAAAAATTGAACTAAACGTAAGTAATGATATTGCATACTTAGAAAATATTCTTTCGCATCAGGCAAATAAACCAGCTTTAATTGGTTGCCATAACTTCTATCCGCAAAAATTCACTGGTCTTCCGTATGATTATTTCATTCGCTGTAGTGAACGTTTTAAAAAACACGGTATTCGCACGGCAGCGTTTATTACGTCACATGCAGCTAACATCGGTCCGTGGGATATTAATGACGGATTATGTACGTTAGAAGAGCATCGTAACTTACCGATTGAAGTACAAGCGAAACATTTATGGGCGACAGGGCTTATTGATGACGTTATTATCGGAAATGCTTATGCGAGTGAAGAAGAGTTAGAGAAACTAGGAAACTTAAATCGTTACATGTTACAGTTAAAGGTAAACTTTGTAGACGAAGCGACGGAAGTAGAGAAGGAAGCGACACTGCAAGAATTACACGTAAGACGCGGCGACATAACAGAATATATGGTACGTTCTACAGAAGTGCGTAAAAAGTATAAAGACTATGATTTCCCAGTGCGCGAAAGTGTATTACAGGAAAGAGGGCAAGTTGTAATTGGAAACAACTCATTTGGTAAGTATAAAGGCGAATTGCAAATTATTCTAAAAGAAATGCCGATAGATGAACGTAAAAATATTGTCGGTACAATTGCAGAAGAAGAATTATTCTTACTAGATTATGTAGGAGCTTGGACGCAG
The DNA here is from genome assembly GCF_056725905.1 of Bacillus sp. BC05(2025). Lineage (NCBI taxonomy): Bacteria > Bacillati > Bacillota > Bacilli > Caryophanales > Bacillaceae > Bacillus > Bacillus sp. BC05(2025). Next base: position 853,032 of record NZ_JBWYRA010000002.1, on the reverse strand, counting down.
TTTACTTGTGTGGAATAGGGAAGGGCAGGAGAGGATGCTATGACATCCTCTTTTTTCTGTTGAAATAGTAATCTATCGTATATAGAATGCAAAGAGATAGATTTAATTTGGACGGGAGAAAAAGAATATGAGAATCATAAAAAAAGAGCCAGCCTCAACGATGAGACTGACTCTTTTTTACTAACTAGTTTAATACTTTCACTGTAACTGTTTTACGTCCCCAGTTACTAGATGTGCCTTTATCTGGCATTAAAACGTCGATTTTATTTCCTTTAATAGCTCCACCAGTATCACCAGCGATTGCTACTCCGTAACCTTCAACCCATACTTTTGAACCTAATGGAATGACACTTGGGTCAACTGCAATAAGTTTCATGTTTGGATTAGCTGTTAAGTTGTGACCTAAAGCTGATTTTACTTGGTCGCCTGCTTTATAACCATTTTCAAGTGGATCTGCTGTGTAAGCTGTTGCTACAACACGTAGTTCACGAGAAGATGATGGTGCACTTGTTTCAGTTTCTTTTGCAACAGGTTGTTGTGTAGCAGGTTTTTGAGCTTTAGCTGCTTCACGAGCTTTAGTTGCCTCTTGAGCTTTAGCCGCTTCACGAGCTTCAGCTGCTTCTTGAGCTTTAGCTGCTTCACGAGCTTCAGCTGCTTCTTGAGCCTTAGCCGCTTCACGAGCTTTAGCTGCCTCTTGAGCTTTAGCCGCTGCTTGAGCTTCAGCTGCTTCTTGAGCCTTAGCCGCTTCACGAGCTTTAGCTGCTTCTTGAGCCTTAGCTTCTGCTTGAGCTTCAGCTGCTGCCTGAGCCTTAGCTTCTGCCCCGGCTTTAGCTGCTTCACGAGCTTTAGCTGCTTCTTGAGCCTTAGCTTCTGCTTGAGCTTCAGCTGCTTCACGAGCTTTAGTTGCTTCCTCAGCCTTAGCTTGCGTTTCAGCTACTTCACGAGCTTTAGTTGCTTCCACTGCTTTAGCTGTATTTTGAACTTTCGTTGCTTTTTCAACTTTAACTGCTGGTTGAACTTTAACTGGAGCTTTACCTGTTAAATAAGGAACATGAACATAAGCTGTTTTTCCGTTATATTCAAATTGGATCCAATCATTTTCAACTTGGTGTGTTGTTTCAATTACATCATCTTGTTTTAATTTACCAAGAATTTCTGAGTCTGTGTTTGCACCAGCACGTACGTTTAATACGTTTGCTGTTACGTAGTAAGTGTCTTTTGTATAGTCAGCGCTAATGAAAGCTTCTTTACCGCTGTTTAATTTCACTTTTGACCATCCGTTTTCTGTATGTAAAACGTTAACTTTATATCCATCTAATAATTTTCCTACAACTTTTGATTCAGTAGTTGGGTTTTCTCGTACATTTAGTACATCAGTCGTTACGATTGTTTCTGCTTTAGCAGATGTTGTGAAAATCCCAAGACCAAAAACCGCTGCTGTTGCTATACCCATAAATTTTTTCATAATAGCCTCCATTGCATTTGTTTTCGTTGACCTCATTATAGCAACCATTATTTTCTTATTTGCGAAAAACATAAAATTACAAAGGTTTCGTAACGGGTCATTAATATTCTGTAATAATTCCAGTAATATCCTAAAAGCGCTTTCTTTTAGTTTATAGGGGAGGTTAGAGCATCTAATACATAAAAAGGGGAGTATTTCAATTTCTAATAGGTTAATATTGTTTCGTTATTGTTACGTAATTATTTCGTGATCATTACAAAAATGATGTTTTTTTCTATTGAAACAGGAAAGTAGTTATGTAAAAATAACTATTTTAGTTGTGGAGAAATAGAAATGGGGTGAAATTTAATGAAATATCGCTACAATTGTTACAAAATAAGTCGAGGTATGGAAAAAATTACGCCTTGATTTTGGTCTTTCACATATTATTTTTGCAATAATAGGATTCTATAGTAGCTGTAGTACTTTGAAATAGTTAAAGGTATGTATAACGTGAAACATATATAATAGAAGAAACACGATTTAATAGATAAAGTGAAACTTTAATCAGTGTGGGGGTTCTTCATCCCCCACTGATTATTAGTTGAACCAATCGGGCTTTTATGGGCAGTTGATCCCCCACCTAAATTCTTTGCTTTTGCTGAATTTTGAGGTGGGGGTCTTACTGCCCATTAAAGCGGGATAAATAAAAAAACGTAGGAGTGTAAATTCCTACGTTTTTGTTTATTCATATCGTAAACATTCAATTGGATCCAGTTTGGCAGCCTTGTTAGCTGGTAGTAGACCGAATATAATACCGATTAACATGGAGATACCTACTGCAAGAAGTCCAAGTTCTTTTGAGACAACAAGTGGCCATCCGGCAAAGATGGAGACGATCCAAGCGAAGAAGATGCCGAGCATGAATCCGATGAAACCACCTAGTCCTGTTAAAATACAAGATTCAATTAAGAATTGTGTTAATACTTTACCACGCGTTGCACCAAGTGCTTTACGAATACCAATTTCACGTGTACGTTCTGTTACAGATACAAGCATGATGTTCATTACACCGATACCACCAACAAGTAAGGAGATAGCGGCAATACCACCGAATACCATTTTCATCATACCGATAGATTCGTCTAATTGCTTCGTAAATTCACCTAAGTCTTGTGCTTCGAATTTGTGCTCAAATTTAGGAGCTTTCATTTCGTTTAAAACAGAAACGGCTTGTTTTTCTACACTTTTACGTTCTGTTGGAGAGGTCATTGTTAATCTTACAGAGTCATATTCATTTACTCCTGAAATGACAGGCGCGTTTTCAAGTGATGTATAACCTTCAGGCATAGGCATTCCAAAGTCATTTTTCGTTTCGTATACACCGACTATTTTATACGGCTTTCCTTTTATATCTGTATATTGATTTGATTCCCAACCATTACTAAATAATTTGTTGAAAGCTTCTTCATTTAATATAACAGCAGGGATTGCTTGGTTTAATTCACTGTCATTTAATTCACGACCGTGAACTAATTTTATTTTCGAATCTGTCATAAAGGCGCCTGTTCCACCTTTTAAATCAAGATTTACATCTTTTGAACCGGCAGATGCTTTTACTTTCATACTTACGTCTGGATACACATCTTTAACGCCTGGTACAGTTTGCAGACGGTTTAGCATATCGGGTGTGATTTTGGCATTATCTGTTCCATAGTCAGGATTGTTGTAGTAAATAGTTATTTCATTATCTTTTCCTTGGCCTAGTTCTTCCTTAAACTTTGCATTCGTACCATCACCCATTGAAATGATAGTAATAATGGCACTAATACCGATGATAATTCCTAGCATCGTTAAGATGGAACGCATTTTATGGGCAAAGATAGAGGAAAGGGCCATGCGTATATTTTCACTCGTGTTCAAAATTAACCTCTCCAATCTTGGACGATATTTCCGTCACGAATTACAATTTGACGTGCTGCAGCTTCCCCAATTTCACGATCGTGGGTAATCATAATGATTGTTGAGCCTTGTTTGTTTAATTCGTAAAAGAGGTCCATAATTTGTGTACTTGTTTTCGTATCAAGTGCCCCCGTAGGTTCATCGGCTAAAATGAACTTTGGATTATTTACAATTGCACGTGCAACTGCGACACGTTGTTTTTGTCCACCTGATAATTCGTTCGGTAAGTGAGTAGCGCGATCAGCTAAACCTACTTTTGTTAAAGCGGCTAATGAGCGCTCACGTCTTTCTTTTTTATCAACTCCAGCGTAAATAAGAGGTAGCTCTACATTTTGAAGTGCTGTAAGTCTCGGTAATAACATGAAGTTCTGGAATACGAATCCGATCTCTTTATTACGAACGCGTGCAAGTTCTGTTTCAGACATGTTTGAAATGTTTTGACCAGCTAGTTCGTACGTACCTGTCGTTGGTTTATCTAAGCAACCGATAATGTTCATTAATGTTGATTTACCAGAACCAGATGGTCCCATAATAGAAGTAAATTCTCCCTGGTTCAGTGTTACGTCAATGCCGTGCAATATTTGAACGGATTCTGCACCATTTTGGAAAGATTTCGTGATGCCTTTTAAGTTAATCACTGGGCGACAACCTCCATACCATCTTTTAAGTCTTTTTCAGGTTTAGAGATAATTTCCTCTCCTTTTTTCACTCCAGAAACTTTTGCTTCGCTATCAGTCTCGAATTCAACAGTAACCGCTTGTTCTTTCGCTTTACCGTCTTTTACAATGAAGACAACATTTTTGTCACCTTTTTTCACGATGCTGCTTTTCGGAACAATTGTCCCAGTTGCTTCACCAGATTTACTTGTTACGTATACGTGGAAGCCGTTTTGTAATTCTTCACTATTATCTAACGTGACAGTGAATTGATAGTTAGAAACAGTTTTGTTTTCATCCATGCTCTTTAATGGTGTAGAACCGATTTCTGTTACTTTTCCTGTCCAAGTCTTACCAGCGACCGTTTTTGAGGAAACAGTTACTTCTTGCCCAACTTTCATACTAGCAAGCTCATATTCAGAAAGTTGACCTTTTACTTTAAATGGGCCAGCGTGACGAAGTGTAATGCCGCTCATACCTGTTTTTTCATCTGCAGTTTTTACGATGTCATCAATTACGCCATCAGTAGGGCTCGTTACAGAAAGTGTGTTTACTTTCTCTTTTGCCGCTTTAATCATCTCATCAGCTTTTTCAACTTCAAACTTCTTCATTTCAAGTTGTGATTCTAATTGCTGTACTTCAATTTCTGATGCTTTTAATGCTTCAGCAGGAAGGCCTGCATTTTTATCTTTTTGTAATTTTTGTTTCGCTGTATCAATTTGCTTTTGGAACAATGTTACTTCTTTTTGTGCGATTTTCTTTTGCATTTCTGCTTCTGTTACACCTTGTTTCGCAGTAGGGTCATTATATTTAAAAAGGAGCTGACCTTTTTTCACTTCATCACCTTTTTTTACAGCTAATTCATACGTACCTTTTGTTGGATCAAATGAAATTGTTTCGATTCCGTTTGGAATGACTTCACCGCCAAATTTTTGTGCGTTTTCAATTTGTTTTTCTTTTACTTTATATCCGTTATATGCCATTGCTACTTCTGAACCGCCGCCAGCAAATGCAAAATATGATCCAGCTGCAATACCGATTGCTACTACACTAGTAATTAACACTTTATTTTTCTTCTTCATCTATTTATCACCTTTTCGTTCGTTTTAGTATCTACATTAAGTATAGAAGAGGTGAAGAATCTGACAAATCGTTTTAGCTTACAATAACCTTACAGTTTTGTAAGGTATGAATATGTAAATGTAAGGTAGAGGTTGTCCCAGTGTAAGCAAATGAATTGACTCGTTGTTTCTTTCTTACAATAATATTGTATGAAGGAGAGGAGGAAGGAAGATGGAAGCTTATTTTAGTGCGCATCCATTAAAACCGTTTATTCCATACTCAAGGCAACACGCCCTTATATTATTTATTATGTTGGTGGGGATATTTTTTCTGTATCAATACCAAGATGTATTACGTCAAAGTGAGTGGAATATAACAGTTCGATATGCGATTGCATTTTTATTTATAGGGAGTGAAATTGGGCTTCATATGTGGGAATGGAAAGCAGGGATTTTTGAGTTAGCTACTTCATTACCGTTTGAATTATGTACGATTAGTTTATTATTAGCGTCGATTATGATCGTAACGAAAAGTTATCGTATATATGAGATTGTATTTTTTGCGGGAATTATTGGTGCATCACAAGCCATTTTAACACCAAATTTGCAATATGCTTTTCCGCATTTTCGTTTTATTGAATATTTTAGCGCGCATGTATTGCTCATTTGGGCACCACTCTTTATGACTTGGGTGGAAGGCTATAGACCGACCTTGCAATCTATTAAGCGTACGATGATATTTTTAAACATATTGATTCCGCTTGTTTCGTTTGTGAATTACAAAACAGGTGGTAATTATATGTTTTTAGCTCATAAGCCAGAAACAGCTTCATTACTCGATATGTTAGGGCCACATCCTTACTATATTATTTCATTAGAACTCGCAGCGCTTATTGGATGTTTTATTTTATATATGCCATTTGCGAAAAGAGAAAAACAGTTACACAAAGAATCGTTAGGGTCATAACCTAGCGATTTTTTATATATTAAATATTTACAATTCAGAAAATTGAGAATAAAATTAAGGGGTAAATTATAGAGAGAGAAGGGCGAAAATGGTCAAAAAAGTATTTTTGAATGGGATGGAAGTGACGTTTCAATTTCTTATTTCGATTTTGGGTATTATTTGCTTAGGGACATTGCCGAAACTATTTTATGGATTTGAGCTGCATGCATCACAGTACATAAAGAGTTTACAAGAAGTGTTTGTGAATTTAATGGACATCTCCAATTTTAAATATGTGGGAGATAAATTTTTATTTCCGCAGTTGTTCGTCCATTATAAAGAAACAATTGTAATTTTTTTGGCTGCTTTTTTCATTTCATTATTTGTAGCATTTTGTATTGTTTATGTCATTATGAGTAGTTCACCGCGTATACAACATCGCATTAAATCATTTCTTATCCTCCTAGAATCCATTCCAGACATTCTTCTTATTTTAGTATCACAAATTTTAGTTGTATGGTTTTTTAAAAGAACAGGCTTTTTACCTTTTCAAATTGCATCAATTGGAGGCGAATCGATTAGAGGATTACCAATATTTTGTTTGAGTATACCGACTACGATTCTGTTTGTAAAAATGTTAGTGCTTCGTTTTGAAAATGAGTTAGAAAAAGATTATGTACTATTTGCTAAGGCGAAAGGGCTGGATCGTTTTCATATTTTAAACCGTCATGTTTTACGAAATGTGTTGCTTAGTACACTTTTCTTTGCGAAAACGAATATCTTTTTTATGTTATCTAATCTATATATTATAGAATGGATTTTTAATACGGGTGGTATTTTTATGTTTTTGAAATCGTACGAAGGTATTAGGATTGAGGTTTTCATCGTTAGTGTGCTACTTATTTATATTCCGATTTTTATTTTATTTAAATTGTTTCATTACCTCATTCCAGCTACGATGAAGGAGAGGCTATAATATGTGGACGTATATAAAACGCGATAAAAGATTTTGGATAAGCATTGGTTTTCTTCTCCTATTAGTTCTTTTGAGCATCGGAAATACGTTATGGAATGATGGACATATTAGACAAGTTACATTGCAATATGATGCGGATGAAAATCCACAAGTGCCACCGTTTCCACCTTCATTACAATTTTTACTCGGGACAGACCGGAAAGGGTATGACCTGTTACATTTAGTCATTGAGGGCGCGAAGTGGACGATTGGTATATCTATTTTAATTGCGGCACTTAGAATGGTAATAGGTGTGTTTTTCGGTGTCGTACTCGGAACGTATATAAAAAGAGGATTTTCAAAAATTGAGGCTTTCTTTGATAGTTTTACAGTTATTCCGACAGTTATGATTGCGTATTTTTTTCTTCAATCTGCAAATGCATTTGGAAGCGGAGAGGAGACAACAACCTTTTTTGAAAGGGCTTCGTTTCAAGTGTTATTACTTGTACTGCTTGTAATGCCAGTTATTGCACTGTATGTTGCGAAGGAAGTTCGTAAATTGCGAACGGAAGAATTTGTTGATGCCGCGCGCATATTAGGTGGATCGAGAAGACATATTGTTATAAAACATATTTTTCCGCATCTCTATATGCCGTTTATACTCGTATTTCTTCAGCAGTTTACGCAGACTCTTACTATTTTACTGCACTTAGGATTACTTGAAGTGTTCTTTGGTGGGACAGTTCAGTTTTTCGGACCGGTAGAAGAAATAGAATCATACACACATGAATGGTCAGGTTTAATTGGAGTATACTTTAGATCCTTAACGGTGCATCCGTGGATTCCTCTTGTCCCAATTACATTTTTCGGGCTTACTATTTTTTCAGGAAATATGATTGTAAAAAGTATAGAAGAGGCTATGATGAAAGTAAGGTTAGGAGGAGAGATGAAGAAGGACGTTGTAGAAGAGGAACAATCTGCTGTGCAGTCAAAAGAAGAGTTATTTACTTTTAAACATACGATGTGAAAAGAAGCAAGCATGAATTTCATGCTTGCTTCTTTTCTTTATTTTGTAGAAACTTCACCTTCAGCTTCTGCTTGGGGAATATAGTAACCGATTATACCACCGATGATTGCTGGAATAATCCAGCCGATTCCTAAGTTGTAAAAAGGAATGGTGTGCACGATATTAGCGATAAAACTTGGTATCAATTCCACATTATCAAGTGCATGAATACAGCTAATAATGAATGCTGCGATCATTGCTCCGATGTAGACAGAAGGTTTACGTTTCGTATATTTATCAATAAATGATACGAAAATTAAAATGATCGTAATTGGATATAAAATAATTAATACAGGTAATGTAATTTTAATTAATAAACTTAATCCTAAGTTTGAAATTACAAAGCTAAAAAGACAAACGTATAGTACAAGCTTCTTATATGAAACGTTTGTTAGTACTGTTGCAAAATAGTTGGCGAATGCACTTACAACACCAATTGCTGTCGTTAAACAAGCAAAGATAATGGCGATACTTAATAAAACATTACCGCTTGTCCCAAAGAATTGGTACATAATAGTAGCTAATAGTTGACCACCGTTCTCGAATTGACCTAAGTTGCCGTTTGAAGCCCCGATATAACCGAGTAAGAAATAAACAATTGTTAAAAATAGAGCTGCGATGCTTCCGCAAATAATTGTATATTTCGCAATTGATTTCTTCTCTTGTATACCGTTTTGGCGAATTGCATTTACAACAATCGTTGATAATACAAGTGCTCCAATTGCATCTAACGTTAAAAATCCTTCAAGAAATCCTTTGAAAAATGGGATTTCTTTATAGTCACCAACAGGTTCTGTAAACGTTCCTGGTGAAAGAATCGCTTTTGTTGCCATAATTGCAATAATTCCAAGTAAAATTGGCGTTAATATTTTTCCGATATGATCTACTAATTTTGATGGATTTAATGATAAGAAGTAGACAACTGTAAAGAAAATTGCACTAAAGATTAACATAGAGTACCATTGGTCCGGAAAAAGTGGTGCAATCCCAATTTCGTAAGATACAGATCCAGTTCGTGGAATAACAAATAGTGGGCCGATTGAAAGATAAATAATGATAGCGAATATTGCTGCAAATTTTGGATGAACACGGCTTGCTAAAGTGTTAAAACTACCACCGGCAAGAGCAACAGCGACGATAGCTAGTAAAGATAAACCGACGTCTGTAATAATAAATCCTGTAATGGAGACCCACATATTTTCTCCGGAAGAAAGACCGAGAAGGGGCGGGAAAATCATATTACCAGCACCGAAGAAAACTGCGAATAGTAATAAACTAATCGAAAGTATTTGCGCTGGCTTTAAAGTTGTACGCATATAAAGAAAATCCTCCTAATGAGTATTTTTGTCGAAAATTCAAATAATTTGTCGAGTAACTGTTACTATTTTAAAGGTCTGATGACTAGAAAGCAATAGGGAATTTTGAAAAAATTAAAAAATAATGCATTAAATCGAATAAATATACTATTTGTATGTTTAATAAGAAGGATTTAACTTTTAACGTAAAAAAACACATATCCCTAGGATATGTGTTTTAAAAAAATATTTTTTTATCACGTTCTTCTTTTAAAATTTCAACTGCTTCTCGGAAACGTTGTGAATGGACGATTTCACGTTCACGTAAGAAGCGTAGACTATCATTTATATCTGGATCATCGGATAAATTAATGAGCCATTGATATGTTGCTCTTGCTTTTTCTTCGGCTGCAATATCCTCATATAGATCGGCAATTGGATCACCTTTAGCCTGTATATAGGTTGCAGTAAATGGAACACCAGCTGCATTATGGTAATGAAGTGCGCTATCATGGTCAGCATAATGAGGATCAAGTCCAGCAGCTTTCATTTGTTCAGGAGTTGCATCTTTCGTTAGTTTATAAACCATCGTAGCAATCATTTCAAGGTGAGCAAATTCTTCTGTACCAATATCAGTAAGTAGGCCAATGACTTTATCAGGAATTGTATAACGTTGATTTAAGTAACGTAGTGCAGCAGCCAGCTCTCCATCTGCACCGCCGTATTGTTCAATTAATAATTTTGCAAGTGCTGGATTGCAAGTTCCCACTTTAACGGGGTATTGTAATTTCTTTTCATAAATCCACATAGTTTCTCTCCTTTATATTTGCCATGGCCAAGGACCTTTGCTCCATTCCCAAGGGGCATTCGAATAACTGTTTCCAAACTGTTGGAGTGGTCCGTATTTTTCTTCCATCTTTTGTTTTAATACTCTCCGTTTATAGGAAAAGTCATTAAATTGATTAATCGCAGCGGTGTCATCTGGATGTGTATCTAAATAAAGAGTGAGTTCAACTAGTACAAAGTCCAGTTCTTGAAGCTCCAGTAAAAGCTGATAGTATTCTTCTGGTAGCGATTGATTCACGTCAGTAGTCACCGCCCTTTTTTATAAGGATTTTCATAATAGTCATAAAAAACAGGCCATAAAGTCCCTTTTTGTAGTGCTTCTTTTGGTGTGAATTGTGGTAAGTTTGGCGGTTGAAAGCCTAAAAATAAATTAGGAGGAGTAGAATAATATTTTTTTCCAATAGGAGGACAAGGATCGAGAGGGCTATGATAGGGCACGAATGATCTCATATATTTATTCACGAATAAACCTCCTTACATGTTCATTACTACGTATTGTATTCAGACATAATGAGCATTTATGACACATATAAAAAAGTAATAGGTACGGGGGGAATGAATGTGGAGACTGTGAAACAATTCATTGTATTGGAAGTAAAGAACTTAAAGGAAACTCTGTATTTTTATGAAGGGATTTTAGGGATAACACCTAGTTCACAAAGGCCGCAATTAGATATTACAGGGGTTTGGTATGATACCGATTCAACGAGAATTAGTTTTGTGATGAATCGCAGTTTGGGCGGGCGTGAGAAGAGTGTTACGGACTCAGTTGATGTTCTAACATTTTCAATTTCTAACATAGAGAACGTAAAGAAGAGGTTAGTATTTTATAAAATTCCATATACAGAAAAAGAAAGTGAGAAAAGTATTGTAGTACAAGACCCGGATGGATATAAACTTCAAGTAATAGAGAAGGATGAATAGACGGAGGGGATTTAGTGGAGAGAAATTATGAAGAAAGTGCGTTGTTTGAGCATCAATTTTGGCTAAAGGTACTTACTGATCATGCGCAATTTTTACTGGATGCATTAGCTCCGAAGGAAAAAGAGGATATAAAAAAAGCTACTTACTTTGTTGAAACATTTACGAATTTGTTAAATAAAGTTCGGAATGTGAATCTGATAGCATTTTCAAAAGAGGCAGAACAAGCTGCTAAGGAAATTCGGACGTTTAAATTAAAGATTATACAGAAGCAGTTGGAAGGGAAAATTACGATTCATTTTACGCCAACTTTTATTAATCATATGGTAAACGAAGTGGAAGAGTATATAACAGTTTTAGAGTTTTTGAAGAAAGGGGAAGTTCCGCCTGTTTTTCATGAATTGCATTATCATCTCGTTTGGTTAACGGATGCGGCTGGTCATGCGGGTTCTATTTCTGGTGGGCTAGACCTTGTTGAAAAAAGATTAAAAGAGAAAAGCGAAGAATTTACGAAGCATTTTGAACAATTTTACTTAAAGGCAGTTGAGATGACTGGGTATTTACGAACGGAGCTTCATCATTTTCCAGCATTAAAGAAGTTTACAAAAGATGTTTCACTTGAATTGAAATTATTTTCGCATTTTTTACATGAAGTGGAAGAGCTCGAGTTATCGAATGAAGTATTAAGTGTATTATCAGCTAGAATGGCAGATCATATGGCAAGAGAGGAATGTTACTACTTATTAAAACTAGCTCAATCGTCTGGACTTGAAATGCCGAAATGTAATCCGCTTTAAAGAAAAAAGAGGTCAATTTTATTTGGCCTCTTTTTCTGTTTTATTGTCTCTTTTTATTTTTGCTTGTTCAATGCTTGCCTGTAATGTCTCCATAATATTAATGATGTTCGGAGCTGGAGAGATTGTTTCAGTTTTTTCCTGTTGTTCAATTTTATTCTCGATTAATTCGGTAAGGGCTTCTTTATATCCATCTGTATACATTTCTTGTTCAAAAGGATTTGTAAGGTGGTGGATTAAATTAATTGCTGCGGTGAGTTCTTGTTTTTGTATAGGATAATTTTCGTTACTTGGTAAGTTAGGTGTATTTGTTATATCGCGAATTTCATTAGGGTAGTGGATGGTCTGTAACATTAGTCCATCTTCAAAGTTACGGATAATAGCTAAATGTTGTTTTTTTCTAATAGAAATATGAATAAGCCCAAGTTTATTTGTACGTTCAAGAGCTTCTTTTAATAATAAATAGGATTTTTCATGTCCTGGGGTAGGGCCTATAAAATAAGAACGGTCATAAAGAACAGAATCGATTTCGTTATTTTGGATAAAAGATATAATTCGAATGGATCGTGGTTCGTGAGCTTTTTGCAACGCAGCTAATTCTTTTTCATCCATAATAATGTATTTATGAGGTGCATATTCATAAGCTTTTACAATATCTGTATCATCAATTTCTTCATCCGTACAATCAGGAGCAAATTTTTTATATTTAATAGGTGTTAAACATTCTTTATGGAGGCTTAAAAATTTTATATCGCTTTCTTCTACGGCACTGTATAGTTTAATTCCTATATTTAATAGTCCAAGTGAAAGTGCACCTTTCCAGACGGTATGCAAATGAAACATCTCCTTTCGTTCAAAAATGGTTATGTATATTATGAGATAGTAAGAAATTTCCTATACGTGTATTTGTTTTTTATGGAAGGATAATCAGAAGGGGTTGGAATATAAAATATATTGACAAGCCCTCTGAAATATTTTAATGTGAGTGTATAAAATTGTGTATAAAGGGGAGTAACTTAGTACAATAAAGTCGTCATTACAGGGAGAAACCCTCGGCTTTATTGGCAACGTTTCGTTGTTAGTGAGACCTTTACCAGCAATGGTAAAGGCCCCTTTCTGTCTTTTTGAGGACCCTTACCATATTTGGTAGGGTCCTTTTCGTATACAAAGAGAGGAGAAATAAAAATGAAAAAACTTATTAGTAGATTAAGAGTTGTATTCCATGTCCGTCGTTTCGTTCCATTCCTATTTGACTTTTTTACTTCAAAAGAGGTTTCAATAAAGAAGAAAATTTTATCCATTGCTTTTTTAGTTGGGTATGTTGCGATGCCGCTCGATTTAATTCCAGATTTCCTGCCGTTTATCGGTATTTTAGATGATATTGGAATTGTGTTATTCATTTTGAACCGAATTGTCAAAATGGCGCCAGTTCAATTACAAGAAAAGCATAACGTAAACGTAGGATAGGAGTTAAAAAATATGGAGCAAATGATTTTAGATATAATCGAGTTTTTAAAGCAGTTTTCTTATTTTGGAGTTGTGTTAGCATTAACGTTTGAATTTATTCCAGCAGAAGTAGTGTTGCCTATGGTTGGGTATTGGGTATACGAGGGTGATATGAATTTCTGGTTAGCTGTATTAGCAGGGACACTTGGAGGAACGACGGGACCTTTAACGTTATATGCACTCGGTTATTACGGTGGTCGTCCGCTATTAATAAAATACGGAAAATACTTCTTTATTAAAGAAGAACAAATTCAAAAAGCAGATGATTTCTTTGAGAAATATGGACCAGTTGTAGCATTTGTGGGACGCTTTGTACCGGGAGTTCGAACACTTATCTCTGTTCCATGTGGTATGGCAAAAATGAACATATGGAAATTTAGCATATATACATTTGTAGCAATGTTCCCGTTAACGACTTTATATGTCTATTTTGGAATGAAATTAGGTCCGCATTGGGCAAAAGCGGCGGATGTTGTTGGACAATATATGCTACCGATATTACTAGTCGTAGTTATTGTTGTAGGTGGTATATTAATCTATAAATTTATGAAAAAAAGAAATAACACTGAATCTATCTAGTCATTTGAATATTTTTTGAAAATAGATGAATCGTACAGGCAAAAGACTCTGAAGGACATACACATATAGGGAATAAAAAAGAGAGAGGGGAAAACAACTATGTCTTGTGAGTGCTCAGGGGCTGCATTAACTTGTTGTCCAGATAAAAATTATGTACAAGATAAAGTGTGTAGTCCGTGGTCTGCTACTGTAGTTGCAACAGCAATCGATAATGTTCTTTATACAAATAATATTAACCAAAACGTAGTTGGTACTGGTTTTGTTAAATATGATGTTGGACCAGGCCCAATTGCTGTAGAGGTGCTTGATTCAGCTGGTACTGTACTAGATACACAAACATTAAATCCAGGAACGAGTATCGGGTTTACGTATCGTCGTTTCGATATTATACAAGTCGTGTTACCTGCAACACCTGCTGGAACGTATCAGGGAGAATTTTGTATTACAACACGTTATCCACTTTCATAGCAGAATAGGAGAGGATCAAAATGGGAATGAGAAGTTCCAGTTTGTCTTGTTGTTCTAATAAAACACTTGTGCAAGATCAAGTATGTACAGACTGGTCTATTACAGGTGCTGGTACTCAAATTGTATATACGAATAATATTACACAAGAAGTATATGGTTCAGGTTACGTGAAATATGATGTAGGGGCGGCTCCAATTACAGTTGATTTTTTAGTAGGCGCTACGGTAGTTGATACTGTTACTGTTCAACCGCAAAGTAGTGGTACTTTCACTGTACGATATTTTACGACTGTTCGAATTACTACGACAGGCACAACTGTTAATCAAGGAGAGTTTTGTATTACTGTACGTTATCCGATTTCATAAAAAAAAGCATACCATTTCTGGTATGCTTTTTTATGAAATTGGTATTTTAGAAGCGACGTGTAAATTCGCAACAGTACTTACCTTCTAAATATATTGAAGGATTACTTTGTATATTGATAATCCTGACTGATTCTAAGTCTTTTCCTGTGTATGATATTGTATTACCAGGAAACACAGTGAAAACATTAGTCGCTGCTCCAACGATTTGAATTGTAACCGCTTCTGTGCTGCTAGTACTATTGTAAACCGAGACGGTACCTGATATAAGTAGTATTCCATCACTTTGCCAAAGTATCATTGGTTGTGACTTATGTTTGGCAGAGGAAATAATATTATTCGTTATAAGGAAATTTCCTGCAAATTCATTTGTTACTAGTTCGCAATTTGGATTTGAAGGAGAGGGCGGTGGACAGGGATTTGGGCAAATAATAGATAAAGGAGCGAAACAGCCAATATTTTTTTTATTCTTCAATACAACCCCTCCTTTTAAGTAGTCTTTTACTATTATTAAATGTAGAAGCATGGCCGATGTGTTAAAAAAAGAAGGAAATGTTAAAAATTAAGATTGTCTAATAGGCTTAAACCTTAACTTATCATTAGTGTTATAGAAAAGATTATATGTGAATCATCATAGGAAAAGAATGACCAGACTCTTTTAGACAAAAGGTGGTTGTATACAATAGTACGAGGAATGTTGGACTTAACTTCTAATTAACTGTATATTTACAAAAATCTAATGAAATTCATTTGTTATTTAAACTGCATTAATATGTTTTAGATAAAATAGCCCTTGTAATGAATCAATTATTATGAGGAGGATTCACGTGGAAAGAACTGTTTTACGAAAAGTAAAAGGCCTTATTGGATTATTAATGGTTTTTGTATTAGCATTCGTATCATTTCCGTGGAGTACATCAGTCAAAGCGGAAGAGAAGAAGCAAGAAAAGGCACCAAGTGAGAAGAAGATCGTTTTTCCAGTCGTAAGTGATGTACATATTAAAAATAGTGGAACGGATGATACGTTTCGCTGGAAACGAGCAATCGAGCAACTTAATACACTTGCACCTAAACAAGATGCCTTCGTAATTGTGGGAGACTTTACTGATTCAGGATCGGTACAACAATATGATCGTTTCATGCAAGTGTATAATGAAAATGCAAATAAAGATGCCGTGCGAATGAATTCTCTTGGTAACCATGATTATTGGAACGGTTTATCTGTAGAGGGAGCGCAGAAGCGTTTCTTAGAAAAAACAGGTATGAAATCAATTTATTATCATAATGTGGTAAAGGGTTATCACTTCCTTGTTATGTCTCCAGAGGACGGGACAACTCATGGATATTATTCAGACAAGCAAATTAATTGGTTAAAAGAAGAGA
Organism: Bacillus sp. BC05(2025); assembly: GCF_056725905.1. NCBI lineage: Bacteria > Bacillati > Bacillota > Bacilli > Caryophanales > Bacillaceae > Bacillus > Bacillus sp. BC05(2025). Next base: position 836,788 of record NZ_JBWYRA010000002.1, on the reverse strand, counting down.
TGGCAAAGGCGCAAAAAGATGATCCGGAAAAACCGATTTTCGTATTTTTACATCAACATATTAAAGATACAGTATATGGTAGCCAAGAGTGGGGAACGAAAGATAGTGCGAAAATTAATGAGGTATTAAAACAATACCCACAGGTTATTACGTTTTCAGGGCATTCGCATTATCCGTTAGATGATCCAAGATCGATTCATCAAAAAGACTTTACATCAATTGGTACATCTTCTGTAAGTTATATGGAAGTGGAAGGTGGGAAAGTACAAGGAAATATCCCGCCAGGAGCAAGTACATTAAGTCAAGGTTTATTAGTAGAAGTAGATGATAAAGAAGTAACGATTAATCGCCGTGATTTCCATACAAATTCTTGGACAGGCGAACCATGGAAAATCCAGTTGCCATCAAAGAAAGAAACATTTACACATGTAGAAGATCGTGATAAAGAAAAGCCTTACTTTGCAAAAGATGCGAAGTTATCGGTATCAAATGTAACAGAAAATGCAGCAACAGTAACATTCCCTCAAGCATTGGACAACCTTCTTGTTCATTCTTATCGTGTGCAAGCTAAAGATAAGCAAACAGGTGAGATAAAAAATAAATTGTTGGCATTCTCAGAGTTTTATCGTGATCCAGTACCGAAAGAGCTGACATTTACACTTGCAGGTTTAGATGGCGGGAAAACATATACGCTTGAAGTAGTTGCAATCGATTCATTCGGTAATGAGAGTGTACAGCCGTTAACAGCAGAGATCACTACGAAAAAAGATAATATTGATCCGAATGTGAAAGTACCAAAGGCCGATGTTTTTGATGTAAACTTTGCAGATGGTACATTTAAAGACAATTCATCATTTGGTATAAAAGGTGATGTTAAGGGCAATGTGACTATTGAATATGATAAAGCATTGAAAAAGAATGTTATGAAGCTAAATGGAAAAGCAAATACATTTGGATACCTTCCGTTTTCAGCAGCACAAAAAGAAAAAGTAGCAAATACGTTTACGTTAGAAACTGTATTTTCAATGAATGAAATCCGCGGGCAAGGTATTTTACAAAATACAGAGAGCGGCGGAATTGGCTTTGAATCTACAGGAAGTGGATATGTAGAACTATGGGCTCATATTGGCGGTAGCTATAAGCGTGTTGGGGTTCAATTAGCAGCTAACAAAACGTATCATTTAACAGGAACGTATAACGGAAGTGAAGTAGCAATTTACGTAGATGGTAAAAAAGTAAATAGCCAGCCAGCTACAGGGAAAGTGTATCACCCGAACGTACCATTTGCACTTGGTGCTGATCCCGATAGTAATGGAAATGGTGGTATTCCGTTAAATGGACAAATTGCGCTTGCGAAATTATATAGTAAAGCGTTAAATTCTTCAGAAGTATTAGCAGCGTATAATGAGTTTTCTAACCGTACAAAGTTAGAGGAAGTAAATGCGTTATATGAAGAGATTGGAAAAGTAAAAGAAGTGTTAGCTGGTACGTATGAGTTTGGTGATAAGCCAGGTCAATATTCAAAGGAAGCATTTCAAGAATTAGAGAAAAGCTATAATAATACAAAACAAGTGTTTGAAAATGTAGCAAGTACGGGAGAACAAATTGTTCAAGCGTATAATGAATTAAAAACTGCAAATCAAACATTTATACAATCTAAAGTAGTAGAACAACCGAAAACACTGAAAGAAAAATTACAAATGAATATTGAATCTGCAAAAGCAGTAGTGAAAAAAGCGCAAGCTGCAAATGTAACGGACGGTTCAGTGGAATCATTGAGTCAAAAAATTACAGTGGCAGAATCTGTGTTAAAAGATGCGAAAGTAAAAGATACACAAGTAGAAACGATGAATCGTACGATGGAATATGCGATTTCACTCGTTGAAAAAAGCATAAACAAATAAGAGAGAAGAGAAAGAAGCTTATCATGATAGGCTTCTTTTTTGTTATACTAAAAATAGCATAGAATAAAGGAGCGAATAATTTGGAAGAGAAAAAGCTAAAAAGAATTCTTGAATATGTATGGATCGCGGTTGTGCTCCTTGTAGGATATTATTTCTTAAAAGAGAAAAGTATATGGGTTCTATTTTTAATGACGTTTTTATTAGCGGGTTTAGGCACGTTATTTATTAACTTCTTCTTTGATAGTTTAAATGCATGGAAGAAGAAAAAGAAGGGAACGAAGTAAAGGAGGGAATATATGCAAAAGTGGAAGCTCATATATCAGGTGATTATTTTCTTAGTGCTTGTAGGTATTGGAATTATGAAATACGCAACGCCAATAGGAAATTGGGCATCGTTTACAGCTTGCATCGGCATATTTTTCATTTTACAATCGTTAACGAAAAAATATAATAGTACAGAAAGATAGCTCACCGTTTTATTGGCGAGCTATTTTGTTATGCTTTTTTCTGTTCATCGTTTGCTTTTTCAGTAGCTAAATGACTATGTTTTCTAGAGTAGAAGAAATAGAAGCATAAGCCGACTATAAGCCAAGCTATAAAGCTAATCCATGTCGTTTTAGATAAATTAGCCATCAAATATAAACAGCAAAGAATGGCGACAACTGGTAATACAGGTACGAAAGGTGTGCGGAATCCACGTTTTAAGTCAGGGTGTGTTTTTCGTAAAATAAGTACCGCACAGCAAACGAATGTAAAGGCTGTTAACGTACCGATGTTCACTAAATTAGCTAGTAAATGTAAGTCTAAAAGTCCTGCTAATAAAGCGGCAACAACACCAGTAATCCATGTGTTTAATAAAGGGACTTTTACTCTTTTATTTACACGTGCTAATGCTTTTGGAAGTAGGCCATCGCGGCTCATCGCATATGAAACGCGAACTTGTCCATACATAACGACTAAGAGAACGGTTGTCATTCCAGTCATCGCTCCAACAGCAAGTAGTCCTGCAATTGTATCTTCGCCAACGAAATGTAAGGCAAATGCAACTGGATCGGAAACATCTAATTGTGTATACGGAACCATACCTGTTAAAACGAAAGATACAATCATGTATAAAACAGTACAAATAAGAAGGGAACCGATAATGCCAATTGGCAAATCACGCTGTGGTTTTTTCGTTTCTTCTGCCGCGGTTGCGATTGCATCAAAGCCTAAAAAGGCGAAGAATACAGTGGCAGCTCCAGTAATGATACCGTCGTATCCGAATGGAATGAACGGCGTCCAATTTTCAGGTTTTACATATTTTGCACCTGCTACGATAAAGGCGATAATAACAGCTAACTTGATAAGAACCATAATATTATTAATGCGTGCGCTTTCGCGTATACCAAAACTTAAAAGACCCGTAATGAGTAGTAAAATACAAACAGCCGGTAAATCGATAAGACCACCTTTTCCTACGCCAGGGGCCGAGGCGATTATGGCGGGCAGATGGATGTTAAATCCTTGTAGTAAAGATTGTAAATAACCAGACCAACCGACAGCTACTGCTGCGACTGCAAGTAAATATTCGAGCATTAAACACCAGCCGACGATAAAGGCGACGACTTCTCCGACTGTCATGTATGCGTAAGTATACACACTTCCTGAGACTGGAATAGAAGAAGCAAATTCAGCATAACAAAAGGCTACACAAGCACAAGTAAATGCAGCAATAAGGAATGATAGCATAATACCAGGACCAGAATGTTTCGCTGCGACAATACCTGTTAATACAAAGATTCCTGTCCCAATTACGGCGCCGATTCCTAAAAACGTTAAATCAAGTGCAGTTAATGTTCTATTTAACTGCCGTGGTGATTCAGTACTAAGCGCTTTTTTTCGTAATAATGACTTCACTTTGGACTCTCCCCCCCGTTTTTCATTTCCATAACTGCGAATATAGTATGAGCCCACTAGAAAAGAGTATGTAGGTAAATGGAGGTACAGTTATGGTATGTAGTTTTTTAAAATTTCTGGATTAATCTTAATATAATTCAGAATATTTTGTCAAATAAAAATGTGACAAATAAAATGCGGATGAATAGGGGAAACTACTCGCAGGAATGGACGAGGGTTAATAATCTACTTTAGATGGAGAAAACCCACTCATTAAAGTTAAAGTAGGAGAAGATGTTATGTTATTTTATTTTGAACTTGTCGTCATTTTACTTTGTACAAAATTAGCAGGTGATATTAGTGTAAGACTTGGCCAGCCTTCTGTACTTGGTAAATTAATTATCGGAATTATTATCGGTCCAGCTGTACTTGGTATTATAAATAGTTCCGAATTAATCGATGAACTGAGTGAAATTGGTGTTTTACTACTTATGTTTATGGCTGGACTTGAAACAGATTTAGAAGAGTTAAATCGGAATTTGAAATCATCATTTGCAGTAGCGGCTGGTGGAATTATTTTTCCTTTCATCGGTGGTTATGTAACAGGATTGCTGTTTGGATTAATACAATCTCATGCAATTTTCTTAGGTTTATTACTTTGCGCAACGTCAGTTAGTATTACAGTGCAAACGCTAAGAGATTTAGGGAAAATGAATACGAGAGAAAGTACAACGATTTTAGGTGCTGCCGTATTTGACGATGTTATCGTCGTTATTTTATTAGCGTTTGTTATGAGTTTTTTAGGAACGCAAGATGTGAATATAACACTTGTTATCGTAAAGAAAATTATTTTCTTCGTCAGCATAGTTTTTATCGCATGGAAAGTTGTTCCGTGGATTATGAAAATGCTTGTGCCGCTCCGTGTAACTGAGGCATTAATTAGTGCAGCTCTTATTATTTGTTTCTCTTTTTCGTATTACAGTGAAATGATGGGGATTGCAGGTATTATTGGCGCATTTGCAGCTGGAATTGCCATTTCGCAAACAGAATATAAGCACGAAGTAGAACATAAAATTGAACCGATTGCGTATGCGATATTTGTGCCAGTGTTCTTCGTAAGTATCGGAATGGAAATTACATTTCAAGGTATCGGAAGCCAGCTTTGGTTCATTATCATCATGACGCTTATTGCGATTTTCACAAAGTTAATTGGATCAGGTTTAGGAGCAAGGCTAACAGGATTCAACCTGCAATCTTCTATTAGTATCGGTGCAGGGATGGTGTCGCGTGGTGAAGTAGCGCTTATCATCGCAGCGAATGGACTTACGGCGAATTTATTAGCGAAAGAAAATTTCACAGCGATTGTTATTGTTGTTATATTGACGACGATTATTACGCCGCCGCTTTTGAAGAAGTATTTTGTATAGAGAGGAAGAGCTTATCTGATGTGGGTAAGCTTTTTTTTATCCCGCATTAACGGGCAGTAAGACCCCACCTCAAAATTCAGCGGAAACAAAGAAGTTAGGTGGGGAATCAACTGCCCGTAAAAGCCCGATTGGTTCAACTAATAATCAGTGGGGGGGGAACAAAACCCCCACTGATTAAAGTTTCACTTTATTGGAAAAAGCAATAGTCATATAGCGTGAATAGGTTGTACTTATGGTAAAATCTACGTATATGATAAGTCGAGGGGAGAAAATGTGTGAAGATTACGAAGGGAAAGATTATAGGTGTAATTATACTTCTTCTATTGTGCATACCATTTACTGCATGGAAAGAATCAAAAGTGAAAGATTTTCCGGTTTCTATTTTCTCGGAAGAAGCAGATGGTGAGTACAATCAGAAGCTGAAATATACTGCTTTTTTACCTGATGTTGCGATTTGGATGAACGGTTGGGAAAAGAAGTGGACAGAAGGGGAAAGAACTGTTTATCAAAAAGGGAATCGCATTGTAAATGTGTTTCATCCTCCTGGCGATGATGGTTTTTACCTTCTTGAAGCAAGAGAAAATCAGTGAACGCAACCGTAAGAAGTGGAGGTTAAATAGTGAAAGCTTCAACATTACTATTTAAAATTGAAAGTAATATGGATCAATTTTCACCAGCTGAAAAGAAGGTTGCCATGTACATAATGGAGAATGCAGAGATTGTTCCGAACTTAACGACGAAAGAAGTGTCAACGAATGCAGGCGCAAGTGAGGCGAGTGTTGTTCGCTTTTGTAAATCGATTGGGATTGGGAGCTTTAAAGCATTTAAAATCGCGCTCGTTCGTGAATTAACGATTGCTGATTATAATATTAATGATTTTTCAGTGATGAATACGGAAGATGGCCCGTACGACTTGTTTAATAAAGTTACGTATGTGAATAAAGCTGCAATTGAGGCGAGCGTGACGGCGATAGATAAAAAAGAACTTGAAAAAGCTGCAGATCATATTGTAAATGCTGATAAAATTATCTTTTACGGAGTAGGCGGATCAGCTACCCCGGCGATGGACGGAGCTTATAAATTTACAAGGCTCGGATTTACAGCGATGATGCTATCTGATTTTCATATGATGTTGCCGCTTGTGACGAATTTAAAAGAAGGCGATATATTTGTGGCGATTTCAACATCTGGTCGTACGAAAGATGTACTTGAAATGGCGCAATATGCGAAGAGACAAGGTGCAACAGTTATTGCGATTACAAAGCTTGATCAATCATCACCGTTATATAAAGAGGCGGATATTCGCCTTTGTATGCCAGATGTAGAACAAGATCATCGTATTGCAAGTATTGCTTCAAGAATGACGCAATTGAACATGATAGATGCTCTATATGTCATTACCTTTAATCGCATTGGTAATAAAGTACTGGATCAATTTATGGAAACAAGAGAAGAAGCTTTGCGATTACGGAAGCTGAAATGAGAAGATGGGGAAACCCATCTTTTTTTCGTACCGACATAAAGTGAAACTTTAATAAGTGGGGGGCATCCCCACTTATTATTAGTTGAACCAATCGGACTTTTACAGGCAGTTGATCCCCCACCTATCTTCTTTGCTTTCGCTTAATTTGAGGTGGGGGTCTTACTGCCAGTTAAAGTGGGATAAATTCGTCATGAAAAGAAATTAAATTTCATAAAATAATAAAGTAATATTGATTTTAAATTTCTTAAAGTTATAATAAAAGTATGAAATTAAATTTCAAAGTAGGTGGTAATATGTTAGAAAATTTATCGACAGAACATCGTAATGAGAAGACGATGAATTTAGATGAGATGAGCATAAAAGAAGTGTTGCAAAGTATGAATGAAGAAGATCGAACTGTTGCGTTAGCGGTTGAAAATGAAATAGAAGAAATTGAAAAGGTTGTAGGGGCTGTTATTCAGTCTTTTGAAGAAGAGGGCCGATTAATTTACATTGGGGCTGGTACGAGTGGCCGTTTAGGTATTTTGGACGCAGTGGAATGTCCGCCGACATTTGGTACAGATGATAAAATGGTGCAAGGATTTATAGCAGGTGGATTGAAAGCGTTTACTAAAGCGGTAGAAGGTGCAGAAGACCGCGAAGAGTTAGCAGAAGAAGATTTAAAAAGTATTGGATTAAATGAGAAAGATACAGTGATTGGAATTGCAGCAAGTGGTCGAACTCCTTATGTTATTGGCGGCTTGAAGTATGCGAATAGCGTAGGAGCGAGTACAGCTAGTATCTCCTGTAATAAAAATGCTGAAATAAGTAAATATGCAAAACTAAACGTGGAAGTAGAAACAGGTGCAGAAATTTTAACAGGATCAACGCGTTTGAAAGCTGGTACAGCGCAAAAACTAGTACTCAATATGATTTCAACAGCATCTATGATTGGTGTTGGGAAAGTATATAAAAACTTAATGGTAGATGTGCAATCTACAAATGAAAAATTAGTAGAACGATCAAAACGGATTATTGTGGAAGCAACAGGGGTTAGTTATGAAGTAGCAGCGGAGTATTATGAAAAAGCAGAACGTAATGTGAAAGCTGCGATTGTTATGGTGTTATTGCAGTGTGAGTATGGGGAAGCACTGAAGAAATTAAAAGAAGCGAAAGGGTTTGTGAAGAAGGCACTATAAAATAATAGGGAGGGGGATTCTATTATGAAGAAAGAAGAGAGAATGGCCAGAGAAATTTCAGAGCAACTTGGGGGAGTAAAGAATATTCGTGGCATTGCTCATTGTATGACGAGACTACGATTAACGCTTCATGATGAAAGTAAAGTGAATATGGACCTTTTGAAAAAGGTTGAAGGGGTTATGGGCGTTATTGAAGATGAGACGCTTCAAGTCGTTGTTGGACCTGGGACAGTAAATAAAGTAGCAGCTGAAATGGAAGGTTTAACAGGACTGCGAATTGGTGAGGTGGCAGATTATCACCTTGAAGACCTTGGGCAAGAAATGAAGTCAGAGATTAAGAAGAAAAATAATACACCAGTGAAAAACTTTTTAAGAAAAATAGGAAGTATTTTCATTCCGTTAATTCCTGGTCTTGTGGCGTCAGGTATTATAAACGGGGTCGCTAACTTTGCGAAAAACGCAGGTGCTGATCCGAATGCAACGTGGCTACAAATGTTATTACTTATTGGCGGGGGTATCTTTACATTCTTAGGAATTTTAGTCGGCTGGAATACAGCGAAAGAATTTGGCGGGACACCGGTTCTTGGAGCAATTGCTGGTATTTTAATTTTTAATCCAGCGATGGCGAACGTAAAATTATTCGGTGAAGCGCTCGTACCTGGACGGGGCGGATTATTTGCCGTTATTTTTGCAGCATGGCTTATGGTTGTAGTGGAAAGACAAGTTCGAAAAGCAGTGCCAAATGCAGTTGATATTATTATAACGCCGCTTATTACTGTGTTAGTGGTGAGTATCGTAACGATGTTAGCGATTCAGCCGGTAGCAGGTTTCTTATCTGAAGGAATTACAAGCGGCATTAATGGTATTTTAAGTATTGGTGGAGCATTTGCTGGAGCAGTGCTTGCGGGAACATTTTTACCACTCGTTATGGTCGGTTTGCATCATGGTTTAACACCAATTCATATGGAGTTTATTAATCAAACGCACGTAACACCTTTATTACCAGTACTCGCAATGGCTGGAGCTGGGCAAGTAGGAGCAGCGATTGCCATCTATGTGAAAACAAAAAACAAACGACTTCGTAACGTAATTAAAGGTGCATTACCAGTTGGCTTTTTAGGAATTGGCGAACCGTTATTATACGGGGTTACATTACCACTTGGGAAACCGTTTCTTACAGCTTGTTTAGGAGCAGCAGTTGGCGGTGCATTCCAAGCAGTTATGAAAACAGCCGCACTTGGAATTGGCGTATCAGGATTATCATTAATTCCGTTAATTGCTGATAATAAATATTTACTATATTTCCTTGGATTAGTAGTGGCATATACTTTTGGATTCATCTTTACGTACTTCTTCGGATTTAAAGAAGAAATGGCAGAAAACATATAGAGAAAGGGATTCCTTTCTCTTTTTCTATTCATAGAAAGGGAGATTCATATGATCGGAGTTTCAATTTACCTTGCAAAAGAACGAGTAAAGAAGCAAGAAGAGTGGCTAAAAGTAGCGAAGGAAAACGGGTTTTCATCTATTTTTACATCATTGCACATTCCTGAAGATGACCCTGGTACGTATAAAGAGTTAATTCAAATACTTGGGAAACAAGCTCTCAAATATGAAATGGAATTAATGGTCGATGTTTCTCCAAAATCGTTACACCATTTAGGGATGACGTATGAAAATGTGGAGGAGCTATTGGACTGGGGCATTACAGGCTTAAGAATGGACTACGGGATTGCGCCAAAAGAAATCGCACGCGTATCTCACAAGATGAAAGTAGCTTTAAATGCGAGCACGATTACAGATTCATTTTGGAAAGAGTTAATCATAGAACATATAAAGGTAGAGAATGTAGAAGCGTGGCATAATTTTTACCCGCGCCCAGAAACAGGACTAGCAAAATCATTCTTACAAAAACAAAACGAATACTTACATGAGTGCGGAATAAAAACGATGGCATTTATTCCGGGAGATGGTGAAAAACGTGGTCCGCTATGTGAAGGTTTACCAACGTTAGAAAAGCACCGCAATATGCGCCCGCTTGAAGCGTACTTAGAACTTGTACAAGATTGTGGTGTCGATAAGGTGTTAATCGGGGATATAAGCGGAAGTATAGAAAGTGTACAAGAGATAGCGAGTGCGAGTAGAGGAATTATTCCGCTGCGGTATGAGCCATTGATAGAGAAAAGTGAAGTATTAAAAATGGTAGAACAAGTGCATACAAATAGACTAGATCCAGCGCGTGATGTCATTCGTTCTGTAGAATCACGAGAAGAAAATAAAGTCGTGTTACAGCCAATGCATACAATTGCAAGAAAGAAAGGCAGCATTACAATTGATAATGAATTGTACGGTAGATATGCAGGAGAGATGCAAGTTGCTACGCATGATTTGCCTAAAGATGAGAAGGTGAATGTTGTTGGGATGGTTGTAGAAGAGGACTTGTCTTTATTGCCGTATGTTGGCGCTGGAAAAATGTTTCAACTTTTTTGTGCAATAGAGTAAAAGCCTGAATTAGCACTATTCTGTAGGAAAACATTATCCGTAAAAGGGATAATGTTTTTTGTTTTCTTAAAAAAAGTATTTGACGAATGAAATAAAATACCGTATTGTTTTGACTTGTAAATAAAAGTTCACCATAACAAAACAAAAAGGAGAGTTCAAAATGAACCAATATATTGGGAATTTAATTATTCGTATCGTGTTAGGAGTGACATTCTTTGCGCACGGTTTAGCGAAGTTTCAATCAGGTATCGATAACGTAGCAGGATGGTTTACAAGCATCGGCTTACCAGGTGGTCTTGCATACGGCGTAGCAACAGTTGAATTAGTTGGTGGTATATTATTAATTATCGGTTTAGGCGTAAGATATGTAGGATTGTTATTCGCTCTTATTTTAGCTGGAGCTATCGTAAAGGTAAATGGAGCAGCAGGTTTATTAGGAGATGGAAAGAATCCAGGATATGAATTAGATCTTGCATTACTAGCAATGGGTGCATATTTATTCGTTGTCAAAGCAGAAGGGTATGTAGATCGTTTCTTAAAAGAGAAAGTAATGAAAACGAAGTAAACTTATTTATAAATTGTTGACTTGAATCATTATTGTAACTATAATGATTACAGCGTTTGAGTTAAGAATAAAACAATTTAAATATTTTTTTACACAAGATGTAATGTTTTTGGTTACACCTTGTGTAAAAGATAAATAGAACGGGAGGAAGTAATATGCCTAAATCAAATTTAGAAGTGATTCAAAGTACATATGAAGGATCAGCTTCTTCAAATGCAAAACATTTAGCGGAAGCCCTCTCTGAAAAAGTAGAATGGACAGAGGCAGCAGGATTCCCATACGGGGGAACTTATATAGGTGTAGAAGCAATAATGAAAAAGGTGTTTAGCCGATTAGGATCAGAATGGGATGATTATAAAGCGAGTGTAAATATGTACCATGAAGTAAAAGGAAAAGATGTAATTATTGCTGAAGGTGTTTATTCAGGGGTTTATAAAGAAACGGGAAAATCATTTGAAGCAGATTTCGTTCATGTATGGCAACTGGAGGACGGAAAAATCGTAAAATTCAAGCAATATGTGGATAGTTATATTGTACGAGAAGCAATGAAGGTTTAAAATGAAATAAGGAAACAAATGGAATCGACTGTGCGCAGGCGATTCCATTTGTTTATGTGATTATTAGGAGAATGGGGAGTACAGAATATGAAAAAATGGATAATAGGGGCAATTACAATGATTGTAATTGCGATAGGAGCTGTATTCGGTGTTACTAAACTTTTTAATTATATAGAGGAAGAGGAGAAGAGTCTTAAAACACAAAAAGTAATGAGCCAACAGGACAAGAAAGTTGCAGAAGAAAAGCCACAATTTAGTGAGGATGAAATTATTTCTACCATGCATAGGATGGTACATCAAAAAGTGAAATCCTCTGAAAAATGGGGATTTATTGAAATGACAAATAAGGAAATTGTTAGTGCGAAGAAGGCAGTAGAAAGTAATACAAATTTTAAATATAAATCAAAGCTGCTTGCCACTTTAGAGCGCTGGGAGAAAGGGGATTTTTCACAAACGGTTGAGGAGCATAACTTTTTATGGGAAATTCAAGGTGGTGATACTGGAAAGGCAACAGAACGTTTATCGCCAGAAGAAGAAAAGCAGTATGTGAAAGAAATGAAAGGTAAATAAAAACATCGCCACTCGGGTGACGATGTTTTTTCATTAAGAATGCTTTCGCATGAAAGCTCTAGTTGGCTGAATTGCAACCGTTTTGAAATGAGAAAATAAATAACATCCTGTTACAACGATCATTGTTCCTACAATTTGTATCCATGTTAGTTCTTCACCGAGGAAAAGGAATGCTAAAATGGCTGTGAAAATTGGATTGAAGTTTAGAAAAATCCCGGATGTAGTAGCTCCTAATTTTTGTACGCCAATATTCCAAAACACCATGCATAGGACGGTAGAAATAAGTCCTGTATATAAAAGAGATGTTAGGAAAGAAGCATTTATATTTGTAACAGTGAAGCTCCCTATATTAAAGGGTAATAATAAAATAACTCCGAAAATACCAGAGTATAATGTTGCCATAAGTGGTGTCGTTGTTTTTGTTGCCCATTTACTACAAACAGAATAGACTCCCCAAATACAAACAGCCGCAATCATCCATAAATCTCCGCTATTAAAATGTAGTGAAAATAAAAGAGAAAAGTTACCTTTTAATAGGACAAGAATAACTCCAAAGAAGGAAAGAATCATGGATAGAATTTGAAGAGAATTTATTTTTTCTTTTAGAAATAATACTGAAAATAGCGCAATTGAAATCGCATTTAATGTAGAAATAAGTCCTACATTCGTTGCGGATGTTTTTTCTAGTGCTAAAAACTGAAAGATGTTAAAAAGAGCGACCCCTGAAATCCCCATTAATATTAACGGCAGTATTGCCGCACGAGGCGGAATGATTTTCTTTTCTTTAAACCATACCATCGGTAATAAACAAACAATCGCAATCATCCATCTTAAACTTGTAAGTGTCATTGGAGACGCATGATCAACGAGTGACTTTCCAACGACAAAATTTCCCCCCCATAATAAGCTCGTTAGTAATAGTAAAAAGACATAAAAATAAGGCATATTAAAATCCCCTTTGTTATAATCAATGTGAATTGTAAATAATTTTAGCATTTTTCTTCTGTGTGTAATATATTCTTTTGTATAATGAACAAAAGTCGATAAAATATTTTGTTTTATATAGTATTTGCGAAATGATATTCAGTTTTATATAAGTTGTAAGGTGTTTTTTCGAATAATCATCGGTAAGAAAAAGGGGGAATTGTAATGGAGTCGTCAGTTATTAAAGTGTTGGATGATTTGGACGTACAAATTTTAGATATATTGCAGAAGGAGTCACAAGTAAGTAATGCAGAGCTTGCGCGACGCGTTAATTTATCACCAGCTGCGATGCATGCGAGAATAAAAAGATTAGATGGAGAAGGTTTCATTGATAAACAAGTAGCCATTTTAAATCAAGAAAAGCTTGGTTTTGATTTGTTATGCTTCATTTTCATGAGTACGAATATTCATAAATCGGATAAACTTGACGTGTTGGAAAAAGAATTAGAAGCGATGCCGGAAGTGTTAGAATGTCACTGTTTAACAGGAGAGTATGATTATTTATTAAAGGTTGCAAATCGTGATCGTAAAGAGTTAGAGCAGTTTATTCGAAAGCTGAATAAGCTTGGTATTACAAGGATACAGACGAGTTTAGCACTTCGTGAAATTAAATATTCGACGGTATTACCGATACGGAATGAGGAACCAAGCATCGATTAGATTGCTTGGTTTTTTGTTTGTATAAAGTGATTGACGAGGAGAAAGGAGAGATGTATTATTATATAAAATTATGTATTAAAATTCATTAAGGTTTATAAATATTAATATCGGGGGCAAGGGGATAGAATATGAAAATCTTTAATGCAGTTACGAGTGATGTGAAGGAAATTTATAGTCTCATTGAAGCTTATGCAAAAGAGGGAGTGGTTTTACCGCGTTCTCTTTTATCTCTCTATCAATATTTACAATGTTTATATGTTATGAAAGAAGGGGAAGAAATCGTTGGAGTTGCTGGTTTACATGTGTTAGGGGAGGATCTTGCAGAAGTTCGGTCATTAGTCGTGTCGCATACATATGCAGGAAAAGGAATCGGGCGTATGCTAGTGAACCATGTAATAAATGAGGCAGCGAAAATAAAAGTGAGCAGAGTCATTTCTTTAACATATGAAACGGAATTTTTTCAAAAGTGCGGTTTTGATTTTGTGAATAGAGAGGCTTTACCAGAAAAAGTATGGATTGATTGTAGACATTGTCCAAAGGTAGATTATTGTGATGAAGTAGCGATGATTCGGTATGTTGGGTGAAATTTTTAGTGGGAAAAAAGTCCCACTATTATTTACGTAAGAGTGGGACTCTATATTTTAGGAGGAATTAAGAGCTTGAATTCGTTTTTCTTACTGCAAAATTAAAAATGGGATTTTTAAGCTCATAGTTATAAGTAGAACCATCGACAAGCCCTACAACTTTATCACTGTCGTAAAGGTCAAGCATAAATTGTGCCATTTGTTTTGCAGTGTGGAATTTCGGTACAACATTATCGTATTCGAACTCATCAATATCAAATGAACGTTTTGCAAATTCTGTTTCAGTTGCCCCAGGTGCTAAAACCTTTGCTTGCAGTTTTGCACCTTGTTCTTTCAATTCGTGAGATAAACCTTCTGTAAATGCACTTACATAGAATTTCGTAGCGCAATACGTAACAGCATCAGCAACGATTGTGTATCCACCGCCTGATGAAACGTTAATAAGTTGTGTGCCAGCAACCATTGAGTATTCTCGAACGAAAAGGGAAGAGAGTATTGTTAATGCTTCTATATTTACATGTAACATCGTTTCAATTTTATTTAAATTTTGTTCAGCAATTGAGGCGAAATTACCAAAACCAGCGTTGTTAATCCACGTTTCAATTTGAAAGGCTTGCAGGCTTTCATAAAGCTTATAAACATTTTCCGTAATAGATAAATCCGTTCTTCGAATGACAATATCCAATTCTGGATTCATTTCGTTAATTTTTAATTTTAATCCGTCTAATTCTTCTTGTCTTCGAGCTACAAGTATTAAGTTCTTTCCGCGAGATGCAAAGGCTAAAGCTGATTCATAGCCAATTCCAGAACTTGCTCCAGTAATAACAGTGTATTTCATCTAAAATCCCCCTAAGTTCAAATAAATGTATTATGGTTAGAGTGTATTTGTTAGAGTATACTCTAAGTCAAATGTTTTTTTATAAATTTGATAGGATCATAAAATATGTAAAGGTAAGCACGTGGAAGGAGTTAGAGTATGTACACAATTAGTGCGGTAGCTAAATTATTAGGAGTGAGCACACATACACTACGTTATTATGAAAAGGAAAATATATTAATTGCAAATCGCGATACAAATGGGAATCGACTTTATGAAGAGTCACATATAAAGTGGTTGCAGTTTGTCATGAAATTAAAACAAACGCAAATGCCAATAGCGAAAATAAGAGAATACGCTAGGTTATATTTAGAAGGGGAGCATACAACCGAAGCTCGTTTACAGCTCCTAGAAGATCATAGGAAATCTATTCAGATTCAAAGAGAAAACTTAGTCATTACAGAAAAGATGCTGGAGAATAAGATTATTGCATACAAAGCCTCGTTGGAAAATAAAAAGAGCAGCTAGCAAACGCTAACTGCTCTATGAAAGGGATCTCTCCAAGGGGGAGTGGAGAAAATATTATGTTACTAGCAGTATTGACAGATTATTAGGAAATATACAAATCGGATGAAATAAATTTTAAATAAACTTTTGGCATTGACAGTTTTTAAAATATTCATGTACAATACTTATGAATGACATTCAGTCATTTTCTGTGACGGGATGTATTTTACTTAGAAACGGAACAAATATAAATGGTAAATGAGGATGATAGTTGTTTATATAGTAGTGATGAAGGAGTATATTTTTTTTAAAACAAAAATGACTGATAGTCAGTCATGAGAGGTGAGAGGTATGAAGAATAGAGCTTGGTTATATGTCATATTAACATGTATCTTTGAAATTTTTTGGGTGTTTGGTTTTAATACGGCCGATACTTGGTGGCATTGGATTATTATTTTAGGCGTTATCGCTGTTGATTTTCACTTCCTTTCTAAAGCGTGTGAGCATCTTGCAACAGGGACTGTATATGCCATTTTCGCCGGAGCTGGTACGGTAGGTACTTTCTTAATGGATGTATTCCTTTTCGGCGGAAGTTTCAGTATAGGGAAATTATTCTTTATCGTAATGGTTGTAGCTGGCGTTATCGGTTTAAAGCTAGCTGATAATAAGGAAGAAACTGTGGAAGGAGCTGCTTAAAAATGGGTTGGTTTTTCGTATTTTGCGCTGCAATTAGTGAAATAGTCGGTGTGATCGGTCTAAAAATGTATAGTAAAGATAAAACGTTAGCAAATGGAGCACTTTATATAGGCGGGTTTGCTACATCCTTCGCATTCTTGTATACATCTTTCTTATTCTTACAAGTCAGTGTCGCGTATGCGGTTTGGATTGGTATTGGAACAGCAGGTGCCGTTTTATTAAACATGTTCCTGTTTGGTGAGTCGAAAAGTAAAGCACGTATCATTAGTGTGGCTCTTATTGTATGCGGCGTGACAGGATTAAAAGCTCTTTCGTAAAGATATACTGTATCTCCTAACAAGTCGTTAGGAGATTTTTGTTATAAAAAGTACACGATAATTGACAGTACAGCTAGTTATTTTATAAAATGAGTGACAGTCATTCAATACGCGTGTGAAAGGGTTCAGATGATGAATAAAAAAGAGAAAATTGTCTATGCAGCTATTGAAGTGTTTCAGGAAAAAGGCGTTGAAAAAACGAAGATTTCTGATATTGTGAAATTGGCTGGCATTGCACAAGGAACTTTCTATTTATATTTTCCTTCTAAGTTATCTGTTATGCCTGCAATAGCAGAAGTGATGGTTGAGAAGATGATCCTTGCAGTGAAAGAAAAAGTGCAAAACGATGCGCCTTTTTCAAGTAAAGTTACACAAGTAATAGATGCGGTGTTTCACTTCATAGCGGAATATCGTGAAATACAAGCTTTAATGTATGCAGGTCTTGCATCTACAGAACATATAAAAGAATGGGAAGCTGTGTATGAGCCTCTTTATATGTGGCTAAGTGAATTTTTAAGTGGGGCGAAAGAAGCTGGTGAAATTCGTGATTCGGTTCACGCAGAGCGAACAGCGAAGTTATTTATCGCTTTAGTTGAATCCGCAGCGGAACAAGTTTATTTATATGATCATAAAGATGATGAGCAAGTCGAGCTACAAAAGGCAGAAGTACTAGATTTTTTAACACATGCACTACATATAAAGAAGTAGTAAGATGAACCTGTCTGAGAAGGTAGGTTCATTTTTGAGGAAAAATGAATGATAGTCATTCACCTAATACTTATGTATGTGTGGAAGGATAGAGTGAAATTCTAATGAGTGGAGGCATCTCTACTCATAATTAGCCCACAAATAGCAGGATAAAGAAAAAGCTTCTTGGGCATTATTTTTTGAGAGGAGCTTACGGGAAGAGGTGTTAAAAGTGAAGAAACCGATAAAAGAACAAAAGATGGTACTGGTCATTCTTTTGAGTAATATATTTATCGCTTTTTTAGGGATTGGATTAATCATTCCAGTTATGCCGTCCTTTATGAATGACATGCATTTAACAGGAAAGACGATGGGTTACCTCGTTGCAGTGTTTGCAATGGCTCAGCTCATTTCGTCACCTATTACAGGCCGGTGGGTCGATCTTTACGGTAGAAAGAAAATAATCATTATTGGCTTATTTATTTTTGGTGTTTCAGAACTTCTTTTTGGATTAGGAAAAGATGTGTGGATGCTTTATGTGGCACGGGTGTTAGGTGGAATTAGTGCTGCGTTTGTTATGCCTGGTGTTACGGCATATGTTGCTGATATTACCTCTATGCAAGAACGTCCAAAGGCGATGGGATATTTATCTGCAGCAATTAGTACTGGGTTTATTATAGGGCCCGGAATTGGCGGATTTATTGCGGAATACGGTATACGTGTGCCGTTCTTTGTAGCTGCAGCAATTGCTTTTATAGCATGTGTCATTTCGATATTTATTTTAAAAGAGCCGTTAACGAAAGAAGAGCTTGCAGAGATTTCTGCTAACACGAAAGAATCGAGTTTTATTGGTGATTTAAAGAAATCATTACATCCAATGTATGCAATTGCATTTATTATCGTATTTGTACTCGCATTCGGATTATCAGCGTATGAAACTGTTTTTAGTCTGTTCTCTGATCATAAATTTGGATTCACACCGAAAGATATTGCGGCAATTATTACAATTAGTTCGATCTTTGGGGTAGTTGTGCAAGTATTTATGTTTGGTAAATTGGTTGATATATTCGGTGAAAAAGTGTTAATTCAAATATGTTTAATTGTAGGTGCAGTATTAGCGTTTGTTTCAACTGTAGTCTTTAATTATTGGATTGTCCTTCTTGTCACGTGCTTCATTTTCCTAGCATTTGATTTACTTCGTCCTGCTTTAACGACGTTTTTATCAAAAGCAGCTGGAAAAGAGCAAGGATTCGTTGCTGGTATGAACTCGACTTATACGAGTTTAGGAAATATAGCAGGGCCAGCGATGGGTGGCATATTATTTGATATGAATATTCATTATCCATATGCATTTTCAGGAGTTGTTTTAATAGTTGGTCTCGCTATTACATTTATGTGGAGAGAGAAACAGCTAGCTGAAAGTTTTGCGAAGTAATAAAACCCCTTACGACGGTAAGGGGTTTCTTGTTTTATAAACTTAATCCAAACCGTTTTAATTCAATGAAAATCCCCTCTAATTGCTTTCCTTTATCCGTTAATGTGTACTCCACACGAGGAGGAACTTCTGGATATACTTTTCTCGTTATAATGCCTTGAGATTCTAATTCTTTTAGTCGAAGCGATAATGTTTTTGGACTAATCCCGTCCATTGATTTTTGTAAGTCACTAAATCGTAATGTTCCTTCGATAAGAAGATCACGAATGATTAAAAACGTCCATTTTGTACGAATTACGTCAAGGGTTTTAGCGATGGGACAAGGTATGCCAGGTAAACCTTTCGTTAATTCAACTGGATCTATATTGTTCATGGAACTAGCCTCCATAAAATTTTTTTGGGTGAATTTGCTTTATAGTATCACAAAAATATACTTTTGGTAACTATATGAAAAAAATATCACTACTTCCATAAAGGAAGTTAGTATATATACAATAGCAATACGAAATACAAAGGGTTTAGATGAAGAGGAGGTGATTTTCATGTGGGTGAAAAATTTGTTTAGATTTCTTAGTTTGTTTGTTGTTTGTATTGTACTTGTAGCATGCGGCGTGGAAGAAAAAACGGAAGTCCAGTTATTAAAAGAAATGCCAAAGCCAAAAGCGATGACAATTGATCCCTCACTAAGTCAAAAAGAAGCGACAGAAATGGTTCATGCAGCGCAGCGTTTTTATGCATTTTGGGATACAGGTAAAGAGGAGCTTATTCCGCAAACTGTTACTGAAAAATTTTTCGATCATACATTGCCGAAAGGGCGACCACAAGGCACGGAAGGATTAAAGTTTGCAGCGCAAAATTTTCGTAAAGTTGTTCCTAATATACATTGCGAGATTGAAGATTTATTAGTCGTTGGTGATAAAGTAACAGCTCGTCTTTCTTTTACAGGAACGCACAAGGATAAGAAAATCAATTTTTTTGCCATTGATATTTTACATGTGAAAGACGGAAAGATAACGGAGGATTGGCATTTAGAAGATAAACTTACGTTGAAACAACAACTTGAGTTAATAGCTGAGGAATAAAGTGAAACTTTAATCAGTGGGTGGGGGCATCCCCACTGATTATTAGTTGAACCAATCGGGCTTTTACGGGCAGTTAACCCCCACCTAATTTCTTTGCTTTCGCTGAATTTTGAGGTGGGGGTCTTACTGCCCGTTAAGGCGGGATAAAATAGGGGAGAGAAAAGCGATGAAAAATATATTTATTATAAATGGACATGAAAAATATGGTACGAAAGAAGGAAGATTAAATAGAACGTTAGTTGATTATATGGTAACGGTATTAAGTGAGAAGCATCATGTGAAAACAACAACGATTCAAGATGGCTATAGTATTAAAGAAGAACAAGAGAAGTTTTTATGGGCTGATGTTGTGATTTATCAAACGCCGATTTACTGGTTTAGTGTACCTGGGTTATTTAAAACGTATATGGATGAAGTGTATGAATATGGTTTGTTCTTTAAAGGTGCAGATGAATATGGAACTGGTGGTTTATTAAAAGAGAAAGAGTATATGTTTTCTACAACTTGGAACGCACCGGAGAAAGCATTTGGAGATAAGACGAAGTTCTTTGAAGGGGAAAGTTTAGAATCAGCGCTTAGTCACTTACATCGCGTACAAAAGTTTCTTGGCATGAGTCCGTTAAAGAGCTTTGCTTGTTATGATGTGGTGAAGAATCCTACAATTGATACGTATTTAGAGAACTTGAAGAATCATTTAGAAGAAGTCATGCAATAATTACAGCCATCCCCGTATTTAATGCGGGGATGGCTGTATCCATAACTTCGCAAAATTTGCCCAGCCGAATGAATCAATTGTTACGTTCTTTAAAGAAGAAGGATATGTTTTTCTTTTTAAAACGTGATAGTTAAATAAAATGATGTTATCTGCTTGTAAAAATTCTTCGATTTCATACATGAGTTCATAGCGTTTTTCTTTATTTTCCTCTAATAAAAATGTATCAAGTAAACAGTTAATTTGTTTTTCATAGTGCGGGTCCATGAACCGATTTACGAAGCAACTTTTATTTTTAAATACATTTAAGAATGCGAGTTCATGATCGGCAGCAAATACTTCTCCCATAAAAATAATATCGGCATGTGTATCGATAGAACGATCCATATAATCTGAAACGAGAAATGGGTGAAGTTCTACGTGTATTCCTAATTGTTCGCAACGTTCTTTTAGGAAATATGCGTCATTTGCACTATCTTTAAATGCGAAGAAATAAATATGAATCGTTTCGCCGTTATAGGTGCTCTTTTTTAAATACTCTTTCGCTTTTTTTAAAGAGTAGGACCTTTTAGTAGCTTGGCGGCTTCTTTCAGGGAAAAAGCTTGATGCAGCAATTGTCCGTCTACCCTCTATGCTACGAAGTATCGTTTCAACGTCATATAGTTCTCTCCAAGCTTTTCTAAAGTACATGTCGTGATGAGGGCCGGGTTTTGTAAAGTTGAAGCCAGCATAAATACAGCCTATTTCTTCTATTTGTATATCATGCCTTTCATTTTCCTCTTCATTTGGTAGTTCATAATCAGCATCTATTTGTACATGATCAGGAATACCCCAAAATTCAATACGGTCTAATAACGCGCGCTCTTTAAAATAATGGGTGAACGCCTCGAGTATGATATTATCTTCAGAGTAATGAGCAAGTTTGAAAGGTCCAGTACCTATATAATGGTGATTTTGAATACTAGCATCACGCGGCAAAATTGCTAGTTGTATGGAACTTACATAGTGTAAGAAAAATAGATTTGGTTTTGCTAAATGGAATCGAATTTGCAGTGGTGATGGTGTTTCAATTTGAACAATTTCTTCTGTTAACCATTCGAAAGGAGAGTGAACTTGCTTTAATCGTTCAAATGAAAATTGTACATCTTTAGAAGTTAAAACTGTTTCGTTATGAAAATATATATCCTTTCGTAAATAAAAGGTCCACGTCAGCCCGTCTTCACTTAATTCCCACGTATGCGCAATGTGTGGTTCCATTTTTTCAGTAACATCGTTATAAACGACTAACGTGTCAAAAATTTGACTCGTAAGATGGCTCTCTGTAGTTACAGCGACAAAGGCCGGATCTAATGGGAAGATTTTTCTCGATATAGGAATCTTTAATATGTCATACATATCATTTGAAGGTTCGTATCCAAAATGATGATGTAGTTTATTCTCTATCTTTTTTTGAAGTGCAGGAGGTAGCGGTTCTTTTAAAAGAAGAAAAACATCCTTTAATTTTTCTTGCGCTAACAGTTCATCTGTGTAGGATTCAATCGCTTCTATGAAATTATGTATAAATAGGATTTCGGTTTTATTCCCACGGCCACGCCCTGGAGTCCAACGAATTAATTGTTCCTCACTCATTTTCTTTAATAAAATCTTTACGTTTTTCGTACTGCAATATAAAATATCCGCTAATTCTTGTAAGCTATTTCGTATATGTTGTTGATCCTGTGCATGTAGTCTTAGTCGAATGTAATAGTCCATAATTTTCATATATACACTTCCTTCTATTATAAAAGGGGAAACTCTTTAGAATATTCTAACCTTTTTCTTCCTTTTTTTCAAAGTAAAATAAGTAAGCATAAGGAGGGTGAAACAATGGGTTTTTGGAGTATGCATCGAAATATAAAGATTAGAATTATAACTTCGTTTTTAACACGCACGGTGTCCACGATGATTTTTCCATTTATGGCGATTTATTTTTCAATAAAATTAGGTAGTGCAATCGCTGGTGCGTTACTACTTATTAATGTCATAGCTTCGTTAGTAATTGGTTTATACGGTGGATATGTTGGAGATCGACTCGGTCGTAAAAAAGTGATGATTATCGGTCAAAGTATACAAGTCATTTCCATTGCTTGTATGGGAGTTGCTAATTCAGATTATGTAGATTCACCGTGGCTAACATTTGTGTTTATGTTAGTGAATAGTTTAGGATCTGGGCTTATGAACCCTGCGACAGAGGCAATGTTAATTGATGTGAGTACATCTGAAAATCGAAAAGTGATGTACAGCATTAACTATTGGGCAATTAATTTATCCATTGCGATTGGAGCGATATTTGGCGGATTATTATTTGAGAACTATAGATTGCAATTGTTTATCGGATTAACAGTGATTGCAGTTATTACTTTATATGTGATGGCTGTATATATGGAAGAAGTGTATGTAGCACGGAAAACGGTGGAGAAGAAAAATGTATTAAAAGATATGGCGGATAGTTATAAAGTCGTAATGAAAGATAGAGCGTTTTTAATTTTTTGTGCAGCAAGTATATGTACATTATCTTTAGAGTTTCAAGTTAATAATTATTTAGGGGTACGTTTGCAGCAGGAATTTGAAACGGTGCACTTTTTCTTTTGGAATGGTGTTACGTTTGATTTAACAGGTATTCGAATGATGAGCTGGATTTCAGCAGAGAATACAATTTTAGTTGTGTTATGTTCGGCGCTTCTTATTAAAATGTTGAAACGTTTTAACGATTTGAAAATCTTATATGTAGGTTTATTCATTTATACAATTGGCTTTACAATACTCGGAACGAGCAATAGCTTATGGATTTTATTAATTGCAGGGCTTTTCCAAACGGTAGGTGAGATGATGTATGTACCAGTACGTCAATCTATTATGGCAGATATGGTGCCGAATGAGGCAAGAGGTTCATACATGGCGATTAACGGAATGGTCTTTCAAATGGCAAAAATGAACGGGGCATTAGGTGTTATGCTAGGTTCATTTCTTGCATCTTGGGGCATGAGTGCTCTGTACTTTATCGTTGGTATGAGCAGTATTTTATTATTTATGAAGGCGATTGGGAAAGAGAAGTATGAGGAGGAGAGAGAGGTTTCTCAGATTGGGTAAAACTATATAAAAAGCGAACGAACTGGACTCGCTTTTTATATAATTTTTAAAACGGATCAACTTCAGCTAAATTTGGAGTAGTACTAGGCTGTAGTAAAAGATTTTTTAACGTTCCTACTTCAGAAAGAGCTACTAATATGTAGCCACTAATTAGTACAATAAGCCCAATAACGCGTAACGTTTGTAAGCTTACTTCATTATTATTCGTTTCCGTTGGATTTGGGGGCGTTGAAGGTGGATTGTTATTCATGATTAAGGCTCCCATCTTTTTTTATTTATATATGTGTAAAATCATTATTTAACTTATGGATAGGAATCGTATAGTCATTTTCACTATATGAGAAATGCCTATGAAAAGTGATTAGAAATTTGGGGGCAAGAAAAGAGGGTGTCTCAAAAGATTATTGAAAATGAGATTCTTTTTGTTTTTTATACAAATCAAAAGGTTAACCAAAGTAGCTAAACAGCTATTTTGGTTAACCTATAATAACTATCCTAGTATACGCAATGATTCTTCAATAAACGCTGGGATATCTTCAGGTTGTCTACTTGTTACTAGTTGATTTTGGCATACGACAACCTCTTTGTCATGAAAATTTCCGCCGGCATTTTTCAAATCGACCGCAATGGATTTATATCCAGTCACATCGCGTCCTTCAAGTGTTTGTGCAGTGATGAGTAATTGAGGTCCGTGACAAATAGCGAAAACAGGTTTTTTCGTATCCATAAATGCTTTGCTAAAGCGAACAAAACGTTCATCTGCACGAAGTATATCTGGGGAAAATCCGCCTGGTATGAAGAGGGCATCAAAGTTTTCTGGAGAAACATCATCGATACCTTTATCAATTACGACTTCACTTTTTCCTTGTTTACCGTGTACCGTTTTACCTTTTTCCGTTTCAATAGTTGTTAATTCATATCCTTTTTGTTTAAAAGCTTCTGCTGGCTCTGTGTATTCTGTGTCCTCGAAATAATCTGTTATTAAAGTAGCAATTTTTTTACTCATTCTAATCCGCTCCTTATATTATATTATCGGTTCCAGAATCGTCCTTGGGCAATGCCTTCTATAAATGATTCAATTGAAGTATCTGTTAAGTTGTAAACTCCTGCTCCATCCAGTTTCACCTTACTATGGTCTAAAGCATGAGGGTTACTAAGGACATAGGCTATCGGTTTAAAGTGTTTAAAAGTAGTTTCTGCAAATTCTAAAACAGGGGGTTGAATGGCAGATTCGCTACTAAACACTAATACCGCATCAAAAAGTGCAGAGTCTGCTGTTGTATAAGTATCTGTTACTTTAATGGAATCATTGAAATGATGAATTTTATTATCTATGATTCCATAGTTAATTCGGTGTTGTGCAAAAGCTTGAATCCATTCGGACAGAAGGGAGACGCTTGGGTCACCATTCAATAGAATTGCCACATTTTTGGAATCAGCTTTAAAAATAGTTTTGGACATGCTGAGTGCAGGTGATTTTGCATCCGAATTTATTTCGTGATTTTCTTTAGGCAAAGGGGCTCCAATCATGTTAGCGACTTCCTTTGCTAATTGATGATTGACGTGGTTTAAAAGAGCAATTACATTTGCCTTCACCATGTCTGATTTGCACTTCCCAACTTCAAAGCAAAATGCGTCTTTTATGTGCTGCTTTTCAATAGGATTCATACTATTGTAGAAAAGTTTAGCCTGAGAATAAAAGTTAAGGAAGCTTTTACTGCGCCCCCTAATTTTATGTCCATCAATCTTTTCTTGATAATGCTCATATCCGCCCTGTTCGGTTTGGACGGTTGCTGGTTGATTGTTATTTAAGCCATTGGGATGATAGCTTGTTTGACCGCGATGAATCTGCATTTGATGCATACCATCACGTTGATTATTATGAAAAGGACATACAGGCTGATTAATAGGAATTTGGTGGAAATTAGGGCCTCCTAAACGAGATAATTGTGTATCTGTATAGGAGAACAATCTTCCTTGCAGAAGAGGATCATTTGAAAAATCAATACCTGGTACGACATGGCCAGGGTGAAAAGCTACCTGTTCCGTTTCGGCAAAGAAGTTATCAACATTTTTGTTGAGTGTCATTTTACCAACTAGTTTTACAGGAACTTCTTCTTCCGGCCATAGTTTCGTTGGATCTAAAATATCAAAATCAAATGCATGCTCATCTTCTTCCGGAATTAACTGTAATCCAAGCTCCCATTCTGGATAATCGCCTTTTTCAATTGCTTCGTATAAATCTTGACGATGGAAATCAGGATTTTTCCCAGCAATCCTTTGAGCCTCATCCCATACTAATGAATGAACTCCTAGGGTAGGTTTCCAGTGAAACTTTACGAAGTGGGCTTTTCCTTCTTTATTAATAAGTCGAAATGTATGAACTCCAAAACCTTCCATCATTCGTAAACTACGTGGAATTGCGCGATCACTCATCTGCCACATCACCATATGAGTAGACTCGGGATTATGGGCAACAAAATCCCAAAATGTATCATGAGCGCTAGCTCCCTGAGGAATATCATTATGTGGTTCTGGTTTAACAGCATGGACAAAATCAGGGAATTTAATAGCATCTTGGATAAAGAATACTGGCATATTATTACCTACTAAATCATAGTTACCTTCATCTGTATAAAATTTTGTGGCAAATCCGCGCACATCTCTTACTGTGTCATTGGATCCTTTAGAGCCTTGAACGGTTGAGAACCGTACAAATACAGGTGTTTTTTTTGAAGGATTAGTAAGGAAATCTGCTTTTGTATATGCTTCTAAAGATTCATAAAGCTGAAAATGACCATGTGCTCCAACTCCGCGTGCATGAACAATTCTTTCAGGAATTCGTTCATGATCAAAGTGGGTCATTTTCTCGCGAAAGTGGAAATCCTCCATTAAGGTTGGGCCTCTTAAGCCCATCTTTAAAGAGAATTCATCCTCGGCTATTTTTACTCCTTGGTTTGTTGTTAAAGCATGTTTGCGTTGATTATCTGTAACGTGGTCTTCCAATTGCTCCATTTTTTTATTCACAATATAGGCCCCTCCTTTACGCTGTTAATTTAATAGATACCCTTTTTATTAGGACGTAAACATGTATTATCATTTTTGTATGTAAAAATCATAAAACATCGGTTGTGCCGGTGATTCTTATTTAAGGAAGGAAAATAAAAAAGGCAAGGAGATAATTTATTTTCTCCTTGCCTTTTAAGATAAGTCTTTTCGTTAAAACGAGGAAACGCGTTGCTTCGTTTTTGGTACAATAATACATTTGATCCAGAGTAACCCGACAGTCATAATGATAAGGCTATGTAAAAATTGACCTGTAGCAATGAGTATAACAATTGAAAATACAATGAGTTGAATGCTTAGCAATATAAAGATTAAGTGAAGAAATTGATTCATTCGTTTTTCAGTATCAATTGGATATAATGCTACAATAATATTTCCCGAAAAATATTTCCACAGAGAACGGAGTTG
The DNA here is from genome assembly GCF_056725905.1 of Bacillus sp. BC05(2025). NCBI lineage: Bacteria > Bacillati > Bacillota > Bacilli > Caryophanales > Bacillaceae > Bacillus > Bacillus sp. BC05(2025). The sequence goes on along the minus strand of NZ_JBWYRA010000002.1, from coordinate 809,640 downwards.
CATAGAAATCATATATAGGACGATATATGCGATAGCGCCTTTTGCGTATATGTTTGGTATAAAATATAAGGCGAAGGCACCAATTAATCCTAAGCGGATATATATACCGAAATAATCATTCCCGCGTAAAAATGCGAGTGTATGTAAATAGAAGAAAGTTGCTTGCTTTTTATGTAATAAAGGTTCAATCCAATTTGTAAGCCACTTTCTTTTACTTACTTGCTTATTCAGTTGCGGAACATCGGTGAAAATGCTAGCAAATTGATAAAAACGAACGTTCATTTTTTCTTCTTGTTCAATTATGTAATCCCATGGTATTCGTTTTGTTGGCTGCTTTTTCGTGTATAGAAGCAGGAAAGCAAGTAGTAAGAGCAATCCGCCTAATATGAGAACATGTGCTGAAAAAAATAACATGTAAATAATGAGTGCGTTACAAGTAATACGAATAATGAACCATATGCTTCTTTCATGACTATCACGCCACATCCAATGTATGTATATGTTCCAAGCTTTCGTAATCATTAGAACGATAAAGATTGTACATAAGAAAGGTACTGTTACTTGTAATGATTGCATGGCAAGTGGAACGAGAATAAGGAACATAAATAATAATGGGAAAAGCTGAATGATGTAATTATATAGAAGAGATTTTTTAAAATAAGATGTTAGTTTCTCTTCTAATGCGAGTAAATAGACAGCGTCAGGTTTTTGAATAAATGTACGGATCGGGCATCTCGTTATAATGAATGTAAGTACAATCGTGATAAGTAGTAAAGATATTCCTTTAGAAGGAGATGCTTTTAAAAACTGAGCATAGTAGTATGCGCCAACGCATGAAATAAAGATAAAGCTATATAGTAAACCGTTAATCATACGTGCAAAGTATGTAATGATATTTTGCATATGTTGTTGGAAGCGACTGCTCCATAGCGATTCGATTGACATGTTTTTCACCTCTTTGTTCTATTATATATGTTTTACAAAAGAAAAAACGAGCAAATTGCGTTATGCAACTTGCCCGTTTTTCTTTTCGTTATTTTTTTTCTGATCACGATTCATTAATGGATAGAAGGCAAAGCCGATTACGAATAAACCAATTCCGAGAAGGAATGTTTTTATATCGGCTGCGCCCGTTTTAATAACCCATAGTGCGTAGCAAAGTGCGATCACTGCGACTATCCCATCTGTAATTCTTGCCCGCATTTCATTTTTATACGTTTCACCAGTAGCGACTAGTTTTAACTGGAAGATTGGTGAAACGAGATATGGAATGAGGTAGGCTAGTGTTGACACGGTAATAACGAATGTATAAGCTTCCGCAATTGTTCCTGATAATGTTGAGAATAAGAACACTTGCGACATAATGTTTGTTAATCGTAATGAGTAAATTGGACTTCCTTTTTTATTCGTTTTCGTGAAGAAGGAAGGGAAGAAACCTTCTTTTGCTGCTTGATACGGTACTTCTGAGCTTAATAAAATCCAACCTAAGATGGAACCGAATAGGGAAGTAAGAGCAAGTAATGCCATCAGTTTCCCGCCGCCATGACCCATTGCAGCGTTTAGTGCATCTGCTAATGGACGTTCAGAAGCTTGTAATGTATCAACATGAAGTACACCCATTGTTAAAATTGTAATTCCTAAGTAAATCGCAACGGTAATAAGTAACCCCGCAACTGTTGCACGTTTTACCGTTTTTGGAGAAACAGCACGGTTTGATAGAAGAACCGCTGATTCAATTCCGATAAATGCCCAAAGCGTTGTAAGAGCAGCTAAGTTTACTTGTGAAAGTAGGCCGTGTGATACACCTGATTTATCGATCATCGGTGTGTACCATTGTCCAAACTTAGAAGCTTCGAATGCAAATAACGTAACGACGATGAATAAAAGGAATCCAGTTACTTTCGTTGTTGTTGCTAAGAAGTTTAGCTTTCCAGCTCCACTTACACCGTTCGTTAATATAATATGAGTTCCCCAAAGTAAGATGGAACAAATCGTAAATGTAATTAGTTTTCCGACTTCTACGTTAAAAGAACCGATTGAAAATAGTAGTCGTGTATCTTTCATAATTGGGAAGAAGAGTGATAAATATCCTGCAAATGATGTAATGATGGCAACGTTACTTGCCCAGTTTGCAACCCAATACCCCCATACCATACTGAAACCAGCCATTTTTTTCTTTTTTGGTGTTGAGAATAAAGCATATGCATGACTTTGTGGTCCTGTCGTTAAATCAGGACGACGAATTGCTAAATTACCGAAAACAAGAGCTAGCATTAAAACACCAAACCCTGTTGTTAACCAAGCTAAAGTGACACCGAGAGGGCTTGCTGTTTGTGCTAACGTACTTGGCACCATGAAAATACCAGCGCCAACCATGTTACCGACAACGAAAGCTGTTAGTACCCAAAAGCCCCATTTTTTTTGTTGCATAGAAAATACCTCCAAAGTTAGTATAACCAAGTCAAGCGAGGAGATATGTATGTCTTCCTAAGTCAGGAAGAGAAGTCCCAAACAAAACAAAAAAAGCACGTAATTTGCCGCTACATGCTTTCTATCTTATAAGAAACCCACGACATACCTCTCGATAGCTCTCCACAAACGAAATGTTTCATTTGTGACAGTTCTGCACTTATTAAATAGCAGACCCAGCAAGCGTGCATAGTGGCCACGGGCTTACTTCGGCAATCATTCCTTTCTCATTCCTTCATCAATGCCACTACATCTCCTGAAATGATACTCTTAATGACTGCAACCTCTACCTCACCGAGATACGAATGAGGATTTAAATATTAAATTAACGTATTTAAGAGTAACAAATGAATTTTTATACGTCAATGGATATAGTAATAATCAGATTATAGAGAAGAGTTTGTGATTAAAAGTAAGAGGGATTGTTATGTGATGTTTGAATTTTCGTAATATAATACATGTTATTAGCGCTAGATGATTGAAAAGGGGGATGAAGTATATGTCTGTATGTCATAAAAATTCAGTAATAGGTGTGTTAGATTCGGGAGTTGGGGGATTAACAGTTGCGAGCGAAATTATAAGACAATTGCCTAAAGAGAGCATTTATTATATTGGTGATAATGAGCGTTGTCCGTATGGGCCAAGAAGTGTAGAAGAGGTACAATCTTTCGTATTTGAAATGGTTGAGTTCCTCAAACAGTTTCCGTTAAAAGCTCTAGTTGTAGCATGTAATACTGCTGCAGCTGCTGCATTGACTGTGTTGCAAGAAGTACTGCATATTCCAGTTATTGGCGTTATACATCCGGGAGCAAGAGCGGCAATTAAAGTGACAAAGAAAGGGAAAATCGGAGTAATTGGAACTGTAGGTACGATACAGTCTAATATGTACGAAAAAGCATTACAAGAGCTTGATACATATTTGGAAGTGCATAGTCACGCGTGCCCGACTTTAGCTACAGTTGTAGAAAATCAATTAGAAGATACAGCATATGTAACGCAGCAAGTGAAACAAGCTTTACTGCCATTAACGAAAGAAGATATAGATACGTTAATTCTTGGATGTACGCATTATCCACTTTTAGAGTCTTATATAAAAAAGGAACTAGGAGAGGATGTAACAATTATTAGTTCTGCAGAAGAAACAGCGATAGAGTTAAGCACAATTTTACAACACAAAGGAATTCTGTCTGACAATTTGAATCCGAAGCATCGATTTTTTACAACAGGCTCTGTTTCTTCATTTGAACATATTGCTGAGAGGTGGCTAGGGTATCAAATTTTTGTAGAATGTGTACATTTGCCGATGAAAAATGCGCGTATGTATAATTAGGATGTATTAAATTACTTTTTTAATAAATCAGGTTCGTTTCATAAGAAGGAAAGAATAATCTTTTAATTGAAGTGTTTAAGGGCAGTTCAATTAAAGGGGAGATTGGATTATGGAATTATCAAAGTCTCAATTATTTGCTTTAGAGTACATTTCAAAATATGCAGAGAACGAAAAAGGTGAGGCGAAAGCAACCATTAATCATATATTGAAAATGTCTAATATTACAGATGAAATGTTTGAAGAAGCTGTCATTCATTTAAAATCAAATGCGAGAATTGCTTTACACTTTCATCCAGACAGATTAGATTCGAATATGAAAAATATTGCTGAAGCACTGTTTGAGCAAGGCATATATAAAAGTCAGTTTGAAACATTATTATCTAATGGGAGTGTATCTGCTTATCCGGGTGGTGAGCGTGACCTTTGGGAAAAGAGAATATTTGGAGGCGCATATCAATTGGAAGGGGCAACGAATAATGAACGACCTAAATATGGGGCACTAAATGTAATGTTACATCCAGATGGACCTGCCCCGCGTTTTGGATCATGTTATTTTCTCTTATCTCCAAAAGTTTCTTATCGCTCTACATATACGTATTTAGATTCACATCAAGATCCAAAAGAAAAGGGTACTTATGAAGAGTTTGATATGATTTTAGCTGCTCTTTTGGAAGAGACATTCGTAAGAGATTTTGCAATTGGGGAAGGGAATTTGACTCCAACAAGACTCATTCATCATTTGCTGGCTAACTTGGAAAGGCCGTTTATAGATTTCGCAGACAAAGAGTCAGCTCGTAATCTTAATCATTATATAGAAGCACAGATTCATGGAGATATTTCTCTTAAAGAAGATGTGGAAGCACTTGTTGTAGATCCTTCATTTAAGGGTACGAATGTAGGTAGAACTTTAGAAGAAATTTGTTTGAAGTATTCTATTGATTTGTATTGGCACATGGGTTTTGTACTTATGGTAGATGAAGTTCCGATGGATTTTAGAGGTTCAAAAATGCCATCTTTGGCAAGACGTATTGCACGAAATCATTGTATCGATGCACATATAATTGGCTCTGCTGTGGCGAATTTGAAAAGGAATCCACTATCCTGGAGTGATCGCGGAACGTATGAAGAAGTGCTTCAGGAATTAAAATTATTATGGCATGTTTTAGTTCGATTTGGAAAACCAAATCGGAATGTGAAATAAACACGCTATTGTCTTGGTAAGCATGTATATAAAAAGAAGCTGATCTAAAACTAGATCAGCTTCTACATATAAAATTAAACTAAGTTTAATACTGTTACTTTTTCACGTGTCATAGACTCAAGGCTCTTGCGAATACCTTGTGCGCCCATACCTGAACCTTTTACACCGATGAATGGGAAGTGGTCAGGGCCGCGCTCTGTGCGTCCGTTAATTTGAACAGAACCAGTTTCGATTTTGTTAGCAATTGCAAATGCTTTGTTAATGTCTTTTGTGAAGACACTTGCTTGTAAGCCGAACTCTGATTTGTTAGCAATTTCAATTGCTTGCTCATCTGAAGAAACGCGGATGATTGGAAGGATTGGACCGAATGGCTCTTCCCAAGCAACTTTCATTTCTTCTGTTACGTGGTCTATTAATGTTGGGTAAATTAAGTTACGCTCACGTTTGTTACCGATAACGATCGTAGCACCTTTTTCAACAGCGTCGTCAACTAAACCTTGAACGAAGTCAGCAGACTTGTCATCGATTAATGGAACGATTGTGCTATCTTGTTCTGGAGATCCAACTGATAGTTCCGCTACTTGCGCTTTTAATAAGTCAACAAGCTCGTCTGCTACGTTTTCGTGTACAAGTACACGTTTAATAGCTGTACAACGTTGACCAGAGTAAGAGAATGCACCGCTTACGATATGGTTTGCAGCATCTTGTAAGTCAGCATCTTCACGAACAATACCAGGGTCTTTACCACCAAGTTCTAATACAAGTGGAATCATTGAAGCTTTTTTCGCTAAATGTTTACCTGTGTTTGTACCACCTGTGAACGATACCATATTGATGCCTTCATGTTCTACTAAGTAGTCACCAATTACAGAACCGCGTCCTGTCGCTACGTTTACAAGTCCTTTTGGAAGGCCAGCTTTATGAAGTGCTTCAACCATTTTAATACCACTAATTGCGCCTTGAGTTGCTGGTTTGAAAATAACAGCGTTACCCATAATTAATGCTGGTGCAAGTTTTGCAGCAGATAAGTTTACTGGGTAGTTAAACGGTGCGATTGCTAATACAACACCAAGTGGTGCGCGTTGGATGATCGCAAGTTTAGATTTTGTACCGCCCGGGAAGCTATCGCCCATCATGCTTTCTCCGTGCATATGTAAAGCTTCTTCGATAGTGTAACGAATGAAGTCAGCTGTACGAACAACTTCTTTCTTCGCATCTTTATATCCTTTACCGACTTCTTTCATAATGATATCGGCAATTTCATCTTGCATATTTACGAGCTCATCAGCCCATTTATATAAATATTTTGCGCGATCTTGTAGAGAAGCTTCTGCCCATGATTTTTGAGCTTCCTTTGCAGATGCAATTGCTTCATCTACTTCTCCGCGAGTAATTGCTTGTACTTGTCCAATTACTTCGTGTAAGTATGGAGATGGAATTTCGATTGTTTCTCCTGAAGAGCTTTCTCTCCATTCTCCATTTAAATAAAATTTGTACGTATTGCTAGTTGTCATGATTAGTCCTCCTAAAATAGCAACTTGTAAGAGTGAGTATAAGGTGATTGTAGGGGGTTTGATAACATTTTTCAAATGAAATGTTTGTGAAAACGATTTCTTATTCTTTTTTTATTTTGTATGCCCTTTCTTACAGAACATTCCCTTATTTCAAAATGATGTAGCTTATATTTTCATGCGGTCTGTAAAAAAATAATTGACAGAATACTCAATAAAGTTGTAAGATTATAAATGGAAAATAAATGAAGGGGGTGTGCGTAATGATTGTAATCGTAAATGTAATGGGCTTAGCTCTGTTAAATGGCAGAAAACATTCATATCATTACGCAACCCGTACGGATATATAGGGCATCTTTGTCTTATAAAAAGTGTACGTTGCGTATATCGTAACGTACGCTTTTATGCATTTCTGTGCATATCGTCAAGCGGCGGTATGCTTTTTTTTGTTTACCCCGCATTAACGGGCAGTAAGATCCCCACCTCACAGTTCAGCGAAAGTACAGAAGTTAGGTGGGGATCAACTGCCCGTAAAAGCCCGATTGGTTCAACTAATAATCAGTGGAAAATGCCCCACTGATTAAAGTTTCACTTTATTTTCCTTTCTACGACTACGAAAAAATTGGAAGGTGGAAAAATGTGATGAGATTGTATGGGTTACGAAATGTAAATGTGATGGGTCTGGATAGTGGATAAAGAAATGAGAGGAAAACGAGAACGAGAAGGGAGAGGTTACATTGTTATCAGTATTACTAAAGTTAAAATGGTTTTTTAAAGAGCATTGGAAGAGATATAGTATCGCCATTGGAGCTCTTTTAATTGTAAATATAGTTGAAGTCATTCCCCCGAAAGTGTTAGGGGTTACGATAGATAATATAAAAACAGGGACGTTATCGAACGAAGCTATTATACAGTCTATTCTTATTTTAATAGGGGTTACAATCGTTGGATATGGTCTTACTTTCGTTTGGCAACATCAGTTGTTTGGAGGAGCATTCGTACTGGAGAAGACGATGCGCTCTAAATTTATGGGGCATTTACTTAAAATGACACCGACGTTTTATCAAAAAAATCGTACTGGTGATTTAATGGCGAGAGCGACAAATGATTTAAAAGCAATCGCTATGACGGCTGGTTTCGGTATATTAACGCTCGTGGATTCGAGTTTATATATGCTTACGATTGTCTTTATGATGGGATTTACAATTAGTTGGGAGCTTACATTTGCGGCACTTATACCGCTTCCGATTATGGCGTATGCGATGAATATATATGGAAAGAAATTGCATGAAAGATTTACTGTTGCGCAAGATGCATTCGGTGATATGAACGATAAAGTACTTGAGTCAATCGCTGGTGTACGTGTGATTCGTGCATACGTACAAGAAAATGCAGATCAAGAGAGGTTCCATCATTTAGGAGATGACGTCTACGAAAAAAATATGAAGGTAGCTAGAATTGATGCACTATTTCAGCCAACTGTGAAAATGCTTGTTGGCCTTAGTTATTTAATTGGTTTAGTGTACGGCGCATATCTTGTATTTCAATCAAAGGTAACGCTTGGTGAACTTGTTTCATTTAACGTGTATTTAGGGATGATGATTTGGCCGATGTTTGCAATTGGGGAATTAATTAATGTTATGCAAAGAGGAAACGCTTCGTTAGACCGTGTAAATGAAACGTTAGCGTATGAACCAGATGTAAAGGATCCGAAAAATCCAAAGCTTGTACAAGAGCCGGATTATATTCAGTTTGATGATGTTACCTTTTCATATCCTTCATCAACTGAAACAAATTTAAAGAAGGTTTCGTTTACATTAAAACAAGGAGAAACGCTTGGTGTTGTCGGGAAAACAGGAAGCGGAAAGACGACGCTTGTCCGTCAGCTTCTTCGCCAATATCCGCTTGGAGATGGGGATATTGCAGTCTCTGATGTGACGCTAGATAAAATGACGAATGAAAATGTACTCGGCTGGATTGGATATGTACCTCAGGAACATATTTTGTTCTCAAAAACAGCGAGAGAAAATATTTTATTTGGAAATAGGGAAGCGACAGAAGAAGAACTCGAGAAAGCGATTGAAATCGCGGCGTTTAAAAAGGATTTAGAGTTTTTACCAGAAGGGTTAGAAACGCTCGTTGGAGAGAAAGGTGTTTCTTTATCAGGAGGGCAAAAACAAAGGATTTCGATTGCGCGAGCTGTTATACAAAATCCGGAAATTTTAATTTTAGACGATTCTTTATCAGCTGTTGATGCTCGTACAGAAGCAGCGATCATTGACAATATAAGAACAGAAAGAAGCGGAAAGACGACGATTATTACGACGCACCGTCTATCTGCAGTTCAACATGCGGATTGGATTCTCGTTATGGATGAAGGGCAAGTAATAGAAGAAGGTACGCATGACCAGCTGATTAAGAGTGGAGGCTGGTATGCTGAGCAGTTTGAAAGACAACAAGGAGAAAGTGAAAGTGCGGATAGTGGGGTGAAAATATGAGCGTTTCGAAACGATTGTTTCAATATGCGATGAAAGTGAAAGGTACGATTTTTGCAGCGATGCTAATGTTATTTATTTTCGTTATCGCAGAGCTTGCTGGTCCTTTCGTCGCGAAAACGATGATTGATGATCATATCGTTGGAATAGAGAAGCCTTGGTATGAAACAGAAAAGAGTGAAGAGGCTGTTTCGTATAATGGTGCCTTTTATAAGCGAAGCGATCGCTTCCAGGAAGGTGAGAAAAAAGGAAAAGAAGTACGCGTGATGCAGGTCGGTTTTCAATATTACTTTGTACCAAACAAAGTGAATGTTGAAGGGTCACGTTCTGTAAAAGATGATATGATTACCGTTCAAAATGGTAAGGCGGTGCAAGTATATAAAGCGAAAGCATTAACGAAAGAAGAAGTGTTTGCGTTTTATAAACCAGAAATAAACCGTCTATTATTACTTGGTGGTGGCTATTTCGCTTTATTAGTAGTCGTTTCATTATTTGCATATGGAAAGCAATTTTTCTTACAGAAGGCAGCGAACAAAATTATTCAAATTATGAGGGAAGATGTGTTTTCTCATATTCAAACGTTGCCGATTCGTTATTTCGATCATTTACCAGCAGGGAAAATTGTATCGCGTGTCACGAATGATACGGAAGCCATTCGTGATTTATACGTAACGGTACTTTCGACATTCGTTTCTAGTATCATTTATATTATCGGGATATTTGCGGCATTATTTTTACTCGATGTAAAATTGGCAACGATATGTTTACTTATTATCCCGATATTAATCGTTTGGGCCATTCTTTATAGAAAGTATGCGTCTGTATACAATCATAAAATGCGTTCACGTTTATCTGATATTAACGGAACGGTGAATGAATCCATTCAAGGGATGCCAATTATTCAAGCGTTCCGTCAAGAGCGCGAAACGAAAAAAGAGTTTGATGAATTAAATGGAGATTATTTTAAGTATCAAAATAAAATTTTGAATTTAAATGCAGCAACTTCGCATAACTTAGTAGGTGTATTAAGAAATATCGCTTTTACAGGTGTGATTTGGTATTTCGGTGGTGCTTCATTAAGTGCTTCAGGAGTTATTTCACTAGGGATACTGTATGCGTTCGTTGATTATTTAACACGATTGTTCTCGCCGATTACAAATATGGTAAATCAGCTTGCTAACTTAGAACAATCGCGCGTTGCATCAGAACGTGTTTTTGAATTGTTAGAGGAAAAAGGGGAAGCAGTAGAAGAAGAACGTATGCCTCGCTTACAAGGAAATGTAAAGTTTGATAATGTGTCGTTTTCTTATAATGGAAAAGATGAAGTGTTAAAAAATATTTCTTTTGAAGCGAAACAAGGCGAAACGGTAGCACTTGTCGGTCATACTGGATCAGGAAAAAGTTCCATTATGAATGTACTCTTTCAATTTTATGAGTTTGAAAAAGGGAAGCTTACGATTGACGGCCATGATGTAAAAGAGATGCCGAAACAAGCAACTCGTGAACATATGGGAATCGTACTGCAAGATCCGTTTTTATTTAGCGGAACAGTGGCATCTAATGTTAGCTTAGAGAATGAAAACATTTCAAAAGAGCGCATTATAAAAGCATTGCGTGATGTTGGTGCGGAAAGATTTGCAAACAATATAAATGAAGAAATTACGGAGAAAGGAAGTACACTTTCAACCGGAGAACGTCAGCTTATATCGTTTGCTAGAGCACTTGCATTTGATCCAGCCATTTTAATTTTAGATGAAGCGACGTCTAGCATTGATACAGAGACGGAAGCGATGATTCAACAAGCGTTAGAAGTTGTGAAAAAAGGAAGAACGACATTTATTATTGCTCACCGCCTTTCTACAATTAAAAGCGCAGATCAAATTATTGTACTCGATAGAGGAACAATCTTGGAAAAAGGGTCTCATGATGAACTAATGAAAAAGCGCGGGCGTTATTACGATATGTATAAAACGCAAATGGAAGGAAACCAGAGCGCTTAATAGGTACGGGGGAGAACTTGCGATTTTCGCAAGTTCTTTTTTTAGTGAATCGCGGTAGTTAAATAAGAAGTATTATTTTACCTTTCCTACAATAAATGCTATATTAAAAAATGTTACTTATTTTTTGTATGTAGCGTTATTTTTCCCTTTTGTTTGATTATGAAGAAAAAGGATAAACTAAATAAGAACATTTTCATTGAAAAATTGTTCAAGATTGCATACAATCAATATAGTTTTTAAATTCCTATCAGAATACTTGGAGGATTACCATCATGAAAAAATTATTTTCAGTACTTGCAGTAACTACATTAGCGATCGGGATTGTAGCGGGCTGCGGTAAAGAAGAGAAAAAAGATACAGCTAGTCAAGACGCGTTACAAAAGATAAAACAAAGCGGTGAACTTATAATTGGAACAGAAGGTACATACGCACCGTTCACATTCCATGATTCAAGCAATAAATTAACTGGATTTGACGTTGAACTATCAGAAGAAGTTGCAAAACGTTTAGGTGTAAAACCTGTATTTAAAGAAACACAATGGGATAGCTTACTTGCTGGTTTAGATGCGAAGCGTTTCGACATGGTTGCGAATGAAGTTGGTATTCGTGAAGACCGTCAAAAGAAATATGATTTCTCTAAACCGTACGTTTCATCTTCAGCGGCATTAGTTATTGCGAAGGATAAAGATAAGCCTGCTACATTTGCTGATGTAAAAGGATTAAAAGGAGCACAATCTTTAACAAGTAACTATGCAGATATCGCTAAGAAAAATGGTGCGGAAATTATTGGTGTAGAAGGATTTAGCCAAGCAGCAGAATTATTAAGTTCTGGCCGCGCTGATTTCACAATCAATGATAAATTATCAGTGTTAAACTATTTAGAAACGAAAAAAGATGCAAAAATTAAAATTGTAGATACAGAAAAAGAAGCGTCACAAAGTGGGTTCTTATTCCGTAAAGGTAGCGATAAGCTTGTACAAGAAGTAGATAAAGCGTTAGAAGATATGAAAAAAGATGGTACGTACGACAAAATAGCGAAAAAATGGTTCGGTGAAAATGTATCTAAGTAGTGCATTGGTTTCAGATCGATTGTCTACTTGGATAGATATTATGCAGTCTTCCTTCATGCCTATGCTGAAGGAAGCTGTATTTACGACAATTCCATTAACGCTTATTACATTTATTATCGGGATTATACTTGCGACGTTAACGGCGCTTGCACGTATTTCAGGTAGTCGTATTTTACAATGGATTGCTCGCATCTATGTATCTATCATTCGCGGAACACCACTTCTTGTACAGTTATTTATTATTTTCTATGGTCTTCCAACTCTTAATGTTGAAGTTGAGCCATATACAGCAGCAGTTATTGGATTTTCATTAAATGTCGGTGCATATGCATCTGAAATTATTCGTGCTTCTATCCTTTCTATTCCGAAAGGGCAGTGGGAAGCAGCTTACACAATTGGAATGACATATCCGCAAGCGTTAAAACGTGTTATTTTACCACAAGCAACGCGCGTATCCATTCCGCCGCTGTCGAATACATTTATTAGTTTAGTGAAAGATACTTCGTTAGCATCGTTAATTTTAGTAACAGAAATGTTCCGAAAAGCGCAGGAAATTGCGGCAATGAATTATGAGTTTTTAATTGTTTATTTCGAAGCAGGTCTTATTTATTGGGTTATTTGTTTCTTATTATCAATCGTACAACAGATGTTAGAAAAGCGTTCAGAACGCTACACATTAAAATAATCCTTTTACAAAAGGAGTTTTTGTTTTTATGATTTCAATTCAGCACTTACAAAAAAGTTTCGGAGATAATACCGTACTAAAGCATATAGATTTATCAGTTGAGAAGGGGGAAGTTGTTGTTATTATCGGGCCATCTGGATCTGGTAAAACGACATTCTTACGTTGTCTTAACGTGTTAGAAACGCCGAACGCTGGTAGTATTCGCATCGGTAATAAAGAACTCGACTTCTCTCAAAAAGTAACGAAGAAAGATATTGTCAATCTTCGTACGCAAACAGGTATGGTATTCCAACACCATAACTTATTCCCGCATTTAACAGCACTTCAAAATGTAATGGAAGGGCTCGTTACAGTGAAAAAGATGGGGAAAGAAGAAGCGAAGAAGAAAGCGAACTATTTCCTTGAAAAAGTTGGTTTAGCAGATAAAGTGGATTTATATCCTTTCCAATTATCAGGCGGACAACAACAGCGCGTTGGAATTGCTCGCGCGCTTGCGATGGAGCCGGAAGTGTTACTATTTGATGAGCCGACGTCAGCACTTGATCCTGAACTCGTTCAAGAAGTTCTGAAAGTAATGAAGGAACTTGCTAAAGAAGGTATGACGATGGTAATTGTAACGCACGAAATGCGCTTTGCACATCAAATTGCGAACCGTGTTATCTTCATGGATGGCGGTGTCGTTGTCGAACAAGGTACACCAGAAGAAGTATTTACAAATCCAAAAGAAGAACGTACGAAGAAGTTTTTACAAATGTTGCAATAAAGTGAAACTTTAATCAGTGGGGGTTTTCTTCATCCCCCACTGATTATCAGCCCTCACCAATCGGACTTTAATGGGCAGTTGATCCCCCACCTAACTTCTTCGCTTTCGCTGAATTTTGAGGTGGGGGTCTTACTGCCCCTTAAAGCGGGATAAATGAAGGAAGGTCTCAAGGCATATGCCTTGAGACCTTTTTGCCATATATATTTATTTGTGGAATCCGCCAAGGCTTTGCTCAGCCATTGCAACTAGACGTTTTGTAATTTCGCCACCAACAGAACCGTTAGCACGAGCCGTAGAATCTGCTCCTAATTGTACACCAAATTCTTGAGCGATTTCGTACTTCATTTGGTCGATTGCAGCTGTTGCTCCTGGTACTACTAATTGATTTGAAGAATTTTGGTTTGCCATAGGAATATATCCTCCTTAGAGTTATAAAAATTTTTTTTGGTTGGACTAGCTGGAGTTGAACCAGATTATCGCCCCGTTTGGCGCTAATCCATCGGTAATTAAGTTTGTACTCATAGTATGGATGTTACCTAGAAAGATATACGAAATAATAATTTGTAAATTTTGTAAAAAAATCTTAGTGATTTCGTAAATTATGAAATAAGAGTAATCGTTGTATTTTTTAGAAAGAAGGTAAAACTAAGAGCGATATGAAATATATTTTTCTTTTTGTATCCTGCTATTTTGAGGCAAATGTAAGTAAGAATGGGGCAAGCCGCTCCTATACGTAGCTAGATACAATTATATGGAGGAATCGTGATGGGAATTTGCCCGCTTTGCAACGCATTAGAATCACAAACATATTCTTGTCAAAATTGCCAAGGTATACTCCAAGATTACGGGAAAACTGTAGATTACATAGACGATTATAGTGCGTATATGGATCAAGAATTATTAAGCGAAGTAGATGGTTTAACACATAATAATTCACAAGAGTACTGTAATCATGTTTTTTATTGCGGGATGTGTAATGTGGAAACAGAAGTTGTAGTAAAACTTGTGTAAATAGAAAACTTCCACCTTATGAATGAGGTGGAAGTTTTTGTTTTCGTATTTGTGAGTGAATCATAGGGGATGGGATATGCTCAGTATTTGAGGAAGCCTCTGATTTTATTTGAGACATTTTTTCCTTTGCATCGCGCAAAGAATGTTCAGTTAAGTAGATGGCATATTCGTAAAATAATTGGCGCGTTAGTTCACTCTGTTCTTTTAACTTGGCATCTTGGAATACAGTTCGCCCAGGTTTAGAGTTTGCTTCAAAGAGCCACGGGTTTTCCTGCATGTCTAAACCGATATCAAAACCGATCTCTCCAATGTTTCCAGGTACTTGTTCATCGAGCGCATAACTAATTTGTAAGGCTGTATGTTTTAATTTATTTTCAATTTGAACTTGTTTCGTTGAATCTGGAAAAAGTTCTTGAAGCAATTTTGTATCACCGCCGCTATTTACATGCGTTGTTAAGCTACCTTTGCCAGCAATTTTTGCGACGATTGCACTGACCATCCATTGGCCAAAATGATTTTTGTTTGTATGAATGCGGAAGTCAACAGGTTGCCCGTCGAAGCGAAGTAAGGAAATACCTTGTTGTACGATAAACTTTTTTAAATCATGCCCTTTTAACACATGGTTTAGAAGTGTTTCTAATGATTGATACTTTCTTAGTTTGTTTTCTTCATTTTCGCGATAACGACAGTAATAGCAATTCTCTGCTTGAGAATAAAATAGTTGATGAATATTTCTACCGAAGCTGCCGTGAATTGGTTTCATGTAAATCGATTTATACGTTCCGAGAAATCGTTCAACTTGTTCGAAGTGCTGAAATGTTTCTGTGTTTGGTAATAACGGCATAATGGATTTATCTTTCATAAGAAGTTGGTGCACTTCCCATTTATTAAAAAATCCTGGGTTAAACCATGGAATCGCATAGTCATGCTCTAATTTTCTTTTTGCTCTTACAATTGGTTTATAATTTTCGGCTTTCCGATTTGGTAATCGGTCGTAAATGACATTTGGAAAAGGTACTTTTCTTTTAATCCATTGCCCTTCTTGAAAGAAGTATCCTTCAATTGTTTCATCTTCCCAGTCTATATGTTGCACACCAAAAACGAATACAAATGGTCGCAAAGTGAATGGGGGCGTTAGTAACTCGCCAAGAGAAGTTGAACGGCTTCCTAAAGGATTAGAAGAGTCATCGTTAAAACCAGTTGTAAAAATCCCGATTAACGGTCCGAAAATAATGGTTTCATTTTGAGTGAATGCATGGATGGTAGTGGATTGAGGAAGTAAGAGTTTCTCTGCAATTTGTTTTCCGATAATGATTTCACGAGTAAAGGAATAATGAATCTTCACCTCTTCACTGGCAACATGGCGTATGCCGAAGGAGAGGGATGTAATCGGTGGTGTAATGGAAAAAATATAAGGTAAAGTAATACTATTTGGATGCTCATCTGAAATGTTTAATGTATATATGTGCTCTTTCAAAATGAAATTACCTCCTTTCATTATGGTGTAAAACGACTAAATTTGAGTGGTCCGTGATATATTTTCTCGGCTAATGAATCACTATGACGAATGTAATGTTCGTACGGGGGAATCGTGTTGACATACATAAGCCAAATGGCCCCTTTTTGATCCATAATGGTGGAAAGCTCTAGCTCGAATAAAGAAGAATAAGATTGATCTAATGTTTGAAACACTTCATTTATAATGTCATGTAAAGCATCTTGTAATAACTGTACCCCAGTACTAGATAGTACGTATTTAATTTTTGAAAATGAATGCAGCGAGGAATCATCCGTTACCGAAAATAAAAGTTGATTTGGAAATGAGCTTTTTTGTATAAATTGACCGATAACGTTCCAATTCTGTTCTTTATTTTTTTGTAAAATGGTTCGAATATGGAGCGGGTATGTTAATTGATTTGGTGGTTGCAGCATTGTATGGGTGATGTAACATGCTGATCGTACGTTACGTTTGTACCAAGATATAAATTCATCGGTTCGTTTTATTTGAGCAGAAGTATGATAGGCGTCATTGATCGTATCGATATGAAAGGTCTTATTTTTATAAGCGACCCGGTACAGACTTTCATTGGAATGTGTGTTAGTAGGACGTATAATAATATCTTTTGTTTTTAATAACAGTTTGAAAACGTTTTGTATGGTCGCTATTTCAAATTTTGGTATATAAGGAGATAATTTTTTGTTTGTGAGAAATACATCATGTAGTTCGCTTAAGTCAATGAGTGTATTATTTAAAAAGGTGGTAGTAGGACGGTTGTGTAATGAGTGAATAATTGATTTTGCTTTTTCGAAGTTTGTTTCTTCGTTAAAAGAAGAACGATCGTATATATAAGAAGGAATAGGGAATATTTGCTCTTTCCATTTTCCTGTATCCGTATCATAAATCAGACCAGAAATAAGATCTGTTTTAGGATCAATACCAAATGGCGTAAACTGGGCAACGACATTATGATAAAGCCGAGCGCGTTTAGCGATTTCGGTGTAATACGTTTGCTCATAATGAGGGTGAGAAGTTAAAATACCGAGAACCAACGAAATCACTCCTTTACTAACAAAATGTTGGCACAATAGGCGAAGCTATATATTGCAAATACGTTTTTATACCATTATACTTTTGTCCGTATGATGATATGCTATAGTTTTGGAGAAGCGAAAGGTTGATTGTAATGAATATATGGTTAAGTATGTTAACGACGACAGGGCTCGGAGCAATTATTGGAGGATTTACAAATCATTTAGCGATAAAAATGTTATTTCGTCCTCACCGTCCTATTTATATTGGGAAATTTCAAGTTCCATTTACACCAGGATTAATTCCGAAGCGCCGCGATGAGCTCGCGGTTCAATTAGGAAAAATGGTTGTAGAGCATTTGTTGACGCCAGAAGGAATTGGAAAGAAGTTAACAAATGAAGAGTTTCAAAAAGGTTTAATCCACTGGGCGCAAGTAGAAGTGGATAAAGTAATAACGAATGAACAATCACTGCGACAAATGTTAGAACAATGGAACGTAGCACATGTAGAAAAAGAGGCAACCGAGAAAATTGAACATGTGATTACAGAAAAGATTGAGGCATTTTTAGAAGAGTACTATACATATACATGGGAACAAGCCTTACCTCATTCTGTTCACGTAAAAATAGAGAATGCGATTCCAAATGTTTCGGCATTTATTTTAGGGCGAGCAACTCAGTTTTTTGAGAGTGAAGAAGGGAAAGCACGTCTTTCAAAAATGATTGATGATTTCTTTGCTTCTAGGGGAACATTGCTTAACCTAGTCGGAATGTTTTTAGGGAATGTAAGTGTAGTGGATCGTGTGCAGCCAGAAGTCATTAAGTTTTTAGGGCAAGAAGGTACGAAACAGCTTTTAACTGATGTATTGCAAAAAGAGTGGGAAAAGTTAAAAGGAAGAGATGTAAAAGAAGTAGAAACGTTTGTAGAAAAAGAAATGATTGTAAGCTCCATATTGTCTGCAGTTAAAGTGGAGGAAACAGTAAGTAAATTTTTAAATCAATCTGTGCAGCAAGTATGTGAGCCAGTTCGAGAAACAATTATGGAAAAGGTAGTTCCAAGTGCAGTAACGAAAGGCTTGAAGTGGGGAGCAGAAAACGTAGCGAGTATACTAAATAATCTCCACTTGGCTGAAATTGTCCAGCAAGAAGTATCTACATTTTCAACGGAGAGACTAGAAGATTTAGTGCTGTCCATTACAAAAAATGAACTAAAAATGATTACGTATTTAGGTGCCTTATTAGGCGGTATGATTGGAATTGTGCAAGGATTATTACTGTTGTTCCTTAAATAATAAGGTAAGTACATAGAAATAAAAGTGAAATTTCTTCACATCTCTTGCATAGTTTGATATGGTAAGAAGAGTGCGTATGTAAATGCACTGAAAAGGCAGTGCGCATGACAAGTGCTAGCCTTCTAAAGGAGGAAAAATAAAATGACAAAAAACATTCATGATGTTGCATATGAATTACAAAAAGCAATCGCTGAAAACGAAGATTTCCAAACATTAAAAGCAAGCTACGCAGCAGTACAAGGTGACGCAGCTTCAAAGAACTTATTCGATGAGTTCCGCACAATGCAACTTAGCCTACAACAAAAAATGATGCAAGGTCAAGAAATTACTGAAGAAGATAACCAAAAAGCACAAGAAGTTGTAGCTCGCATTCAACAAGATGCTAAAATCACAAAGTTAATGGAAACTGAACAACGTTTAAACCTTGTTATCACTGACGTTAACAAAATTATCATGAAGCCACTTGAAGAATTATATAACGCGCAACAACAAGCGTAATGAAGGAAGACGCCCCTTGGATGGGGCGTCTTTTTATGTTTGTTATTTGTGGAAATAATCTGTTTTAATATTCTTCTCCTTCAAAAACTTTTCAATTTCTTTTTGCTTCCTACCATTAACCTTCTCAAAGCGTTTTGTAAAAGAAAAATCAGTTTTGAATAAGTTACCATCTTGAGCGAGTTTGTCTAATTCTTGCTCTAGTTCTACTGAAAGTGCCGTAGATGATGAAATGTAATCATGAATTTCCTTCGAAGGCTGTTTGTAATCATCAGGAATCGTATTGTTACTAATAAAATTAAGGAAATTTGTATCGTTTTGTTGCGCTAAATCTACTAGTTGTTTTAATTTCTCCCGATCGGATTCCGTGACTTCCTCGTCAGACATGGCTGATGAAAGTGGGACGATGTTTTCGTATAACTCTCCGCAATAATCTAAATACGTTTTTATATTTTGTTTCATTTCATCTTCATTAATCGTTTCATTCTTTTTTGAGGAAGTGAATATAGTTTCTGGAATTTTAACTGTAACATCTTTAATAGATTGTACATCGTTTTCTTCTTTAGGTTGGGCACTGTTTGAACAAGCTGATAATAATAAAATTGTAAGTAACATGAGTGCATATAAAATATACTTTTTCATCTTAATCTCCTTTTGTATTAGTATCTTTGTAAAATAGCTACATTCCATTTCAAGTACGTAACTAAAGCTGCGTATAGATGTTTTACCATTTGATAACAGATGACGGATATGAGTAAACCGCTGCAAAAAGCGATGAACACATTATAAACATCGGAATAACTGATTTGATGGAACCCTTTGAAAAATCCTAATCCGATTAATAAAATAGGTGAGATGATTAATAATGGAGTAGCAATGATAAGTGCTAGAATAATCGGTAATAAAAAGAGCAATACGAAAAAAGCGATAATGATAAAGGTAAAGTTTAAAACACTTAAGCTCATAACAGAAAATAGTGCAGTTATCATATTTTTGAAGCTTCGTTTCTTGTCAGCATTGCTTATTGCATAGGAAACATTCAGTTCTTTCGCGATCGTTTTAGGGTTTCCTAGTTTTCTAGCAATTTCTTCTTCACATTTCCCATCTTGTTTACCACTGATAAAATGAGTTTCATACTCTGAAATAATATCTTTCTTTTCTACATCGGGCATATTCCGCAGAGAGGAACTAAGTTGATCCAAAAATTCATTTTTGTTCATAACAATCACTTTCCTTTATAGAATGATGAATGACATTTGAGAATCCTATCTTTTGAAAAGGGGAATACAAATTATAAAATGTATTCCAATTAATGGGTATCCCAATATTTACAAATATATCATTTGCTAGTGTTCTTTGCAAGGTACTGTTAAGGTTTTAATACTGTAGCGAGATGGAATTTTCTCTTACATTTTTAGAGAAGTTATAAAAATATTATTTTAGGATAAACAAAGGGTTGTAAGCGTATTCCTTACTGTTTGTCAAAATAATGTCAAATTCATATTCTTGGAAAAATAATGCATTTGTACTATAATGATAAACGATACTTCACCACGTTAATTAACTAGGTGAAATTAAAAAATCTTTATTACACACATTATGAAATAAAGGAATGATTAGTTTGAGTACAGATGTAAAAGCAAACGACGTGAAGACAAAAACAAAAGGAGCAGATCTTGTTGTTGATTGTTTAATTAAACAAGGTGTTACACATGTTTTCGGTATTCCAGGAGCGAAGATTGACTCTGTATTTGATGTACTGCAAGAAAGAGGACCAGAGTTAATTGTTTGTCGTCATGAACAAAACGCAGCATTTATGGCAGCTGCTATTGGTAGATTAACAGGGAAACCGGGCGTATGTCTTGTAACTTCAGGACCAGGGACATCAAATTTAGCGACAGGTCTTGTTACTGCGAATGCGGAGAGTGATCCCGTTGTTGCTTTAGCTGGTGCAGTTCCGCGTACAGATCGATTAAAACGTACGCATCAATCTATGGATAATGCTGCACTATTCGAACCAATCACAAAATATAGCGTAGAAGTAGAGCATCCTGATAATGTGCCAGAAGCACTATCGAATGCATTCCGAAGTGCGACTTCCACAAATCCAGGCGCTACTTTAGTAAGTCTGCCGCAAGACGTTATGACTGCGGAAACGACTGTAGAGTCTATCGGTGCGCTTTCTAAGCCACAGCTTGGAATCGCTCCCACACATGATATTACATATGTAGTAGATAAAATAAAAGCAGCGAAATTACCGGTTATTTTACTCGGTATGAGAGCGAGCACAAATGAAGTGACGAAAGCCGTTCGTGAATTAATTGCAGATACAGAACTACCTGTCGTTGAAACATATCAAGCAGCTGGGGCCATTTCACGTGAGTTAGAAGATCATTTCTTCGGCCGTGTTGGACTATTCCGTAACCAACCAGGTGATATTTTACTAGAAGAGGCAGATCTTGTTATTTCTATCGGTTATGATCCAATTGAGTATGATCCAAAGTTCTGGAATAAACTTGGAGACAGAACGATTATTCATCTTGATGACCATCAAGCAGATATCGATCATGATTACCAACCAGAGCGTGAATTAATTGGTGATATTGCCTTAACAGTAAATAGCATCGCAGAAAAGTTACCGAGACTTGTGTTAAGTACGAAATCAGAAGCAGTGTTAGAACGATTACGCGCGAAATTATCAGAACAAGCAGAAGTTCCAAATCGTGCTTCAGAAGGTGTTACGCATCCGCTTCAAGTGATTCGTACACTTCGTTCTTTAATTAGTGACGACACAACCGTTACATGTGACATCGGTTCCCATTCTATTTGGATGGCGAGATGTTTCCGTTCTTATGAACCACGTAGATTATTATTTAGTAACGGCATGCAAACGTTAGGTGTTGCACTTCCTTGGGCAATTGCTGCTACTTTAGTAGAACCAGGTAAAAAAGTAGTTTCCGTATCAGGTGACGGTGGTTTCTTATTCTCAGCGATGGAGTTAGAAACGGCGGTACGTTTAAATTCTCCAATCGTCCATCTTGTTTGGAGAGACGGCACATATGATATGGTTGCATTCCAACAAATGATGAAATACGGCAGAACATCAGCTACAGAGTTTGGCGATGTTGACCTTGTGAAATATGCGGAAAGTTTCGGGGCGTTAGGTCTTCGTGTTAACACGCCTGATGAATTAGAAGGGGTATTAAAAGAAGCATTAGCAGCAGACGGTCCTGTCATTATTGATATTCCAATCGACTACCGTGATAACATTAAATTAAGCGAAAAATTATTACCAAACCAATTAAACTAATGGAGGCAGATTTGAGATGACTGTTGCGCAATTAATGGATATTGATGCAAAAAGAACGAAAACGAGTAATGAAGTATATCAAACATCTACAATGCTTGCGCTATTAGATGGTATATATGATGGTGTGATTAGCTTTGAGGAATTGAAAGAACGTGGTGATTTCGGCATCGGCACATTTGATCAATTAGATGGTGAAATGATTGCATTTGATAACGAATTTTATCATTTACGTTCAGACGGTTCAGCAGAAAAAGTAGAGCCAGAAGAAACAACACCGTTTGCGACTGTAACGTTTTTTGAAAAAGAAATGAGTTATACAGTAGAGCGTCCGATGAATCGTGAAGAAGTTGAGGCATTATTACATGAATTAATGCCAAGTAAAAACTTATTTTACGCGATTCGAATGGACGGTACATTCCGTGAAGTAAGAACGAGAACTGTTCCAAGACAAGAAAAACCGTATACACCGCTCGTTGAAGTGACGAAATCACAGCCGATCTTTTCGTTTAAAGAGACAGAAGGTACGCTTGCTGGATTTTGGACACCAGATTATGCGCAAGGCATTGGTGTAGCTGGTTTCCACTTACATTATATTGATGATGAAAGAAGCGGGGGCGGGCACGTTTTCGATTATGTTGTTGAAAACTGTACGATCCAAATTTGTCAAAAAGCTCATATGCATTTAGCACTTCCAGAAACAGCTGATTTTATGGCGGCTGAATTATCAAGAGAAAACTTAGAGGATAATATTGCGACTGCGGAAGGTGCGGAGTAAAAGGAGAAGACTGTTCCATTTTGGAACAGTCTTCTTTTATTTGTCGGTAAGTCGATATCGTTTATCCCGCTTTAATGGGCAGTAAGATCCCCACCTCCAAATTCAGCGAAAGCAAAGAAGTTAGGCGGGGGATCAACTGCCCATAAAAGTCCGATTGGTGAGGGCTGATAATCAGTGGGGGATGAAGCCCCCCCACTGATTAAAGTTTCACTTTATTTCTTTGAAACAAACGGATGCCCCTCATAATAAAAACGCCACGGATAATGTACAGCTTCTTCTGCATAGTCGATGTTAATACGAGGTCCTGCTGTTATTTTATATTGTGATGATAGGTGTTCTTCTTCTGGAACGAGTTCAATATGTAATGTGTCACTTTGTAAGGATACACCTCGTTCTTCTAAAGTAATGCCGAGGGCGCGGCATAGTTTGCCAGGGCCGTTCGTTAAATTTTTATATTGCGTCTTTGTAACGTCTATTTTGTTGTAGCGTGCTAGTTTTATTTCTTCGATCCCATCTACCGGCTCAAGGGCTCGAATGAGAACACCTTGCGGGGTGCCAACTGGCGCTGTAATGACGTTAAAACAATGATACATACCATAAATTAAATATACGTAAGCATGTCCCGGTGCACCAAACATGACTTCTGTACGGTCCGTTCGTCTACCTCCGTAACTATGTGCTGCCTTATCATCGGGACCTTTGTATGCTTCTACTTCTACAATGATTCCGCTTCGTTTTACTCCGTCTACAATATGTACAAGTTTCTGTCCGAGTAATTTCTTTGCGACTTCTAACGTATCGCCTTCATAAAAGGAAGGTGGTGCCTGCATTGTACTATCTCCTTTGCTAAGTGTATATGTATATAGTAAACCAAATTTTCAGTAGTAATTCTAACTCGTTCTATTTGCTACATTTATTTCATAAATTATGGATAGAGTACAACAGCGAAGAGGGGGAGTGCGACATGATTTATCGCTTACTAGCTCTTAATATAGATGGGACACTACTATACAACAACGGAAAAATTGCAAAAGGATTACGAGAAACAATTGAATTTGTGAAAAGAAAAGATGTATACGTTACATTATTTACGAACCGTAATTTTCAGTCTGCTCATAAAGTAGCAAAGGCGCTAAAATTAGATTCTATATTAGTGACACATGGCGGTGCTTTCGTTTCAGCAACGTTAGATAAGCCGTATGTTCAAAGAAGATTATCGGA
Source organism: Bacillus sp. BC05(2025) (assembly GCF_056725905.1). NCBI lineage: Bacteria > Bacillati > Bacillota > Bacilli > Caryophanales > Bacillaceae > Bacillus > Bacillus sp. BC05(2025). The sequence goes on along the minus strand of NZ_JBWYRA010000002.1, from coordinate 785,483 downwards.
AGAGAAGACGTTTAACATTGTGCAAGTGTTAGAGCACTTCGATTGTAACGTCCGCATTTCTCATGAACGGTTTTCAATCGGAAATCGTGAGAGAAATACACCAAACTTAATTGCGCGTACTGTATTATCAAGCGCAGATCCATTATTTTATCCAGTTCAATTTGTAGACTCGTTAGGTGATGCGCTTCGTGATCATCCAGTAGCGGCGCCAAAAATTGATGTTATTTTCCAAACGAAAGGTGAAAAAGAACGAGGGCTCCATACATTAAGAAAAGCGTTCCAAGATTTAGAATATGTTGAGTGTGATTCAAAACGAATAGAAATTTTGCCGCAAAATGTATCAAAATTACGTGGATTACAATTGCTTGGAGAGCATTTAAATATTTCGCTAAACGAAATGGTTGCGATTGGAGATAGTTTAGAAGATCTAGAAGTAATTGAAAATGTAGGACTCGGGGTAGCGATGGGGAACTCGCCTGTAGAGTTAAAACAAGCGGCTGACTGGATTACACGTTCAAATAGTGAGAACGGTGTAGAGTATATGATTAAAGAACATTTCCGTAAGCAATTCCCGCTTCCATTTTTGAAGAATCATAAAAATACACCGAAACGATGAAAGAAAAACGTAGCTTTTGGGCTACGTTTTTTTGTTTAAGCTTCAATAACCTTAAGCATTCGATTTAAAAATGCAGCTGCTTCAGCGCGTGTCGCTGTGCCTTTTGGTACGAATTCATTCCGTTCGTTACCTTTTACAATTCCGTATGCATAAACGTTTTGTAATGCTTTTTTATCGTATGCTAAGTTTTGGTCAGTGAATGGTAATTTCACTTCTTTTCTATAAATCCATTTATATTCTAGTGCACGGTCAATCATAATAACAGCTTCATCACGTGTTATTGTAGCATTAGGATCAAATTTATTATTCCCACGACCATTAATAATACCTGCACTAGCGGCGCGGTTAATTCCATCTACTAAAGATGGGTGTGCTTCGTTTAAGTCTGTAAATTTAGCGTTTCCAGCTGGTAATTTTAAAGCTCGCGACATTAAATTTGCAAACTCAGCTCTTGTTACGAGGCGGTTTGGCCAGTAAGAACCATTTCCATCACCGAACATAATTTTCCTAGCTGCTAATTGACGAATGTCTTGTTCATACCATCCACCTGTAATGTCGTCTTTTTCATGAGGGACTTTTGGCGGCGGAATAACATCTTTACGATGTTCATTATAGTAAGCGTTTGTGCCTTTTAAGAAAGCATCCCATTGTCCGCGTTGAATCATAAATGCAGGGCAGTTTTTTCCGCTCCAAAATTGATGCTTTTGCACGTGATCTAGAGAGATGTTTAATTCATTCATTAAATAAGCAGCTAATTTGCGCGCATTTTCTACCGCTTTCGTATAATTTCCATCACTATTTACAGCAATTTCAATTCCGATAGATTCATAGTTTCCTGTCTTATTTCCAGCATGCCATCCAACTTCATTTAGTGGAAGATGTTGATAAATTTCTTTGTCATCTACTGTAAAATGCCAAGATGCTGAACGATCCGTATTTCCACGGGCTTGGCTATCTAAGTACTTCGCATGATTTAAAGCGTTAGCACCTTTACTTGTATTAGCAGTTTCATGAATTGTAATATATTTCGGTTCCATTGCGTAGCCAGGACGAATGTTTTCATTTCCTTTTGGAACAATCATTTCTTTAAATGTAACACCATAAACGTTATTTGTAGGCAAATTAGATGGTGTTTTGAAGAAAGTTGCGCTTCTCTTTTCGATAGCACCTGTTTTTTCAAATAATGATGCTTTCGTACCGTCGAATGTAGCTGAAGGAGCATAAATCCATTTCTCAGTTCCGTTCATTTGAATGTTAAACCAATTCCCAGCTTGTTCAGTAGGAGTTACTGTTTGTGGCTGTAATTTCGTTTCTTCTTTAAACGATTGGAAAGGGAATGAATAGACTGATGCTTCTTCTGTTACAATTAATTTTTGATTCGAGAGTTTATGAATCTCTTGTACTTCTAAACTATTATTTTCCTTATTAATCCAACCAGAACCAAGTGTAGTTTGTATATAATATGTATTCCCTTTTTTCTTCGTTGCCTTTACTACCGGTTCAGCAATTTCAATATTTGTTTTGGTTTTTAAGTCGTTTGAATCGTATAGTGGAAGTTTTGTTGATAAGTGGAGAAGATATTCACCCGAGATTTCAAGGTCGCTTTCTTCGTCGTGTCTATGCTGTTTTGCATGTTCTTCAATGCTTTTTAAAGCTTGATCATCAATAGACAATTCCGCATTTCTCTCTATATTTTCTGCGAATGAATGGGTAGGTACTATAAATGTTTGTAATGCCAAAGATAGTGCTAAAATGTTGTAAAGCTTTTTTTTCATAGTTGTTTTAACACGTGATAGTCTTTATTGCGTGTTAAGAGTCCTCCTTTATATGTATTTAAATTAGTAGCAAGTACTAATACGTTCTAGATTGTAACAAGAGTATATTACAATGTCCATACAACTAGGAAAAGTTCGTTAAAAATCAATATTCAGTTTGTTTTAAATAGGATATTAAAATAAGGTAAAACCTTCTGTATTGACCTGCCAACGCCCTTCAAGTAAACTAAAGAGAGTTTGCAAATGAAAAGGTGATAATGTTGTTAATTTCAATTAAAACGTTACAAGATGATCGTTTTTTACGTCCGCTGCAAAATATTAGCGGCTTATTTTTTGAAGATAGTACGATTGGATTTGAACAAGAGGAAGCAAATCTTATCGTTGATATACACATTGAAGAGAATGTAAAAGCATCTGCTCGTTTAACAGATGTTGCGACTGGAAATGTGTATGAAGAAACATTCGCAAAAGATTTATCTGCTTTCACAGATGAAAAAGAGCGTATGAAGCAAGTGAAACACGTTGTTTCTTATGTATATCTTTCTGTTCTTCAGCAGTTAACTGGTATTGAACAAAGCTGGGGTATTTTAACGGGAGTTCGTCCGACGAAACTTCTTCATAAAATGCTTCAAAATGGTATGTCAAAAGAAGAAGCGCACCAAGAACTTCGTGAAAGCTATTTAATTCATGAAGAGAAAATTGAACTTCTTCAACGTATTGTGGATTGCCAATTAGCGGTGGTTCCAGATTTATACCGTTTGAAAGAGGAAGTAAGTATTTATATCGGTATTCCATTCTGCCCAACAAAATGTGCATATTGTACATTCCCGGCGTATGCAATTAACGGACGCCAAGGTTCTGTTGATTCATTCTTAGGTGGTTTACATTATGAAGTTCGTGAAATTGGTAAGTTTTTAAAAGAAAAAGGTGTAAAAGTTACGACGATTTATTACGGCGGCGGTACACCGACAAGTATTACAGCAGAAGAGATGGATATGCTGTATGAAGAAATGTATGAAGCGTTCCCAGATGTGAAAAATGTGCGTGAAGTAACAGTTGAGGCAGGTCGCCCAGATACAATTACGCCAGCGAAGCTAGAAGTGTTAAATAAATGGAACATTGACCGTATTAGTATTAATCCGCAGTCATACCATCAAGAGACATTAAAAGCGATCGGACGTCACCATACTGTAGAAGAAACAATTGAGAAGTATCATTTAGCTCGTGAAATGGGAATGAACAATATTAATATGGATTTAATTATTGGTCTTCCTGGTGAAGGGTTAGATATCTTTAAGCATACGCTAGATGAAACAGAAAAGTTAATGCCAGAATCATTAACAGTTCATACGTTATCATTTAAACGTGCTTCTGAAATGACGCAAAACAAACGTAAATATAAAGTAGCAGGTCGCGAAGAAATTACAGCGATGATGCACGAAGCAGAAGAGTGGACGCAAAAGCATAATTACGTACCATATTACCTATATCGTCAAAAGAATATTTTAGGTAATTTAGAGAACGTTGGTTATGCAATGCCGACGCAAGAAAGTATTTACAACATTGTCATTATGGAAGAAGTACAATCAATTATCGGACTTGGTTGTGGTGCATCAAGTAAATTTGTTCATCCGAAAACAGGAGCAATTACGCACTTCGCAAATCCGAAAGATCCAAAATCATATAACGATGGCTTCGTAAAATATACAGAAGACAAACTGAAAATTTTAGAAGAGCTATTTGTATAAGAAGAAAGAGGTTGTTCCAAGTTGGAACAATCTCTTTTTTATTTTGTCAGTTTTTGTCTGTAAATTGATATATTCAAAAAACTGCAGATATAATTCCACTTGGAACTGTTTGTAAAACAATGTCGATAATAATCAGAAAAATTAGTCAAATCATTAGAGGACAATGTCTACTTATAGACGAAATGATAGATTTATGAAAGAGAAAAGGGGGAAATTGTTGGCATGTACATGACGATAGGGAGAATATTTGATTTAGCTGTTGGTAAGTATCCGAATAAAGAGGCGTTAGTAGAGCCGGAAAAAAATATTCGCTGGACGTATAAACAGTGGGATGAGCAAATAAATAAAACGGCGCAAGCGCTATTGAAAGAAGGGGTAAGAAAGGGAGATACTGTATCTGTTTACTTATATAATTGTCGTGAATTTGTGAACGTTTACTTAGCCTGTGCGAAAATAGGGGCAATCTTTAACCCGATTAATTTCCGCTTAAAGGCAAAAGAAGTATCGTATATTCTCCAAGACGCAGCCTCGAAAGTAGTAGTCTTTGAAAAAGCAGTTGAATCAACTGTTGCTATCATTGAACGAGATTTTCCAAATTCGTCTTTTTGGTATATAGAAGACGATACACCTTCCTATGCTAGTTCTTACCATGAAAAAGTGAATGCAGCATCTTCTGACAAAGTAGATATCGAAATTGAGGAAATGGATTATTGTTCGATGCTATATACAAGCGGTACGACAGGTCATCCGAAAGGCGTGTTACATCGCCATCGTGAAATGGCTGAGCATAGTATGATTTGTACGTATTTCTTAAAATATAATAGAGATAGTGCTGGGCTTGTAGTGGCGCCTTTATATCATTGCGGCGAGTTAAATGCTGGAATCATTCCGCGTATTCAAGTTGGTGGAAAGAATGTTATTTTACATCACTTTGATACAGATAGAGTATTACATACGATTCAAGAGGAGAAGATTACGACGTTCTTTGCAGCACCGACAATGTGGAATATGCTGTTGCAAAAAGATTTAACGCAGTACGATTTAACATCGATGAAGATTGGTATATATGGAGGAGCGGCGATGGCTCCAGCATTAGTGAAGGAATGTAAAGAACGTCTTTATATTGATCTTGTACAAATTTACGGAATGACAGAAATGGGACCAGTTGTTGCGTTTCTTGTAGAAGAAGATCAAATTACGAAAGCAGGTTCAGCGGGAACACCGTGTTTTAGTCATGAAATTCGAATTGTAAAACCAAATGATGATGCACCAGCAGAACCGGATGATGTATTGCCTCCTTATGAAGTAGGAGAGATTATTTTGCGCGGCCCAACTATGATGGCTGGTTATCATAACCGAGAAGAAGCAAATGCAAAATCGATGTATAAAGGATGGTATCACTCTGGTGATTTAGGTTACTTCGATAAAGATGGCTATTTATTCGTCGCAGATCGTGTGGATGATATGGTAATTAGCGGAGGCGTTAATATTTATCCACGTGAAATTGAAGATTTTCTACATAGTCATCCTGGTATATTAGATGTTGCGGTGCTTGGAGAGCCAGATGAATTATGGGGAGAACGTGTTGTGGCCGTTGTCGTAAAGAAAGATGAAGCGATTACAGAAAAGGATTTAGAAATATATTGTAAAGAAAGTGATGAATTAGCGGATTATAAACGTCCACGTCATTATTTATTTGTGGATGAACTTCCTCGTAATGCGAGTGGGAAATTACAAAAATTTGTGCTTAGAGAGTCCTTGAAAGGTGCGAAAAAATAGAAAGTGCCGGATGCACTATACCTATGTGATTTTTGCCTGTTTTTAAATAGACGAAGCAATATCTTTGCTCTTTTGTAGAGGTGGAGAATGAAGTGAAGATCAATTGGGCTTCACTTCATTCTCGTTTCTTTGTAAAGAAGAGTAATTCGTGCAGTTGAAACAATGTGAAAGAACTAAAGGGATGTACAAAAAAAAGACACCTTAAGGTGCCTCTTTCCGACTTGAACCATCTTCATTTCATACGAATCTATCCGTATTACCCCTTTGTTATAAGTGTAAACACATACTATAAAACAGAATCGTCTATATACACTAATTGTTAGTTTAAAAATACAAGAGATTTAAACTTAGTATTGGAGTAACGCCACATCCCCTATAATGATTGATATGATACGCCTTTTAAAAGAATCTGCTTTATAGAACGTGTCCACAAGTTATATTTTACTACATGTAATATTCATTTAGTTTATTTTTTGTGAATATGTATAATTACATAAACTTCATAAGAAAAAGGGAGTATACTTTGTTATTTTGTAATAAAGGTAAAGCCCGCCTAAAAATAGGGGGCTTTTCTTATTTTTTATAAATATTTATTCCAATTATATTATCAGATGAATCTAAACGAACATACACGTCATCTGACAAAAGGTGGGCATTATATATTCTTTGTTTATACGTTGATATCTCGAAGCGTTTTCCATTTGATTCACATTCTAAAATAATCATATCTCCATGTTCTTTCCAATTTATTAATCTAGCAGTTGTATTCATTTTTAATCCTCCTCTAAATCATTTTATGAAAATTAATAGAGATAGTGTGAGGAAGGAGTTTATATAGTCAAAAAGAAAGGTGAAGAGATTGTAACATAGTAACTTTTTCGTAAAAACAAACTATTTAATTATATCAATAATAAGATTAATTAATATAATGTATTAATCTAACAGAAGGGAGGAATAGCCATGCAATTAGTTTGTTTTAAAATCGTAAGTGGTCAATACTTCTTATTTGTAGAAGGTATTCAAATTCCTGTACCAATTCCAGCAGCAGCTGCAGCTCTATTAATTGGTTTAGGAATAATTCCACTTTGTTCTTAATGTAAGAACTTTCAGCAGTTCTACTTTTTAATTGAAAAACCCTCAAGTATTTATATACTTGAGGGTTTTTTATTGTTATAAAAATCGTTGAATGAAATGGGGTTCGCAACATTGTTTGATGGTCATGTTGGGATGCCCACTTTCTACTTTTATTTACGTGAAAATCCTTCTTCATCAAGGTATTCCGCAGCTTCTGGATAAGAGTTGAATGTACCGTCTAAGTTTACACCAGCGTACACGTTCCACATATCGTCCTCTGAGATAAGAGTAAGGATATGACCGTCTTCGTTATGCCATTCTTCTTCTTTCGCAGGTTCTGCAGGAATTACCACCTCTTCTTGTGAAAGTAATTCAATTGATTGCTCGATTACTGAGCGTAATTCATCTGCTGAAAATTCGCGGATGTTAACCATACCTTTATCATCCGTTTTGTAACCTTTAATACCACTTGCATATACAAAGCCGTTTCCATTTGGATGTAAGTGGTAAACAACGTTCTTTTTATCTAAACGACTTTCTTCAAAGTGAAAGTTCACGCGTTTTAATGATACGTTTTTTCTTTCTAATTCTGGAAAAGATTCAATGATCGATAATTTTTCTTCAAAAGTTAGCATAGTGCCTCCAAATATATAATAAAAGATTTAATTTGTTCATTATAACATAGTTATAAAAGTTTCCAAAGATGCGGCAGAAGCTTACAATTGAATACGTTTACGTCACGATACTGTAAAAAGTGGACTAACGAATGTATTCTTTTAGGTGTACAATGGAATGTGGACTTAATGTGAAGGTGGTTATTTATATGTTTCAAAAAATAGCAAAGGAATGTTTAGCAGGTTTTACTGTTGCGATTGTAGCGTTGCCACTTGCCATTGCATTTGGTATTGCTGCAACGGGAACGTCTGAGGGAGCACTAGTCGGATTGTATGGTGCGATTTTTGCAGGGTTATTTGCGGCGTTATTTGGTGGTACACCTGGGCAGGTTACGGGACCAACTGGGCCGATTACTGTTATCGCAACAGGGGTTATTGCGACGCACGGATTAGAGGCGAGTTTTATAGCATTTATGATGGCGGGGCTGTTTCAAATTTTATTCGGTGTATGTAAGCTTGGCTCTTACGTTCGATACATTCCGTATCCTGTCGTTTCAGGATTTATGAACGGTATCGCATTAATTATTATTTTAGGTGAAATGAAGCATGTGCAAAATAGTTTTCTACTAGTCGTATTAACGATTATTGTCATGATTGTTTCTGGAAAATGGATTAAGGCCATTCCATCTAGTTTAGTTGCATTAGTAGGTGTGACAGCTATGCTTCCTTTCATTTCTTCGGCTTTAGAAGGACTTACAGTGAAGTTACCGTTTATCGGAAACTTGTCATTAAATAAGGTGATTGAGAAAATTGGAACGATTCCAGAAGCAATGCCGACGCTTCATATTCCATCTTTAAGTGGAACAGGCATCGCAGAACTTATTTTACCAGCGCTTAGTATTGCTTTATTAGGATCGATTGACTCGTTGTTAACATCGGTTGTAATGGATAATGTGACGGGTACACGTCATAAAAGTAATAAAGAACTGGTCGGACAAGGTATTGGTAATATGGTGAGCGGATTGTTTGGCGGATTAGCAGGGGCAGGAGCAACTGTACGGTCTATTGTTAATATAAGAAGTGGTGGTAAAACGGCACTTTCAGCAAGTATGCATAGTGTTATATTATTTATTTTCATTATGGGACTTGGCTCAGTCGTGCAATATATTCCACTTGCTGTGTTATCAGGTATTTTAATTTTAACTGGTATTGGCATGTTTGATTGGGAAAGCATGAAGAAAATGCATGTAGCACCAAAAGGCGATGTTATTGTTATGCTCGTAACGATGGTTGTCACAGTGAAGTTTGATTTAATGATTGCTGTTGCGTTCGGTATTATTCTTTCGTTTATTATATACATGATGAAATGTAAAGAACGTAAAGCTTCTATTGTAAAAGAGAAGGAAGCAACATATAAAATTAAAGGACCACTTTCATTTTTAACAGTGGATCGTGTTTTTTATGCTTTACAAGACGTAAAGTCTCCGGTTGTTTTACGTATGAAAGATGTGCGCTATATGGATGTATCAGGAGCTATGGCATTGTTGAACTTTGTTGAGCAGTCGGATAAAGTAGGTGCGAGTGTGACACTAGAACAAGTACCTGCTCATATTGAAAACACATTAGTAACGATGGCGAGTAATGAGCAGAAAGATAAATTACTATTTGCAGAAGCTGATGTTATGTAAGGAAATGCCCTCGTATGAGGGCTATGCAGTTAGAATCAACTAATTGCTCAGCTCTAGGGGAAATGGAGATTGTTTATTTGTAGTGTTAAGGTGATTTTGGGTTACTACTTAATTATAGTATTGAAAATCTAATAAATTTACAAATAAAACCATAAATGGTATATTTATTTTATGTTAAAATTTTACATAAGGGGTGGTTTTGTGAAGAAAAAAAGAGGTTTTCTTTTTAAGTTTGTGCCGTTGTTAGGATGTTTGATTTTTATTTTACAGACATCTTCAGTAAGTTTTGCAGATAGTTCTTCAGATTTATTAGAAACTTCTAATTTAAATAGTTGTGATAAGCTATTGGACAGTGTTTCTGTTGAAGAGCTTGAGAGAACTGTATCGTTAGAGAATAATACTGAAACTATTAAAATTAAAAATTCAGACCTTGTCAAAAAATTTGTAGAAGAAAATAATTTTGAAAAGCCTTCAAATCTTTTGCCATCTGAACTTACTTTTGTAAGGTCTTTATCAAAGGAAAATAATCAAAGTGACTTCTCACAAAGTTTAGCACCAGCTTCATACTATCTTAAAAATAAAACAGCTACTTCAGCTTGTGGAAGCTCTGTATTAAAAAAGGTAAGTGGTAATTCGGGTTCTTTAACATTAAGTTTTTCTTCAAAAATTGCGGCTACATGGAATGCAAGTGTGGGTGTAAGTGCTAGTGTGGTTTCAGCAGGAGTTGGCTTTAATGTATCAGCGGAGTATTCTGTAACTCAAAGTAATACAATTGATACAAATGGAAGATATGCTGAGATTAGAGCTTATGCAGAATATACAGGTTATCGTTTTGATGTATGGGAGTCTGGATGGTTTGGTGATAAAAAAGTTGGAAATGGGACCGCGTTAAGACCTGTTGGAATATGTTTCGTGACATATCGTTAATTTAGTGAAAGAAGAATCCTTAGAATTGAGGATTCTTTTTTCATAGTTTGGTAATATGGTAGGAAAGGGGTGAATTGTTTGAAAAATATAAAAGTACGTAATGTTGTTTTAACATTTACCGTATTGATCGGCATTGTACTTCTTCTGAAAAGCTTGGACTTTGCAAATAATCTTACTCATTCTTGGGTACAAAGTGTAGGTGGTGATGTAGATACATCGACATATAATATTATGCTAAATAATTATATGAATGTTTTTCAAATATCAGGGGGGATTTTACTTGGAATCGGAGTTTTTTTATTGTTATATTCAGTATTATTTTATAAAGAGTAAATCAATTGCTAAATGAAAGTTATAGGATATACTTGCTGTAATCACTTTCTTATTTAAACAATAGATTGTTTTATTCAAAAGGGAAAACATTTGTGAAATAAAGGGCATCGTTCTAATAAGAATGATGCCCTAATTATATTACACATTACCTATGGGGCTATTTTTTATTGAAATAAACTGTTAAATATTTGTTTGAAAAATTTAACAGTGTGAGGGGTTAAACGTTTATTCAAGCCTTCAGAAGATAAAGAAACCATATCCTGCGCTTTACATTTTCTTGCCCGTTTAATCATCCCTGTTTTTGTTTAAAAGTATACATACATAACCTTACCTTGATGGCTATGCTTGTATGAGGGAGGGTGTTTTTTGTTGTTTTTAATATCTGTATATCCTAATATTTTGTGATTATTGACATTTATTAATCTTAGCAGTATATTAACATTCTAGATTAGGAATGTGATATTATAATAACGTATATGAATTTTGAGATTCCTTTTTTTCAGAAGGAAGAGCTTTAAGCTGGAGGGAATAATTGATGTACAAACAGTTACCACACGGAGTGAAAATTGGGATTACACGCTCAATTGTTGTTTCTTTTGAGAAGTACATGAAAGACATTGAATGGAACGAAGAGAAGTTTGATATGCAACAATTTGTTGAACAGTGGAAACAGTATTTATACACAAAATCAACTTGGATCAATAAAGTAGATGATGAGTTGAAAGGACATCCAGATTTCCATCAAGCATTAGCGATGAAAGTAAATGAAAAAATTAACGAGTTTATTAATGAAAAACCGAGCGAAGAGCAAGTAGAGCAATTAAAGAGAAATAAAGTGAAGCATGTAGATGACATGTGCAAATTAGAAGCTGAATATCATATTGAACGTTTATTAGTAACGAAATAAATTTTACATAAATAAAAATCCTGTCCAAAGAGGTGTGATGACCATCTTTTTGAACAGGATTTTTGTATGAAGAATGAGAGAGGCTGCTTCTAGAAGCAGCCTCTCTTTATTATTAGTCTTGTGGTACAAATGCTTTCCAAGAAGATAGATCCATATCTTCTTTTAATATAGATGAAGCAGGGAAGACAAATGACCACGGTTTTGTCGTGTTCGCTTTAATTTTAAGGTTCGGTAATGTGAAAGCACCTTTAACGACAACAGCACCTGATGCATCTTCGATATGAAGAGGAAGTTGCTCTAGTTGAATCGTGTCTTTGCAACCGTTACGAATAAGAAGCGTTGTATGTAAATCACCGTTTTCTTTTCTAGTAGCTTGCAGACCTAGGAAGTTCATTTCACCATCATTTGGAGGTGTTAAATTGTCTACGAAATTACGTAAAGCTTCTTTGCTTGCTTCAGGTAACTGAGCTTCCCAAGATGGATCTAAATCTAATGCATGCTTACTTTCAAGTTCAAATGCTAATTCCCAATCTGTTTGCGATAATTCAGCATCTGTAATTGTTTCTTGCTCAAATGTAAAGATAAATGGCATATTTACATTTGCAGGAATATCTCCTAATGCAGAAAGGTTAAATGTTTTTCGTGCGCATAGTTTTTTCTCTTTATTTAGAAGGATTAATGTAACCTCTTCGAAAGAAATTGGTTTCGGAACAGTGCTGCGAATAAATACAGCTACGTCATAACCGTTATCGCGCTTTTCAATCTCAATTCCAGATAAAGAAATTTGATATTCTTCTAAACGTGGTAGTTCTTTATGTAAAAATTGATAAATGTATTTTTGTTCTTGTGCTACTGCACCCCAGCTTGGGTGGAAGTAAAGCGTTGGCTTTACAGTTTTCTTTTCAGTATTTGTTTCTTCTTGTCCGAATAATTGATTACTAGAGACAGTTGTATCTTTTCCTTTTTTCTTAGCCTTTTTTAGGAATGATAACATAATCTTTCACCTCGTTATTGTACGTTTTCAGGAACACCTAAATGTCTTGCAACATAGCGACACATTTCTTTTTCGAAATTACCATATGTGTATAAAAAGATATCTAAACCTTCTTTTTGATACAGACGAGTAGGATCTTCTTGTTGATATTGTCTTAGCCCGATGCCTTCTTTTAAGTGGGTCATTGCATCTAAGTGATTGACCCAGTTCTGATCAAGGAAGTGAAGAGCAACATATCGTAGCGACTGCTGTAAATCAGTATTGCTATTTAGTTCATTTACATGCTCTTTATAAAGAGATAATGTATCTTTCAAAACGGATTGTAAATCTTCCGGTGAATGTACATTATTCGCTGATAGTGAGGGCATGTTTTCTACTGGTAAAATTTCTTTTATATTTGCTGTTAAACTAGCAAAATCCCATTCTTCCGGAAGCATACCTTCTAAAAGGTATTGCTTAGAAATGGCTTCTACAACATGATCAATCATAGGAATAATAATTTCGATCATATTTGTATCTTCTTGTAATAAGTTATTACGTAATTTATAAATAACGTTACGTTGGTCATTGATTACATCGTCTAACTTTAAATTGTACTCACGCATTGAGAAATGGCTACCTTCACAAATTAATTGTGTACGGTTCACGAAATCATGGACTTTAGCAGTTAGAATAAGTCCTGTTTCATCTGTTTTCAGTGATTTCGTTAATTTCTCTACTTCTTCTTGTGCGAAACGTTTTAGCATTTCATCTTCTAAAGAAAGGAAGAATTGAGAGCTACCTGGATCTCCTTGACGACCAGCACGACCTTTTAGTTGATTGTCAACGCGTCGTGATTCATGGCGTTCTGTCCCAATTACATGTAATCCACCAAGTTTATGAACACCCTCACCTAGTAAAATATCAGTACCTCGTCCGGCCATATTCGTCGCAATTGTGATTTGTCCTTTTTGTCCAGCTGTAGCGATTAAATCGGCCTCTTGTTCTGCGCTTTTTGCATTTAATAATTGATATGTAATATTTGCTTCATCTAAGTAACGGGCAACGGTTTCTGATTGTAAAATAGACATTGTCCCAATTAAAATCGGGCGTCCTTGTTTATTGTGCTTTAGAACATCTTCACGTACAGCTTTATATTTTGCATCGGCTGTTACGTATACGACGTCTTTTTTGTCTTCACGAATGATTGGACGGTTTGTCGGAATCGGCATAACTTCCATGTTATATACACGGTTAAATTCTTTTTCTTCCGTTTTTGCTGTACCTGTCATACCAGATAGTGCTGGATACATACGGAAGAAGTTTTGAATTGTAATGGATGCTTGTGTTTGGTTTTCTTCTGTGATTTCTAAGCCTTCTTTTGCTTCAAGAGCTTGGTGTAAACCATCACTTAAAGAGCGACCATCCATAACGCGGCCCGTGAAAATATCTACAAGTAGAATTTTTTCATCATGTACAATATAGTCAACATCACATTGGAAAGCGACATGAGCTCGTAATGCTTGAATCATATAATGATATAAAGTTTGATGCTCTAAATCATATAGGTTATCGATATCAAATAAATCTTCTATTTTTGTAATACCGTCTTCTGTAAAACTAGCAGATTTCGTTTCTGCATCGTATGTGTAATGAAGAGTATCTTGGAATGATTTAATAACTTTTGCACATAAATAGTGTAAATCAGAGCTGCTTGATTTTTTACCGGCGATAATAAGAGGCGTCTTCGCTTCATCAATTAAAACGCTATCAATCTCATCGATAATAGCAAAATGATAGGGACGTTGCACCTGCTCATCTTTTGAAGCAGCCATATTATCACGTAAATAGTCAAAGCCAAATTCTGTTCCAATACCATATGTAATATCAGCTTCGTAAGCAAGTTTCTTTTCAGAAGGATCAATTTGAGGAATATTCAATCCAACTTTCAAACCTAGAAATTCATGAACTTGGCCAATTAATTCTTTATCTCGTTTTGCTAAATAGTCGTTTACAGTAATAACGTGAACGCCTTTTCCTTCAAGAGCACGTACGTATGTTGGAAGAGAAGAAACCAATGTTTTTCCTTCGCCCGTTGGCATCTCTGCAATATTACCTTCTAATAGTACGAGGCCACCAATTAATTGCACATCGTAGTGACGTAATCCAAGTACACGCTTTGCTGCTTCACGTACAACAGCGAACGCTTCAACTTTTATATCATCCACTGTTTTTCCGTCACGAAGCATGTTTTTGAATGTGATCGTTTTATGACGTAATTCTTCATCAGATAAATCAGATAGTTTTACTTCTAGATTATTAATTTCTTGAACAAGTTGTTCATATTTTTTTAGTTTTCTCTTTTGAGAATCTCCTAACAGCTTTTTTACCGAATTCAGCATGTTGTAAACACTCCTCTTACTGACAATAGCTACATTATAGCACATGTTTATCCCGAATAAGTAGAAGTAGTAAATTGAAGAAAAAACTGGATATAAATAAGGTGTTATTGTACATACTATATTTAAAACCTATAAAGAAAGAGAGTATTCAATGTATAAGAATTTTGGTATGATAGCTAAATGAGATAAAGTGAAATTTTTCAAAAAAGAGAAGAATATAGTTATCTCGTTTTATGATGTAATAGGTATGGAAATTATATATTGAAAGAAAAGAGCTAGAAGATGAATAATAAGTTTGTGAAAGGCGCTGCGATTTTAACGATTACAACGTTTCTATCGAAAGTGTTGGGAAGTTTTTTTCAAATCCCATTACAAAATATAGCAGGAGATGAAGTGCTGGGGATTTTTCGCCTTGTATTTCCTGTGTATATGATAGCTTTAACTTTATCAGTAGCGGGAGTACCGCTAGCTATATCACAGTTAATCGCTGAACTTCATGAGAGGAATGACCAGGACGGAATTGCCAAACTATTTACTTCAGCATCTATTATTGGGGTAATATTTGGAGTGCTTGGATTTTCAGTTATTATGATTGGATCAAGTATGTTTGCAAATATGCTTGGTGGACAAGATACGAGACTCCCACTAATTGTAACTTCGTTTGCGTTATTAATCGCACCATATATGGCAGTATATCGAGGGTATTTCCAAGGTTTTGGAGATATGATTCCTACTGGGGTGTCACAAGTAATTGAGCAGTTCATTCGTGTGTTCTTTATGTTAGCAATTGCATTCTTATTTGTATCTTGGAATAAAGATAGTGATGTTGTAACAGGCGGCGCAATGATTGGTTCTTGCCTTGGGGTAATTACGTCACTTATCTATTTGAGATCGAAGTATGTAAAAAGTATATATCGTTATAAAAGTAATGCATATTCACTACAAGATTTTAAAGATAATGCAAAAAAGATACTTCAGGTTTCGATTCCAATTGCAATTGGAGCATTATCGATGCCGGTGTTAAATTTAGTTGATTCTGTAACGATTCCACATATGTTGCATGAATCTACTACAACGATTCAAGAACAATTTGGTATATATAGTCGTGGCTTTGCGTTTACACAATTAATTGTCGTGTTTGCAAGTGCGATGGTATTTCCATTAATCCCGTTATTAACTGCTGCATTAACAAAGAAAGATATAACGTTAGCAAAACAAACAATTGAACGAACAAACGAGCTTGCTCATGTTTTAACAACACCAATAACAATCTGGCTCATGGCACTTACAATCCCGTTAAATGTTGGGTTGTTTACAGATGCTAAAGGGAGCGGAATGTTAGCTATTTTAATTGGTAGTTCGTATTTCACATCAATTATGGTATTATCAATAGGGATTTTGCAAGGAATTAACCGTTCTAAACAGGCAGCGTGGATCGTTGTTGGAGCGAGTTTTGTAAAAGTCATATTAAATATAGTACTCGTAAGTCAATTTGGCATAACTGGTGCGGCTTATAGTACACTGATTATATATATCATGATTTGTATCGTAAACTATATATACATTCGAAAAGAATTGGCTTATTCGATTCATGTGGGGAGATTTTTTGCTGTAATTGGAGTATCTAGTATAGTAGGGATAGGATTATACTTTACATCTACTTTCATAAATGTGGTAGATTCTAGACTTATTGCAATAATATATAGTGGTTTAGCATTTTGTGTGGCTTTGTTCATCTATGGCATATGCGCATTAAAGTTGAACTGGATATCAAAAAAGCAAATCCCATTTTTACGTAAGTAAATTTGTCCATAAATGAGTATGGTTATTTATATGTTTGTGAAAGAAATCAATTTGAAGTTATCCAACTTTTCTTATTAAAGAGTTGATAGCAATTTGTTGCATGACAAAAAGTTGATTGCGAAATGTTGGAGGAGATTAAGAGTGCGGTTAGTTTTATCAGGATATTATGGTTTTTATAATGTTGGGGACGAAGCAATTTTGCAATCAATTATTAAAGCGCTACATGAAGAGGATCCTACTCTTGAGCTTGTTGTACTTTCGAATGACCCCGACTATACAAGAAAAATGTACGGTGTAGAGGCAGTAAATCGTTGGGATATAAGAGCAATTTATAAGGAAATAAAGAGAAGTAATGGCTTAATTAGTGGAGGGGGAAGCCTCCTGCAAGATAAAACGAGTATTAAAAGTATTTTGTATTATACAGGTATTATGCGAATTGCTCGTTTTTTGAAGAAGCCGTATTATATTTATGCGCAAGGAATTGGTCCAATTACGAAAAGGCAAAATCGTTTATTAGTGAAATGGCAAGTATCAAAAGCGGAATATATATCAGTTCGTGATGAAGATTCATTTTTGTATTTAAAAGAGATTGGTATTAAGAAGGATATCGAACTAGTTCCAGATCCAGTATTGGCATGTCAACCAGAAGGAATGAAGTCGGAGTGGCTGCAAAAACATTCAATTCAAGGGAAAGTAATTGCAGTTAGTGTGAGGTATTGGGACGCGAAAGAAGATTATATGAAGAAGTTAGCGGATACGCTGAAAAAATTTAAGCGTGATGGATATCATATTTTATTCGTACCAATGCATGGACCATTTGATCAAAATGCGTCACGCGATATTATTAACTTAATGGGAGAAGAAGCTCATATGCTTCCATATAAGCTGGACATTCATGAAAAAATTTCAATTTTGTCGGAATGTTCGCTTCTAATCGGTATGAGACTTCATGCGCTCATATTATCTGCGGTTGCTAATATTCCTGTGGTCGGTATTTCATATGATCCAAAGATCGATTCATTTTTACAACAAGTAAATCAGCCGATTATCGGAAACGTAGATGGTGACTGGACAGCTGAAACTTTGTATAATGTCGCAATGAAGCAACTAGAACAAAAAGAATATGTACAAGCAACATTGGAACAAAGAGTAGAAGAATTACGAGAGCAAATTTCAACAGCATCTCGATACATCATAAGTGATCTAAATTCAAAAGAGTTCGAAAAAAGAGGAATGTGACCTTAATTTAAGAGGACATCCTCTTTTTATTTTTTGAAAAAAAGAGAATGTCGAAAGAAAATAAAAATTTGTAGAAAAATGTCGAATTTAATAAGGGGTTTTACACGCGTGCTCATAAAAAAAGAAGTTTGAGAGATAAGATGTATGTTTAAAAATCCTAACATTAATATATAGTTAATGTTAGGATTAAGCGTTTTATTTAATAAATTATAAGAAAATAGGTATGGTGATTTTGAAAAATCTAATGCTTAGAAAAATGTCGAATTGTAGAAAAATAGGTTGTCGATTAATGTCATAATATCTTTATAATTAGATATTGAAATTGCAAACGTTTTTCTGCTATAGTTGTAAATGGTTATGAAAATATTGTTAAAAATGTAATTCTGACGCGTTTTTTACCTTTTTAAAATATTCTGATTTTATAATCTGGATTTTTAAAATAAAAGTCGAAAAAACGATCGTTCATAATTGCGAAAATTCACTTTTTTGTCGAATTTGATGTTTTTAATTGGATAAAAATGGTGTGTAATTCTATGGTATGGAATATTATATTATTCTGTATAAAGGATATCTTAACCACATTTATATCTACTAGTTTCAAAAATAAATAGAATACCTATTTAAAAACTGATGGAACTAGTATTACATTCCTAAGGAGGAAATATATAAAATGGCAAAGACTAACTCTTACAAAAAAGTAATCGCTGGTACAATGACAGCAGCAATGGTAGCAGGTGTTGTTTCTCCAGTAGCAGCAGCAGGTAAAACATTCCCAGACGTTCCAGCTGATCACTGGGGAATTGATTCTATTAACTACTTAGTAGAAAAAGGCGCAGTTAAAGGTAACGACAAAGGAATGTTCGAGCCTGGAAAAGAATTAACTCGTGCAGAAGCAGCTACAATGATGGCTCAAATCTTAAACTTACCAATCGATAAAGATGCTAAACCATCTTACTCTGACGCTCAAGAGGGCTGGGCTGCTCCATTCATCGCAGCTGTAGAAAAAGCTGGCGTTGTTAAAGGTAAAGGCGACGGAAAATTCGATCCAAATGGAAAAATCGACCGCGTTTCTATGGCATCTCTTCTTGTATCAGCTTACAAATTAGATACTAAAGTAGACGGTCCTCTAGAAACTAAATTCGATGATTTAAAAGATAGCTGGGGCAAAGATAAAGCTAACATCCTAGTTAAATTAGGAATCTCTGTTGGTACTGGCGACAAATGGGAGCCAAATAAATCTGTAACTAAAGCAGAAGCAGCTCAATTTATTGCTAAGACTGACAAGCAGTTCGGTACAACAGCAACAACAGTTGAATCTGCAAAAGCAGTTACAACTCAAAAAGTAGAAGTTAAATTCAACAAAGCTGTTGAAAAATTAACTAAAGAAGATATCAAAGTAACTAACAAAGCTAACAACGATAAAGTATTAGTTAAAGAAGTAACTTTATCAGAAGATAAAAAATCTGCTACAGTTGAATTATATAGTAACTTAGCAGCTAAACAAACTTACACTGTAGATGTAAACAAAGCTGGTAAAGCTGAAGTAGTTGTAGGTTCTTTAGAAGCAAAAACAATCGAAATGGCTGACCAAACAGTTGTAGCTGATGAGCCAACTGCATTACAATTCACAGTTAAAGATGAAAACGGTACTGAAGTTGTTTCACCAGAAGGTATCGAATTTGTAACTCCAGCTTCAGAAAAAATTAATGCAAAAGGTGAAATCACTTTAGCAAAAGGTACTTCAACTACTGTAAAAGCTGTTTATAAAAAAGACGGTAAAGTAGTAGCTGAAAGTAAAACAGTAAAAGTTTCTGCTGAAGGTGCTGCAGTAGCTTCAATCTCTAACTGGACAGTTGCAGAACAAAATAAAGCTGACTTTACTTCTAAAGATTTCAAACAAAACAATAAAGTTTACGAAGGCGACAACGCTTACGTTCAAGTAGAGTTGAAAGATCAATTTAATGCAGTAACAACTGGAAAAGTTGAATATGAGTCATTAAACACAGAAGTTGCTGTAGTAGATAAAGCTACTGGTAAAGTAACTGTATTATCTGCAGGAAAAGCACCAGTAAAAGTAACTGTTAAAGATGCGAATGGTAAAGAGCTTGTTTCAAAAACAGTTGAAATTGAAGCTTTTGCTCAAAAAGCAATGAAAGAAATTAAATTAGAAAAAACTAACGTAGCGCTTTCTACAAAAGATGTAACAGATTTAAAAGTAAAAGCTCCAGTACTAGATCAATACGGTAAAGAGTTTACAGCTCCTGTAACAGTGAAAGTACTTGATAAAGATGGTAAAGAATTAAAAGAGCAAAAATTAGAAGCTAAATATGTGAACAAAGAATTAGTTCTGAATGCAGCAGGTCAAGAAGCTGGTAATTATACAGTTGTATTAACTGCAAAATCTGGTGAAAAAGAAGCAAAAGCTACATTAGCTCTAGAATTAAAAGCTCCAGGTGTATTCTCTAAATTCGAAGTTCGTGGTTTAGAAAAAGAATTAGATAAATATGTTACTGAGGAAAATCAAAAGAATGCAATGACTGTTTCAGTTCTTCCTGTAGATGCAAATGGATTAGTATTAAAAGGTGCAGAAGCAGCTGAACTAAAAGTAACAACAACAAACAAAGAAGGTAAAGAAGTAGCTGCAACTGATGCACAAGTTACTGTACAAAATAACAGTGTAATTACTGTTGGTCAAGGTGCAAAAGCTGGTGAAACTTATAAAGTAACAGTTGTACTAGATGGTAAATTAATCACAACTCATTCATTCAAAGTTGTTGATACAGCACCAACTGCTAAAGGATTAGCAGTAGAATTTACAAGCACATCTCTTAAAGAAGTAGCTCCAAATGCTGATTTAAAAGCTGCACTTTTAAATATCTTATCTGTTGATGGTGTACCTGCAACTACAGCAAAAGCAACAGTTTCTAATGTAGAATTTGTTTCTGCTGACACAAATGTTGTAGCTGAAAATGGTACAGTTGGTGCAAAAGGTGCAACATCTATCTATGTGAAAAACCTGACAGTTGTAAAAGAAGGAAAAACACAAAAAGTGGAATTCGATAAAGCTGTACAAGTTGCAGTTTCTATTAAAGAAGCAAAACCTGCAACAAAATAATTAAAAGTCATTTGATACATGAAATGATCAATAAAAGCCTATGAGAAAATAGACAAAAGTCTATGAGTATCATAGGCTTTTTATTTTGCACTTATTTCATATACACTTGAGATTGAAGGGAATGGTTTTATTGAGAAATAAATAGAAAACGCTTTCGGAAATAGAAGAATACCTCATTAATATGTAAATTATTTGTAAATTAACACCTTTTTCTGTTAAAAAATCATTCGAAAAGAAGAATATAATGTCGAAATATAATAATTTTAGTCGAATATAGTCTGAAAATTGTATTTATTGTAAAAAATATTTAGGTGATGAAGTGGAAATATGTGCTATAATTCCAATTGTGTATTCGATATGAAAAATATACGAGGGAT
Source organism: Bacillus sp. BC05(2025) (assembly GCF_056725905.1). Classification (NCBI taxonomy): domain Bacteria; kingdom Bacillati; phylum Bacillota; class Bacilli; order Caryophanales; family Bacillaceae; genus Bacillus; species Bacillus sp. BC05(2025). The sequence goes on along the minus strand of NZ_JBWYRA010000002.1, from coordinate 764,113 downwards.
AGTGAGAGTGGTTTATAGGAAAACAGTTTGTTCATTTCTATATTTAGGTATTATTAATATAATAATAATACAATAAAAAGACCGAATTATCAGAATGTGTCGAATTTTCTTTTGATAAAGTTCTTGATAACGAATAGTTTTGTATAGTATGATGAACTTGTTTCAGAAAATGGTATTTAAACCTTATATTTACATCTAACGGTTTGTATCATTTTATTATGTGAACTACTTTTCATTATAGTATTTTTGCTTTTCTTGTTTTATGGCTTTTCTAACTAGCTAGTTTTCAAATTTAATATGATGTGAAACTAGTAGCATATTCCTGAAGGAGGAAATTTATAAAATGGCAAAGACTAACTCTTACAAAAAAGTAATCGCAGGTACAATGACAGCAGCAATGGTAGCAGGTGTTGTTTCTCCAGTAGCAGCAGCAGGTAAAACATTCCCAGACGTTCCAGCTGGACATTGGGCAGAAGGTTCTATTAACTACTTAGTAGATAAAGGTGCAATTACAGGTAAGCCAGACGGTACATATGGTCCAACCGAATCAATCGATCGTGCTTCTGCGGCTGTAATCTTCACTAAAATTTTAAATTTACCAGTTGATGAAAATGCTCAACCTTCTTTCAAAGATGCTAAAAATACATGGGCTGCTAAATATATCGCAGCAGTAGAAAAAGCTGGTATCGTTAAAGGTGACGGCAAAGAAAACTTCTATCCGAATGGAAAGATTGACCGTGCTTCTTTCGCTTCTATGTTAGTAAGTGCTTATAACTTAAAAGATAAAGTTAACGGCGAATTAGTTACGACATTTGAAGATTTATTAGATCATTGGGGTGAAGAAAAAGCAAACATCCTAATTAACCTTGGAATTTCTGTAGGTACTGGTGATAAATGGGAGCCGAATAAATCTGTATCTCGTGCAGAAGCAGCTCAATTTATTGCATTAACAGATAAAAAATATGGCAAAAAAGATAATCAACAAGCATATGTAACTGATGTGAAAGTTTCTGAACCAGCGAAATTAACATTAACAGGTACTGGCTTAGACAAACTTTCTGCTGATGATGTAACTCTTGAAGGAGACAAAGCAGTTGCGATTGAAGCAAGTGCTGATGGTACTTCTGCAGTTGTAACACTTGGTGGTAAAGTAGCTCCAAATAAAGACCTTACTGTAAAAGTGAAAAACCAATCATTCGTAACGAAATTCGTATACGAAGTGAAAAAATTAGCAGTAGAAAAACTTACATTTGATGATGATCGTGCTGGTCAAACAGTTGCTTTCAAATTAAACGATGAAAAAGGTTATGCTGATGTTGAGTACTTAAACTTAGCAAACCATGATGTCAAATTTGTAGCAAATAACTTAGATGGTTCACCAGCAAACATCTTTGAAGGTGGAGAAGCTACTTCTACTACAGGTAAATTAGCTGTTGGTATTAAGCAAGGTGAGTACAAAGTAGAAGTACAAGTTACAAAACGCGGTGGTTTAACAGTTTCTAACACTGGTATCATTACAGTGAAAAACCTTGATACACCAGCTTCTGCAATTAAAAATGTTGTATTTGCGGTAGATGCTGATAATGATGGTGTTGTAAACTATGGTAGCAAGCTTGCTGGTAAAGACTTTGCTTTAAATAGCCAAAACTTAGTTGTTGGTGAAAAAGCATCTCTTAATAAATTAGTTGCTACAATTGCTGGAGAAGATAAAGTAGTTGATCCAGGATCAATTAGCATCAAATCTTCAAACCACGGTATTATCTCTGTAGTAAACAACTACATTACTGCTGAGGCTGCTGGTGAAGCTACACTTACTATTAAAGTAGGTGATGTAACGAAAGATGTTAAATTTAAAGTAACGACTGATTCTCGTAAATTAGTATCAGTAAAAGCTAACCCAGACAAATTACAAGTTGTTCAAAATAAAGCATTACCTGTTACATTCGTAACAACTGACCAATATGGCGATCCATTTGGTGCTAACTCAGCTGCAATTAAAGAAGTTCTTCCAAAAACAGGTGTAGTTGCAGAAGGTGGATTAGATGTAGTAACAACGGATGCTGGCTCAATCGGTACAAAAACTGTATCGGTTACAGGTAACGAAGTAGGCGAAGGTACAGTTCACTTCCAAAACGGTAACGGTGCTACTTTAGGCTCATTATATGTGAATGTAACAGAAGGTAACGTTGCATTTAAAAACTTTGAACTTGTATCTAAAGTAGGTCAATACGGCCAATCACCTGATACAAAACTTGATCTAAATGTTTCTAACAAAGTTGAGTATCAATTATCTAAGTACACTTCAGATCGCGTGTACTCTGATCCTGAAAACTTAGAAGGTTATGTAGTTGAGTCTAAAAATCCAGCTGTAGCTGAAGCTAAGATTGTTGGAAATAAAGTTGTTGTAACAGGTAAAGCACCAGGTAAAGTTGATATCCACTTAACGAAAAATGGTGCAACTGCTGGTAAAGCGACAATCGAAATCGTTCAAGAGACAATCGCTATTAAATCTGTAAACTTCAAACCAGTTCAAACAGAAAACTTCGTTGAGAAGAAAATCAACATCGGTACTGTGTTAGAACTTGAGAAGAGTAACCTTGATGATATCGTAAAAGGTATTAACTTAACGAAAGAAACACAACATAAAGTACGTGTTGTAAAATCTGGTGACGAGCAAGGTAAACTTTACTTAGATAGAAACGGCGATGCTGTATTTAACGCTGGCGATGTAAAACTTGGAGATGTAACAGTATCTCAAACAAGTGATTCTGCACTTCCAAACTTTAAGGCAGACCTTTACGATACTTTAACTACTAAGTACACTGACAAAGGTACATTAGTATTCAAAGTATTAAAAGATAAAAATGTTATTACAAGCGAAATCGGTTCACAAGCTGTACACGTGAACGTTCTTAACAACCCAAATCTATAAGTCGATTATAGATAGAATGAAAAGTCAGTGGGGATGAATCCCCACTGACTTTTTAATAGAAAGAAGCCTCTTGTGCGTGTACAAGAGGCTTCTTTCTATTTCTTAAACTTAAACATATCCCCGCTCAAATTCGAATCACTATACACAAACAATACCATGTTAATGTTGTTGTCTTTCATGTATTGATATACATCTTTTTCGTGATAGTGGCGCAGGTCGAGGATGGATGTATGCTTAAAGTTTTGTGCTAAGTGTGGCACGATTGCATTTGCGAATGAGTCTTTTAGGACTAAGGCGCGTACTTCATTTGGTGCGTTGTTATTTTCGATAACGATTTCTGGATAGTCGTTCGTGTAATAACCTGCGTATGATGTTGTATCTTTTTGTTTTTCTATGCCGTATAGTTCATCTAAATTTTGATGAACATTACCTTGCACATCTTTTGCCATCACACTTGTGAAGTTGAAACCGTCTTTCGGTGTGTAGTAGCACAATTTTTCACCATTTGCATCTATGAGTTGGTATAGTTGGTTGTTGAAGCTTCCAACTAAATGTTTGTTTTGCGCACATGTACGAATATAATCTTCTTTTTTTATTTCTTTTCCTTTATATATAGAAGATTGTTGCCCAATTGTGTTCATTATATATTGGTAGCCTAAGAAGGCACCGTCCATATTCCAATGATGATCTGTTTTGAAATACATGTCCTGTATTTCTGCGTTCGTATAGTTCTTTTTAAAGTGTTCCATAAGTTTTATTGGCTTTACGTCAGCTGGTAGTTTCTTTAGAAAGTAATTTAAATTGTCCTGTGCATATGTGTGAATATGAGAAGGTAATTTAAATGATAATGCATTCGTTTTTGACGGTGGTAAAGCAAAGTAAAACTCAACGTTTTGTTCTTTTGAAAACTGAGATAAATCGTTTATAGCAGGCATGGATTGGTCAATTTCATTATATTTTTTTGTCCACGCCGGATTTTTCAGGAGCCATTTATCATCAGTTAAAATAATGTCGTTAATGAGAGATTTTCCCATATTAATTTGAGCAATCGTATAGTTTTTAATAAGCTCATCTCGTCCAATTAGTTGATCATTTGTGTATGTTTCAAAATCTTTAAAGAAGCTACCAGTTAGGAGCGCTTCTTTCGTAACTGCTGGTTTTTGAGCGAGCGGCCGATTTTCAACTGGTGAAATGTCTCGGTCTGTTTTGAGTAACGATAATATGCCAAATGAAAAGATAATGGTGAGAAAACCGATAAACAGGATGAGATTCCCCAATTTTTTCATAATAACTTTTCCTTCCTACATCAGTTAAAACCTGAAATAAATAAATGGATTATATGTTGAGTTAATCAAGTACATAACCGAAATCATAAATAATGTTAGTAATAATATAGGACGTACAAATTGCATCGTGAACATATACGCTTTAGGCGCAAGTTCTAGTATGTTTTTCATTCGTTTTAAAATTGGTGTCGCTGCGATAAAGGCAATGAGAAATACGATAATGTATTCATGTACGTATAACATTGTATTGTCATCCATGAAAGATTGCCCATCTATGCCGAACATCGCTTTTAAATATTGGAACGAGTATGCAAAGTTGTCAGCTCGGAAGAAGACCCAACCAATCATAACGATTAATAATACGTATGCATGCTGCAACGGTTTCCATAGTTTGTTTAATATTTTTTCAAATCCAGCTTTTTCAATTGAAATAATAAAGCCGTAATACAAGCCCCAGGCGATAAAGGTCCAGCTCGCCCCGTGCCATAAACCAGTTAATCCCCATACGATGAAGAGGTTACGATAATTCGCTAGTTTAGAAACGCGGTTTCCGCCGAGCGGGATATATATGTAATCGCGGAACCAAGAGCCAAGTGTAATATGCCATCTTCTCCAAAACTCTGAAATAGATTTAGAGATGTATGGGTAGTTGAAGTTTTTCGGGAAATCGAATCCGAACATTTTTCCAAGTCCGATTGCCATATCAGAGTATCCTGAGAAATCGAAATAAATTTGCAGGGTATAGGCGATAATACCGATCCATGCCGTTCCAACACTTATTTCAGATGGTGGTAAGGCAAATATTTTATCGGCGACAAATCCGACTTGATTGGCGATTAATATTTTTTTTGCTAATCCGAGAACGAAAATTTGAATACCTTCTGTGAATCGTTCAAAAGAATGGATGCGCGTTTTAATTTGTTCAGCGACGATATTGTAACGAACAATTGGTCCAGCAATAAGCTGAGGGAAAATAGATATATATAGCGCTAAGTTAAGAGGATTTTTTTGAACATCCCCATCTTTACGGTATATATCGATGACATAGGACATCGCTTGGAATGTATAAAATGAAATTCCAATTGGTAGTGGAATAGGTTCCACATGAATAGATAAATGCAAGACGTTGTTTAAAATGTCTGTGAAAAAGGAAATATACTTAAAATAAGAAAGTAATAAAATATTTCCGACCACAGCCATAATTAAAAATGTGACTTTCATATTTTTTCGTTTATCATAATGATGCACGAGTAGGCCGAAGCAGTAGTTTAATACGATGGAAAAGAGCATTAAGAGAACGAAACGTGGTTCGCCCCATGCATAGAAAATTAAACTAAATGCAAGTAATACGAAATTACGTAGCTCGGCACGCACTATAAAATAGAGAAATAATACGAGAGGTAAAAAGATAAATAAGAAAATCGAACTACTAAATACCAAAGGACTCTCCTCACTTTTTTGAAATACATTTCGTACAAAAAAACCGACATATCTATTATATAGTCTTTTTTATAATAGTGCTTTTAATATTTTAGCATGTTAATAATTCGATTAAAATAATTATTCTATATAATAGAAGGAAAGCGGTATGGAATCCTTTTGACACCCACTATCTGGATAAGATAAGATGAATAAGGTGTGATTTGTTTAGAAGGGAAGAGATGGTGTGTTATTTAACTCGTTTGAGTTTATTTTTTTATTTTTACCGATAGCATTTCTTTTATATTTTCTATTAAATAAATTGGGACAAACTACTTTAGCGAAAGCTTGGCTTGTGGCAGCATCTTTATTTTTCTATAGTTATTGGAACATAAAATATTTGCCGCTTATGTTAATATCGCTCATTGTGAACTACTTTATCGGAATGAGGCTTGTAAAGCATAAGAGTAAACTCCTTTTAACAGTAGGCTTAATATTTAATATAGGAATGCTTAGTTATTTCAAGTATTATGATTTCTTTTTGCAAAATGTGAATTCGTTATTTGGAACTCATTTTACATTATTATCATTAACGTTACCGCTTGCAATTAGTTTCTATACATTCCAAAAGATTGCTTTTTTAGTAGATACATATCGCGGGGAAACGGAGGCATGTCATTTTCTTGATTACGCTCTGTTTGTAACATTTTTCCCGCAACTTATTGCAGGTCCGATTGTGCACCATGCGCAAATTATGCCGCAGTTTGCTGATCGTAGTAAGAAGCGTTGGCAATCAAATTATATCATTCTCGGCATTTTTGTATTTGCCATCGGTATTTTCAAGAAAGTAGGGATTGCAGACGTTTTATCTCCTGTCGTACGGGAAGGGTTTGATGTACAGCAGTCACTAACCTTTGTTGAAGCGTGGCTTTCATCATTAGCGTTTACATTCCAGTTATACTTTGATTTCAGCGGATATAGCGATATGGCAATTGGGATTGCGTTAATGTTTAATATTAAATTGCCTCAAAACTTCAATTCTCCTTATAAAGCGGTGAGTATACAAGACTTTTGGCATCGTTGGCATATGACATTAAGCCAGTTTTTAACGAAATATGTGTATATTTCTCTTGGCGGAAATCGAAAAGGCATTACGCGTACATACGTCAATATTATGATTGTCTTCTTAATAAGTGGACTTTGGCACGGTGCTGGCTGGACATTTATTTTCTGGGGATTTCTGCACGGATTAGCTTCTGTCGTTCATCGTTTGTGGAATAAAGCAGGAGGGCGCATGCCGGCCTGGGCAGGATGGCTCGTGACGTTTTTCTTCATTAATATAACATGGGTATTCTTTAGAGCAACATCGATGCATGATGCGGTGAAGGTGTTAAAAGGAATGTTTGGATTTAATGGATTCGAACTAGCAAATAGCGTGTTCCCGGTATTTATTATTGAAAAACTACAATTTTTAAAAGAGTACGGTGTTTCATTCACTGAAGCATACCATGTTTCATTATTAAATACGGAAATAGTAGCATATATTTTCGGAGCATTATGTATTAGCTTCTTCTTAAAAAATTCAATTCAGTTAAAAGACTCATTCCGCCCGACAGTATGGACGGCGTTATTTACTGCAATATTACTTGTGTATAGTGTGCTACATTTAACGAGTATTAGTGAGTTTTTATACTTTAATTTCTAGGTGGAGAATATGAAAAACAAACAGTGGCTTATTTTCGTTTTTGTATGTGTTTTTGTCCCACTTGCAGGTGTTGGAATATTTAACGGCTATGCAGATTCACTTTGGTTATTCTCGCATAAAAATAAGTGGAATGATGTTCAGTTTGGATTTAATGAGAGACAACAAAAAACGAATTATATAACATATCGTCCGTTTACTTATGATGGCGTTATACTTGGAAGTAGTAGAACAACGTTTATCAATGAAAATGATTTTACCGGATTAAACGCATTTAATTATGCGGTAAGTAGTACAGATCCGCGTGAGTACGATGCGTACATTGAATATGCAAAAGAGCGAAAAGGTAGTGAATTATCTTCTATTGTGATTGGTTTAGATTTCCTTGGAACGAACAAAAATAGAGAAATCGGTTTTGAAAAGCCAGAAGTATATATTAATGAGGCGCAAAGCTTACTATATCCAATTAAATCGTATGTGAGTATGGATGGGATTACATATTCCCGAAATACAATTCAAAACTCCATTCATCACAATAAGACTATTGATGTATATAATCGCGATAACATAAAATCGATGCGTGAGTATACGAAAGAAGAGCGTGACACACAAATTGCCGCGCAAGTAGATAAATTTAGTAGAGAGATTTATGGCGGGAATTATGAGTATCAAAATATGAAGGAAATATTAGGTACTGTAAAATCCCATAATCCGAATACAAAGTTTTATATTTTTACAACGCCTGTTTCAGAGCCATTGTTCCGTACAATGATTCAATCAGGACGTTGGGAAGATTATAAAAGATGGCTCTATGATGCTGTTGATGTATTTGGAGAAGTACATCATTTCATGTATTTAAATTCAGTAACAAAGAACTTAGATAATTATATGGATGGACATCATTTCAGGCCAGAAATCGGGAAGATGATTGCACATAAAGTTGTAAAGGAAGAAGATAGTAATGTGCCGAAAGATTTCGGTATTGTTATTACGAAGGATAATATTGATGAGGTGTTGGAGCAGATTCGGGCATCGTTTCAATAGAAGGAAATAGTTTTGTTTCAAAGATCGAATCGTAATGTGATTCGATCTTTTTTAGCAGTCCACAAAAAATTTAATTAAGCGAGCAAAACCAATTATGACTGAATAAGAAAGAAGCAGCATCCAAATAGATGCTGCTTCTTTCTTATTCTATTTCTAAATCAACAATTAAGTAGGCAAGTATAACGACGAAGAAAATGCTAACAGATGGCGCTGTTAATACGTGACCGGACATAAAACCAATGCCAAGTGATAGGATGAGTGTACTAGCTAATAGCATATATTTTACGGTTATAATTTTCTTAAAGTTTGTAATCATGCGGATGAATAGTTTAATACCAAAGTATAGAAGCGGTATTAAGTAAATAAGGAAACCGATAATTCCAAAGGCGAAAAATAGGTCATGGAAGTCCATTTCAATTAATTTAATTTTAACTGTGTAGTTACCAGCGTAACCCATTCCAAAAAGTTTTTGTGAGAGCGGTGCTTCTTTATAGTATTGTTTGTATACTTTTAAGAATTTGTCGCGATCACTATAAATTAAACTCTTCACTTCAGAGTCTGTTAGTTCACCTTTTGCGTGTTTTTTAGCATCCTCTGGATTTTCTTTAATTACTTTTCCTTCTTTTCTATCTTGTTCTTCTTGTACTGATTTTTTATATTCGTATATTTGCATGTGGATTCCCATATTTTTTGCGATAGGAGTATGCGGTGTAAGAACAATTAAACCTCCTAGTACAACTGCTGCAACGATGGTGTTTACAAGATATGTGAATCCTTTTTTTTCTTTTTTACGGTTTATCATATATTCAATGAACGAGAAGAAAAGTGCTACGCTTAATGTTAGCACAATTGCACCATATCCAACTTTTGTTCCGACCATAATACTTGCATACATCGCAAGTATTGTTGGAATCCAGTAATATATTTTCGAGAAAGAAGTTGTTTTATAAATCGAATATAAGACAACGATTGGGAACATAATCGCGAAGAGAGCACTTAAATCATTTCCAGCAAAGAACCAACCTCTTGAGCCAATTTTTGAGTGAGGATAGCTTGGGAAATCAGTGCCAGTTTGCATTGCGACAATCATTGTGATGCTTAAAATTAAAGTTGCATATAAGAAATATGTAATGATTTTATGAAACACATATTCTTTATTTTTTAGCTCTTTAAAGACGATAGTATATCCAAACAGTAGCACAATTGGATATATGCTCTTTAAAATAAATTTCACTTCTTCTCCAAATGAAACTGGAGATTTAACCATCATATTATTTACAAGACCGATTGCCAGTGCAATTCCGAGTAAACATAAATAGAGAATGTACTTTTTCGCATCTTGTTGTTTGTGATGAAGAAGTAGGTATCCTAATGCAAGAAGCATAAAGGCGAAACGGACTACAATTCCAACTGTTGCGCTCATGTGTAATATATAGATTGAAAAAGATGTTAATAAATCTAAAATTGGTTGAAACGCAATGAATAGCAATAGGAAATTTGGGAAGTAGTTATCCGTTTGTTTCAACTTATTAACCATATGTTCCTCCAGTTCTTCATTCCTTTATTTCAACACCCAAGAGATGGGCATAAAGCCTTTTTTATATAGTAAGGCGAATGAATTTCAATATTTGTTTTTTGCATCAAACTTAAGGATACACCATTTCATTGCAATGGTAAATAGATGAAAAGCATGGATAAAACGACTTTAATTTCTATATTTTTCAACGAAATTGTATGTTTTATACAAGACTATATACAAATTTCGTGATTATTAGACAGAAAATTGAGAAAAAAGAAGGGTTTTTCACCTCCTTTCTATAATTATATAAGTATAATCTTTGTGTAGAAAAGAGGGGTATATATAATGGAAGTAACAAGTAAAACAGAATCTGTCATTGTGAAATATGAAGGGCACGTTGCAACGGTTATGGTCAATCGCCCAGAGGTGTTAAATGCATTAGATGAGCCAACGTTAAAAGAACTATTACAGAAACTGAAAGAAGTAGCGGAGAGTTCTGCACACATTGTTGTGTTATGCGGGAACGGCCGCGGTTTTTCTGCGGGCGGAGATATTAAATCGATGCTTTCAAGTAATGATGAAAGCAAGTTTGATGGTATTATGAATACTATTTCTGAAGTCGTTGTAACTTTATATACGATGCCGAAGCTTGTTATTAGTGCAATTCATGGACCAACTGCTGGTCTTGGATTAAGCATTGCACTAACAGCTGACTATGTGATGGCGGATATATCATCCATTATTGCGATGAACTTTATTGGAATCGCTTTAATTCCAGATGGTGGCGGCCATTTCTTCCTTCAAAAGCGAGTTGGTGAAAATATGACGAAGCAAATTATTTGGGAAGGAAAGAAATTATCAGCAACAGAAGCACTTGATATCGGTTTAATTGATGAAGTAATCGGCGAAGATTTCCAAACGGCTGTGAAGCAAAAAATTAGTGAATGGTCACAAAAACCGATCAAAGCGATGGTTCAAACGAAGCAAATTTTATGTGAAGTAAATCGTTCTAATTTAGAACAAACGCTGCAACTTGAAAAACGCGGCCAATATGCGATGAGACAAACAGCGGATCATAAAGAGGGCATTGCTGCATTTTTAGAAAAACGTTTGCCGGCATTTAAAGGAAAATAAAGTGAAACTTTAATGAATGGTAGTTTTACTACCGGTTAATTTAGGGTAAAGGGGAGAAAGTGCTAACACATTTTAGTATAATTGTGTTAGCACTTTTTTTAGGAGTAATATATGAAGAAAGTTATTGGTGTGATCGTTATTATTTTACTTACATAGTATGCTTTGCATAGTACACCATATCTTTGCGGTACGGACTGCACTATTCTTTGAAGGGCATCTAATTTTTGCTTTCTCAGATGAAGTAAAGAAAGAGCGGGATGTGAAAAAAGAGTGGTTATTTTACAAGGCAGATAAACATAGGAGGATAAATGATGTCAGCATATAACAAGTTAGTAAGAGATCGTGTTCCAGAGAAGATTTTAATGTCTGGAAAAACATATACAGCACAAAAGTTAACAGGACAAGCATACATACAAGCTTTAGCGAAAATTGGAACGGAAGAAATTCGCGAATTTGCTTCTATGAAGGAGCGTGAACATGCACTTGATTCGCTTGCAGATGCACTGGAAGTAATCATCTCATTAGCGCGTGCAGAAGGCGCAACAATTGAAGATGTAGAGCGTCTTCGTAAGCAAAAAGAAATAGAGCGCGGTGGATTTGAAAGAGGCATTTATTTATTAGATGTTTCAGAAGAATAGATTTGTAGGAAAAGCATAGCGTTACTCATTAACGCTATGCTTTTTTGTTGCAATTAAACTAATAATGAAGAAGATAGCTGTTACTACCCAGCCAATTGTAATAGAAGTAGTAGTATGAACTGCATAAGAAACTTGTAAACAAAGTAATGATGCTAAAAACCAAATGAGTGCAATGTGTACATATTTTTTTGATATATTCATATTGTATAACTCCTTTTGTATACTAAAGTGAATTTTACTACAGTTCAGAAAATTAAGCTATATGAGTAGAGGTTTTCTAGCAAATTTTGTATACTAAATAATAGGAAAAATGAGGAGGAAACGACAATGGCACATCATACGAAAGAAACGATGGAACTGATTAAGGAGCTTGTCTCTATTCCGAGTCCGTCTGGAAATACAGAGAAAATCATTCGTTTTATTGAAAACTATGTAAGTGAGTGGAACGTAGAAACGAAGCGTAATAATAAAGGCGCTCTTATTTTAACAGTAAAAGGGAAAAATGATGCAAAGCACCGTTTATTAACGGCACACGTTGATACGTTAGGTGCGATGGTGAAAGAAATTAAGCCTGACGGTCGTCTAAGTCTTTCTATGATTGGTGGATTTCGCTGGAACTCTGTAGAAGGGGAATATTGCGAGATTGAAACATCAAGCGGTAAGACGTATACAGGAACGATTTTAATGCATCAAACATCTGTGCATGTATATAAAGATGCAGGTGAAGCGAAACGCGACGAGAAAAATATAGAAGTTCGTATTGATGAGCGTGTATTTTCAGCTGATGAAGTACGCGAATTAGGAATAGAAGTAGGAGACTTCGTTTCATTCGACCCACGCGTTCAAATTACAGAGAGTGGATACATAAAATCGCGTCATTTAGATGACAAAGTAAGTGTTGCGATTCTATTAAAATTAATTAAGAGATTACAAGACGAAAACGTAACATTACCATATACAACTCATTTCTTAATTTCTAATAATGAAGAGATTGGATACGGTGGTAACTCTAACATTCCAGAAGAAACGGTTGAATATTTAGCGGTTGATATGGGAGCACTAGGTGATGGACAAGCATCTGATGAATATACAGTATCTATTTGTGCCAAAGATTCTAGCGGTCCGTATCATTATGCACTGCGTAAACATTTAGTAGAGCTTGCGAAAACGAACAATATTGAATATAAAGTAGATATTTATCCGTACTATGGATCGGATGCATCGGCTGCGATTCGCGCTGGATTTGATGTGAAACATGCATTAATTGGAGCGGGTATTGATTCTTCCCATGCATTTGAGCGTACACATGAAAGTTCGATTGCTCATACAGAAGCACTGGTTTATGCATATGTATTATCAGAGATGATTGCGGAATAAGAAAAGAAATAGGCTGCCAGAGGTAGCCTATTTTTTGTTTGCAGAGAAATCGACTTTATTTAACAAAAAGTAAATTAATTGTACTTTATTTTACAATATTAAGAAAGTAGGTTTACTACATAATTCGAGTATTATAAAATAATAGAGGCGCACTAATTTTTTTTGTCTGAATTCAATATAATTTGTATATTAAGATTACGCGTTATTAAATAATGATTGTTGAGAGGAGTATTATTTTTTATGAAGTATCGTGCAGTCGCGGCAGGTATTTTAGCCGCAAGTTTATTATCGTCTCCAGTAAGTAGTTTCGCAGCAGCGAAGAAGTTTTCGGATGTTCCTACATGGGCGCAAGAATCAGTTGATTATTTAGTAGGAAAAAAAGCGCTTGATGGAAAGCCTGATGGAACGTTTTCTCCATCTGAAGCAGTAGATAGAGGATCAGCTGCAAAAATTTTAGCAGTCGTTCTTGGGTTACCAATTGATCCAAAAGCAAAGCCATCTTTTAAAGATGCACAAAACCATTGGGCAGCTCCGTACATTGCTGCAGTGGAAAAAGCAGGTGTAATTAGTGGAGATGGTACTGGTAAATTCAATCCATCAAGCCAAATTAACCGTGCATCTATGGCATCTATGTTAGTACAAGCATATTCATTAGATAAAAAAATTATTGGAGAACTTCCAACACAGTTTAAAGATTTGGAACCTCATTGGGGTAAGAAACAAGCTAATATTTTAGTAGCTTTAGAGATTTCTAAAGGTACGGGAAATGGCTGGGAGCCTGAAGGAACTGTAACTCGTGCAGAAGCAGCTCAGTTTATTGCGATGGCTGATCAAAATAAAACAGATACATCAAAAAGAATGTATATGAACAGAAACTTTATTACATATCATCAACCATCATTATCATCTGGTATTACTGATGTTCAGCATAAGCCACAAATGGTTGTAGTGAAAGAACAAAGAGCAGATGGCTGGTTAAAAATTGTAACAAGTAAAGGTGAGAAGTGGACACCTATACAAGAAAAAACAGAAACGATTAATCAAGGCTTTACTGCGTATGAAACAGCTTCACATAGTTCTAAAGTGCTAGGTACATATAATGCACAAACAGTAACGATTATGGAAGAGAGTGGCAGCTGGATTCGAATCCGCGTAGGCGCTGGTTTCCAGTGGGTTGATAAAAACCAATTAAACCCAGTGAAGCAAGAGAACTTCTTAGAAGGTAAAGCGATTATTATTGATCCAGGTCATGGTGGAATTGACTCAGGTAATGTTGGTTATTACGAGAAAGAAAGCGAAACGGTATTAGATGTATCATTACGATTAAAGAAAATATTTGAGCAAAAGGCACCATTTACTGTTATGTTCACTCGTACAGATAATACACGTCCAGGAGTAAACTCAACAGATTCATTGAAAAAACGAGTAGAGTTTGCACAGGAACATAATGGAGATATTTTTGTAAGTATTCATGCTAATGGCTCTCAATACAAAAATGGACAAGGTACAGAAACATTATATTATCAGTCAGCAAGAGCAAAAGTAACGAATCCGCATGTAGAAGACAGTATGTTATTAGCACAAAAAATTCAAGACCGTCTTGTAGCAGCACTTGGAACAAAAGATCGTGGTATAAAACATCAGGACTTATATGTAACTAGAGAAAATACAATGCCAGCTGTATTAACAGAATTAGCATTTGTAGATAATAAAAGTGATGCAGATAAAATTGCTACACCAAAACAGAGACAAGCTGCAGCGGAAGCGATTTATCAAGGTATTTTAGATTATTACGAAGCGAAGGGTAATAACGTATCTTCTTTCCGTTAATACATCAAAAGAGATTGCCAATGGCAGTCTCTTTTATTTATTAACGTTTCTCTTTATTTCCGGCATGTGATATCATTTAATTTTATATGAAAAAGTATTGTAATTATAACGATATAGAGGATGATAATAGATTGAATAATCATAGTAAAACACCTGCATGTATATATACGTATGCATTTCGCGAGGAGGAGCGTGCTTTATGTTACTTGGAAATGCGCTCGTTCTTTGGAACGGAGTCTCACATTAATATTTTGAAAAGTGATGTCAAAATTGACCCAAGTAGAAGTGCGTTTATAAAAGAGCGCGTTGAGGTTATGTATGAGGGAGACGACTTAGAAAGCATTTTAAAACAAGTAGAACAAATTGATTTGGCGGGGGCGTCATTTAAAGTGATATTCGTTAAAATCAATGACCTCGTTGGAGAGAATAAAATTGAATATGGAGAAAGACGTCTTATTGAACGAGACCTTGGCATGCATATTGAAGGAGAAGCGGATGTTCGTAATCCAGAGCGTGTATTCGGGATTGTTCCTCTTGGAGGACGCTGGTACTTCGGACACTATGTAGAAAGTGAGCCAGTTTGGTATCATCACATAAAAAAACCACATAGTTATTCGACATCTCTTAGCACACGTGTTGCTAGATCAGTTGCAAATATCGCGGTGCCAAATCCAGAGGGAGTACGAGCAATTGATCCGTGCTGCGGTATTGGAACAGTAGTAGTAGAAGCACTTTCTATGGGAATTAACATCGTTGGTAGAGATATAAATCCACTTGTAGTTCTTGGAACGAGAAAAAATATCGCGCATTTCGGATTGGAAGGAACAGTAACAAAAGGTCCAATTGAGGAAATTACTGAGAACTACGACGTTGCCATTATTGATATGCCGTACGACTTATTTACGCATGCAACACCAGAAGACCAGCTCTCTATTCTTTCAAGCGCGCGCCGCATCGCTAAAAAGGTAGTCGTTGTCACGATGGAAACAATGGACGACATGATCCATGAAGCAGGATTCGAAATTACAGATCGCTGTGTTACAAAAAAAGGATCATTTTCTAGACAAATTCTTGTTTGTGAATAAGAAAGGAAGGTCACCCGTTGGGGTGACCTTTTTTTAGTTTGTATTGATGTGTGATTGGTTGGTGGAATGGAGGAGTGATTTGTCGGAATTCGTTGGTAAGTCGATATCCTATGTCGAATCGTCGATATATTTAAAAAATCGTTGATATATTGTGCTGAATCGTTGATATATTCCGAGAATCGCCGATATCGCTACAATAGTATATTACTGTTCTTTTAATTTCTCCTGTTGTGCAATGAGTAAATTGCGTAAGATATGTCCGCGGTAACTTTCTAGTTTTCGCCCTTCGTGGTAACGCACACCTAATTTTTTTAGTTCGGCTACGTACCAGCCTTTTGTTCCGTAGTACATGGGATCACTTCCTTTTTGCTTTTGAACAGTATATGTGGCGGGGGGAGAGAATTTTCTTTTTTATTCATGAAATTTGCAAAAGTGATTATTGAATATTCTGTCTACTTGTATTATGATTAACTTATTATCGGATGACAGTGATTAGCCTCTCTGCAAGCCCGGATATATGTTTTGAAAAGAAAATAGCGGAACTTCTTTCCACTTGAACTTCCTTAGCAGGAGGACGAGCCATAAGGATAGGGGCAGTAAAATTCAATGCGGTTGTATGCGTTGTTTTTCTGGCTCTTTTTATTTTTTATTGAAAGTAGGAGGGGAATTAAAGAAAGCGTTATCAATGGGGTGTGGCGCACGTTCATGCTAATGGAGGGGCTGGTGAATTGTTTGGCTAAAGAGAAAAAGGAGTTACAGAAAGATTTAAAAACACGGCATATAACAATGATTTCAATTGGCGGGGTTATCGGGGGCGGTTTGTTTGTAGGAAGTGGAACGATTATTCAATCGTCAGGACCGGCTGCAATTTTTTCCTACATTATTGGTGCTTTAATGGTCGTGCTCGTGATGCGGATGTTAGGAGAGATGGCAGCGGAAAATCCTGATAGTGGTTCTTTCGCAACGTATGCGAATAAAGCAATTGGACCGTGGGCCGGGTATACGATCGGATGGTTATATTGGTTTAACTGGGTCATTATTATCGCAATTGAAGCGGTGCTTTTAGGCGTAATGATAAATAATTGGTTTCCTTCTGTGCCTGCATGGATCGCGAGTTTAGGGATGGTCCTTTTAATGACGATGACAAATGTGTACTCCGTAAAATTGTACGGTGAGTTTGAATATTGGTTAGCATTTATTAAAGTGGTGGCGATTGTTGCGTTTTTAATTTTAGGCGTTTCGATGTTCTTTGGTTTCGTTCCAGGGGTGGATAGACCGAGTTTTTCTATTATTACAGAACATGGTGGTTTCTTCCCAAATGGAATTGTTCCTGTTTTACTGAGCGTTGTGTTTATTTCATTCTCGTTATCAGGGAGTGAGGTCGCAGCGATTGCAGCCGGAGAATCGGAAAATCCAGAGAAGAATGTTATACGAGCTATTAATAATGTAGTATGGCGTCTTATGCTTTTCTTCGTCGGATCAGTAACGATTTTAGTTATGTTTATTCCGTGGACAGATAAGGAATTATTAAAACTTCCGTATGCAAGTTTATTTAATATGGCAGGAGTACCTGCAGCCGCAGAAATTATGAATGGTGTTGTCTTTTTATCACTACTTTCCGTTATGAACTCAGGTATATATACGAGTTCGCGTATGTTATTTTCACTTGCGAAAAAAGGTGATGCTCCGTCTGCTTTTGCAAAGTTAAATAGTAGAGGGACACCGGTTATCGCAATTTATGCGAGTATCGTATT
This sequence comes from Bacillus sp. BC05(2025), assembly GCF_056725905.1. NCBI lineage: Bacteria > Bacillati > Bacillota > Bacilli > Caryophanales > Bacillaceae > Bacillus > Bacillus sp. BC05(2025). The sequence goes on along the minus strand of NZ_JBWYRA010000002.1, from coordinate 746,393 downwards.
TGCTTTTATTTGCGCGATGTTGAAATTTATATCTCCTGATAAACTATTTGCATTTTTAGCGAATAGTTCAGGCGGGGTAACGATGCTGATGTATATGTTCGTTGCTGTTTCACATGTCAAGTTAAGGCGAGAAAGGGAACGAGAAGGGGTCGGGAAGCTGAAAGTGAAAATGTGGTTATTCCCTTATCTCACATATGCAACGCTTTTAATGATTATTACGATATTTGTTTCACAAGCATTTATAGCAGATATGCGTATGCAGTTTTACATGACATTACTCGCTACGATCCTAGTAATAATCAGTTACTTTTTAAGAGTTAGAAAGTTAGATAAGCAAAAGTTAAATGATTTTACGATGATAAAAGATTCGGAAATTAGCCTAGAGAAAGAATAAGAAAAGGGGTATAGACCATGTTGAAAGAGAAGAAGGATATTACAACTACAAAATCTAGCATATTACATGAAAGAAGAAAAAATGCGGTGCCAGAAGGGCCTTACAATATTACAGAGTTGTATGTGCAGTCAGCGAAAGGCGCAATTATTACGGATGTAGATGGCAATGAATTAATCGATTTTGCAGGCGGAATTGGTATGCAAAACGTCGGGCATTGTCATCCGAAAGTAGTAAAGGCGATTCAAGATCAAGTGGAGTCTTCAATTCATAGTTGTTTTCACGTAGCACCTTATGAAAGTTACATTACACTCGCGGAAAGGCTGAATGAGTTAACGCCGGGCAATTTTAAGAAAAAAACGATGTTTGCGAATAGCGGTGCGGAAGCAGTAGAAAATGCGGTGAAGATTGCTAGAAAAGCGACAGGAAGAAGTGCGATTGTTTCATTTGAGCGTGCGTATCACGGGCGTACACTGTTAACGATGTCACTGACGAGTAAGGTGAAACCATACAAGCATGGATTTGGTCCGTTTGCATCAGAAGTATACAAATTACCATATCCGTACTATTACCGCGCGGAAGAAGGACTGTCACAAGAAGAAGTAGACGCGCAAATTTTAGCGTATTTCGAACGCTTCATGTTAGAGGAAGTAGCAAGTGATAATATCGCTGCGATTATTTTGGAACCGCTTCAAGGGGAAGGCGGGTTTATCGTTCCGACGAATACGTTCATACAAGGTGTCCGAAATATTTGTGATAAGTATGGAATTATTATGATTGCGGATGAAATTCAAACTGGTTTTGCTCGTACAGGTAGCTTGTTTGCAATGGATCATTTCGGTGTAGCTCCTGATTTAATGACTTTCTCAAAATCAATTGCTGCTGGCATGCCGCTTAGCGCAGTAACAGGAAGAGCAGATTTGATGGATGCACCTGGGCCAGGTCAATTAGGTGGTACTTTCTCAGGAAGTCCGGCTGCTTGCGCGGCTGCATTAGCAGTTTTAGATGTAATCGAAGAAGAGAATTTAGTAAATCGTGCTGTAGAAATTGGCGAGCGTATGATGACAGTGTTTCATAGTTGGAAAGAGAAATACGAAATAGTTGGCGATGTGAGAGGCCTTGGCGCTATGACTGCCATTGAGCTTGTAAAAGATAAAGGGACGAAAGAGCCAGCGTCAGAAGAAGTGAAGGCGATTATGAAAGAAACGCATAGTAAAGGGGTTATTACGATAAGTGCAGGTATTTATAGTAACGTACTTCGCTTCTTACCGCCTCTTGTTATAACGGATGAACAGCTTGAAGAAGGGCTTACTATTTTAGAAGCAGCAATTGCAAAACTATCAAAATAAAAACGGCGGGGGCAGGGGAATGAAGTATTTCAATTATATAAACGGTGAATGGAAAGAACCTTCCACGAATGCATATGTAAAAAACTATAATCCGCATAATGGAGAAGTATTAGGGGAATTTCCGTGTAGTGCAATAGAAGATACGAGAGTCGCAATCGCATCAGCGAAAGAAGCTTTTCATACGTGGCAAAAGTTATCGTTTCAAGAGAGAGCGAGTTATTTATGGAAAGCGGCCGCTATTTTAAAAGAAAAGGTAAATGAAATCGGTCAGGATGTAACGAATGAAGAAGGAAAGACGATTGCAGAAGGAATAGGAGAGACGAAGAGAGCGATTAGCATTCTTGAATATTATGCAGGAGAAGCAAATCAACCAATCGGAGAGATTATCCCGTCTGCGAATGAAAGTACAATGCTTTACAGTAAACGTGTAGCTGTAGGGCCAGTTGGATTAATTACGCCGTGGAACTTTCCAATTGCGATTCCAGCGTGGAAAATGGCGCCGGCACTTATTTACGGAAATACGATTGTTATTAAGCCGGCTGAAGTGACGCCGAAATCGGTGTACCATCTTGTAAATGCGTTTCATGAGGCTGGTATTCCAGCAGGCGTTATCAATTGCGTATTCGGAAAAGGATCTGAAGTGGGAGCAGAATTAACGGGGAATCCAGATATACAAGCGGTTTCTTTTACCGGCTCGAATCACGTTGGAAATATCATTCAAAAAGCAGCCGTTGAAACGCGGAAGAAAGTACAACTAGAAATGGGCGGGAAAAATCCGTTAGTTGTATTAAAAGATGCCGATATTGAAAAGGCAGTAACGATTGCGATAAAAGGTGCGTTTATGTCAACAGGGCAAAAATGTACTGCAACAAGTAGAGTAATAGTCGAAGAGGATATTTATGAAGCGTTCAAGGATCGACTATTGCAGTGTACAGAAGCTCTTACAGTTGGGAACCCGTTAGATCCTGATACATTTATGGGACCATGCGTTTCAAAAGGGCAACAGCAATCTGTTTTATCGATGATTGAAGTAGGAAAGGAAGAGGCTTCTTTACTGTATGGAGGCAGCGTACCGAACGAAACAGAATTACAGAATGGTTGTTACGTGTTACCGACTATTTTTGAAAATGTAGACGTGGATGCACGTATTGCAAAAGAAGAAATTTTTGGACCAGTTATTTGTTTATTTAAAGTAAATAGTTATGAAGAAGCCGTTTCTTTAGCGAATGATACAGAATACGGACTCAGTGCATCGATTTGTACGAATCATTTAAGTTTATCTCAGCGGTTTATTGATGATATGGAAGTTGGAATGGTACACTTGAATTCAGAAACTGCAGGAGCAGAGCCGCAAGTTCCATTTGGCGGAATGAAAAACTCTAGTGCTGGACCGCGTGAACAAGGAAAAGCAGCGAAAGAATTTTATACGAGAATAAAGACAGTATACGTAGATCAAATATAAACATTAAAAACATAGTAACGGGGGATGAAATATGCGTAAAGGGACATTTTTTATGGCAGGACACTCGAGACTTCCGAAAGGGATGGCTGTTCGCAGTATGTATGAAACATTAACAATTACAATTGAGGCAGATCATAAATATCATGTCATTATTGAAGCATCATGTACGCTTGCAACAGAGCACGGTAGAGACTTCGTCGCTCAAATTTTGAGAGGACATAGTTTACGAGATGGTATCGAAGAAATCGTTCAAGATATTACAGATCATTATCAAGGAAAAGCACAAAATGCGATTGTTAGTGCAGTAAAAGATTTGCACCGCCAATATGTAAGTTATTTAAACGATGAACAGCCACAAGGTGAGTACGAGGAAACAACACCATAAAAACTGTCTAGTTTACCAAACCATAAACGAGAGCCAGTTGTATTTCCGTTAACGGGATACGACTGGCTTTTTATATTGAGGAGGAAAAGGATATGAAAAAGTTAAATGAAGTGCAGGTTGTAAAACAAGAGACGAAAAAAAGGGGATGCGCAGAGAGCAAAAGAATTTGTAAAATGTGTAAAGTATGTCGAGAAAATAATAAAAAACAAATTGACAGTTAGAATATTTTGAATTATTATTTAATTAATAAGATCCATTCGAGAAATCAGCCTTCTCTAAATTCGATCTTGCCTACCTGTTTTACACATATTTTCATATGAACTGTCTATTATTATTGTACTTTAAGAGATTAAAGAACACTCGTAATTATGAGCCAGTTGTATGTATCTGCGATTGTTATGTCGTGGATGCGTATGACTGGCTTTTTGCTGTTAGGGCAGTAAGACCGGATCTCAGCATATAGAAGATAAGGATAACTGTCTGTAAAAAGCGTCAATACGTTCTTCATATTTCATGTAGGGAGGAATTGAAATGTCGATTATTACAGAACAAAGTGCGAAAATGAAGTTTGCAAATAAATATGAGGGGTATGAAATTGTTCCTCATTCAGAGCATAAACGTTTATATCATATCGTATTAAATCAGCAGTTGCTTAAGCAATTTTTTGAAGAGGTAAAAGAGCATTCAGAGCAGTCACTCCAATACATTCCGTATTCTCGGTTTAATCTTGCGGATAGCATGAGAAAGATTTTTGGGCAATCATTTATGGATAACATTCGCGGCATTATTCATGACCGTGAAACGGGCGGATTTACAATTGGGGTACAAGGCGAGACGGTAGATCCAGCAGATTACGTGAAATTTGCGACAGCATTAACGCATTTAATTGGGACACCCAACTTTGATGCGATGACAGGAACGTATTATGCTAGATTTAATGTGAAAGATACGGATAGTAGTGATTCCTATCTCCGCCAAGCGTACCGATTATTTACACTTCATACAGACGGAACATTCGTTGATGAACCGACAGATTGGCTTCTTATGATGAAGATTGAAGAGCAAAATGCAGTAGGCGGGGAATCACGTTTACTACATTTAGACGATTGGGAAGAACTTCAGAAATTTAGAGATCATTCGCTCGCATCTGTAAAAATTACGTATAAAGCACCGCCAAGTAAAAACTCGCAAGAAATCGTCTATCGTGAAACATTCTTTGATGTAAATAATGCACCGTGCATTTGCTTTATTGATCAGTTTGCGTATCCAGATAATATTGAACAAGCAAACTATCTGAAAGACTTATCTTATTCTGTTGAAAACTCACCAGCAACACATGCATTAAAATTACCAGTAGGAGATTTAGTTCTTTTAAACAACTTATTTTGGATGCACGGAAGAGCGGCATTCGAAAAAAATAAAGATTTATATAGAGAACTCATGCGTCAGCGTGGTTGTTTTTCTAAATAATATGTACGGCGGGTCTTGCAAAGAGACCTGCCTTTTATACTAGTAAGGGGGAAGTAGGATGTATGACTTTATAATTATTGGCGGAGGAATTGTCGGCCTTTCAACGGGAATGGCTTTAACGAAAAAATTCCCTCATGTGAAAATTGCAATCATTGAAAAAGAAAAGGAACTCGCACATCATCAAACGGGACATAATAGCGGTGTCATTCATTCCGGCATTTACTATAAACCAGGGAGTTATAAAGCGAAGTTCGCAAAAGAAGGAAACGCAGCGATGGTCCAATTTTGTGAAGAACATGATATCGCTTATGACATGTGCGGAAAAGTAATTGTCGCGACAGAAAAAGAAGAACTTCCTCTTTTACATAACTTATATGAGAGAGGCTTACAAAACGATTTACATATCGTAAAAATAGATAAAGAAGAATTAGCAGAAATTGAACCGCATGTAAAAGGACTTGGCGCAATCCGTGTTCCTTCTTGCGGGATTGCTGATTATAAAGGAGTCAGTTATGCATTTGCTCGCCTCATTCAGGAAAGCGGCGGAGAAGTACATGTAGGAACAGCCGCATATCGTATTACCGAGAAAAAAGACACCGTCACAATTGAAACAAGCAAAGGAACATTTAAAACGAAATTTCTTATTAACTGCGCCGGCTTACACAGCGATCGCATTGCGAAAAAGACTGGCATATTAACAGATATGAAAATCGTTCCGTTCCGCGGTGAGTATTATGAACTCGTCCCAGAAAAACGCCATCTCGTAAAACATTTAATCTACCCAGTGCCAAACCCTGAATTCCCGTTTCTAGGTGTTCATTTCACAAGAATGATAAACGGAGATGTACACGCAGGGCCAAACGCAGTATTAAGTTTCAAGCGCGAAGGCTACACGAAAAAAGACTTCAACATAAAAGACTTCATGGAAACAATGACATACACAGGCTTCTGGAAAATGGCGATGCCAAACATGAAAGAAGGCATAAAAGAAATGGTGCGCTCATTCAGTAAACAATCATTCCTAAAAAGTTTACAACGCTTAATACCAGAACTAACAGAACAAGATATCGTCCCAACGCATGCAGGCGTGAGAGCACAAGCCATCTTATCAAACGGCAATATGGTGGATGACTTCTGCATCATTCCAGGCATAAACTCTCTGCACATTTGCAATGCACCATCCCCGGCCGCAACGGCTAGTATAAAGATTGGTGAGGAGATTGCGAAGCGGGTGCCGGATATTGTGGGGGTTAGGGTTTGATGAGTCCCCCGAGGTTTAGGGGGATTTTTTAGTGGGGTTCGGGTGTTTGTGGAAGTCCGGCTGTGGGATTGGTTGGTGGTTATCGGGTGTGGAAGTGCGGGATTTGTCGGTAAGTCGATATGTTGTGTCGAATCGCCGATATATTCGGAGTTGTGATCGATATAATTGAATAATCGTCGATATATTTTCGGGCGAGTGTGGGATTAGTTGGAGACTCCTGGCTGCCAACCTTCTACTGTATAAAAAAATAGACAGTAGTGTATGCTTTTTTACACAATATATACAAATCTATACCCTATGCGTTGGCATGATATTTGCAATAAAAATAGTATCAACATGTAGGGGAGAGATAGAGATGAAGGTTAGTAAAGTGTACACGACAATTGATGCTCACGTAGCTGGGGAACCGCTTCGAATTATTACAGGCGGCGTGCCAGAAATAAAAGGAGATACGCAGCTAGAAAGACGCGCGTACTGTATGGAACATTTGGATCATCTTCGCGAAGTTCTTATGTATGAACCGAGAGGACATCACGGCATGTACGGTTGTATCATTACTCCGCCTGTGAGTGCTCACGCTGATTTTGGCGTATTATTTATGCACAACGAAGGTTGGAGTACGATGTGTGGCCATGGCATTATCGCTGTTATTACAGTCGGAATTGAAACAGGTATGTTTGAAGCGAAACAAAAGTTTATTATTGATAGCCCTGCTGGGGAAGTCGTTGCGTACGCAACATATAACGGGAGTGAAGTAGAGTCCGTATCATTTGAAAATGTCCCTTCATTTGTATACAAAAAAGACGTTCCTATTAAAATAGATGAATATGAATTTCAAGTAGATATCGCGTTTGGCGGAGCTTTTTATGCGGTAGTAGATAGTAAAGAATTTGGTTTGAAAGTCGATTTCAAGGATTTATCTGCTATTCAAATGTGGGGCGGTAAAATTAAGCACTACATTGAGAGCCAGATGGAAGTGAAGCATCCACTTGAAGAAGATTTAAAAGGAATATACGGCGTTATTTTTTCAGATGAACCGAAAGGGGAAGACGCAACTTTACGAAATGTAACAATCTTTGCTGATGGGCAAGTAGATCGTTCTCCTTGCGGCACAGGGACTTCCGCAAGGATTGCAACTCTTTTTGCAAAAGATGCTTTACAAAAGGGAGAAATTTTTGTTCATGAATGCATTACTGACGGAAAATTCGAAGGAGAAGTATTATCCGTAACAGCGGTAGATACATATGAAGCTGTCGTTCCGAAAGTAACGGGGCATGCATTTATTACAGGGTTTCATCAGTTCGTTGTAGACCCGAGAGATGATTTGAACCGGGGATTTTTGTTAGGATAGAAGGAGGAGGTGGAAAGATATGCTAGTCATAAGCGCGAACGAACAACGAAACTTAGTAAATATGAACGAAGTCATTGCATACGCGGCGCTTGCTTTACAAGAATTTTCTGCAGAAAGAACGATTACACCAATACGTGGCTCATTACCATTTGCAAGCGAACAAAATACGGCATTAATTATGCCTTCAGTAGCAGAAGGACTTGAGGCACTTGGCTTAAAAGTAGTAACAGTAGTCCCTGAAAACAAAAAGATAGGAAAGAAAACGATAAACGGGATTGTAATGCTATCAGACTTTCAAACGGGAGAACCGCTCGCACTTTTAGAAGGATCCTACTTAACGATGATTCGAACAGGCGCCCTATCAGGAGTAGCGACAAAACATTTAGCTCGTCATAACGCAAAAACTTTATGCATCATCGGGACAGGAGAACAGGCAAAGGGAATTGCTGAAGCAGTATTTGCGGTTAGAAATATTGAAAAAGTCATGTTATACAATCGAACAGAAGAAAAAGCATACGCATTCTCGCAATATATACAAGAGAGATTCAATAAAACTGCTTATGTTCACACAAGCCCAAATGAAGCAATAAGCGAAGCAGACATCATCGTCACAACTACGAACGCATCCACACCAGTCTTCTCAGAAATCTTGCAAAAAGGCGTCCACGTAAACGCCGTCGGCTCATTCAAACCGAATATGCAAGAACTACCATCCCACGCCATTGCGGGCGCAAATAAAGTAGTAGTCGAATCAAAAGAAGCAGCACTAGAAGAAACAGGTGACCTCCAAGTTCCAGTGCGAGAAGGTTTATTTGAAGCGAGCGACATCCATGCCGAACTTGGTCAAATTATAAGCGGGGAAAAAGCAGGCCGCGAAAACGATGAAGAGATTACTGTTTTTAAATCGGTTGGTTTGGCAGTAGTGGATATTATTGTTGCGAAGTATTTGTATGAGAAGGCGGTGGAGAGTGGAGTTGGGAATAGGATTGAGTTTTGAGGGGCCGCCTTTTGGTGGTCTTTTTTGTTGATATGGAAAAAATGTTATTTTTCCATAATTTTCATTACTGCTGCTATCTTTTCAAATAGCATACTGATCGCATCAAAATCTATGAAACCAAGAACAGCGTTTGTAGTTGAAGTAGAAATCAATTCAAAAATAAAATGTTTTTTAAAATGAAGGTTGTCTCGCTAATCTGTGAGGTAATAAGACAAATTTTTTCTCTCATAAACTAAAGGAAAAGTATTGAGAGGGGAAGGAATATGAAAGGTGTAATTAGAGCGGTTAATATTAAGGAAATTGTACCGATTTATGTAGAAAGTGTTTCTGAAACAGTAAAGAGTAGGATGATGAATTGTATAAAAAATGGAGAAGGTTTATCTATTCTTCCTAAAGTAGAGAAATCCCCCGATGGAAATAAGTATTATTTAATATCGGGATATATAGCATACGAGGCTTATAAGGGTGTGGGGAAACACTATATTGATTGTATTGTTAGTGCACTTTCTAATGAAACTGAGCAAACAGTTTTATTATTACAAAGTATGTTTCAAGTGGCCGGAGTGAATTGGATGGATAAATCTATTTTGATTTTTCAACTATTAGAAAAGGGATTAGATATAGATAAGATTGCAAGACGAGTAGGGGTGAAAAAACAAGATTTAGAGAGATATTTGATTCATTCAGAAATCCCACCTGAAATAGCAAATAAAGCTTATGATTTACAATGTATACCACTTGTGGATAAAATAAGACGTTTACGTGTTACGTATAGCTTAAAGTATCGTCTTTATGAAAAAGCGGTGTTAAATAAGAGGGGCTCAGAGAGGTTAACGCATGATAAGTTGGAGAAAATAAAATGGTTGTTAAATTCCACTAGCTTTAATGAACTTTATGATATAGAGCTTCAGTGGGAGCACATGCTGGACATGATGAACTATAAGAAGTTATTAATAAATCAGTTTCAGTCGAAAATTGAAAGGCAATTATCCCAGTGGGGAAATCACTCGGATGATGATGATTTTCCAAGGCTACCAAATTAGATAAAAAGCGTATTTTCAAAGGGGGGGAATCCCCCTTTGAATTATTCTATATATACTTAGAGGGGCAGTTCAAATTTTATTCTGCTTTTTTTACCATTCCCGCCATTCTTCTGTTATATCTTCCTCAGATTCTAAGCCAGCTATTCGTGCAGCTGCATCAATAAATTCATAGAGATCTTCTCTTTCCATTGTTTCGATAAAATGGTCATGTTCGATATTGAGTTCATTTAATTTAAGAACTACCTCTTTAACAACTTGCATGACTTCGCCTTCGGTCGAATTCTCTCCTAATTGCTGTAAATTGTTAATGTAAGTGTCAAGAACCGTATTTGTTGCACTTATATTTTCTTCAGTGAAAAATTCCCCATCTTCATCATACTCAACCCATGCGGTTGTTGGTTTGTTTTTTTTCAATTCCTCAAATGTCATGATAACCTCCTAAATGTGTTTTTTTGTCTTTAATTTCATTCTACATTTTCGATCATATATAACAATCATTTTAGAGGGGTTTTCTGTAAGTTGATAGTTTTTTTATTCATTTTACGAGGCCATCTATTCGAGTTTTTTTTATTTTATCATCCTTATACAGATGATATTTATGACTATTCTTTTTGATTATCTGTAAATGCGATGCAGTCTGTTTTAAAGATTCTTCTGCTTTCATGAATGTTGTGTGTAATAGAAAGGAATCTTGAGTCATACGAATTACTTTGCATAATAATCATTAGGATCTTTTACCTTTATAAAAGTAAAGGCTCCTAAATCCAATTTACTCCTAATCTATTGATGTAGAAGCGAAAAACTCAAGTCAAAATAACTCGAGTTTTTCGTTTGTGTATAATAGCATTATTCATCATTTTTAAATCTAGGTTTACTAAAAAATAATGCTGCTACAAAAAATATTGAGGTACATACAATTCCTAACATAGCTTTACCAAGCACCGTGAATATTATTGCTGATAGGGCAGCTAAAAAGAAAAATAGTTTCATCAATGTTTTCACCCTCCCTAAATTACAAAATATTCAATTAATAAAAGTCATTATGAATCACATTCATCGAGACAACCAAGGACTGTATTTACTCCCACGATACCGGCAGAGTTTACACATGCATAGCAAGCAGTCCCTGCTGTTGCTGGTACACCAGCGGTACATGAAACTCCACAAGCTGCAAGTAATCCAGCAATTACTAGCATATTTACACCTTTAGACGCTACACAACTTTGAGTACATTTCCATCTTTTTGTCCATCCATATTGAACGGCCTTATCAGTTTTTGGTGCAAGTTCTGTAGTAAGCATATCTGTTCCTTTTTCATCAGCGGATGAATCATTAATAACAGTAGTTAGATCTAGCTCGGCAGCACTTGCTAGTTTATTATCGATCCACATCTTAGTAGTAGCTAGATTATCTTTGTTTCTATTAGACTTTAATTCATAAGTGTTTTTTAATTCAACCTTATCAGTAAAAACCATATTAAAGAGTTTAAGTGAATTCACAATTCCCTGATCATCTGTAGTAACGGATGAATCAAAAACAGAATACTCTACACCAAATGGTGTCTTAATTCCTCTTACTAAAAGTTTATCTACGTCAATTTCTGTACCACCAACTGGTTTTACAGTTCCTGATGAAATGAATTCTTTAGCTTTCTCCAGTAATTGATCTTTTGTAACATCATCTACTGTAACTTCATTTTCTTTCACTACTTTAGTAGTTTTGAAGAACTCTTTAGTAGCTAAAATAGATTCATCAATTGACAACTGATCATCATTAGCCTTAGCGTACGAAGAATTCATTGGAAAGGAAGCTAAAAGCACCATAGAAAAAATTAGTAAATAAGATAGTAGCTTCTTCATACATAACCCCCCTTTTATTACAATTTTTGATTGTATTGGAACAACCATCCTAATAAAAGGGTAACATAGATAGTACACCATGTGAAATAATGTCCGCCCAAAAAGCAGGGTAAAAAAACCTATAAATCCCCATATGACAGTCATAGAAAAAATTAAATTTTTTTCAAAACCTACTAAAATACTATTAAATAAAACTAAAAATTAATTCATCTGTTTTTGTTAAAAGAGAACTAGAAACCATAATGAAAATGTGTATTAGGAGGAGGGGAAAGTTTTAAAAATAATCTTGTTAATAATGAATTTGAAATAGTGATTTCCGAGTTCAAAAGATGGTTTTAATTTGCTAGCGGAAAGCGTTTTTTATAGAAATTTGTGGAATAGATGATATTTAAAAATTAATAAACAAAATAAAAAGAACTTGTAGAAATCACTACAAGTTCTTTTTAGATAATATACAAAGGGTGAAACGAATTATTTTAATAGCTTCATCATAGAAATCATAGGGGGTAACGCTTTGATAACTTAATTATATAACAAATCATTACCATCTAAGATTTAGTTTTTGAGAATTGTGTGAATTTAAAAATTATTACTCAGATGTCAGCGTTTTAAGTAAATTACGGATTGATGTGTTATAACTTTTAATTTCTTCCGCGTTACAACCGGTTTTATCAAATACTGTATTTGGAATCGATGTAACTTTTTCTTTAAACTCGTGTCCTTCAGCTGTTAATGTAATAATTACACTTCGTTCATCTTCTTTGGAACGCTCGCGTATAATAAGTCCTCGCTCCTCCAGTCTTTTTAGAACTGGCGTTAACGTACCGGAGTCTAGATATAATTCTTCGCCTAACCCTTTAACAGACATTTGTTCTTTCTCCCATAAAACAAGAAGAACTAAATACTGTGGATACGTAATTCCTAACTCTTTCAAGAGAGGATGGTATAGCTTTATCATTTCACGGGAAGCCGCGTAAATTGCAAAACATAGATGATCACTTAACAGCAAATTATTATTTTTCAAGTGAAATCCCTCACAATATCTTTATATTCATTAAAGCAAATTGTAGCATAAGATTTATGTTAAGTAAAATTGAATAGTTAACAATTTAATTAATCGTAACACTACATAGTAATTAGGAAAAATCGCTTTTATTTATCAATATTATGCGTTTAAGGGACATTGATAGTTTCGAAATCCAATACCGATATAGATCCATCTATTCTCTTGATATAAGTTTTATCTACATTCATGAATTAATTGTATATTTTAAATACAGATAAGGCTGTTTGTCAGGCTATTAAAAACGACTTGTAGTGATTTGGCGAGTTATCAATAATGTGATTTCATCTATTATTTCTATAAGTTAATGGGGGATCGTACTATAGATAACATCTGAAAATAAGCATAGTCTTTGGAATCAACTAGACTTAAAATTAGATTGACATCAATTTAATTTTTATAAATACAGTTGACAACAATAAATAAATTGATTACAATTCAATTGTGTTAAATTTAATTAAGGGGTGTGTTTAATAATGACAGTATATTTTACAGCAGAAGCTACAACTAAAGGTGGAAGAGAAGGTCATGTGAAATCTAACGATCATATTATTGATTTAGATTTAGCTATGCCAAAACCAAATCAAGTATCCACTGCTACAAATCCAGAACAATTATTTGCTGCAGGCTATTCAGCTTGTTACGATGGTGCTCTTAATTTAGTGGCCCAAAGAAAACGTTTGAAAATCGAATCAACTGTTACCGGTAAAGTAAGTTTGTTAAAAGATGAGAGTGATAACGGTTATAAAATCGGAGTTGTTTTAGAAGTAGAAATTAGTGGTGTGTCTCAAGAGCAAGCAGAAGAATTAACACATGAAGCTCATCAAGTATGTCCATATTCTAAAGCTACTCGTGGAAATATTGATGTAAAAATTATTACAAAATCGCTTTAAGATAGAAATCCTAAAATACTAAAGTATTAAATTACTAAGAAGATAGGATGACTTACAGGAAAATGAAATAAAAAGTGTTGGCTACTAACCTTCAAATAAGGAGAGATATTATGCTAAAGAAAATACAATTAGAAAAAGAAGCACAAGAATTTGTTGAAGCAACTGCGAATCCACCGTATTTATTTGACCTTGGACCTGAGAAAGGTAGAAACGCTGTAGATGAAGTCCAATCTGGACCGATTGATAAACTTCCAGTTGATATTGAAGATCGTATGATTTCAGGAGGCCCGAGCGGACAGGTATCAGTAAGAATAGTACGTCCACAGAATGCACCTGCGAATCTTCCTGTCATTGTGTACATCCATGGTGCTGGTTGGGTCTTTGGTAATGCACATACACATGATCGCCTAATCCGTGACTTGGCTGTTGGTTCACAAGCTGCTATTGTATTTCCAAATTACACTTTGTCTCCTGAAGCGAAATATCCGACAGCTATTGAAGAAATCTATACAGTAGTGAAGTGGGTAGCTGAAAATGGAAGTAAGAACGGCATGAATCCAGAGAGTTTAACAATTGCAGGCGATAGTGTTGGCGGCAATATGACTGCTGCTATCACACTAATGGCTAAAGAAAGAGGAGACATAAAAATCCGACAGCAATTACTTTTCTATCCTGTAACAGATGCCTCTTTCGATACGGAATCCTATCACCAATTTGCTACGGGGTACTTTTTACGCCGTGACGCGATGATGTGGTTTTGGGATCAGTATACAACCAATTCAAATGAGAGAGCTGAGATTACAGCATCACCTTTACGTGCAACTACTGAGCAACTTCAAGGGCTTCCACCAGCACTAATTATAACTGCTGAAGCTGATGTATTGCGTGATGAGGGAGAGGCATATGCCAATAAACTTCGCGAAGCTGGTGTTCCTGTCACAGCGGTGCGCTTCCAAGGTATCATTCATGATTTCGTGATGCTCAACACTTTAGCTAATACTGAAGCCGCACGCGGAGCAATTAATCTTGCTACTGCATGGTTGCGTAAGGGATTTTGATTAAACCATTTCCTAAAGCGATATGAAGTCGTGTAGATACGATAAATAGAAACATTTGAACTGATTTCTTAACAGTAGAGAATGAAGTTATTTGTGTCCAAATATATATTTTCTCAAAATCATACGATGACCTTTCATACATAAAAAGTGGTTATCCAGTTAGAGGAAGGCACCTTAGGGTGTCTTTTCTTCATTCTTCAAAAAAGGTGAAATGAACCAGTTAAAATACATGAATAATCCCCCTACATATGTGGGGGGATTAAACTCTATATTACCAAACTGGTACTTAAAATCTAGTTTAGATAAACGAAGCTTATAGAATACATCATTTTAACTAGATTTATTATTAACTAAATTGTCCCCACCACTAAGCTCCGCCTCAATCTGCGAAGTCTTCGATGACTCAGCCATACGCCAATATGTGATAAAGCTGATCGCAATACATCCAGCTACGTAGAAGTAGAATAGTGATTCCATCCCAATGCTCTTTAGCCATAAAGCGATAAACTCAGCTGTCCCGCCAAATATCGCAACAGTTAGTGCATACGGTAAACCTACGCCAAGTGCGCGAATTTCAGTCGGGAAGAGTTCTGCTTTTACAATTGCGTTAATGGAAGTGTAACCAGTAACGATAATGAGGCCGACCATCATGAGTAAGAATGCTACGATTGGTTCTGTCGTTTTTTCCATAAAGAAGAAGATTGGTGCTGTTAGTAACGTTCCGAGAATACCGAATGCCATTAATAGTGGGCGGCGTCCAATTTTATCGGATAGTAGCCCTGCAATTGGTTGAAGTACGACGAAAATAAGTAGTGCGACAAAGTTAATCCAGCTTACAACTTCTTTCGGAAGACCGACTGTGTTTACCATGAATTTTTGTAAATATGTTGTGTACGTATAGAATGCGACAGTGCCTCCTAATGTTAGGCCGACTACTGTTAATACTGCTTTCGGGTGTTTCATAAGCGCGCGAACGGTTCCTGCGCTTTCGCGTTTTTGTGATTTTATGTTTGCGAACTGTTCCGATTCATCCATTGTGCGACGAAGCCATAATACAGCTACTGCACCCATTGCTCCAATAATGAACGGAATGCGCCATCCCCAAGCTTTCATATCTGGTTCGCTTAGTAATTGCTGAAGAACAATTTGAACGCCTAATGCAACCATCTGTCCAGCAACGAGCGTGACATATTGGAAACTTGAATAAAAGCCGCGGCGACCACTACTAGCCATTTCAGATAAATACGTTGCGGAAGTTCCGTACTCTCCGCCGAGTGATAATCCTTGCAGTAAACGGGCAAGCACTAAAATAATTGGTGCCATAATACCGATACTTTCGTAACTAGGTGTACAGGCGATAATTAAAGAACCACCGGCCATAACCGTAATGGAAAGCGTTAATGCTGCCCGGCGTCCGTGCCGATCTGCATAGCGTCCCATTAATAAACTTCCGATAGGGCGCATTAAAAATCCAACTGCGAAAATAGCCGCTGTGTTCAGTAACTGACTCGTTGGATCGCCTTTAGGAAAGAACTCTGCTGAGAAGTAAACAGCGAAAGCAGAGTAAACGTACCAGTCGTACCATTCAATTAAATTGCCAACAGAACCTTTGAAAATATTGCCGGCGACTCGGTTAGATTTTGTTTGAGCCATAATCATTCCCCCTCTTGCTTATAAATAAAATGATAATCATGAAAGCATGTTCATTATAGTTGAATTGTACTGTCTGTAGAATGAAATCTCAATATTATGACAATTTTATTCTTTTTGTACTTTATGTACATGGAGAGTTTTAATAGTTGCTTCATTATTCGTTTTGTCATAATAATAGAAAAAGGAGATTGATAGTTTTGAATATTTTATCAAAGGATATGAAGTATGAAGAAATCACGCAAAGTGTCATTACAAACGAAAATAGTAAGCTTAATTATCGCGTTAATTTTATTTGTCGTTCTCCTATTAGCGGGAATATTTGTTTACATTCAGTCCGTTGATACGAAGCGCCAAGTGGAACAATTAGCACTGCAAACAGCGAAGTCGCTTTCTTTTATGCCTGCTATAAAAGAAGCTTTTCAAAATAACGAGCATAAAAGTGCGATTCAATCGATTGCGGAACAAGTTCGGGAGCAAGCTGGCGCAGATTATGTCATTATAGAAGATCGTTTTGGGGTGATGTATTCCCATTCTAATTCGGAGTTAATTGGCACAAAGAGTAACAATCCATATAACTATGAAGCACTTACTTTTGGCGGTTATTATACGCTCGAAGGAAATGGGGAAAGTGGTCCTGCTTTAATGGCGAAGGCGCCCATTATTGTTCATAACGGAGACTACGATCAAGTTGTAGGTGTTGTGACAGTAGAGTTTTTAATAAAAGGTATTGAATCTAACATACTGAGCAGAACGAAAGAAATTATACTCTTTTCCTTAGCGGTATTAGTAGCCGGCATTGTTGGTGGCATTCTTTTAGCACGCAGCATTCGGAAAGATACACTCGGTTTAGAGCCGAATGAAATCGCAGCGCTATACCGGGAACGAAGTGCGATACTACTATCTATAAAAGAAGGAATTATCGCTATTGATCAAAACGGTTTTATTACGATGATGAACACGTCGGCAGAAGAGATGCTACATGTGAATGATGATTATATGCAGCAGCACATTTCAAAAGTTTTACCGGAATTTAATATGGAAAGAGTGCTAGAAAACGATCAAGAAATCGCGTTTCAAGATAAAGTGTTTATTTTAAACATGACGCCGATACTTGAAAATAATAGTACGGTAGGCGTTGTATGTAGTTTTAGAGATAAAACAGAACTGCAAAACCTTGTTAATACAATATCTGAGGTAAGAAAGTATTCCGAGGACTTACGCGCTCAAACACATGAATTTACAAATAAACTTTTCGTCTTATCAGGATTACTTCAATTAGGACATTACAAAGAAGCGATTGAATTTATCCAGCAAGAATCTAACATTCATCAAAGCCAAAATCATATTTTATTCCATCAAATTCATGATGCAAAAGTACAAGCTATTTTATTAGGTAAAATCGGAACAGCATCTGAGAAGAAAATCGATTTTCATATTGAAGGAGATAGTGCACTTCATCCGTTACCAGACCATATAAAAGTTTCGCACCTTATTACGATCCTTGGAAACATAATCGACAATGCGTTTGATGCGGTGAGTGGGCAAGAGGAGAAGAATGTTTCTTTCTTTATTACCGATATTGGACACGACATTGTGTTTGAAGTGATAGATAGTGGAGCAGGGATACCGGCAGAAAAAATGACGACCATTTTTCAAAAAGGGTTTTCAACGAAAGGAAATGATCGTGGTTACGGACTAGCGAATGTGAAAGAAATGGTAGATGTACTAGAGGGAACAATTGAGATTCAAAACGAGAAAAATGGGGGAGCGATTTTTACAATTTACCTTCCGAAAACATTGAGAGAAAGTACATGACAAACAGGGGGATGGGCATATGTTGAAGGTTGCAATTGCAGAAGATGATTTCCGCGTCGCGCAAATTCAGGAAGAGTTTTTATTAAAAATAAAGGACGTAAAAGTAATCGGAAAAGCGTTGAACGCGAAAGAAACGATGGAATTACTACAAAGGGAAGAAATCGATTTACTTCTATTAGATAATTATTTGCCAGATGGAATAGGAACAGACTTATTACCGAAAATTCATGCTGACTTTCCAAACGTTGACGTCATTATGGTTACTGCGGCAAATGAAAACCATATGCTAGAAAAAGCAATTCGAAATGGTGTAAGCAACTACCTTATAAAACCGGTCACGTTAGAAAAATTCGTTCGCACAATTGAAGACTATAAAAGGAAGAAGCAACTATTACATAGTAGCAATGAAGTGAATCAAGCACTTATCGATAACTTCTTCGGTACTTCGCAAACACAGGACATAAAAAACTTACCGACAGGTGTGGACCCGTTAACATTGCAAAAAGTGAAAGGGATTATAAAAGGATTCGAAGAGGGCATTACAATAGAAGAAATGGGAGAACAAATGGGGGCCTCCCGAACAACCGCAAGAAGATACTTAGAATATTTAGTAGCGACAAACGAATGCACAGTAGAGTACACATACGGTATTATCGGCCGACCAGAACGAAAATATCGCATAGGACGAGGACTATGAAAAAACGATTATTACTATGTATATGGATCATGACAGGAGTAATAGCTGGTTGTTCTTCGGAAAAATCTCAAACGAATACAGTAAACATAGACAAAGTAGAAATCGTTGCACCAAACGTTCAAGGAGCAGGATGGGACTTAACGGCACGAGCGATGCAAAAAACGCTGACAGAAGAAAAAATCTTCACAAAACCAGTCACTGTCACAAACAAAGCAGGTGGAAGTGGTGATGTTGGATGGAAATATACGAAACAAAAAGGCGGTCACGTACTGGCGATTAACTCAAGTTTACTCATAACGAACAACCTACTAGGTCACAGTAAACTAACATATAAAGACTTCACGCCGCTCGCAACACTCGCATCGGACTGGGAAGTCGTTGTCGTATCAAAAGAATCAAACATAGAAAACGCAAACCAACTAATGGAACAACTAAAACAAGACAAGAATAACTTCAAAATCGGCGTTGCCCCCGGCCTAGGAAACGACGATCACCTATCCTTCGTACAAGTAAGCAAAGCATTCGGCATAAACCCAGCCGAACTACAATTCTTCGTCTACGAAAACAAAGAAAAAATCATAAACGCCCTAACGAATAAACAAATAGGCGCCGCAACCATGACCCTATCCGAAGCCGAAAAACAATACAAAATCGGCAAAATAAAAATACTAGCCGTATCCGCACCAAAACGCCTAGACCGACTACCCGAAATCCCAACATGGAAAGAACAAGGAATCAACGTCATATTCCAGCACTGGAAAGGGATTATGGGCCCGAAAGATATGACGGAGGAAGAGGTTGCTTATTGGGATGGTGTGTTTAAGAGGATGGTTGAGAGTGATAGTTGGAAGGGGATTTTGAGGGAGAGAGGGTGGAATTCTTATTATAAGGATAGTGGGGAGACGCGGGGGTTTTTGGAGGAGAGGTATGGTTGGTATGGGGGAATGGTTGGTGGAGCTAAAGTTGATAAGTAATTTTAGCAACCTCAACTCATGAAATATTAATATCATTCTTAGTATATGTATTTAGAATTTTAAATAGAGAGTATTTAGTTCAATAATTTTTTATATGGATTTTTCCCTTTATAATAATAATTAGTTATTATGGTTTTATAGTTTAAGATAGAAAGGGAAATCTAAAGAGGAGTATAATTGAACTGAGTGATAAAACATTAAAGGTGTAGGACGGGGGAATTATGATGATACATACTTTAGTAAGGGGACAAAAGATAGATGTTACAAAAAATCATCCAGGGATGAAAGGATTACTGGTAGATTTAACTTGGAATGCCCCAATGAATATGGATGTAGATGCATCAGCTTTTTTAGTAGGTTTTAATGGGAAAATTACTAAAGAAGAGGATTTTGTTTTTTATGGACAACCTTATTCTAGTTGTCGATCTGTTCAATTAAATCAAAATATCGCAAATGGAAGTAAACAAAGGTTTTCGATAGATTTTACTCATATAAAAGATGAGGTACAAAAGGTTGTATTTTCGATTACAATTCATAATGCTGAAGAAAAGAAACAGGCGCTACGAGATGTTTCCCATATTCAATTGAAAATAAACAACGCACAATCAGGATTAGAAATTATTCATTTTCCTATCACGTATCCATTTACAGATGAAAGTGCCATTATTGTTGGAGAGCTATATCGACATGGAGGAGGATGGAAGTTCAATCCGATTGGAGCTGGCTATTTTGGTGGATTAGCTGCATTGTGTACAAATTTTGGAATAGAAATCGCAGAGGATGAAAAACAAACTGCGCCCTCTGTAGAGAAGAAAATAGTCCCTACGCCGCCTCCAGTACAAAAACTATTAATGCAGTGAAGGTTGAATTGAAGAAAAAACAATCTATAAATATACAAAAATCTAAAATGGTAACAGCTACTTTAGAATGGGAAACAAATAAAGATTTAGACTTATACTGTTATTACGTAACAACTAATGGAGAAATAGGAAAGGTTTATTATAAAAATCTAGGTTCGTCTAAAGTCTCGCCATATATTGTGTTAGATGGTGATTCGCAAGAGCCAGGAAAAGAAACAATTCGTATTTACCGACCAGAAGCTTTAAAATATGTTTTATTTGCTGCGTATAGTGCTGTCGGCAATGGGGTAGGTAGTTTTTATTCTATGAGGGCTAAGGCTGTTGTCGATAATCATATGGGAAGCGTTGTAACAGCACCGTTATTAGAAATAAATGACCATGCTTATTGGGTGTGTATTGCTCATATTGATTTCACGAATTCAAATGAGATGAAAATTTCACATGTAGAAAGCTACTCAAAAGACCATTCAGAAGCTTCTCCACTCTTGTACGAGAACGGAAAGTTTCGAATGGATGTAGGGCCGATTGAATTTAAAAATGAAGAGGATTATCAGAAGTATTTTAAGTGAAAATGAAGAAATAACTGATTTCGCATAGATGGAAATATTGTTAAATATTGTTAAATATTTTTAAATATTGTATATAACGTGTATTAATTTTAACGATATATATTAAATGGATTATATCTAGGTAAGTTTTTATATACTATCTAGATATAATCCATTTTTGTTAATAAGAAAGATAATTATTTATTCGTTTTGTTAATGATTTGGGCGATATAAGAGTTATTTAACCAATAACACTGCTTTGTAATATGCTGACCATCAGGTAAAGCTACTTTATCGGCACCGTTGCGGGCTTTGGGTCTAATATGCGCGACACCGTTGAAGTTTATTTTTGGTAGGTTATTTGCTTCGACGACTTTGTCACCACGTTTTTTATATTCAATTTGAATACCCTCATGTATTACTTTATTAACTTCTTCCCATAGTTCACGTATTTCTTTTTCTATTGTAGGAGCAGGCATGTTCCAAAGTTTAATACCTTTAAAGTAGAGTTTACGATTTGGATTTTCTTTTTTTGTTTGGTTAAATTCAAAAATTACGAATAAAAACTTAGTTTGATAGAAGCGTTCTCTAATTTCGCTTTCTTCCCATGATTCGTTTGTCCATTGATGAAAATCGATTGTTTCAAATGACATGCTTTGTTCGGGTTTACCATTGGGCTCTAAACGAACTGTTTTAAATTCTATATTAGCTTTCGCAAATTCTTCAATTTTATCGAGTCGAGTTCCTTTGATACCAAGTAAAGAGCTTACTAATAGTGGAACAAAGCTTTTGGTTGTAGGTTTGTAATCAATAGATAATTTTTGAGCGATTTCTTGATCAGTTAAGCCTATGTAATTTTCAAATTTTGAATAAAGGATTTCTTCTAAAGATTTTCCTTTTAGTTCATTTGTTGTTGTAAAACTTACTAGTTCTTCGTTTAGGTGATACCTGCGAACTAGTGCTGTCATATAAGAAGGCTTTAACGAAAAAGCTCTTTGCATTGCTGGAATTTCAGAATACGGTTGTGAGCGAAGTGAATTTTTATTGGAACCCTTAGTGCAAGCTCCTAAATAGTTTGTATCACCTTCAGATAATTCATGTGCTTTGCCGGCACGAATTTTATTTACGATGGTTTCCCAGTCTTGTCTAATTATTTCTAAATCAGCTTCGGGATAGGTGAATAAAAGGCTTTTTGTAATGTGAAAATCTTTACGGTCTACACCAGGTACCCATTCATAGAACATTAATAGTAGTTTTTCGTTTTTCTTCCAAAAGCTTGAGGTTTCAAAGTGTGTATGAACTTCTTCCATATAGTTGATAATATTTAAGACTAGCCGCTCTTTGGCAGATAATGAACCGTTTTTATTTTGTTTAAATGCAGTTACTTTAAGTTCAATACCAAGGTGTTTAAAGTCAGCTTCTGCGTTTGAATTGACTTCATATCCAAAAAAGCTTTCTTCGATTACTTGCCCTAGTCCACCTTTCGATTTAGCATTTGCCAGTCGGTTAGTGGAATCAATTTCACCAAATGTTTTTCCTTCAGCTTCATGTGCTTTTTTCATTAGTTCTTCTATTGTAGTATAGTCCATAATAAACTCCTTTCTGTATCCAGTGCTGCGTTGTATGATTTTAAACAATACATATTAAATCTATGCTATAATAAAAAGCTGTTTCAATTTTATACAAGTAAAATTTATAAGAAGGAAAAGTCAGTTTGTTCTATTAAAGAACAGTTATATTGGATCTATTCAAGGCGATTTGTTTCGTTTATACTATTGATATAGTAACGAATTATTTTCTTAACGGTTACAAGTCAAAAAAGGAACTGTAAAAAAATATGATTCCTAAAATGTTATAGTTGATCTTTTCCTCACTTTTTATTATAATGAAGCATAGATAAATAAAATACCGAAAGGATGTTCGTGTATTTATGGTGAAAGTAGTAGAACTTTTCGCGGGAGTAGGAGGTTTTAGATTAGGACTAGAAGCAAACGAAAACTTTGAAGTTCTTTGGGGAAACCAGTGGGAGCCCTCAACTAAAGCACAACATGCATTTAATTGTTATGCAACTCGCTTTGAAAATAAAGGAATACATGTAAATAGAGATATAGCAGAAGCTTGGCCGGAAATACCTGAGCATGATTTATTAGTAGGTGGATTCCCTTGTCAAGACTATTCTGTAGCACGTACTTTATCAAATGAAAAAGGAATACAAGGGAAAAAAGGTGTTCTTTTTTGGGAGATAATGAACATAGTTAATTCTCGCAAGCCAAGATTTGTTTTGTTAGAGAATGTAGATAGATTATTAAAGTCACCAGCAAAACAAAGAGGTCGTGATTTTTCTATTATGCTGGCGAGCTTTAGAGATGCAGGATATGTAGTGGAATGGAGAGTTATTAACGCTGCGGATTATGGGAATTCTCAAAGAAGACGAAGAGTATTTATTTTTGCGTATTTAAAAGAATCTCATTTCACATCTGTTCAAAGTAAAATGAAGCCTTTAGAGATATTGTGTAAAAATGGATTCTTCGCTCCAATTTTTAATGTGCATGAAGCACCTGAAGAAAACAAAAAAAGAGGGCAATTTGAGTTGCCAGTCGATATTATTGAGGTTTCTGATACATTTAAAGCTGAATACTATAATTCTGGCGTAATGATGGATGGACAAGTATATACGGAAGAATTAGTTCCAGTAACTGAGAGTCCAGAGACTTTAGGTGAAGTTGTTCAAAAGGTATATGATAAATTTGGTCCTGCAGATGAATCATATTATTTGAAAATGGATAAGGTTAACAAAAAGGGCAGAACTGAATTTGAGGAACTTAAGTATCTTAAAGGTCCTAAAAAAGAAGAAAGAGTATCAAAGGCGACAGGTCATAAATATTTCTACTCTGAGGGAGGAATGGCTTTCCCTGATGATTTAAATAAGCCTGGGCGTACAATGTTAACAAGTGAAGGAACATGTAATAGAAGTTCACATGTCATTGAGGATCCTTATACAAAAAGACTAAGATATTTAACACCAGTTGAATGTGAATTGTTAAATGGTTTCCCGATGGACTGGACAAATACAGGTATGCCACAAAGAAATAGATATTTTTGTATGGGAAATGCTTTAGTGGTTGATTTGGTGGAGCGAATGGGTCAAAGGATTTTAGAGATTAACAAAGAAGAAGAGAAGATGGATAGTATTGTGCAGTTGAGTTTATTCTAGGGAATAAACATATGCATGCTTATTAAAGATTTGAAATAATAAAGAGTTGAGATAATCTGGGTTATATAGCTAGCTATATAACCCAGATTATTTTTTTGCAAATTTCTAATTGAGAATGAATAATCCGCTTATTTCCTTTTTTCTTAATACCAACAATTCTTCTATAGATATTGTATAATATGGAATATATTCGAAACGTATTTTTAGATTAAGAGGTGTTACATCATTGGAGAAATATACATTTGATTTTCTACAAGAGGTATTCCCCGAGTTAGCGGAGATGGGGAGAGATATTGAAAATGTTTTTTATCAAGATCCCCAATCGGTTTTAATTAAGGGAAGAATATTTGCAGAGCTATTATCAAAACGCATTGCGGAAGAGCATGAACTGTATGACGTACAATATTTAAAGCAAGTAGAGCGTATTCAAAAATTAGAAAGAGAAGATATTTTATCAAAGGAAATTTCACGTTCATTTGATACTGTTCGCTATTTAGGAAATAAAGCGGCACATGAACATATTGAAAGTGGGGTAGAGAGTGCTTTTAAAATGCATAAAAATCTATTCCAAATTGCAGTGTGGTTTATGGAGGTATATGGGAGTTATGAGTTTGTTGCCCCGAAATACAAACATCCACAGCCGAAGAGTAGTGTACATATTGTGGAGAAATTAGAAGAAAAGATATCTGCTAGTTTAGAAGAAAAGTTAAAAATGCTAATTGAGATTGCAAGTAAACAAAATACATCAAATCAAACTGAGAAATTAACAGAAATAAATAATGCTGAGATTGCAGTAGGGTTAGAAATTGAAGATAAACAGTCTGTGGATAATGAAGAAGAAGCAGATAACAATTTTGTGTATGATGATTTTATTTTAGGAGAAGGAGAGAGTTATTTACTAGCAGAACTCTCGAAGCTGAAAGAATCATCTCAAGAGGCTATCGAAAATCCTAATGAATTTAGTTCGTTTAAGGATTATTTACATGTAGAAAGAACGATACAGAACGATATGATGTCTGCTCTAACAGCAGCAGCTGGGCAAAATACAAGTCAATTAATTTTCTTGTGTGGTAGCGTTGGAGATGGGAAATCACATTTATTATCGTATGTAAAAAATAAATATCCTGAATTGATGGAAGAGTTTTCGGTGCATAATGATGCTACGGAAAGTTTTGATCCACAAAAGAGCTCCCTTGATACATTAGCGGAAGTATTAAAGCCATATAGTGATAGTGAGATTGATGGTTCTAGATTCAAGCTAATTTTAGCTATTAACCTAGGAGTTCTGCATAACTTTATTGAATCAGATTATGCAAAAGAGCACTATCAAATTTTAACAAAATTTATTGAGGAATCAGGAATATTCGAGGCAAATGAAATTGCTACTAATCAACAAAGCAGTAATTTCCACTTGATTAGCTTTAGTGATTATCAACCTTTTGAATTAACTAGTGAAGGGCCAAAATCAGATTATTTTTCATCTATTTTAAAGCGAATTGTGGTTGAGTCAGAAAAAAATCCATTCTATCAAGCTTATTTGAAGGATAAGCAACGTGGTATAAATGGATTCTTTATGGTGAATTATGAGTTATTGCAACAGCAACAAATACGAGATGGTGTTTTAAGTATATTAATTGAAGCAATAGTTAAGCATAAGATGATTATTTCAACACGTTCCATGCTTAATTTTATTTATGATATTTTAGTGCCTTCTCATGGGAATGAAGATTTTCTTGGGGCAGGTATGATGGAAAAAACCGAAGCCTTATTACCAAATTTATTATTTGATGGTCAAGAAAAATCAAATTTACTAGCAGTTATTTCTAAAATGGATCCTATTCATCTACGATCAAATAGTGTAGACCAAATGCTAATTGAGCTAAACAATTCAGTAAACATGAAGAATACTTTCCAAAAGCATTTGAATTTACATGGACTTGATGGGTGGATAGAAGGGCTAGAAGAGATGGGTTCTTTCTTTGAGCTAAGTGATTCATCTAGACAGGTATTCAATAAAACATTAATACGTATGTCATTATTTTTATCTCCGGTTTTAAATGAAATATTTGGGGATGAAAATTATAAAAAATATATGGAATATTTATATGCTTTTAATAAAGGAAATCGATCTGATTTAAAAGATATGTATAATTTAGCGAGAAAATCAATTTTCTTATGGAACGGAAGTCCGAAGTCAGATTATGTATTCATGGATTACTCAAATGATACTACTCAGGTTGCACAGTCTCTTAAAATTAAGCCGTTTGTAGGACATTTGAAAGGGGTAGAACCGGAGGTTTTAAATCGATTTAAATTAAATATATTACTTGCTTTTTCCAATGAAGAAAAAGTAGCTCCTGTATATTTAGAAATTGATTATCCATTATATGAAATGATGGTCAAACTTTCAAAAGGTTATCGCCCGAATAAAAAGGATAAAGAAGATTGTATTCAGTTCGTTGAATTTGTGGATAAGATAATGAAATTAGGAAATAGAGAAAAAGAATTATTGTTTGTTCAATCTAATGAAAATGGAATGTTTAGACTAACATACGACGAAGATTTTGAAGAATTTACGTTTAGAAGGGATTAGAAAATGATTGTAAGAGAGAATTTAGAGGATTTGAAAAACTCACTGAGTATTAAACCAGAAAAGTTAGGATTAAAACATACAATAAATAAAAAAGCTCCTCTGTTACCTTTCTCTACCCGAGGAACAGAGCGGGCAAAATTCGCAAAAGGGTTTCAGGGAGTATTAGGGGAGTTTACGCGTCTAGTCAGCGGAAATAAGTTGAAAATAGAAGTTAATCTAGAAGAACTTATTGGAGAGATTAGTAAATCTGTTGATGTATCAAAGCAAGATAAGTCGCAATTTGAACAAATACTACGTACCTTTCTGCAGGATAGTGACAATACAATTAAAATTTTTCATTTGCATTTGTTTCAATATTTACCATTAAGTGATAAGGCTGATAAAAAAGGAGAACAAGATATTGCTAGATTCCTTTTAGACGTCTTATTAGGTGAAAAAGAAACAGTAGAAGAGATTTTTGGAAAAAGCGATTCAACAGATTTAATGTCACGTCTTGTGTTAAAACAATTAAATCATTTGGAGAGCGACGAAAAAGAACGCCGTCCTTATATTAATCAAATTCCATTTATCTCAAAGCTATTCAAAGAAGATTTTCAATTTTTAGCAGAACATAAAGATTATTTTAGAACTCATTATCATTTGTTTCTTAGTTATTATTACTTTTTATATATTACTCAATTGACTTTAAAGCTTTCACAAGTTGGGAAAGCGAACTTTAGTGAGAACAACGAAGTTTATTTTACACTTGACTGGGAGTCTACGAGTAAGAATAGAAAAGGTTATACTCATGGTTATCAAATGATTAAAGATACAGGTAGACATTTACTACTACATATTAATTGCTTAGAACATTTAAATTTCCTAATGGGAGTAGAAAAAGCGGGTGGCTATCCTGAGTTAAAGGAAACATATCAGCAATTATCCGATGAGGATAAAAAAGTATTTTTAGAGATGCTTTGTGATTGGGTTATGGAATATAGAAGACATTTAGGTCTTGGAGCTTATGAAGGAAATTTAGAATTAGAATATGATACGCTTGTACAATCCTTATTCCGTAGTATAGAAGAAGCCTATGAAAAAGATACGATGCAAGGCCCTCGACATAGATACTCTTTATCAATAGAAGAGGTTGGGAAAAAATATTTCTTAAAAACTCGAGGTTCACTTGGTTATATGCTTAATCTTAGTCAAGATATGTTATTGCTACTAACAGCATTGAGTTTAAAAAAGGAAAGAAAACCTTTGAAGCAAGTATTTATAGATTTAGAGGCTAGAGGTTTATTCTTCGATCGTTACTCAAAAGAAGAAATTGTACAGTTATTTGATAAGCTGAATTTAATAGACAAAAAAAGTGATAGCGGTGATGCACAGTATGTTAAACCAATTTTATAATTATCTTTCAGATAAACTAACAAATTATTTACAAGCGGAAAATCTTAGAGGTGGAGAGCGATTTTACCTTCAATTTGATAATCATGAACAAGTACAAGCATTTTATGACACATTAAAAGAACAAGATTTATCGCAGGCGTTTTATTATCAGCATAAGCAGGGAACTCCATATGAAACGATTGCTATTAAGGTTTCAGAGGAGATGAAAGTAGTTGTTGCGACTACATCGGCAAATGTTACTCCAGACTTTTTAGTAACACTTCGTAATGAAGTCGGTGAACAAAAGGATGTTTGGGAGAAAACAGCTTTACTTAGTATATGTCATGAGACACTGGACAGTATTAAGGGTGGTAGCAGTGATCTACAAAAAGAAGGTATGCCATTTAATGTAAAATCAATTTTGAAAACATTAAAAGAAGAAATTGAAACTTCTTCTTTAAATAAAGAAGAGAAGGAAGTACTTTCATTTTATTTACGTAAAAAATTAGATGATACAATTGTGAGACCATCTCTTTGGGATTATGAAGAAATTCTTGGATTTTTATCAAAACAAGAGATTGCGAGAGAAGATTATTCTAATCTAGGTATTTTCTATGATGAAAATTTAAATCAATTTACTTCAGCTCAAATGAAAAAAAGGCTAGAAGAAAATGCTTCATTCTTTGAGAAAGTTCAACAGATGCACGAGTATGAACATTTAGAGAGTCAATTAGAAAAATTATTTGATGAGAAAGGTGTTTCTCGCCTGAAGAAAGATGATTGGCAGCAAGCGGATTATGTTCTTGTTAAAGATTCTTACGACAAAATGACTGAGATAGATCGCCCATTAGAATATATCGAATCACCAAAGAAATATTCAAAAGAAGGTCTGCTATATTGGGAGAAAGCACAAGCTGAGACAAAGGCTGGGAGACGTAAACGTCATATTATTGTTTTTAATCCTACACAGATAGAAGATATAAACTTGAACTTTGAATTTGAAGAAAAGTTGAAGAAGGAATACATTCATAAAAATTCACAGGGTTTCTGTGGGATATCTGGGAAAAAACTAACTGTTAGTTTAGCGCATAAGCAAAATGTGACTTCATTCCATAAAGTTGTATATACGCATAAAATGCAATCTAAGTCGAAATATGAGTTTCATATTGCTGTTGTAGAGTGTGAAGCCGCGTTTTTACAATCGCTTCAAACGATTTATGAAGTGAATGTAAATAAGAAAAACGTAATTATGAATAAAGCTGAAGAACGTATTATTTTTGGAGATATTTCTAATGAGCCAGAAGAAGTATTTATTGAGGAAGATGCACAGATTATAAATTGGCAAGGTGGAAGTTTTGAAGTCTCTGAATCTTCTCCTGCATGGAATGACGATAGCTTATCATTTTCTGTTCAAATTGAAACATCTTTAATTCCTATTCTTATTAGAGAGCAAGTTGCAAAGACTGTTCCAGTATCAGGAGAAAGGATATGGAAATTAAAAAGAGAACATCAAGAAAGCTTTGAATATAACTTTGATACAAATAAATTAAAACAAGGTGCAAGGGAATTTTCAGCACGAGAAGGATTTCGAAATTATTTACAAGACGAAAGAGTATGGATTGAAAATGAAATCGCTTTTGCAGTTAGAGGGGCATCAGGCCTAAATAAGGTTGAATTATTAATGAACCCATCATTGAGAGATGCGTATCAACAATTATTAAATTACTATAAGTTTAATAATACGCTTCCTAGTCTTTGTTTTGTGGATGATCAATTAAGAGACCTATATATAAGATATTTGAAGACTTTTAACGAAAGCATTGCTCATATACAAGAAAATGTAATGTTAAAAGAAGAAGAAAAGAATCTGTTTAAATTGGGAGTTATTGAAGAGGAACAAAGGATCATACTAACACCGTTGCATCCGCTTAATGTTGCCTATCAGTTAAGTGTTAATGATGAAATTAAAAACGAAGTAGTTGAGATGCATATTTTAAATCGTCTGCATCCTAACAATCTATTGCCATATATATATGGACGGAATGATGAATTGTATAGACCAGTTTCTCAAAATGAAGCGCCTGAATGGACTGTTTATGAACCACTTCATAAGGTTGCGATTGGAGAATCTAATGCATTTTTAGCTAATGTAGTTGAAGAAAAGCTTCAACAATTTGTGGAACATTTCCAATACTTATTTTTACAAGAATCTAAGTCTCCGATACGAATCAATGTGATTAATATAAATAATGATAAAGAAGTTGTAAGAGGTTTAGTGCAGTTTATTAAGAAGCAGATAGATAAAAAAGGGCCGTCCAAAATTATACCAGTAGAGGTTGCTTTATATCATGAGAGTAATATACTAAGCGCTTTTGAAAAATTTTCTATATATGATGATGTTCAAAAATTCGAGGAGTTCTTTGAGTTATCGTTAGCATCAAAGAATCTCGATGCTGTAGACGTATTAAGGCTGATTCGAGAAAATGTTTTCTATTATAAACTTATTGGTACGAAAGAATATGGTTACGCTCATATTTCATTTTATAAAATGATTTCAAATGAGAAGCATGCGAAAAGTACAATGGAAGATATTGAAACAGGATTATCTTTAAATGGAATGTTATCATCTCTATCATCTATTAGTACAGAAGTAGACTATCGTACAGGATTTGGATTAAAAAATGTATTGAATAATGAACATTTGTTAATTCAAACTGCTAGAGGAATGAATGAATTAGGAAGTAATTTAAATAACGATGGTACAAACCCTTATCGTAAGAATGAAACAATTGTTACGAGAACATCTACCTATGATGAACAAGTTCTAGAACATTTATATGAATCTTCTTATTGGGTAACATTTATTGAACCTAATGTAGGTTTAGATTTCTTCCAAGATTCATCACGTAATTTATTGGTCATTCATTATAGTGATCAATATTCTTCATCAAGCCAGTATGATGCAATTACAGTAACGGATAAAGCAAGACAATACCGAGCGGTTATTGAACAGTATCTGGCAGAAAAAGAAATTGTATCGACACCTGAAAAAATTAATACAGCTATTAGAGCTTTCAATAGTTTAAATGGTGAGTGGTTACTAAGAATTATAGGAAGTAAGGGACAATTCTCAAGAGAAAAGTTAAGCATTATTTCAGCTGTGAAGTATATATTAAGTGCTTTAGATCATGAGAATATTTTATGGGTTCCTATCTCATTAGAAGAAATATTGCGTGTTGCTGGAGCGGTGAAATTAACGAAAAGTGAAGGTGTATTTTCTGCAAAAAATCTAGGCGGAAAAGGTGCACATAGTGACGATTTACTGTTAATCGGAGTAGAAATGCAAGATGATAAATTATCAGTGCATTATTATCCAGTGGAAGTGAAAATCGGCTTAAATCAAGACAGTGCTATTGCAAAAGCAAAAGAGCAAATTAATGCTACTAAGCAACTATTTGATACGCAACTTTCTAAAACAAGTGAAGATGGTTTACATGTATTTAAACATAAGTTTTTCCGAAACTTCTTTGTACAGTTATTGCTAGCGAATGCCGAGAAATTTATTGCAAACAACATTTGGCCAGAAAAATCTTATGAGAAAATTGAAGAACTAAAGAAAAGATTATTAAATGATGATTACGAAATGAGTGGACATTTGGATGATAAAATCGGAAAAGGAGCAATTTTATCATTTAAAAAGGAACAATCATGGAGATCCATCAAAATAGAAGAAGATATTTTATTAGTGGAATTAACCGAAGAGGATGGATATGAAGGAGTAATCGAAGAAATTGAAGCACTCAAAATGAAAATCCATTCGGGTGGAACTGATATTAATCCAGATAGATTATTGAATCAGAATCATGATTCTAATCAAGTGTTAAAAAAAACTAGCAATAAAGTCGTTCCAACTGTACCTCATTCTGAAGAAGAAAAGGAAGAAAAAGGAACGGGAGGACCAAAAGAATTAAAAGACATCCGCGTTTTGTTAGGAACAGTAGAGGGATCGACTCAAGAAATATATTGGGAATTCGGAAATCCAGAGCTAGCAAATAGACATATTTTAATTTCGGGTAAATCAGGACAAGGTAAGAGTTACTTCATTCAATGTTTACTACTTGAGTTGGCGCAAAATGGAATTTCTAGTATGATATTTGACTATACAGATGGATTTAAGAATTCTAAGTTAGAACCGGAATTCAAAGAGAAACTCCAAGATAATATTGAACAATTCCTAGTAGCAAAAGATAAATTCCCAGTAAATCCATTTAAGCGAAATCAAAAAGAATTGGATGAAGGAATTTATATCGATGAAGATAATACAGATGTTGCTGAAAGAATTAAAAGTGTATTTTCAGCTGTATATAAAGATTTAGGCATTCAGCAACAAAACGCTATATATGAGGCAGTAATGCGCGGTTTAGATAAATATGGCGAAGGTATGAATTTAAATTATTTATTAGCAGAATTAGAAGAGGATACTTCTGGGCCGGCTAAAACAGCAAGATCACAAATTAAGCCGTTTATTGATAAGAATCCATTTAATCATAATGCTGTATATGATTGGGGAGACATACTGAACCAAAAAGGTAAAGTGTTTATTGTACAATTAACGGGCTTTAATAGAGATGTACAGCTCATGATTACAGAGTTTATCTTATGGGATATTTGGAATTATCAATTACACCATGGCGACAAAAATAAACCATTCCCAGTTATATTAGATGAAGCGCAAAATCTTGATCATAGAGAAAAATCACCAAGTGCCAAAATTTTAACTGAAGGAAGAAAATTTGGTTGGTCAGGTTGGTATGCAACACAATCATTAAAAGGACAATTTACAATGGATGAAATTTCACGACTACAGAATTCAAGTCAAAAAGTGTATTTCATGCCACCAGAAAATGAAATTAGTGCTATTGCATCAAACCTTGCTCAAGATTCAGCTGTACGTAAAGAATGGGAAAAACGACTTGCAACATTGAAGAAAGGTCAATGTATCACTTCGGGACCAATGTTACAAAAAGATGGTACGTTGAAGTCGGGTAGTCCTGTGATCATTAATATTAGTGCGTTGCAGGATAGATTGAAGTAGTAATTGAATAGTGATATGAAAACCACCTTGGACGGTATATTTGTTTGAGGTGGTTTTTGTATAAGCATAGTTAAAAATTTGAAAAGTAGGAGGTCCCCTTGTCAAGTTTTTTAAAACTTCTTAAGTGATTTACATAGGGATTAAGATGAGGGAATTCGTAACTAGATAAATTTTTAGCATTTAAAGAGTAAGTGTATAGTTGATCTTTTAATTTAGTGGAGGGTATAATAAGAGAATCATAAAATTGAAAGGAGGAAGAGGGTTGGACTTTATGATCCTTTTGACCGGTATCTCAATTTTATTTCTCCTCTATTGGTGTGTTGTGAATCAATATATTGTTGTTAAATGGAATGTTATTTTTAAGAAATTTAATGAAAATATAGCGTTTGGGATGTTTATTACATGTATGTTATTTTGGCTGCAGTATGTATTTAAAATGTTTTTTGATAGATAATCAATTTTTAATAAGATAAATAGAAGTAATGGAGTATGTGAGAGGTTCCATTGTGTCTATTTTTTATAACAAATTATAGTTCATACTTGCACCTCCCCCAACGTCACCCCCTAACCTAAAGAAGACAAATCAAAAAGGGGGGACCAAACAACTCATGAAAACCACCACAAAAGAAAAAAGAAACACCATCATCATGCTACTACTCTCAGCCACAATAGGAATCTTTTCACCACTACTCATGTACATTACACTGGCACGTAAAAATGAGGTGTACAAATATCATTGCCGAAAGGCGTTCAACTTTCATTTGTTAATCTTTCTTCTATTTAATATTAGTTCGCGTATTAGTGATGTTTTGTTTTGGATTGTGTTTGCCTTTGAAGTCGTTCAAGTGATCATTGTTGCGTGGAAAGTAATACGCGACGAGCCATATCGTTATTTCATTCGAATTCCTTTATTTAAAGAAGATAAGTATGCAGTGGAAGGAGAATAGATGATGAAACAAGAAGTGGAGATAAGGGGAAAGCGAATTTTTATTATGATTGCAATGTTGTTTATTGCGATTTATATCGTTTTACGAAAAAGAAAGTATGAGTACTTTTATGATGGTATTAGCGAGTATGAAAACCGTTATAGAGAGAATGTTCCTTTTGTATTGCTTGTTGTAGGTTTGTTTCAATATTGTCGGCAGAATGAGATGAGTTTTTCTCATATGTTTCAGTATGTGAAAGAGAAGTTAGCGGAGTAGGTGAGGATATGGCGTGGATGATTAGTGAGTTTGCAAGTGTTGGGGATGTTACGGTGCGGACGCTTCGTTATTATGACAAGATTAATTTATTAAAGCCGAGCGATTATACGGAGGGCGGACATCGGTTATATACGAAAGATGATTTGTATGTGCTGCAGCAAATTCAATCGTTTAAGCATCTCGGTTTTTCGCTTGGGGAAATTCAAAATATTATTTTGCAGCGTGATATAGAGACTGATGATTTTTTAAGACAAATGCATTTTCAAAGAGAAGTGCTTTTGGCAGAGCAAGAAAGAATTGCGAAGGTGCTTTCGCATATGGATGAGATGACGAGGCAATTTCAAAAGGAAGAACGAGTGGATGTTGCTTTGTTTTCTTCTTTTCTGCAAACCTTTATATGGGAGAAAGAAAATAAAGAATGGTTAGAGGAGCATTTTTCGAAGGATAGTGTTCAAGCTTTATATAATAATAAGGAATTAAAAGAAAAGTTTGATCAGCGTTTTATGGATGTGATAGGGAAGTTGAAAAAGTATAAGAAAGAAGAGAAGGATCCGAGTCATCATGACGTTCAAGTTACCTTGAAGGAATTTTTCAATGTAATAGAAGAAGTAACGAACTATCTTGATACTCCTCAAAGTGATATAGAGGATATAATCCAAAAATCAAACCTTCCACTATCCGAATTCCCAACTCTTTTCACAACCGAAGAAGAAAACTATATAAAAGAAGCAATCCAGCAGTTTAACAACTAGTTAAACTGCTTTTCCATTATAATAGAAGAAAAACCTAACGGAGGAAATCCCATGCCAACCTACAAAAAACTAATCCGAAACAAAATCCCACAAATAATAAAATCCAACGGAAAAACACCCACAACAAGAACCCTACCCGAAGATGAATACATAGAGGAACTCTGCAAAAAAACACAAGAAGAACTAACCGAATATCGAGAAGCAGACACAAAAGAACACAAACTCGAAGAACTATCCGACTTACTAGAACTAA
This sequence comes from Bacillus sp. BC05(2025), assembly GCF_056725905.1. Taxonomy (NCBI): domain Bacteria; kingdom Bacillati; phylum Bacillota; class Bacilli; order Caryophanales; family Bacillaceae; genus Bacillus; species Bacillus sp. BC05(2025). The sequence continues at coordinate 710,784 of NZ_JBWYRA010000002.1, read as the reverse complement.
TAAACGCCCTAGCCGAATACGAAGGCACGACACTAGAAGAAATCAACAACATCCGTAAAAAGAAAGCAAAAGAACGAGGTGGCTTCTCGGATCGAGTGTTTCTAATCGAAGTAACCGATAACTAGCCCCTCCTAAGCCCCTTACAAGCCCCTACCAAGTAATAAATCACTAAGAAAAAACATAACAAAACAAAAACACCAACAAACACCGTAGTAGTAGGAGTCGAAAAAAAATTTGAAATAATACGCCAAAAATCCGGCCATCCTCCCATATATATTATGAAGAGGTTTTCACTTTTGAACGGAGACGGGAGGAATTAGGATGGCGGTGTATCGTACTGTGCAGGTGAATTTTTGGCAGGATGATTTTGTTTTGGATTTGACGCCGGAGGAGCGGTATTTTTATGTTTATTTGCTGACTTGTTCGAAGACGACGCAGTGTGGGATTTTTCCTTTTCCGAAGCGATTAGCTGAGATGGAGACGGGTTATAATCGGGAGACTGTTGATAAGCTTGTGCAGCGCTTCATTGATTATGGGAAGATTCTTTATGATGCGGATACACGAGAGTTGTTCGTTTTAAATTGGCTTCGTTATAATCCGGTGACGAATACGAATGTGGAGAAGTGTGTGCTTCGTGAGCTTAAGGGTGTAAAGAATAAGGAGTTTGTACATATGTTTCTTCAGAAGTGCGTAGAGGAGGAGCTGAATGTTCCGATGCTTTTAGCGCATTTCGGTATGCCGAGTGATTTGGCTGTGGATGATGTTGAGCCAGTTTGTGAGGAGGCAGAGGAAGAAGAGGTTATCGAGGAAGAGACGGGAAGTCGCGTGTTTTCCTTTTATGAGCAACATTTTGGTAGTTTGTCTCCGCATACTGTGGAGGAACTGAGTGCATGGATGGAAGATTTGTCAGAGGAGCTTGTGCTGAAGGCTCTTCAAATTGCGTTTGAGAATAATAAGCGGACGGTTGCTTATGTGAAGGGCATTTTGAGAGGTTGGCATGGGAAAGGATTTACGAAAGTGTGTGAGGTTGAGGCGGATACGGCGAGCTTTAGAAAGAAGGATGCGTCTGTTAGTACGGGGGAGACGGAGGAGTTTTTGGCGAGGTGTGAGGAGTGGGAGAAGAATGCGCCGTCTGAGGAAGAGTTGCAGCGCTTTTTAGCGGAGCGCGGGTGGCGGCCATGAGTATTCAAAATGTGGAGGCGGAAAAGACGGTATTAGGTTCTCTATTAATTGATGGAGAGCTTATTAAGGAGTGCCGTTTGACGGAGCAGTATTTTTCTCTGTCAGTGCACAAGTCTATATTTCAGTTAATGCGAAAAATGGAAGAAGAGGGGCAACCGATTGATCTTGTGACGTTCATTTCTAGGGTAGATCCGAAGTTTTTAGAGGGGATCGGGGGAATGGAGTATTTTATAGGGTTAATGGATGGTGTGCCGACAACTGCCAACTTCTCTTATTATGAGGGGCTTGTTCGAGGTGCCTGGAAAATGTATCAGGCAGGTGTTCTCGGGCACAAAATGGGAGAGCGTCTTATTGCGGAGAAGAATGAGAAAATTATTGGTGAGACGATTACGGCACTTTGTGAGTTAGAGGAGAAGGACTGTGTATGTGAGTTTGATTTGAAGGATGCATTAGTTGATTTATATGAAGAGCTTCATCAAGATGCGAAAGAGATTACGGGTATTGAGACTGGTTATACATCGCTAAATAAAATGACGTGCGGATTGCAGGAAGGTGATTTTGTCGTTCTTGGTGCGCGTCCTTCTATGGGGAAGACTGCGTTTGCGCTAAATGTTGGACTGCATGCGGCGAAGGCTGGAGCGGCGGTTGGATTGTTTTCATTAGAGATGAGTAGCAAGCAATTGTTAAAAAGGATGGCGTCTTGCGTAGGTGAAGTGTCAGGAGGTAGGTTAAAAAATCCGAAGCATCGTTTTGCGATGGAGGACTGGGAAAAGGTGAGTAAGGCATTTGCGGAGATTGGGGAATTACCGCTTGAAATTTATGATAATGCGGGCATTTCGGTGCAAGATATTTGGATGCAAACTCGTAAGTTAAAGAGGAAGCATGGTGATAAGAAGCTTTTAGTCATTGTAGATTACTTGCAGCTTATTACGGGTGATCCGAAGCATAAGGGCAATCGATTTCAAGAGATTAGTGAAATTTCTCGTAAGCTTAAAGTATTAGCACGGGAATTAAATGTTTGTGTAGTCGCGTTGTCACAATTGTCTCGTTCGGTAGAAGCACGGCAAGATAAGCGTCCTCTTTTATCTGATTTAAGAGAGACGGGACAAATTGAACAAGATGCGGATGTCATTATGCTTATGTATCGAGAGGATTATTATGATAAGGAAACGATGCAGAAAGAGATGACGGAGATTCATGTGGCGAAGCATCGGAATGGGCCTGTGGGGAGTTTTAAATTGAGATTTTTGAAGGAGTTTGGGCGGTTTGTGGAGATTGGATGATAAAATAGAAGAAGGCATATAAAAAGGTAAAGGAGTGGTTACGGATGACAAAAGTGGGTCGTTTATATGAACAGGAGAAGCAAGAAGAAATTGATAAAGCACTTTCGGCAGCTGGAATGCTCTTTAAGGGAATGAGTATAGAGGAAGTGGCTAAGAAATTAGATGTAACAATTGAAAAGGTGAAAGAGTGGGAGAAGCGTTTATCTCATTAATCGCTGGATTAATAGGAATATTTTACAAATGGGGAATGGCAGTGTCTGTATAAATTTATATAAAAATAGCCGACTATTATGTAATAGTCGGCTATTTTTATAAGGAGAAGTTGTTAGGTTTAATACGCAAACTTTTTGATTTGCTCTTGAATATACTTCTTATTTTCCCGTAAAGAAGGATTTTCTCTCTGCCGTGATCCATTGCTCCAAGTCGTCTTGGCTACGTCGAACAAGTCGATTCACTAAAACGTCATGCCATACATAATCCTCAAGTAAGTATATATGAACGGGGTCATCTGTATAAAAAGCAATATTACGCTCTTCAATTGATGGTCCATAAATCATTTCTTTAGAATCTATCGATAAAATAAACCAATGTTCTGTAGACAGAGTTTCTGTATAAGGTGTAATACGATGAGCTTCTAGATTTTTAATTGGATTTTCAACATGTAAGGTAATACCTTGTACTGAAACTTTATCAGCTACTTCACATAGTTCCTCTTTTAACGCTTCATACATCTCATCCCACATTGAAATGACAATACGGTGTTCTGCTTTTTTTATTAATGCCTGACAATAGCTAATGATTGTTTTGTTGTCTTTTAAAGTAATCACTCGATTATCCGTTTTTTCCTCGGAAGTTTCGAGTTTTTTTAATGAATCACTGATTCCTTCATAAGTAGACTGCCATTCTGATTGAGCTTTCTGTAAAAAGATTTCAACAGGTAGAGGTGAATAGCGAGTGTTGTCATTTATTTCTTCCTTCATGACAATTCCTTTTTCTACAAGGTTACCCAAAATCTCATAAATTCGCGCTCTTGGGACCCCTGAATCCTTACTTACTTGGTAGGCTGTAGCAGGCCCCTGTTTCACAAGAGATACATAAGATTTAGCTTCATATTCATTAAAACCAATTTTTTTAAGCTGTTGTACGATGTAGTCCACTTTTTCGTCCTCCGATGTTTGCTGTTATCCCGCTTTAACGGGCGGTAAGCCCCCCACCTCAAAATTCAGCGGAAGCAAAGAAGTTAGGTGGGGGTCGGGCTGCCCGTAAAAGCCCGATTGGTTTAACTAATAATCAGTGGGGATGAACAAAACCCCCCACTGATTAAAGTTTCACTTTATATTTCAACGTTACAATAACTCTTTACATTTAGCAAATTGATAGTTACTATTACAATAGTGACTAAAGGGGAGGCTACTAGTATGGATTTGTATTTAGACCCATCTATATTAATTATTTTGATTGTTTTTGGGTTTGTGGCTGCATTTATTGATTCAGTTGTAGGTGGTGGTGGACTCATTGCCTTACCAGCTTTATTATTTACAGGACTGAATCCAGCAAGTGCAGTAGCCACGAATAAATTAGCATCAACAATGGGGAGTGCAACTAGTAATATTGTGTTTTATCGTTCTGGTAATCTTGATTTGAAATCGGCTTTAAAATTATTTCCAATCACTTTCATAGGCTCTATAGTAGGTGCATGGACCGTTCATTTAATGAACCCAGAAGTACTGAAGCCATTGATGCTGGTAATGCTTGGTGCAGTCGCTATTTATACGATATTTAAAAAGGATTGGGGTAGTATTTCTACTCATAAGAAATTATCTGGTCGACACGTCATTATTTTTACCTTTTTTATTTTTGCTATTGGTTTTTATGATGGATTTCTAGGGCCTGGCACAGGTTCGTTTTTAATGTTCGCTCTTTTATTTATTGGGTATGATTTTTTAAAAGCCGCAGGTAATGCGAAGTTTCTTAATTTAGGAAGTAATGTTGGTGCATTGTTAATATTTATGTATGTGGGGCAAGTGAACTATGCGTATGGTTTTATAATGGGGATTGCTCAAATTGCTGGAGGGATTGTTGGCTCCAAATTTGCTATAAAAAAAGGAAGCGGGTATGTTCGTGCTCTTTTCATTACAGTAACTTGTTTATTGTTAGCGAAAAATCTGTATGACTATGTGCAGTAAGTAATGTAGAAAAGGTTAATTATGCAGGCTACATAAATATAATAATTCCTTGTAACATATTTTAGATGCTACCTTATTCGAAGGTAGCATCTAAAACAATTAAGGTAAGAGGTTGAAAATAATGCAAACGAATATTTTCGGGGTATGTTTATATACTTTAGCGAAATAACTATTCCATATTCTTCTTATAATTAACCCGCAGCACCCCCTTAAAATCCACTTCAGCTATCAACACACTTATTAATATAAGTGTCGCGCCTAAGTATCCTTTCCCAGTGAGCGTTTCACCTGTGAAAACGAAAGCGAAGCCTGCGGAAAAGACAGGTTCTAATGAGAAGATAAGTCCTGTATGTGTAGGTGTCGTGTATTGCTGGGCGATAACTTGCACGATGAATGCGACTGCGGTGCAGAATATGCTTAAGGCTAAGATGATTAACCATGAGTTGGTTGTGCTAGGCAGTTTTGGTGTTTCGATAATGAATGAAAAAATAAGACTGAATAGGCCGACGAAACCGAGTTGTATGACTCCAAGTGCGATTGAATTTACATGTTTCGTTACGCTGCCAGTGATGATGACGTGAATCGCATAAAATAAGGCTGACAGTATGCAAAATATATCGCCGTTACCGATCTTGAATTCGCTCGTTAATGTTAATAAGCCGATTCCGATTATCGTTAAAAAGATTCCTACTATCACTTTCTTTTCTGGAATGTGTTTTAAAAATATAGCTGATAAGATCGGAATGAAAATGACTGTGAGACATAGTAAGAAACCAGCGTTAGAAACACTCGTGTACTTTGTACCGAAAGTCGCGAAAATGTAAACGATAAATAAGACAGAAGCGAGTATAAATGCATATTTTACAGTTTTAAAATCGATTTTGAATAAATGTTTGTAAAATATTAAACCTGATAAAAGAAAGGCGATAATAAATCGTAATGCGATTAAGTTGTATTCTTCTATACCTTCAAGTCCAACCTTCGTAAGTAAGATGGATGCACCCCAAAAGAAGGTAACTAGTAGTAGCCCTAAATCCGCTTTTAATTGTAGTTTCATTTCTATTCCCTCGTTATGTATAAATTTTTAAATCCCATACCCCTATCCCCATTCTTCATTTTAATATTAATTCTGAATATTTGTAACTTAAATTTATCGACGTTTTACTCCATTAAAAAAAGAGGCTGTTTATAAAACAGCCTCTATGTATCTGAAAATCCGGATCTTGACTAAAGACTACGTAGAATCTCCAAACCTTTTCCTGTTAAATTAATTCCTGCTCTACCTCTTTTTATTTGCACATACCCTTTCATTTTTAGGAAGTTCAATCGGTGTCTCACTTGTGCTTCAGATAAATTTATTTCGACTTCTTGGCTCTTTTCAGAAATAATTCTTCTTCCGATTGCTTTTCCTTTTTCTTCATAATTCATGACGAGCGTAAGGATGAAAAGTGATTCTTGGTCAAGAGCGTTTGAACTTGAAGAAAAGGACGGTATATCCTCGGCCTGATCACTATCTGTTTTCCTATGTGGAGGCTTTTGAAAGTAATGTTGATTAGGCAAATCATTTTTTGTTATTTGGTTTCCGGTACGGACAGCAAGCATATAATCTATCGTATTTTTAAGTTCTCTTACATTTCCGTACCATGGATATCCTTGCAGTTCTTCAATTAGTTCTTGTTCAATTTTGACTTTAGGGTCCGATAGCGCAACAAAATGTTTAGCTAACAATTCAATGTCATTTCGACGAGCTCTTAATTCTGGGAGGTGTATAAAGAGTACTTTAAGCCGATGGTATAAATCTTCTCTAAACACATTTTCTTGAATCATTTTCAGTAAATCTTTATTGGTTGCTGCAATAATCCTTACGTCTATCGGGATAATTTGGCTTCCGCCAACACGCATAATCTCTTTTTCCTGCAATACTCGAAGGAGTCGTGCTTGAAGTTTCAGGCTAATATCTCCAATCTCATCTAAAAAAATAGTGCCGCCATTTGCTTGTTCAAATAATCCCATTTTCCCGCCTTTTTTTGCTCCGGTAAACGCTCCGTCTTCATAACCAAATAATTCACTCTCGACTAAATCATCCGATAAAGCACTAAAGTTAACGGCAAGAAAAGGGCCGCTATTTCGCTGGGAGGCATTATGAATAGCACTTGCAAACAACTCTTTTCCGGTACCACTTTCACCCTCAATTAATACAGTTAAATCAGTTTTAGCTAACCTTTTGGCAATTTGTTTCGTGTCTTGGATCGTAGAGCTAATGCCAACGATATTATGAAAGTTGTATTTTGCTACATAACCTTTTTTGACAAATTCTTTTCTCAATTTCCGTTCAAACCCGATGGTCTTAAGGGCATTTCTAAAAGTAACAATAATCGATTGATCATTTATATGTAGACGTTCCACTATTACATCCAAGCCGTTTACAACAAATATTCCGCTTTCTTGTTGCTTATTTGAAAGGATGAAGTTTACTAAATCAATATTATCAATAATGGCATCAATCGGATGACCAATAGCGTTTTTACTTTTTATTTTCAGCATGCTTTCCAGAAATTCATTAAAGACAACAATTCTTCCTTCATAATCAATAGCTAGTATGCCATCACCAACACCATCAATAACTTGATGAAGTTGTCGATGAGCTTTAGCTAAATTCTTTGTTAAATCTACTATTTTTCGATAGTATCTCTCAGAAACGTGGTTACCTGATTCCTCCATTAAATGAAATCGATCTAGAATGGACATGATTGTCGTAATATCTATTAATCTATGACCAATATTAATTACTTTTTCTACAAAGTCAGGGATAATTTCAAGTTCGCCAGGTGTGATTGCGAGCTTGATCATTTGTATATTCGTTTTTCCAGGATAGTATGGGACATATTCAATGTGGTTCAGTCCCAATTGACGCATCGTTTCAATTGATTCGTATACTGTTTCATGATTATCATTCACATATAGGGCTTGTGTTCCTTCTGGTAAAAATAAAAGCTGGTCCACGTTTTCATAATTTAATGTTCGTTTTGCTATGATTACTTCGCAGTTTTCCCCAATAAAGTCTTTCACCGTTTCTATCGTAAATGTATTCGGTAATACAATTAATGTAGAATGAAATACTTTTGGAATATTTTCTTCTACAGAAAAACTTTCGATATCTATGAGATCACCTACCATCTCTGTTAGTTGTTGATGTAGGGCTTTTCGTGTTTCTTTTAAAACGGTGATCAATACAATGTGGTTAGTTTCAAATTTGTTCATAGAGCACCTCTTTAGTTGAATGTAATTGGTCTAAAGTTGGTTATTAATTGGTTATTATGTAACCAATTAATAACCAATTATAATACATTTCAACATAGTAAACACCGATAAAACGACAAAATATTTAAAAATATGTAAATAATCACTTTACTTTCGATGTTGGCACGATATTTGCTTATATCAATGGTGTGTAAAGAAATAGGGAAATGAGTAGAGTCATAATTTACATATTTAATTCTTTACCACTTGCTAGAAAAGGGAGGTTAAGAGTATACAATTTCAACAGAGAAAGACAACGAAACCATTTAAATTATGAGGTGAGAGAAAATGAAACCACTAATTGGTGTTACTGGGTATTATGTTGATCATAGTGAAATAGGGAAGGAGGGCTTGCGAGGGCTACCAGGTCAAGATATGGCTCTCTTTTCTTATGACTACATCCGCTCCCTTCAAAGGGCAGGTGCAACGGTTGTTCTACTTCCAATTGAGGAAGTGGATCAAATTGAGTCCACACTTAATCAATTAGATGGATTGTTATTGGCTGGTGGCGCGGACATCAATCCAATTTATTACGGTGATACTCCAAAATCATATATAGGCACTGTAGAGGAAGAACGAGATAATTTTGAATTAAATCTGGCAAAGCAGGCTTTAGAAAAAGATATTCCTATTTTAGGAATTTGCAGAGGGTTACAGGTGTTAAATGTTGCAGCTGGTGGATCCCTTTATCAAGACTTAGAGCAAGAGATGGGGCCAGAATATTTCCATGTTCGAGAACAGTTCCGTAAATGGCAAGGCTCTCATTCCGTAGATCTTCTGGAAGAGGGAAAAATTTATGAGGCTATTGGCCAAAAATCTTTAATGGTTAATTCTTTTCACCATCAAGCAGTGAAAACATTAGGAAAAGATTTTGAGGCGAGCGCATGGTCCTTTGATGGTGTAATAGAGGCTATTGAATCGAAGGCTCATCGTTATGTAGCAGCGATTCAATGGCATCCAGAAATGATGTCGGAAAGGGATGTCTTGCAGCAACGTTTATTTAACCAATTTGTAAATGAAATTAGTAAAAAGGTAGTTAAATCATAGCGTGTTATAAATAAAAGAATTGGTGGATAGCTTGGTACGTCATGGTAGTGGGGGCAACCAGACTGCCGGCTGCTTGTAAAAGCCCGATCGGTTCAACTAATAATCAGTGGGGGATGAGCGAAACCCCCACTGATTAAAGTTTCATTCTATTGCAAAGGGGATTGGTATATGAGTCAAGTGTCAGAAAAGGCGGTTTCATTCGAGCCAGAAGAAAAAAAGGAAAAAAAAGAATGGAAAATAAACGTATTTGCAATGTTACTTGTCTTGTTAGTTATTGCGGCTGTTATTACACATATATTGCCGGCCGGAAAATATGAACAGATTGAAAAAAATGGGTATACAACAGTAGATCCAGATTCATTTAAATGGATTGAATCAACGCCACTTGGATTTTTTGATACGGTAAAATCTATTCCTACAGGGATGGTAGAAGCTGCTAATATTATCTTTTTCATTCTTATTATTGGAGGTTTTTTTGGTGTATTAAAGGCATCCGGTACAGTTGAGGCTCTTGTTTCAACGATGGCAAAAAAACTCGCTAACCGTGAAAAGTTAATGATTCCTATTATCATGCTGTTCTTTGCGCTTGGCGGATCATTAATGGGAATGGCGGAGGAAGCTTTAGTGTATGTGCCTCTATTTATTCCGCTAGCTCTTGCGGTTGGATTTGATACGATAACAGGAACTGCGATGGTACTAGTAGGAGCGTCCGTCGGATTTACAACGGCAATTATGAATCCGTTTACAGTTGGGCTGGCACAAGGGATAGCGGGTCTTCCTATGTATTCGGGGATGGGGTTCCGCCTCATTTTATTCGTAGTCATATATGTAATTGCTGTTACATTCGTCTATCGTCATGCTATGAAAGTAAAGAGGGATCCTGCAAGCGGAATTTACGGAAAATTCGATACAAATAAGCAAGACAGCTTACTAACAGCGAAAGTAGAGTTAACAAAAAGACATAAATGGATATTAACGGCCTTTTTAATCAATTATATTATTCTTGTATTTGGTGTTATTAAGTACGAGTGGTATATAAAAGAAATTGCAGCCTTATTTATTATTTTAACTATAATTATTGCAATTCTCGGCAAGATATCTCTTGATGATACTGTAGAATCTTTTACACAAGGATCGGCATCTTTAATCGGTGGCGCATTAATCATTGGTGTATCACGCGCTATTTTAGTTGTATTGAATCAAGGGCATATTATAGACCCGCTACTGTATCAAGTGTCGGAAGGAATGGAACATATTTCTCCTTTTTTAAGTGTTGTTGGAATGTACAACTTCCAAGTAGCGATTCATTTTATTTTAGCATCAGGTAGTGGCCATGCGATGTTGACAATGCCTATCATGGCGCCACTTGCAGATTTATTGGACATTACACGCCAAACAGCCGTATTATCCTTTTCATTCGCGGATGGTATTGGAAATATTATTTTTCCGACAGGTGGTACGCTAATGGCTGGATTAGCAATTGCAGGAATTTCATGGACAAGGTGGGCAAGGTGGATTCTTCCTTTAATTCTAATTGAATACTCAATCGGTTTACTAGCAGTTATAATTGCTCATCTTATTGGTTATGGTCCGTCTTAATAAAAGGTGGATATGCTTTCGATGATAGAAAGTTCGGATTTGAAGAAGATCGCTAAATAATGGTGATAGAAAAGCCCGGTTTAGAAGGGCTTTTTTTCTATGTAAAATTTCATTTGTTTTGTTTACATAATACCTTTACAATCATTTGATAAAATATATGTAACTGCATATTGTGAGGGTGGGTGGTTATCCCTTCTTTCCATTTGGAAGGAAAGGGGGTGATAATATGGAGTTTTTGTTTGACCTTGTAAAAGAATTTGTAAAAGCGACTGTACGTGAAGTTTCAGCGTATTTTTTGCGAAAGCAACTTCTGGGTAAGGACAACAAAAAACCCACTCCGCGCCGTAGGAAGCAAAAGGGTGGGTTTCGTAAAAAATAGTAACGTGTAATAACCACCACCCTATACGGTAGCAGTTAAGGAAGAGATGTTAGCGCATCTCTTCTTTTTATTATATGCCAATTTATTCGCTGGCACACTTATATAGTATTCTACCGAAAATATATCATACTCCTATTTTGTGGTCAATTTGATTGCATGATTGAAAAGGTGTAGTCTTATTCTTTTTCAAACTGAAAAATATCCCGGTTAATAAGTTGGTGGAGATACCTATCCATGTCAGCAGCAGAAACTTTTCTTTCATTTTTAAACCACCATGCGCTTAATGAGGTGATTGCCCCTGAATAAAATTCAATGATTAAATCATTTGGCATCGTATGATTTTCGCGCAGTTGATGTAACGCTTCTATTTCTTGTTTTCTCGTTTCATGACTTAAATACTGTGTCCGGTTAATAAATTGTTCATCAGACATTTGCGTTTCTAATATTTTACCGATTTCTTCATGGTGTAGAAATTGTTCCATTACTTGAAATGGTTTACTTAATCGATCTGAAACCGGTATTTCACCAATCATCTTGCTGTATCGTTTAAATCCAAATGCTAATAAAGCGTCTTTATCTTCAAAGTGTTTATAAAAGGTTGTTCGGTGTACCATCGCGCGGTCACATATTTGGTTAATCGTAATCGTACTATATTTCTGTTTTGATTGCGTCATTAATTCAAATAAGGAATCCCATAGTAATTTATGTGTACGTCTAATACGTAAATCAATTTGTTTTTCATTATCATTCATCTACAATTCTCCTTTTTTGTAGATTAAATATACAGTGGCTGAAGATTGATTCTCCCTTTTTAATCTACATATGTATATTATATTACATGTGTTCCGGTGTATTTAAAGTTTTTAAGTAAGAAATAGGAGGAGAATTTGTAAATGAATATGACAACTAAGAGCCCTGCAAGTGGCAAAGTTGATACTTCTAATTTGAAACATACCCCCATTTTAATTGCATTACTTCTAGGCGCGATGGTTGCATTATTAAACGAAACGTTACTTGGTAATGCATTAACAGTATTAATGAAAGAATTTGGTGTAACAGCTTCAACGATTCAATGGCTTTCTACAGCTTACATGTTAGTAGTTGGTGTTTTAGTCCCGATTACAGCGTTACTTCAGCAATGGCTCACAACGAGACAAATGTTTTTAATCGCTATGGTAACATTTTTAGCCGGTACATTAATTGCGGGATTTGCGCCGACATTTTCCGTTTTATTAGTCGGCCGTATCGTCCAAGCTGTAGCGACGGGGTTAATTTCACCGTTATTAATGAATACGATTTTAATCATTTGTCCACCTGAAAAACGTGGTGCCACAATGGGATTAATCGCACTTGTAATGATGGCAGCTCCAGCAATTGGCCCTACATTATCTGGAGTAATCGTAGACTCATTAAATTGGCGCTGGTTATTCTATATTGTTATTCCTGTCGTGATCATTTCCATTATGATTGGAATGAAGTACATTCAAAATGTTTCAGAGTTAACAAGGCCAAAAGTAGATTATCCATCTATCCTTTTATCGACACTCGGATTTGGCGGACTTGTGTATAGCTTTAGTGCATCAGGTGACTTAGGATGGTCCGATGCAAAAGTATATGGCACTTTACTTGTTGGGCTTATCTCATTATGTATTTTTGTCGTTCGACAATTGAAAATTGAGAATCCAATTTTAGAATTACGCGCGTTTAAAGTTCCGATGTTTACATTATCAGTTGGATTAATTGTCATTGTGATGATGTCTTTATTTTCAACGATGACGTTATTACCGATGTTCCTGCAAACAGTTTTACTTGTCACAGCTTTTAAATCAGGAATCATCATGCTTCCAGGAAGTGTTATTAGTGCTATAATGGGGCCAATCGCAGGTAAACTATTTGATAAATTTAGCCCGAAAGTTATTATCGTTCCCGGTATTGTGTTAGTAGGGATAGCGATGTTCTTATTTAAAGGCATTACTCCTGATACATCAATGGTACAAATTATTGTTATGCATAGCGTATTAATGGTTGGACTCATGTTTGTCATGACAGCACAAACATACGGTTTAAATCAATTAACACCAGATTTATATCCGCACGGAACAGCACTGTTTAATACACTGCAACAAGTAGCTGGCGCAATTGGTACGGCTATCTTTATTTCGAAAATGTCTTCAGGAACAGCTAGTTATATGGAAAGTTCCGCAAATCCAATGGATCCAGTAGAGAAGTTAAATGGTTTAACATCTGGATTCCAAGGTGCATTTGCACTAGGGTTAGTCTTTATTGTTGTTGCTTTTATCGTATCGCTATTCTTAAAAGAAGAGAAAAAGGGAGTAGAAGTAAAGGGGGTTTTACAGAACGAAAATTAAGGTTTATATAAAAAGGCATCTTTACGATTAAAGATGTCTTTTTATATTTCTTTCGTAATAATAGTTCAAACAGCCGAGGAAAAGGTGGTGTATGTATTGTCTGTTTTTTAGTATGAATAACTATTGAGAATAACGATGCAAAGCCTTACTAATAACTAAAAGTCCAATAATGAGGGAAAGTGTTCTTATAATAAGTTCTGCAACTAATAAGTCCCCCATCGTTTTAGTGACATCATACATAGTCCCTGTAATGAGAATAGGTGCGATCATAATGATAATTCCAATTCCTATTTGAAGAAGTAAATTCACGTTTTTACTCAAGATAATCACCTCCAAAAAATATTACAAAACAAGAACATGGGAATTTTTGTATTATACATTTATTATACTGTGTCGAATTAAGGTTATGGTAATGTTTCTAAAATAAAAAGGAGGTGTCACATGGTCAAAAGATGACTCGTGGGACAGCTCCTTATAAGTAGTAATTAAAGATGATTCAATGATGTATCGATCTGGGGCGTCACCAATGTTGTTAAAAGGGTAACATGTTGTTAATGTTACATTTCCTCCGTAACATCATACCGAAGTAACTGCCCCTGATCATAAAACCGCTCAAAAACAATCCCCATTACATAAAAGAATACTAAACCAAAGCAAATATGAATGAGTGTAAAAGTAGCTCCAAATGAAGAGAATTCATACACGAGAATTGGCAATTTCGCAGTTGTCCAAACGCCTAAGAAAAATACGATGTATCGAATGCTTGCGCCTTTTTGTAAGAGTAGTGCCGCAATTGGGAAGGCAACGTAGAGGGGACCAGCTGCAATGCCGCCTAATAAGAGAGAGAATAGGATTCCGTATATACCGGATTTTTCGCCCATATATTTCATGAGTGTTTCTTTCTTCACCCATTGATCAAGCAATCCTACAAATAGCAGGACAGGGGGAAGGAGAAACAACATATCTAAAATGCTATTCCCTGTTAATTGTAATGCGCTCCATCCTAAAGATTGATTTATAAAGGTTAAGGCAAAGAGTCCCAGTAGTAAAATGAAAAAGAAACGATATCTTTTTAGTTCTTTCATACCATCACCACCCAAATGATATAGGAAAATAGGAGGGACATGAGTAATGCGGATATATTACGTGCGTAAGCAAAGCTTCGCCCGAATATCTTTTGTTCCATCGGTAATGTTGTAAGCCCTACTGACATGAGTGTAGACATAAGTGCCGCAACTTGAGGAAGGCCTGCGCCGTGTTGGACTAACGTATTGCCAAGTGGAAATACGATGAAGCTTGGAATAAGTGCAACGGATCCGAGTATTGCTGAATAAACAATGCCGATAAACCCAGATTGTTCTCCGATAATAGAAGAGATGAAAGACGGCGTTAATATAGAAAGCGATAAGCCAACGAAAAGCATGATGGAGAGCATCGCAGGTAGAAGATTGCGAAACATTTTCCACGACTTCATTAGAGCTTTTTTCGTCTTCGTGCGGTCCTTCATAAAAGAAAGCCCCGTAAGAATAATGGCTAAAGTGTAAAGGATCACGCCGTTAATCATGATTGGATTCCTTTAAGTCTTTATATTTGTCTATGAAAAAGGATAAGTTCTTTATTTTTTCTTCAATATCCATTTGGAAATCTGCTAATTGTTCCTTTCCAGCTGGCGTAATTTTGTACATCTTTCTTGGTTTGTCTTGATGATCTGTACTTACGTAAGATTCGATTGCACCTTCGTTTTCTAACTTTTTTAGCGTACGATATAAAATGGCGCTATCGATTGGATTAACGGGAAGTTCTTCTTCGCACTTTTGCAGTAATTGCCCGCCATAGTTATCTCCCTCAGCTAGAAATAACAAAAGAAATGCACCTGTATGTCTTCCTGTATGTTTCATGGATATACCTCCTAGAATGAATTAAGATTTATACTGTTAATGACAGTATACTGTTGTTAACAGTATATGGTGCATGATGTGTTATGTCGATTTTAAAATGTGCGAATGTGAAGGGGGTTGTACATCTAAAAACATAAAAAAAGACACTCTCAAGAGTGCCTCCTATTAGCAGCCGAATCCGCCGCCCCAACAGCTAGCGCCAACGATGATTAATAAGATAAATAGTACAACAAGTAAAGCGAATCCGCCGCCGAAACCGCAGCCTCCACCACAACTACCTCCATAGCCCATATTAACTCCTCCTTCCCTAAAGACCATTAATTAATGGATTTAATTTACTTTATGTTTTTACGGATAAACTTGAGCAGGTCCTTTTGAAAAATAAAAGGAGCTTAGATTTTAAAAGAGTTGACGACCTTATTTTTGTCACGGGTATTATGCTGATGACATATTGTATTTTATTCTGTGTATTGGGGGAAGGAGGATCTTTATGGCCAATTCTGAAATGATTTTACGATTACTTACGGATTTAAAGATTGAACAGCAAGCTTTAAAAGAACAGCTGGAGAAAATGCAAACAGCTGTGAATACTCTTGAAGAAAAATCAGCAATTGTGGAAGAGAAACCAACGACTATTGAAGAAAAACCAGCTGTTGCTGCTGCAAAGCAAAGAGCTCATTCTGGACACCCAACATCTTTTCGTGCTTGGAGAGCATCTGCTCAAAGGAACTCATAAAAATATAAGAAAAGAAGACATCAATTGTGATGTCTTCTTTTGCTTATACAATCCAAATGCGATAAGAAGGTATATATCCATATTGCTTTAAAACTAAGAAGAAAATAACGATTGTCGACTCCTTTTTTAGTATAACATGTAATAGTAAATATTTTTATGTATCTTTGCATATATACGAATTATATGATGTATCGTTTTATATATTTTAGTGATCTGTTATATCTCGTTCTTTTTTTATAGGTGTTTATTCATAAAAAACTCTACATGTAAAAAGTTGTTTGAAAATGCAATTCATTCTACTCAACAATCGGGCCATATCCTTGAATAATGGGTTAAACTAGTAGTTGACCTCGTATTTTATAGTCTGTTATATTTATACAAACACTAAAAGGATAGGTGAAGAAGTTCGGCATAGCAGAAGTTTGATTTTCGTGAACTTTGTTATGACTGGAAAAGAGTAAATAAATCAATTTGAAGCAAACTGAAATACGCATTTTTATGTGTTTATTCGGTATGCCCATTTGATTTTTTTACTCTACGGACTTGTTCTCTTTTTTTAACCGCAGAGTAAAGCTCTGCGGTTTTTTTGTGTTTAAAAATTTTTAGGAGGAAGTTTTTATGAATAATTTATTAAATCAATTGCAGGTACCCTCACGATTCGAACAAACTGATAATGTTTTTTGGCAAAATCCTTATATTGCTAGAAAATTATTAGAAGTTCATTTAAGCTCTGATACTGAAGGAGCTAGTAGGAGTTTTCAGTTTATTGATAAATCTATTGATTTTATCCAACAAATCGCTCCCAAAAAATCTTATCAAAAAGTACTAGACTTAGGTTGTGGTCCAGGTCTGTATAGTGAGCGATTAGCTAGAAAAGGTTATACAGTAACAGGGATAGACTTCTCTGAAAACTCAATTCGTTACGCTAAAGAACAAGCAAAAAAGTTAGATTATGATATTGAATATCGCTATGAAACTTATTTGGAATTAAATGATTCAAATATGTATGACTTGGCCCTATTGATATATTGTGATTATGGTGCTCTTGCGCCTGAAAATCGTAGTAAATTACTTTTTAACATTTGGAACAGTCTGAAGGATGGTGGAAAGTTGTTATTGGATGTTTTCTCTCAAAATAAATTTGATCAGTTCAAGGAAGAACAATATTGGAGTATGAATGAAAATGGTGGTTTCTGGTCAAAGGATTGCTATTTAGCTATCGGGAGAAATCTCAAATATCCTGATAGAGTAACATTAGAACAAACAACAGTGGTAACCGATGAAAAAATAGAAACTTACAACATTTGGTATCAATTCTTCACAAAAGAATTATTCATCAAAGAGGTAACTGCTGTAGGGTTTACTGTAAAAGAAATTTACGATGATGTTTCCGGTGAAACTGGCAACGGAGGGAGTCAAACTATAGCCTTATTGTTAGAAAAATAAGGTTACATTGAACAAAGAGAAAGAAATATATGTTATCACTTTTTTCAAAAAGCAATATTTTTTCTTTTTAACAAACGGCACCTTATTCTAGATGCCCAACATCTTTTCGTAATTGGAGAGCATCTGCTCAAAGGAACTCATAAAAATATAAGAAAAGAAGACATCAATTGTGATGTCTTCTTTTGCTAGTACAATCCAAATGAGACAAGAAGGTATATATCCATATTGCTTTAAAACTAAGAAGAAAATAACGATTGTCGACTCCTTTTTTAGTATAACATGTAATAGTAAATATTTTTATGTATTTTTGCATATATATAGATTATATAATTTAAATGGTATATATTTTAGTTGTCTGTTATTTGTTTTAATTCATTTACTTATATTATTTTTTGAGTGCCCCAGTGATGGGGCCTTTTTTTATGGTGTGAAAGCAGAAACCCCTCAAGCATATGGAGGGGTTACATAACTAGGAAAATGGCTATTTGTGTTTAATGAGAGGAAGTTCAGGATGTTGCTTCTGAATTTCTTCTAAACGATTTTCGTTTATCCCTTTTAAATTTTGATCAAAAAAGCTAGTTACTAGTTTATTGATGAGTGTATAATTTGCGGCTACATCCTCGTCTGGTTCGTTAATAATAGGTGAAAATGCTGCTAAATCTGTAAAACTAGTATGATTTGTTTTTGGAATTACTACTGTGTATACACCAAGTTTTTCAATCGTTTTATTTCTTAAATAGGATATTTCCAATAATTCATTTTGGATTCCGGTTCTCTTTTGATTCTCCGCTTCTTTCATATAACGAATGGTAGCTTCAGCGTTCATCAACATGAATGGTTTCTGAGGACCATCTTTAGGCAACGGGTCTCCATACAATCCGCCGTCCATATCAATTGCAGCTTTAATACGATGATCCTTTACTAACATTTGTGCGGAAGTTGCTCCGCCAATAGAGTGACCGAACATTCCAATTTTGTCAT
This sequence comes from Bacillus sp. BC05(2025), assembly GCF_056725905.1. Lineage (NCBI taxonomy): Bacteria > Bacillati > Bacillota > Bacilli > Caryophanales > Bacillaceae > Bacillus > Bacillus sp. BC05(2025). Next base: position 692,378 of record NZ_JBWYRA010000002.1, on the reverse strand, counting down.
ATTCGATTAAGTCTGCAATCGTTTTAAAACTTTTATCGAAATTCCCCTCTATTACTTCGTTTAAAACAAAAGTAGTATCCTGTTCCCATTTTTGAACTATGGTATTTAAGGCAGTAGGTGTATATTCGATTGGTATAGAGTCTACGCGGTTTCCGTTAGGGAAAATCGTTGTTGCTGCGTATCCTGTGAAATTAAGAGCGATTATGACATAGCCTTGACTAGCTAATTCCTCTAACTGGAATGTATTTTGTTGAGCGTATAATCCCATACCGTGGCTGAATAAAAGGAGAGGGAATTTTTCTTTAGCTTGAAGTGGCGTAGCATCTTGATAAGAATGTGTTTTTGTCAGTCCTAAATGTGTCGTTACGATATATGGAACACCATTTGTTACTGCCAATTGTTCAGCCAGCTCGTTTATGTTCTTAAAATAGGCAGAAGGGTTCCCAGATCCTTTTTCGGCGGGATAGTATACTTGTATCATTAACTCACGATTTCCATAACTATTTGGTACAGTGGTTTCTTTTCGATTTGTATCAATTACATGAAACGCTTTCGTTCCTACTGTATATTTTCCAGTAGGCTCAGGGAGTGTTAAGATCGGAAAAAGTAAAGGTAATGTAAACATTGCGATAGCGGTTACGATAATTCCTAAACCTTTTAAAACTTTCATCACTAATTTTTTAGAAACGGCTGTAGTTTTTGGTTTCAAAAAAACTTGTAATGTTAAAACGAACAATAAGAAATAGGCGGGAATCATACGCCAGTTTGCGCCAATTACAATGATGGTGGCAAATAAGAATGCATAATTGATTAGTAAAATGACTATATTTTTTTTCGTCAAACCTCGTTCGATAAAGAGGGGAGTGATGCTAGATGCAAGCAATACAGCAACAAAAATGATTTCTAACATTTTTAGCTTTTAGCTCCTTTCCAAATCATATAAATATAGATTGATAATTTATAATCTTCTCAATTATATAACCATCATTGATAATTGTATGCATGTAAGAACGTTTAGAATGTTTTTACATGACATCTTAAGAAAAAGTACTCATACGAGTACTTTTTCTTAAATAAATTACTATTTATTTTTAAACCGTTCCCCATAAATGATAAACCATACCGAAAACAAAAAATGCTAGTCCTACAAACAAAACAATCAAGGCAAGCATTCCGTTTTTATTATGTTCCATACAATTAGCTCCTTTTTAAGTTATATATATAAAGCCTTAGTCATAATTATGGCTAAAGGTTTTGGTCTTCATACTTTGTAGTTTATAAAAAAGTTGCACTTCTGTATGAATTTGGAATATGATTGTTTAAAGAGTAGGTGATGAGTACATGCAGGAAAGAAAACAATTCCCGCTTATCTCTGGAAATCTCTCATTAGATTTAGTGAATACAGAGTTAGTTAGGCGTGGACAACGTTATGATTTATTAATAACAGATGAAGATGTATTAGAATGGCTACATGTAATAAAGGTTAATCTTCCTTTTTGGAATGAAAAAACACTTATAGGAATTCAAGAGCGAATGAATCAAGTTACATCTAGCATACTAGGGCTAAGAGAATTACTGAGAAAACAGTTTGAGGCAATTGCCGATCAGCATGAAATTTCGGATGATTTTATTACGTATTTAGAAAAACAAATTGAGAAGGCACCATTTACATATAAAGTTATTGAACAGAGTTTAGTACCTATTCCAGTTGGAGAAATTGAGGATGTACTTGTATCGTTAATTGCGCTTGATGCTTTAACGTTAATAGCAGAAAACAAGCTTATTTCTCTTAAAAGGTGTTCAAATCCTGACTGTGTTTTATTATTTATAGATAAAAGCGGAAAACGAAAATGGTGTTCTATGAAAATATGTGGGAATCGAAAAAAGGTAGCAAAATTTCAAGTTCGAAAATCTGAAGAAGTTTAGGGAATCAACTTATAACAGTTGATTCTTTTTTTGTACTTTTTAACTAACCCCTAAAATTAATATTGACTGGTTAGTTTGTTCGGAATATAATTATTGGTAAATAAAGGAGGAGAATGATGAGTAATATAACAGCAGCTAAGCAGAAAGAGGCTCAACCAATAAGTGTACGATATTTTGCAAAAATGAAAGGGAAAGGAAGAAGTCCATTACAAGTAAATATAAAGGACTCTTTAACGGGATTATTGGGGGGATTTTTAACGATTCTTACCTTAACATATTTAACGAGTATAACTTCTACAGAATTACTAATGGCCCCATTTGGAGCGAGTTGTGTATTAGCGTTTGGAGTTTGGAATGCACCGCTATCTCAGCCGCGTAATATTATTGGAGGACATTTGATTTCAACTTTTATTGGTCTATCAATATATCATTTGTTTGGGAATGAATATTGGACAATTGCTTTAGCAGTTGGTATGTCGATTGCTATTATGATGTTAACAAGAACAACACATCCTCCGGCAGGGGCTGATCCAATTGTCGTTATTTTAGGAGCATACAGTTGGAGTTATTTAGTAACACCAGTTTTAGTTGGTTCTCTTGTTATTGTAGTTATTGCTTTATTTATTAATAATATGAGCAGTAAAAGGAGCTATCCAACTTTTTGGATATAATTTATTAGGTGAAAAACAATTTGAGTAAGTATCCCATTTTTACTATATTTTCATTTCACATACGCTTTCGTTTACAAAGAAAAGACACCCATATAAGAGTGTCTTTTCCAATAGTTTTTTAGCAGAAGCAAGAAGCTCCAACGATGATTAATAAAATAAACAATACAACTAATAGTGCAAATCCTCCAGCAAAACCGCAGCCTCCGCCGCAACTACCACCAAATCCCATAATAGTTCCTCCTTTAATAAGAGGGGAAAACAAAGGGTCACTCGTGTTTTTTAACGGATTCCATTTACTTTATGTTTTGAAGCATAAACGTGAGCAGGTCCTTTTGAAAATAAAAAAGACACCTTGAGGTACCTTTATCCCGCTTTAATGGGCAGTAAGCCTCCCACCTCAAAATTCAGTGAAAGCAAAGAATTTAGGTGGGGGTCAGGCTGCCCATTAAAGTCCGATTGGTGAGGGCTGATTAAAGTTTCACTTTATGTAATTAATATTCGCTAGCGTAAAACTCTTTTATTAGCTTTATTTCATTTGTATCTGGGTTAAATTTGAATATTTTAATTTGATTAGATTCGTCTTTATAAGCAAATGTATTATCGCCAACTTGGGTCATATTGCTAATGTTTAGGCTAGGATCACTACCATGGTCAGTGATTTCCACAGTTTTCTCACGATCCCAAAATGCAATGACAATGATCAAGATAATAAGGGATATACGTATGTTACGTAGTTCTCTTGCTAGAGGATGCTCCATATGATAGTCTCCTTCTTCAGTTAATAGATTTTGTGTATAAAAGAGATATTTTTCATGAGAATATAAATAAAAAAGACACTGTACAAAGTGTCTTTTTTATCTAATTTATGCGCATTGCTTAATAAGACGCTAGTTCCTCAGTATGAATATGAGTAACTATGTAGGGTAGTTCTATTATAACATTTTAACCATTAATGGGTCTATATGGAATTTTGTTAATGGTTATGTTTGAATATTCGGAATGATACACATAGTGAAAGGTATATGTTACCTACAGTAATTGTAAAATATAACGATGTATATAACTAGTCTTGTAATAAATTTTTACTATATTTAAGATTGAAATGGAAAAAGTATAAAGAAGGAGCTGTAACATATGGGCGCTTGGGGAACAGGATTATTTGATGATGATACGACTTGTGATGTGAAAGAACAGTTTATTGAATATATAGAAGAAGGTAACAGTGTAGAAGAAGCAACTAAGCTCATTTTAGAAGAGTATGTAGATGAGTTTGATATAGAGGAAGATTTAGAAGTAATGTCTTTAGTATACATTGGTCTTGCGGCAATACAATTGGAGAAAGGTTGTCTTCAAGAGGAAGTTCGTAGTAATGCGATTGCATTAATTGAGCGAGGGGCTGACCTTGAACTTTGGGAAGAAGCTGATATGGAAGATTATGAAGAGAGAAAGAGAGTTTTAGATGAATTTAAGCAACAACTCATTAACAGTTAGTATTTTTCTTTGTAAAAAAATATTCAATAATTTATCATTGCAACCGCTTACTCTTTGTGTATAATAAAGGTAAGTTAATAAGTAAAAGGATTGTTACTGTTCGGCAGGCAAAACCTAAATTGATCTAGAGGCTACGGGTGTAGTGTGGCTTTTGGAATCAGTTTAGGTTTTTTTATTACCTTTTGTGAATTCAAGAAGAAGAAGGCGGAACAATATGAGGATCCATAAAATCTTAAATAACAATGTTGTTTGTACGATGAAGGATAATGAGACAGAAGTTGTACTAATGGGCAGAGGTTTGGGATTTCAGAAAAAAGTCGGCGATGCAATTGATGAATCTAAGATAGAAAAGACCTTTGTGCTAGAAACAAAAGAATTATCAGAGAAACTTGCTAGGTTGCTAACTGAAATTCCTGTAGAAAATTTAGAGATTACAGAGAGAATTATTCAGTTTGCTAAGACAGTTTTGCCGGGGACTTTAAGTGATTATATTTATCTTACATTAACGGATCACTTAAGTTTCGCCTTAACTCGGCATAAAGAAGGAATGGATCTCAAAAATACTTTGCTTTGGGAGATTAAGAGGTTCTATCAGAAAGAGTTTGAAATTGGCCTACAAGCTTTGAACATAATTGAAGAAGAGACTGGGTGTACACTTTCTGAAGATGAAGCAGGGTCAATTGCCTTGCATTTCGTGAATGCGCAGCAAGGAGAGCCGGCGATGCAACAAACGGTAGCGATGACGAAAATCGTTCAAGATATTTTAAATGTTGTAAAGTACCACTATAAGATGAACTTAGATGAAAGTTCATTTAATTATAGCCGGTTTGTAACGCATTTACGATATTTTGCGCAGCGTTTAATGCAGAAGGAACTGAATTCGGCTGAGGATGAGTTTTTATACGAGCAAGTGAAAAGTAAGTATGAAGAGGCATATTGTTGTACAGAAAAAATTGAAGCATACTTGCAAAAAGCACATAATAGTCATCTTTCAAAAGATGAAAAAGTGTACTTAACGTTGCACATTCATCGTGTAACGAAACGTAATGAATTATGTAATTGAATAAACGGGATTGTTACTGTTTGGCAGGCAAAACCTAAATTGACTTGAAATGGAGTGATTCGTATGTATCGCGCCGTTACGGTTAGTTTAGGTTTTTTCTTTTATAAAAAATAATAAATGGGATGATTGTAGGGAGGGAAAGTTACGATGAAGTATGAAAAATTAGCAAAAGACATACTGAAGAATGTTGGCGGGAGAGAAAATATACATAGCGTTGTACATTGTATCACTCGTTTACGATTTCAGTTAAAAGATGAGGGAAAAGCGAATACAGAAGTACTGAAAAGTATGGAAGATGTTGTGACTGTTATGAAAAGCGGTGGGCAATATCAAGTTGTAATTGGTAACCATGTATCTGACGTATACAAAGCGGTTATTACTGCTGGAGGGTTTCAAGAAGCTGAGGAAGAAACTACGAGTGAGAAGAAAAAGAGTAGTCTTATAGATATTCTTTCTAGCATTTTTACTCCCATTTTAGGAGTGTTAGCTGCAACAGGGATGATTAAAGGATTTAATGCATTATTTGTAGCGTTAGGCTTGTTAAGTACACAGTCAGGAACGTATCAAATATTAAATGCAGTCGGCGATTCGTTATTTTATTTCTTCCCAATCTTCTTAGGATATACAGCAAGTAAGAAATTTGGGGGATCACCATTCATCGGTATGGCAATTGGGGGAGCTTTAATTTATCCAGCTTTATCAGGTTTAAAAGCAAGTGAGCCATTATATACGTTATTTGCAGGAACGATGTTTGAATCACCAATTCATATTACGTTTTTAGGAATACCAGTTATTTTAATGAACTATGCATCATCTGTTATTCCAATTATTCTTGCTGCTTATTTTGGAGCGAGAGTAGAACAGTCTTTAAAGAAAGTGATTCCGGATGTTGTGAAAACATTTTTATTACCATTCTTCACATTATTAATCGTTGTGCCAGTTACATTTCTCGTTATTGGCCCAATTGCGACGTGGGCAGGGCAGTTTTTAGGACAGGCGACGCTTTGGATTTATCATGCAAGCCCATTAGTAGCGGGTGCTTTACTCGGTGCTTTCTGGCAAGTACTTGTTATATTTGGTCTTCATTGGGGCGTCGTTCCGATTGGCTATAACAATTTAGCAGTAAATGGTGTTGATCCGATATTAGCACTTATATTTGCTGCTTCATTTGCTCAAATTGGTGCTGTGCTCGGCGTTTGGATGAAAACGAAAGACAAGAGATTAAAAACGCTTAGCATTCCAGCTTTTATTTCAGGTATTTTCGGCGTTACAGAGCCGGCAATTTATGGGATTACACTTCCTCTTAAAAAGCCGTTTATTATGAGCTGTATTGCTGGAGGAGTTGGCGGCGCAATACTCGGTGTATTTGGTACACAAGCTTATATGACAGGTGGACTTGGTATATTTACGCTTCCGACATTTATTAGTCCGAAAGATGGGATTACAGCTGGATTTTGGGGAGCAATTATTTCAATGATTGTTTCTTTAATAGTAGGTTTTGTTCTAACTTACTTATTTGGTTTTACGAAAAAGCTAACATCTACAGAAACAGCTGAAACAATTGATAAGATCGCTGCATCAAACGATGATGAAGTAATCTTTAGTCCTTTCCATGGAGCCGTTATGCCACTTCAAAATATTGACGATGCTGCATTTGCATCAGGTGCGCTAGGTGAAGGAGTTGCGATTGAGCCTTCAGAAGGAAAGTTGTTTTCACCAGTTTCAGGTACGATTTCTGCGCTGTTCCCGACGAATCATGCAGTAGGAATTACAGCGGATTCAGGTGCTGAAATTTTAATCCATATTGGAATGGATACTGTGAAATTAAATGGCGAATTTTTCTCTTCTCATATTGAACAAGGAGCGAGAGTAGAAAAAGGGCAATTACTTATTGAGTTTCATATAGCTGAGATTAAAAAGGCGGGTTATATTGTAACAACACCAGTTGTTGTTACAAATTATGATAAATATAGCATCAAAAAAACAGAAATAGAAAAGATTCAAGCAGGAGATTCCTTACTAACGTTAGGAGTTAAATAGTAGTTACATTTCATACTGGTTCAAACGAAGAAAGGTATTCTTTGAAACTTACAATAGCTTTCCTCGTTCATTCTTATATAAAGGAGTTTTTCTATATGTCTAAAGTTAATTTTCCAAAAGGATTTTTATGGGGTGGAGCAACTGCAGCCAATCAAGTTGAAGGCGCATATGTAGAAGACGGAAAAGGATTAACGACGGTTGATCTATTACCAACTGGTGAAAATCGTTGGGATATTATGAAAGGAAATATTCATTCCTTTACACCGGTAGAGGGAGAGTTTTACCCGTCACACGAAGCGATTGATTTTTATCATCGTTATAAAGAAGATATTGCTCTTTTTGCAGAAATGGGATTTAAAGCGTTACGCGTATCGATTGCGTGGACGCGTATTTTCCCAAGTGGTGAAGATGAAAAACCAAATGAAGCAGGATTACAGTTTTATGATAATTTGTTTGATGAACTATTGAAGCAGGGTATTGAACCAGTCGTTACGATGGCTCACTTCGATGTGCCTGTTCATTTAGTAGAAAAGTATGGAAGCTGGAGAAGTAGAAAGCTTGTAAACTTCTTCGAGATGTATGCAAAAACGATTTTTAATAGATATAAAGATAAAGTGAAATATTGGATGACGTTTAATGAAATTAATATGCTTTTACATTTACCTTTCATGGGAGCAGGTCTAGCATTTAAAGAAGGGGATAATAAAAAACAAATTCAATATCAAGCAGCGCATCACCAACTTGTCGCAAGTGCGTTAGCTGTAAAAGCGTGTCATGAAATTATTCCAGATGCAAAAATCGGTTGTATGCTTGCGGCAGGTGCGACGTATCCATACACATGTAATCCAGATGACGTACTTCGCGCGATGGAACAAGACCGTGAATCATTCTTCTTCATTGATGTACAAGCAAGAGGGGCATATCCGGGATACGCAAAACGCTTCTTTAAAGATAATAATGTAACAATTGAAATGGAAAAAGAAGACGAGGAAATTTTAAAAGAGCATACGGTTGATTATATTGGCTTTAGCTACTATGCAAGCCGAGCAACAAGTACAGATCCAGAAGTATTAAAAAGCATAACGAGCGGAAATGTATTCGGTTCTGTTGAAAATCCATACCTTGAAAAATCAGAGTGGGGATGGACGATTGATCCGAAAGGCTTCCGTATTACAGCGAACCAACTGTACGATCGTTACCAAAAACCTTTATTTGTTGTTGAAAATGGTCTCGGTGCAATCGATCAATTAAGTGGTGAAGACGAAGTGAATGATGAATACCGTATTGATTACTTGCAAAAACATATGATTGAAATGTCTGAAGCCATCCAAGATGGAGTAGATATTATTGGGTATACTAGCTGGGGTCCAATTGACCTTGTAAGTGCTTCTACTGGAGAAATGAAAAAACGTTACGGATATATATACGTTGATAAAGATAATGAAGGAAAAGGCTCATTAAAAAGATCGAAGAAGAAAAGCTTCGATTGGTATAAGGAAGTAATTAAGACGAATGGTAAGAGTTTGGAGTCTTAAGTGTGAAAAGGAGACATCTTAATGGGTGTCTTCTTTTTTCATTGTGAATAAAGCATGGAGCTATATTTCCCTTTACACGAACATAAAGGTATAATATAGTTTAGTTAACTAAACTAAACTATATAAAAGCGTGACTGGAGGAAGAACGCTATGACTAGATCATATAAAGAAGTAATTAATGAAATGAATCGAGCCTACACGGAACTTTACATTTTACTATTTCAGGATTTAAAGGATGAGTTCGGTCTTACTGGGCAGCAAGAGAGCATGCTATTTCATATTCATTTAAATGAAAACACGACAGCAAATAACATTGCGAGTACGTTTAATATAACGAAAAGTGCTGTGAGCCAAGTTTTATCGAAATTGGAAAAACAGCAGATGATTTCAAAACAAGTGAATCCGAATAATAAAAGGGAGTATTTCCTTACACTTGGACCAAACGGTAGTAAGTATATGGAGCAATTGTCGAAGTTAGATGATGTATTAATTGAGAAGTATTTCTCGAAAATTGATATTGAAGCTTTGCAGCAAATGACTGATACATTAACGAAAATAAATAAGGTGATATTGGAAGAAAAACAGAAGGATCTTGAATCTAATGAGTAAGAAGCAATTAGTAGAAAGGAGGGGAAGCATGTGATGAGTTACATACCGAATATGCTTACGATAGCAAATTTTGTGTGCGGGCTTTTAGCTATTCACGCTGTTTTCGTTCAAGATATGTATGGTGCAGTTCTATTCATTATTACAGGTATGGTCTTTGATCTGTTTGATGGTATGGTTGCTCGGAAACTTGATGCTGTTTCGGACATTGGCGGAGAGTTAGATTCATTTGCGGATTTAGTTACCTTTGGTGTGGCACCATCTATTCTTGCCTATAGTGCTTCGTTAAAAGATTTGCAGTCTATCGGGATGATATGTGCGCTCGCGTATAGTATTTGCGGAATGCTTCGGCTTGCTAGATTTAACACGCAACAAAGTAAACTCCCAACATTCATCGGAATGCCCATTCCATTTGCGGCAATGTGTCTCCTCATTTTATGCCTCTTAAATAATCCAGTTTCCGTGGCGGTTGGCACATGTGCACTCGCTTATTTAATGGTAAGCAAAATCAAATTCCCCCATTTTAAGAAAGATATATCGGAAAGCTTGAAGTCCGAAAGATGGGATTAATAGAAAAGATAAGGAGCATAACATGATTCGTATGGCATTAAGATCATTTAACATACAAATATATTGTTTGCTAGGCGTGATGTTACTGGGATGGTTGATGACACCTTTTCGAGCCCAGTTTGTCGGGATAAGCATCGGCCTTTTAGTTAGTATGTACTGCGCTTGGATTTTAGGAAGACGTATCGAAAAGTTCGGAAATAGCATCGTAAAAAAAGAAAAAGCACCAATGCTTGGCATGATAAATCGGTTCGCAGCTGCCATACTCGGTGCGATTATTATGTATGAAATTGAACACCGTGAGTACATGTGGACATTTGCTGCTGGAATTATGGGTGGGTATTTCTTGGTTATTATTAATTTGGGGTATTACAGTATGAGGGATGAGAAGGAATAAAGTAGAACTTTAATCGGAGTTTTTAAAAGTAGCTATTTTACTGTGTTCCTCTTGTTAGACTTTCACATGACTATATATCCTGCATTGATGAAAATACTACAAGAGTTGCATGTGAAGATTTAAGAAAAATTTTATGTTTACCCTACTTTTTATTTTAAAAGTTTCTCCTATCCTATAAACAACAAAGTCATAGATGAAAATGTAAAGTTAGGGGATTCTACATGCATACAGAAGTTTTGATGAGTTATTTGTATACTTATTTTTTTACTATTATTTTTTGTGTGGTGTTTCAAATTGGATGTTATTTTAAAGCGAAAAACAATATATCTATTCTGCATTTTCTATGGGTATATGTTTTTCTGTTCTACCTTTCGTTAGTGTATAAAGTGACGCAGATCGCGACTGTATGGGATGTAAGTAGATATGAGACGTGGATTCGTGTAAATCAAATTAACTTGACTCTATTTGATACGGCAGGTAGTACGACGTATCTTTTGAATATTGTACTGTTTATGCCGTTCGGTTTTTTATTACCGACTATTTGGCCGCAGTTTAGAAAAATGAAAAACACCGTATGTGCGGGATTCTTTTTTTCATTGGCAATTGAGTTAAATCAATTATTAAATAATAGAATTACAGATATTGATGATGTATTTATGAATACCCTCGGGGCGATTATTGGGTATGTATTATATACAGCATTATTTAAAATGATATTGAAAAGAGAGGGGAAAAAGCTTGATACGAACTCTTCTTTCGTCATAAAATACGAAGCTGTTTTTTGTTTAGTGTGTTCATTTGTAGGTGCGATGTTAATTTATCATCCAGTTTTATTTGAAAGACCTGTAATCATTCAGTGAGGTAATTAAGAATTTCTTGTTAACGCTGTACGATATTTCAATTTGCAAAAAGCCTTTAACACGTTATAGTTAAAGGCTTTTATCATCATAATTTTTACTTACCAATTACCTACGCTAGCATCCGCCTTCAGCCACTTCACCCAATCCAAATCCTCTACTTTAAGCAAACTAAGTGAAACACCTTTCATATCTAGAGAAGTTAGCAATGTACCAACCTTTACGAACTCCACATGTAAGCCTTCCAGCTCACATAAACGGCGAATATCATTTGCGAAAATGTATTGTTCCATTAATGGCGTTGCGCCTAATCCGTTAATGAGAATAGCGAAGTTGTCACCTTTTCGCCAGCGGTAAATGCTTTTTAGTTTGTTCATTAGTTCGATCGCTAATATTTCAGAAGAGGATAGTGCTTCTTTACGGTAACCCTTTTCTCCGTGAATACCGACGCCGTAAAAGACTTCATCTTCGTTTAATGTAAATGAAGCTTTTCCTTTCACTGGATCGTTTGCTGGTGAAAGTGCGACTCCTAATGTGTGTAAGTTTTTGATGACAGCTTGCCCAAGTACTGTTAGTTCTTCTAAAGAATGACCTTCGAGAGCGGCCGCACCAAGTATTTTTTGAACGAAAACAGTACCGGCGACGCCGCGTCTTCTTTTATTAAAAGAAGCATCATCTTCAATTGAAACGTCGTCATTTACGATGATCTGGTCAATTTGTCTTCCTTCTTCTTTGGCAATTTGCTTCGCCGCTAAAAAATTCGCTACATCATCTTTAAAGTTTTTAATGATGAATAAAATACTCTTATCTTTTGGTATGAGGCGAGTTGCCATTACAATTTGTTCCACTGTAGGCGGAGTGAAGATGCTTCCGTTTACTGCCGCCGTAAGCATACCTTTTCCTACATAACCAATATCAGCAGGTTCGTGTCCGCTACCACCACCGCTTATGATGACAACGTTTTGCTTTAGTTTTTCAATATCTTTTACATAAATGATGTTATTAGTTTCGTCGTAATTTACTTTGTCGTTATGTTCAAAATAAAAGCCATGCATCATATCTTGAACGATATGTTGTACATCATTCATAATCTTTTTCATTGCTTTTGCCACCCTTTAATTACTTTGCAGATTGCTCCAGTAATAGTAGTAATTGATTGTTTATCATATTTTTCATGAGAGAAGACATAATGGACGGATCTACTTCGCATTTGCTTTCAATCCAATCTTTTATCGTTCCAACGAAACCGTGACTATAAAAGGAGGCAATCGTATTTTTTGTCTCATCAGAAAGGCTGAATCCACAGCTGACAGATAGTTCATCAATAATTTTCATATATAAGTTTTTCGTATGCTCAAATAAATAGTGATTAAACGAGTTTTGCTCAATGACTTTAAAAGCATTTCGGTAAAATTTTTGATTTTCATAAAAGTAATCAAATAATAAATCGAAAATGTTTTCCCACGTTTCATAGTCGAGAAAGTCGATAATGTTTTCTTTCGTTTCTTCTCTATAAATCCAACTTAATAGTTCAAATTTATCTTTAAAATGATAATAAAAAGTTTGCCTACGCATTTGACAGTGTAACATAATATCGCTCACTGATATTTTATGAAACGACTCTGTTTCCATTAAATACTTCAATGAATTTGCGATTATCTTTTTAGAAATTATAGAAGAGGTCATGTGAATCATCCCTAGAATGTTATTAATATGAAAATCCTACCGAGAAATGAGAGCGGTGTCTTTAGACAGATTGTCCATTTTGTCCGTTTACTATAAAACGCTTTCATTTTAACATGGATAGTAAGAAGAAGATTTCAAATATATCACAATATATTAAAGGAATTGAGGGAGAATCACAATGAAAAAGATTATAAACAAACCAGAAACATTAGTAATGGAAATGTGCAACGGAATGGTGATGGCTCATCCAGAGCTTGAGCTTTTGAAAAAATATAAAGTCATTAAGAAGAAAGAAATGAACGAAAATAAAGTAACATTAATTAGTGGCGGCGGTAGTGGTCATGAGCCAGCGCATGCAGGACTAGTCGGAAAAGGAATGTTAGATGCGGCAGTTTGCGGAGATGTGTTTGCTTCGCCTTCACAAATTCAGGTGTATCAAGCAATTAAAGAGACAGCTAGTAAAAAAGGTACGTTATTAATTATTAAAAATTACAGCGGCGATATTATGAATTTCAAAAACGGAGCGCATTTAGCGACGGAAGATGGAATTGAAGTAGATTACGTAAAAGTGGATGATGATATTGCGGTAGAAGATAGCTTGTATACGGTAGGACGCCGCGGCGTTGCGGGTGTTATTTTAGTTCATAAAATTGCTGGCGCGGCAGCGGAAGCAGGTATGGATTTAGGAGCGGTGAAAGCCGCCTCTGAAAAAGCAGCGGCTAACGTGCGCACAATCGGTTTAGCATTAACGTCTTGTACAGTTCCAGCGAGCGGATCACCTACTTTCACACTTGCGGAAGATGAAATGGAATACGGCGTAGGTATTCACGGTGAACCAGGAATTAAACGTGAAAAAATGTTGTCAGCAGATGAATTAGCGAACCGTATGACAAACGATCTTGTAAAAGATTTAGGAGTAAAAGACGGCGAAGAAATTGCGCTTTTAGTTAACGGTTTTGGCGGAACACCACTGCAAGAACTTTACTTATTTAACAACGCAGTTACACGAGAACTAGCTGCTAGAAATATTAAAATTAATAGAGTATTTGTCGGCAACTATATGACGAGTATTGATATGGCTGGTATGTCTTTAACAGTAATGAAATTAGATGATGAGCTAAAAACATTACTATCGAAAGAATGTAACACACCAGCGTTTAAAGTAGATGGACCAGTTGAAAGTGTAGAGTACGTAAATGTTCTTGAAGAGACAGAAGAGAAGGAAGTTTTATTTGAACTAGAAACGCCAGAAGAGCACGCTGTTATTAAGGATAATGTTATTACATTAAACAACATGATTTATCTCGTTGATAAAATGAGCGATATTATTATTAAAAACGAAGTACCATTCTGTGAGTTAGACACGCACGCTGGTGACGGTGACTTCGGAATGAGTGTAGCAAAAGGATTTAAGCAATTAAAACGTGAGTGGCATTCTATTGTAGATCAAGAGAACGTAACGATCGGATCATTCCTTGACGGTTGCTCCATGATTATTATGGAACATTGCGGCGGTGCTTCTGGTCCAATTTGGGGCGGTGCATTCCGCGCAGCTAGTAAAGCAGCAGGCGAGAAGCGTGAGTTAACAGTGAAAGAATTCGCTGAAATGTTGCAAGCAGCACTGCAAGGTATACAATCTATTGGAGAAAGATCATTCGGCAGAGGAGCGGTAGTTGGTGATAAAACACTTGTTGACGCACTTGCTCCATGTGTAGACTCTTGGTTAGCTAGCGCTTCAAACGAAGAATACATGAAAATTGCCTTTGAAAAAGGAGCAGAAGCAGCGGTTAAAGGAGCAGAGTATACGAAAGAAATCGTAGCTCGCATGGGCCGCGCCGGTACAGTTGGTGAAAGAAGCTTGGGATATCCAGATGCAGGTGCGCATGCACTTGGGGTTATCTTTACGGAGATTTCGGGTAGTTTGAAATAGGAATGAGAAAGTCCCTTTGCCTTAAGGTGGAGGGGCTTTTATATAGTTGGTAGAAGACTACTTTCGAGCTCTCTGTAAAATATGAGTTTGTTACTATTTTTGATAAAATCTTATTTCAAAAATACAACTAATATTTCTCAACATTAATATATTGAAAATAGTTAGAATATTTAAGATAATCATTTGTGAAGAAATAAATTATAAAAAGGGGGAATTTATTTTGTTACGTCGCTTATCTATTTGTACTTTATTAACAGCTTTTATCTTTACTTTGTTTACATTTAACGGCTCTGCTTTCGCGGCTACGAATACTACTGAAAATGAAACAGTAGTAGCAGCTTGTGCAAAGGGAGGTACGGTAGGTACATATGGTGCAAAGATGCGCAGTGGTTACACTGTGGGATCACCTGTCTTACACACATTTAATAGTGGTGAGAAAATTACTGGCACATGGGTAACAGGTGAGTATGTTCAAGGGCATTATAGTAATTCTAAACAGTGGTTAAAAGTTACTTATAAAGGGATGACAGGTTATGTGTCCCACACAACATTATATAACGTTTGCTCATAAAACTATGTAATATAATAGCTTTTGAGATATTGAACTAATCCCTTCTAGGGATTAGTTCTTTTTATCTTCTTGAAAAATATTCACTTTTAACAAAAGTAGTGTATGAATTACCAGTTTTTTCTATATAGAGGACATCCTGATTCTAGTGTTTTATTCATTAAATATCTCCGGTTTCTCCACTCTAAATAATTGCACCTCACCGCACTCTAAACAGAATGTAGTTAATAGTTTGGAACGTTTCCCCACTGAAAAGAGCCTACTAGGATCATCTTCACAAATATATGCATGATAAGCAGATCCAACTCTTCCTTCTTTAAATGTAGTAGAACCACAATTCTCACATCGTTTATCCCGCGTTAACGGACAGTAAAACTCCCACCTCAAAATTCAGTTGGAGCAAAGAAATTAGGTGGGAGATCAACTGTCCGTAAACGTCCGATTGGTTCAACTAATAATCAATGGGGGATGAAGAAAACCCCCACTGATTAAAGTTTCACTTTATTGTTCATGCTACGAACACCTCTTTTGCTGTATTTTTAAGATAAAAGTAAAGCAACTTGGTTATACATGATGTTTTCGACATGATCCAACATCCTCTTTATATATCCGCAAGTAAAAAACATAATACTCCTATAAACCTCTATAACAATATGAATTTTCATATATCATTTAATGTTTATCGGAAAAATAAGTATTAAAGTATTGATTTTTATTATTCTGATGATTATAATAAATGGAAATCAAACAATTCTTATGTTGAGAAGTGGAGGGACGGGCCCTATGAAACTTCGGCAACCTCGTTTTAGACGAAAGGTGCCAAATCCTGCAGGTGAAAAAACACCTGAAAGATAAGAGCGGTTCACTTAGTCAAGAAGGCTACTCTTATTTCGATAAGAGTAGCTTTTTTTATGGCTAAAAGATAAAGGGGGAATAGGTAGTGGAGTATGGTTTTTGGTTACCGATTTTTGGGGGATGGCTTCGAAATGTAGATGATGAATCTATGCCGCCTACGTTTGAGTATGCAAAACAAACAGCGCAAGCGGCAGAACAATTAGGTTTTTCAACAACACTGATTGCAGAATTAAACTTAAATGATATAAAAGGTGTGTCAGCACCAAGTTTAGAAGCGTGGACAACTGCGGCAGCACTTGCAGCAGTAACGGATAAATTAGAGATTATGACAGCTGTCAGACCTGGCTTCCATAATCCAGCAGTTACAGCGAAAATGGCAGCGAATATCGATCAATTAAGTAATGGTCGGTTTACATTGAATGTAGTTTCAGCATGGTGGGAAGAAGAAGCGAGGCAGTACGGCGGAGTATTTACCGCACATGATGAAAGGTATGATCGCACAGAGGAATTTGTAACAATTTTGAAAGAGCTTTGGAAAGAAGACGAGTTCTCTTATAAGGGGAACTTTTATGAGCTTCAGCATACACATTTAAGTCCAAAACCTGTGCAGAAACAAGGCATTAAGCTTTATGCAGGTGGTGAGAGTGAGCGAGGAAAAGAGGTTATTGTAAATCACGCGGATGCATATGTAATGCACGGGGGAACAGTGGAAGAAGTAGCTGTGAAAATAGAAGATATGAAGAATCGTAGAAAGAAAGTGACAGAGGAGCCATTGCAGTCATTCGGGCTGGCGGCTTACGTCATTTGTCGTGATACAGAAGAAGAGGCGTTAGAAGAATGGAGACGTATAACGGATGTGAAAGATGATGCGTTAGGTTACGCGGGTTACCAAGATTTTGTGAGTAAATCGCAGTTGGAACAGCAAGTAAAGCTCAATGATTATTCTGTATCGAATCGCGGGTTACGTCCTAATTTAATCGGAACACCAGAACAAATTGCAGAAAGAATACTTGCTTTTGAAGAAGTCGGTGTTACATTATTACTTTTACAATTTTCACCACAGCTTGAAGAGATGAAACGATTTTCTGAAAAAGTGATGCCATTAGTTGAAGCAAAAAGAAAGGAATTGATTACAAATGAGTAAAATTTACATATTACATGAGAACAAGGAATGGACGGATCATTTAGTGAAAAGGCTGGAAGAACTGGAGTTGCCATATGAGGAATGGCTTTTAAATGAAGGAACACTTCCGTTAGAACAAGAACCTCCCAAAGGTGTTTTTTATAGCCGCATGAGTGCTTCGTCACATACGAGAGGGCATCGATATGCACCTGAGTTGACTGAAGGAGTTCTTGCTTGGCTAGAGGGATATGGAAGAACAGTATTTAACGGGTCTCGTGCGTTACGTCTTGAAGTAAGTAAATTGAATCAATATGCAGCATTAAGAAAATTTGGGATACAAGTGCCGAAAACAATTGGTGCTGTTGGCCGTGATCATATAGTAAAAGCAGCAAGGGAGTTAGGGGAAGTACCGTTCATTACAAAGCATAACCGTGCAGGGAAAGGCCTTGGTGTTCAACTCTTTCATTCCATTGATGCTTTAGAACAATATTTGGATAGTCCAGCGTTTGAAGAGCCGATTGATGGAATTACTTTAATCCAGCAATATATTGAAGCGCCAGAACCATATATTACACGTTGTGAATTTGTAGGCGGTCAGTTTGTATATGCAGTTAAAGTAGATACATCAGAGGGATTTGAGCTTTGTCCAGCAGATGCTTGCTCAATTCAAGATGCTTTCTGCCCAGTAGGAGAAGAGAGTAAGAAAGAAACGTCAACAAAATTTGAAATTATATCGGACTTCCACGAGCCAATTATTGAACAATACAAAGAGTTCTTGAAAGAAAATGAAATTACTGTTGCTGGTATTGAATTTATTCGCAGTGCGGATGGAACAATTTATACGTATGATATTAATACAAACACAAACTATAATTCTGACGCAGAGTCTAAAGCGAATCAATTTGGTATGCTTGAACTTGCTACATTCCTTGGAAGAGAATTAGAGAAACAAGTAGAGTCAGTTAAATAATAGATAAGGTTCTAGTGAAAACTTTTGTTAAAGTAATCTTTGCGGATATTTTGAGTAGTTTGAAATAGGAATAAGAAAACCCCCTCTAGCTTAAGCTAAAGGGGATCTTCTTACTCCTATATATATTCCAATAATTGCTTCTATATTCCTTCTGTAAGCTACCTCTGCTAAAAAATGTTCAACCCTCTCATAAACAGAAAATATTTTTTATGGGGGAGGTATGTATTCAATTTAAGTTTATAAAAATTGAATGAAGGCGATGTAAGTTCTCACTTATTTAGAATAAGAGAAAAGATGATGCTTTATTTGTTCAATAAAATAATGATGGTGTATATTATCGTTAGATACTCGACTTGCCATAATAGCTCCCTCCATTGAAGATGCAAGAAAAGAAGCGAGAGATATAATGTTTATATCTTCTTTAAATTCTTGTTTCTCTATTCCTTCCTTTATGAGAGAGGCCATTAACATTACTGTATCATCATAGCCTTTTGCTGCTGCTTTTTGTAATTCTGGAAATACTCCAGTACTTTCAATTGCGCTATTAAGCAATGGACAACCTCCAGCAATAGGAGGATTATTAGCTGCATCTTGATATATAAGGAAAATTGCAAGGATTTTATCAATTGCTGTCTTTTGATTTTCCATTGCTTTATGGAAATGCTCCCACATAATCTCACCACTTTTGTTGTAGGCAGCAAGGACAATTTCTTCTTTATTTTTGAATCTACGATAAATAGAACCTTTAGGTAGTTCAGTAGCTGTCATAATATCCTGGATGGATGTGCGAGTGATCCCATTAGTATTAAATAAATATAAAGATGTTTCGATAATTTTTTCTTTTACCTTATCAACTTTAGTCATGCTTTGTAATCCTCCTAATAAAAACGAGCTTAATATCCTAGGTAATGTTTACCATTTATTTTCATGAATTTTTATTGTAAGTATAAATAAGTTTGAAGTTAATTAAATTATATTATCCATATCATTTAAAAGAATTTTCTGTCAATAACAAAAGGACAAATTGGTTAATTCAGTGATATTATACAACTAATTTCACCTAAAATCATAGAAGAAGTAAAAATATAGTTAATTTTAATGTATAGACATATAACTATTATGTCTAATTTTTATTAATATTTTTAGCTAAAGGGGTTGAGCTACTCCTACTTTCATTTCATTCTATAAAAGGTTAATCATTGATAATGAATGATTACTGGAATTTGATTGTAAATAAGCAACTGATTTTATTTTGTTAATAATTTATAAAAAGGGTTTAAAAAACTAGAAACTTATAGTATTATTAGATTCCTAATAGGACCGAACCGACCGGTCCGTTCGTGAGAGATTAGAAAGGAGTGGCATCTGTTAATAGAGGAAGATATTTTTAGTTTGATATTCTAATAGGATTACCAATACCTAATTCGAACATTAGAATATGCAATAGTGAAAGGAGTAGAGTATGAAAAAAATCTATCAATATTTATGACACTTTGTGTATTCTGTTGGTGTTTCCTAGATTCAATGTGTTTGCTAAATCAGTAGAGGGAATAGACCATACACTTAAAAACAAATGAAGCAAAGGATATGTGTTACAGAGAGCATGAAGGATACTTAAAGTTTCAATAGCCATTGCATAAAAAAATAGATTTTGTAATTGTGCAAGATGCGAGTGGAAGTTTTAGAGATTCTATAGGTAGTGTTAAAAATGCAACGGATTAAGTAGGAAAAGACTACAATACAGAGTTAAAAGAGATTCCAGGCTATAAATAAGCCTAATGGCTAGTTTTTTTTATATAAATTTATAGCAAGATCACAATTCATTAATTTTTATTTAAGGAGTATTAAAATGTTAGATTTATTTGAAAATAACAGTTGGAAGAAGACAAATATATTTTTCGCTGTGATAATTGTATTCATTACGACTTTTGCACTTATGTATGCTGAATTATTAGGAGACTTTGGTGCTTTTACTGCTTGGTCTTATTTAACTATTGGTGGGGGATTATCCCTTATTTTGCTCGTTGGATACGATAAAGCAAAATCGTTTTTTAGAAGAATGAATAAAGGCAGTTGGAAATGGGTCTTTATATCAATTATATTAGGATATCTGGTTAGCCTATTATTTGTTGGTATAGGTACTCTTATGAATACCCCTTTAGCAGAAAATGCTGCTTTTGAAGAGTCGGATATAACTCTTCCATTATGGATCGAGTTTCTTGATTATAGTATGAAGTTTTTTAGTTTAATTGGAGAAGAAGTTATTACAGCGGCTATAGCAGTTATTGTATTTTACTTTGCAAGCAAAAAATTTGACTCAGCAACTTCGTGGGTAATATCAGCAATTATTTCAGCGATTATTTTTGGATTGATGCATTATACTACTTATGACGGTAATATTTTCCAATGCGTATTTGTAATTGGTATCGGACGTTTGCCATTTACTTATGCTTGGAGAAAAACAGGTAGCTTATGGGGCGGTATTTGGGCACATGTCATTTATGATGTGTCACTACTTGTTTTAACTTACTTAGGTTAATAATCTATATTACAAAGTATTGATTCATATTTGAGGGATGGCAAATGCGAAAAATATTCAATTGTTATAAAAGTTTGGAACTCGATAATGAATAAGACACATAAAGAAAAGGTACCCATATAGGTACCTTTTCTAATAGTTTTTTAGCAGAAACAACTGCATCCGATAATGATTAATAGAATAAATAATACAACTAATAAAGCAAATCCTCCAGCGAAACCGCAGCCTTCGCCGCAACTACCACCATATCCCATAACAATAGTGCCTCCTTTAGATAAGAGGGTAAAACTAGGGTTCATTTCATGGATTTTAACGGGTTCACTTTACTTTATGTTTTAAAGAATAAATGGAGCAGGTCCTTTTGAAAATAAAGAAAAGACGCCATTAGGCGCCTTCCTGTTAGGTAGATAAGACTTTAGTTTTCCAATCTAAAGAAATTTTGTATCAGCTCTTTGTGAGTATAGCATAATATCTGATTGATTTATTATGCATTGTTACATACTTTCCTAAACTCCTCTATTTTCCATTTGATAAAATAAAATCCTAATATTACCAAAAGTTAAATGAATATTTCTACATATTCAAGATATTTACATAAATTACAAAAGTGATACATTTAAGTTGTAAGTTATAAAAACTATTAAAGGGGGATTTATTATGTTCAAGAAATTAGTAGTAGGGCTATTAGCAACTGGTATTGCATTAACAGGAGGAATTGGGGCAGCTTCAGCTGATACGCAAAAAGCTGTGAGCTCTCCGAAGCAAGCAACATGCTCAATTCCTTATGAGCATTCTAATGGTAAATTCAAAAGAACTCTTTATTACTCAAATGGAGTATATGCTAATAGTTTTACTGAAAATGTTTGTGGCGGGACGATTACGTGGTATTTAAAACATGTTCAAAATGGAGTTGCTTTTTACGAAGGTAATTTAAAATAGTAGATTCTTTGAACCTCATTTATTGAGGTTCTTTTAGTTTTTAAACTGATTCTTCACAAAAAAAAGACACCTAAAGGTGCCTTCCTGCGACTTTTGTAAGTAACTTTTACGAAATTATGATTGTTTTTTATTTTGTATTTCAATCAGTTCATCTGGTAGCGTTTTTGTATAATATTCTTTTTCTGTTAGTTCAAATATAAATAATGCTTTTTTCCAGTTATAAACAACCTCTTCTACATTATGTTGTTTAATCTTTAATAAATATTGACCTTTTAAATAGAATAGTTCACCTAATAGGTATAAAGTATTTAAATTAATTGCTAATTTTATACCCTTATCAAGGTATTTTATTGCCTCTTCATGTTGATATATGGAGTCTAAACATTTTGCTAAATTTAACATGATTTTTAATTTAATTTCTTTATCTCTAGGAAAATCTAACTTATTAAAATTAGTTAAACATCTTTTTAATATATTAATACCTTTTTCATAATTTTTATTTTCTGCATAAAATATAGCCATTGTTTGCATAATATCTATTTCTCTTTCTGATAAAAAATCAGAATTAGTTAAAGTCAGTTTTAATGCATTATTTAAAAGATCTAAAGCAGTTTTTATTGATCTATCCACCATAAATATAGCAATTGCTTCGTGCCATATTAGAAACTGTTTCTCTTCTTTTGTTTGAAAATTATTTAAGTTTTTCTCTTTTTTTACTATTTCATAAAGATCTTTATATTGTTTTTGCTTTAAGCAGTCTTTTATTACGTATTTTACATTTTCTACATATTTTAATCTTTTGTTTTGAGTTAGTGCAAATATATTATTTGGATCAATACCAAGTCTTTCTGATAATTGATATAACAATATACTAGATGGATAAATCATACCTTTTTCAATCTTGCTAATTTGACTTTGTGAACATATTCCATGACATAATTCGGATTGTGATATATTTTTTTTCATTCTAAGTTCTTTAATGATAATACCCAAATCGTTAAATTCCATTTTTTCACCTACTATCTAGCACTTTATTTGTAAAGGGATATTTCTTTACCTTAATGTAATGTAAAAATAATATAGTTGCAATTATTGTTTGGTGTAAAGGGCTTACCGTTATTCATAATGTGGTGAGGATTTTAGTATGTACAAAGAAGACACCCAAAGGTGCCTTCCTGCGACTTGAACCATCTTAATTTTAATAATATGTATTGGAAGCTCATACGAATATTATTTTACCATGTTAAATACCTAAATTCATTGAGAGAAAGATATAACTCATTATTCATTCTGTCAAAAAGGATTTATCTAACGTAACGTATAAATGTTCCATAAAATGTATCAAAAAAATGAATAAATCGTGATTGGCATGAAAAAAGGGTTTTTACTATTACGTAAGAACCCTTAAACAAAGAAAAAAATCGTATGTGCCTCTATAGTATTGTAATGAAATTAAATAAAAACGCTATTTTAATACAAAGCGAAATTGAAAGTTAACAAGCAATACTTAAAAGAGTAAGAGCTGCAAATCCGTAAACTAATAAGCTACTAGTAGCAAGGAATTTTATAAGTTCATTTGTAGAAATAATAGTTAAACATAATGCTATAGATGCACCTATAAAGAATTGGTACTTTGTATGTATATTTGTAAGATTAATTATTACAAGTACAGTTAAGAAAAGTGAAATGAAGTTAAAATATCTTTTCATTGTCATATTTCCTTTCAATGTTTGATCTGTATTTATTATACCAGTGTGTACCAGTAATAACATACTTTGTAATGAGGTTTAATAGAAATCTTATTTTGCCATAAATAAAAAGGCGGTTGTTTCCACAATCACTTTTCAGTGAAACAATGCAATTTTTTAGAAATAAAATATGGATGATTCCTGAAAATGTTATAGGATATAATTCAATTTTTATCCCGCGTTAACGGAAAGTAAAACTCCACCTCAAAATTCAGTTGGAGCAAAGAAGTTAAGTGGGGGATGAACAAAACCCCCACTAATTAAAGTTTCACTTTATAAGAAAGGAATGACTATATTATATGAAAAACTTGTCTAACAAGGTTACATATAAAAGAGCAGCTAGCAATAGCTAACTGCTCAATACAAGGAGATACAGAGAAAACTAAATGAATGTTGGCATACAGCCTATCAACATTATGGACATAATATTGAGTTTTATTCGAAGGAATTCATGTTTTATAAATTAGATTACGATAGTCGATATTCTCCATATTGACCAGAAAAGAACCAAGAATTCTAGTGAAATTCCAAGTGTTCTTTTTCTAGTTTTTTGAAATTCTTTTATTAAATAGCCAACAGCACTAATTGCTATAAGAATGAAAAGAATAAGTTCTAGTGTAACTGGCATTTGATCCGCTCCTAATATGTTAATTTGTAATATAAACATTATAGGATATTTTTGTGGTTAGTAGTGAAAAATTTAGCAAAACTATCTCTATATGAAAAAAGATCCTGCTGTCTCCAACAGAACCTCTTCTAAAATGGCAAAGAGTAACTCTTACCTTACTCTTTGTTAATAATATTACAGGAATGTTAATGAAAATCCAAGACTCCTTATATTGAGAAATAAAGAAGAATTATTCTAAAGAATTCCAATATAAAATTAGAGATTACCATGAAGGGAGTTATAACGAGTTACTACCTATTTATATATTCATAAATAAAAAACATAATATTAATACGGGAAAATATATTAATATGAATTTTTGCATATTTTAAAATTCAATATATCTCTCAAAACCTTTTAATTGTATAATATATTTTGTCATATTTTTAGATTTTTCGACAAAAAACAACATGAATAGAGAACAAATTGGGAGAAGGAATTATGTACACAAAACTATTAAAATCAATTACATCATTATCACTTATTAGTGGTGCTTTACTGTTTACAAATGGCAGTGATGTGAGAGCTGCTGAGGCGAGTATTTTTTCTGATGTGCCTACATCGCATTGGTCGTATCCGGCGATTAAAGATTTAGCGGGTAAAAACATTATTTCTGGTTATGGAAATGGAAAGTTTGGTTTCGGTGATGTTGCGACGAGAGAACAAGTTGCAGCTTTAATTTATCGCGTGTTAGTACCGAATAAGCAAGGTGGTACGTTTAGTAATGACGGTGCTCGTTATGTATTACAAGATGGATCCACTTTAAATAATCCGTATCGAGATATTCGTTCAGGTTCAACAATGTTTCCAGAAGAGGTTTTAACGCTAACGAAATTAGGGGTTTTTAAAGGTGATGCAAATGGGGGATTTAGACCGAAAGATTCTGTTAGCCGGGCAGAAATGGCGCAAATTCTTACAAACGCTTTCCATCTTTCTGCGAAACAAAAGCATACATTTAACGATGTTCCAAGTGGTTTTTGGGGTGAAAATGCAATTAGTGCAGTGCAGTCAAACGGGATTGCTTCTGGTACAGGTGAAGGGAAATTTGAGCCATACAGTACGGTAAAACGTGAACAATATGCACAGTTTTTATATAATACTTTGAAGTATAAAAAGCCAGAAATTGCGGTGCGAGATACAGGGGATGCGGCATTATTAGCAGCATTTAAAGATGAAGTGCAAAAGCGTATTAATACGTATGAAACGAATATTTCACTTCCGTACAAAACGACAAATAGTAATACAAAAGAAGTAATGGATACACTTTTTAATGCCTATAAAGAGGTGGCAAGTAAAAATGAGTATACGAATTTTAATAGATCGAATGTTTCATATGGACTTTCTGGATCACCTGGAAATTATACGTTTACGTTAAAGATTACATATCGTGAAACGAAAGAACAAACAGAATATGTAATGAAGCAAGCAAAGGCAATCGTTTCTTCGATTACGCAAGTTGGAATGGATGATCACGAAAAAGTGAAGGCGATTCATGATTATGTTGTAAAACACGTTTCTTATGATACGTCTTATAAAGCTTACACAGCATATGAAGCACTTGTAAATCGCTCTGCGGTTTGCCAAGGTTATGCACTATTAACTTATCAATTATTAAAAGAAGCTGGAATTGAGAATCATTTTGTAGTAGGAACTGGAGACGGACAGCCCCATGCTTGGAACTTGGTGAAAATCGAAAACAAATGGTATCACCTTGATACAACATTCGATGATCCGGTGCCAGATGAGCAGGGCCGTGTAACGTATTCTTATTTCAACTTATCAGATGAGCAAATCGCAAGAAATCATGAGTGGAATCGCGTGGACTATCCGCAAGCTACAACAAATTATTATAGTACATTAACAAATAAAATTGCGGCAGGTAGTACGAAGACCCCTGCGTATCAACAAATTTTAAAAGATACAAAGTTAAATTATTTAGGAAATGAATACATCGCAAATAACTATAATGAATTCAAAAATAAAATGCAGCAACGTTATAACGAAAAGTCACCAAAGATTGAAATCCTGTATAAACAATCAATGGATGGCGCATTGCAAGATGTGAAAAAAGCAATTGGGGAAATCGGTTATCCGCAAGGGGCGAACCGTGTTTCTTATAAAGCTGAGCCGTATAATGCGAAAGAAGGATATTCTTTAGTGACGATTACGTTTATGTAAAAAAACAACCTAGATCCCATGTTGGATCTAGGTTGTTTTTTTATAACTTAATTTGACATATACAGTCTAACTGTATAAAATCAAACTATACAGTTTAACTATATAGTTTAGCTATATATTTATCGTTACATTGGAGGTCTTTATGAATAGAGATAAAAATTTACCATTAACGGAAACAACGTATTATGTTCTTTTAGCTTTATTAGAGCCAGCTCATGGATATTTAATTATGCAAAAGGTGGAGGAACTGAGTAATCATCAAGTGAAAATTGCAGCGGGTACATTGTATGGAGCGGTTGAAAATTTATTAAAACAAGGGTTAATAGAATCGGTGAAAAGTGAAGATAAACGAAGAAAAGTATATGTCATTACGGAACGTGGGAAAGAAGTGTTACATTTAGATTTTATGAGAATGCAGCACATTATTGCCGTTACAAAAAGTTTAATACACGTATAGTTAGGGGGAAACGCTGATGTGGAAATTGAAATTCTTCTTAGACTTTGAGAAAGAGGAAAAATGGTTAGAAGAGATGGCTTGGAAAGGCTACCAACTAGAAAGTAATACATTTGGTTATACATTTAGGTATACAGAGCCGGAAGATGCGACGATTAGAATAGACCATAGAGTATTTAGTAGAAAAAGTGAATTTATTAATTACTGTACATTATTTGAAGATAGTGGCTGGGAGCATATAGCTGGTAATTGGTGGTCAGGTACGCACTATTTTAAAAAGGTAAATGAGGAAAGCGAAGATGACATTTTTTCAGATCAAATGTCACGAGCAGGGAAGTATAAACGTCTATCTAAAACATTTTTAGAATTAGCTATATGCTCTATTCCGATATTAATTCTATTTATGTTTAATGACACGATTAATGTAGGAGCACTTGTAAACCCGAAAGAACTATATTTTACGCCAGGACTATGGGATAAGCAAGGTGTATCATTTCTATGGGCATTCTTATTTGAAACACCACTTGCATTGATGAGAGGCTTTGCATGGTTGTTTATCCCTGCTGCAATTGTTATGTATTTAGTTTGTTCGTATAAGGCAAATCGATTATATGAAGAGAGAAGATGATAGGATGGGTCCCCTTAAAGCTGATGCTTTGAGGGGATTTTTTGCATTTATCAATTGTATTTTTTTTAAATGGATAAAGGAAATGAGTGCGTATTGGAAGCAAGTTAGTACGATTTTAATTTAGTTGTATAAACATTATATGCTGGAATAATCTTCTTCAAATATTCCATAATTAACCTACAAAAAGTATCTTTATATGTTAATATTAAAAAGAATGTTTACGGTATTTTTTAATATATTATTTTAAGAATAAGGGGATTCAATTATGAATTTTAAACAATTAATTTTAGCAGGGGCAGTTATTGCATCAACAACACTAACACCTCTAACAAATGTGCAAGCAGAAAATACACTAGGATTTAAAGATGTTCCTGAAAATCACTGGTCTTATCAAGCAATTATGGATTTAAAAGAGAAAAATATTGTAGCTGGTTATGGAAACGGAATGTTTGGTTTTGGTGATAATATTACACGAGGACAAGTAGCTAGACTAATATATGCCTACTTGAAGCCAGTAGATGAACTTAATACACAAAACCCTTTCACAGATATAGAAGAGCATATGTTTAAAAAAGAAATTTTAGCTCTTAATAAAGCTGGTATTATGAACGGATTTGGTAATGGGAAATTCGGTCCAGATAACGTTTTAACGCGTGAACAATTAGCTGTTGTATTAACAAAGGCTTTTAACTTCAAAGCAACATCTACTACCACTTTCAAAGATGTAGATAAAAATTACTGGGCAACAAATGCTATCAGTGCATTACAAGAAAATAAAATTACGACGGGCACAGGTGATAATAAGTTTGAACCACAAAGTCTCGTGACTCGTGAGCAGTATGCACTATTCTTATACAATGCAATTAATAAATCGGAAAAAGAGCATGAGTCAAAGCCTACTGCTATCCCACAAGATTTAGCAGACGAGCTCATTTATTATCATGAAGGTTGGATGGATAGCTCTTCGGTATTAAAAAAATCTATATCTAAGGAAGCACAAAATCTTATTACTGAAATTAACGCAAAACATAATGCGGAGCTAAAATATATAGGGATAGGCGGTCCACGTTCAGAGGTCGTGTTATTCTCTCCGGTATTAGAAGGGATTCCAGAATTTAATGGGAATTTCACTGTAGAAGGCGATAATGAAAGTAACTTTACCGTTAATTTTGTAATTGATAGAGGTCAAGGTAAGAAGGCGTTAGTAGAGTTAGGGAAAGAGTGGATCACTATGATAAATCCAAACTTAGATTTGAGTACAGAGATTGATAATATAGTGGCTTCTAATACACGCACAGGTAATTTTGATATAAATAAAAACAATCTTAAAATAGAGATAAGCCTAGAGAAGCAAAATTCTAGTAGCGATCTAATGAGTGTTAAAATCCACAAGTAAAAAAGAGGAGTGAAATTTCACTCCTCTTTTAATTATATTATTTCTACTGTTATCCCTCATTTACCCGTAAATGCTCGATAGGTTCAATTAATAATCAGTGGGGAAGGGCACTCATCGCTGATTATAGTTTCACTTTATGTTTGGTGACGCTGTATAATTGGAATTTATAATGGTTTATTTAGGGTTAATTGTTATTTGTATCCTTTTTTGTTTGGGTATGATAAAATTAATAATAATATTCCTTAGGAGGATGATAATCATTCATACACTTTTAGGTATTATTGGAGCAATTGTTTTACTCGCTTTTGTTATCCACCCCGGTGTCCCAGACAAACGTGCCCCTCTAAAAAATAAACTCGCAGTAATCCTTCCATTGATTGTTATATCCGGGTTAATTTCATTGTATATATAATTTGAAAAAGTACGTAACTTAATTTAGTAAAAAACTTACTAGAACTACCACTATGGCTACTTCTCCACGATAATTATGTGCTAATTCCTTTTTCTTCTGGTTCCTACGTCATATATAAGATGTACAGTATAAATTTTATTGGTATGTTACACCCGCTTAGCATGTGGTTTTACCTTTAATTAATAGCTTGTTCTCTTGTTAATCGCTGCATGGATTACCAAAATATCTAATACAGAAGACCGGCATACATAAACTATTGTATTTCTCAATAAACAAAAACAACTTAACATGGTAAAATAATAGTTGGATGGGAGTCCAATACATATTATTAAAATTAAGATGGTTCAAGTCGGAGGAGGGCACCTTAGGGTGTCTTTTCTTTATGAATAGCTTGTCCTCTTCTATATAACTCTTTAAAATATAAAATGTGCCATCTTTGCCCTTCCCTTATGAAGGGAGGGACAGGAATGAAAAAACGTAAAAAAAAGGCGACCAAAAAGACAGAATCCCAGTCTTTCGTAAGTAATCTAGCATCGTGGACGACAGTACTGAGAAATATTCATTACTTCTTCACGCAAAGCCAGTTTGTAAAACATATAATTCAATTCATCAAAGAACAAATTGGAATGTAAAAAAGTGCTGCTATGATTAGCAACACTCAACTCAAAAACTAAAGTAGATCGAACACTGAGCTGAAAGTACTGACCATACTTTCTTCGCACAAGACCAAAGTGATTTAGAAGCGGCAAAGATGTCAGTGTTCTATCTTCTACTAAGATTATATTTTATTTTGTCCATAATAGACCTTATATATACGTTAATAAAAAAGAAATACCCCGGCGACCAACCGGGGTATTTCATGACCAATAGGAATGAAAAAACTTGGCGACCAAACCTAGCTTTTGTGTTATTCCCATAAAATTTAAAAACTAAGCAACATCTTGTTGCACTTTTATTTTATCATTATCTTTCTCTGATTGGAATACATTAGATTATTTTTTAGATAAGAGTCCAATACATATTATTAAAATTAAGATGGTTCAAGTCGGAGAAAGGTACCTTAGGGTGTCTTTTTCTTTTTTAAAATGACAGTTTTGACTTAAAGAAGATACATTTTCAATGGATGATTCTCATGAATATATAAATAAAGTTTATCCATTGATAACTAAGTTGAAAGTGGAAAATATATTGTAATGACAATTTTACTTCTTCTATTTTCATGAATATGTATAATTACATAAAAATTCAAGGGAAAAGAGAGTATACTTTCTTATTGTGTAATAAAGATAAGGCCTGCCTACGGAAATAGGTGGGCTTTTTTTACATATGAAGAAAAGACACTCACATGAGTGTCTTTTCGATAGTTTTTTAGCAGAAGCAAGCAGCTCCAACGATGATTAATAAAATAAACAATACAACTAATAAAGCAAATCCTCCGGCGAAGCCACAGCCGCCACAACTACCACCAAAGCCCATAGCAGTTCCTCCTTTTAATAGGAGGAGAAAAACAAAGGTTCACTCATGTGTTTTAACGGATTCCATTTACTTTATGCTTTTACGAATGAATGGAGCAGGTCCTTTTCAAAATAGATTTATTTATTCTTAGAAAGAGTTCAAGGGCAAAATAGGAGAATCTATATTATTCATTAAGAGGGGATAAGTGGAAAATAAAATATCCAAAAATACAGATGGAAATCCGCTTTTATACCTTTCATTAAAATAATACTAGCATTATATATTATAAGGAATACTTGTCCTTAATTGTAAATGAAAGGGGGGAATTGATATGAGTTATGGCTATAGTCATCCTCCTGGAAAATGTCATAAACATCACAATGAAACTTTGTCAACGGGTGTATTACGTAGACATTCCGCTACGTTGTTTCTTACTGTGGAAGCTATGAATGTTGATCCAGATGATACTCATACAGTAACTGTTGAAATGTTTGATTGGTCATCGGGTTCTCCGGTATTGTTACCATTAGTAGACCCTTCAACACAAACATTGGCACCTAATCGATATGTTACTTTTCGTTCAGCAGCTCTTCCTCCAGGAGTTTTTGCTTATGAAGTAAGAATCATTCGTTCGAAAGATAGAGATGTTGTTACGAATGTTTTTGGTCTTAGTGCAATAGTATTTAACCCACAAGAAGGAAATAATGTTTTACAACATGATTTAGCAAAATTAGATCTTAAATAGCTTTTATAAAAGTTTATTTATGGGACAAGATTAAAAAAGAGTAGGATGTAATCCTACTCTTTTTTAACATCAATTATATTAAAATTTTAAAAGAAGTCCTTCATCATTTTCACATCTTTAATATTCACTGTCACACCTTCAACCTTATCTTTCTTCTCATCTTTAGCAATCGTAATTTGCTCCTTATTATCAACCCACACAAGAAATTCTTCTTTTGCGTCATCTTTATATGTAATGGTAATAGTAGAATGTGCAGATTCTCT
Source organism: Bacillus sp. BC05(2025) (assembly GCF_056725905.1). Lineage (NCBI taxonomy): Bacteria > Bacillati > Bacillota > Bacilli > Caryophanales > Bacillaceae > Bacillus > Bacillus sp. BC05(2025). The sequence continues at coordinate 660,669 of NZ_JBWYRA010000002.1, read as the reverse complement.
CTTTTTTTGATCTAGTGTGATTTGCTTAGGAGTGCCTTTTTGAACTGCTGAAACGATAGATTGTATCATTTCTTCGTTGTCTGTTTGAGATTTTGAAACGTTGTTATTTTTTGTGCTAAGTATTTCGATATCTGTAATATTTGCGGAGTTTAATTGAAAGGCATTTTGTTTCTGTTCTTGTTTAGCTTGTGGAGATTTGTCGGTAGCTGAGGTACTGGCACAGCCTATTAAAGTGAAAGATAGAGTGGTTAGAGCGCATATAGATATGATTTTTTTCATAGTATCCCTCCTTATGTTTAATTATAACAATTTTCTGTTAATTTAGGTAGTTATTGTAAGTGGATTTATTCTACTAGTTGTAGGATAGAAAAAATTCACATAACTTTTTTCATATTTTATGTTTAACATTTCGAAAATGGGTGTACTACATATAATATAACAAATAATTCATTTTAAAGGAGGAAGTTAAAGATGGAAACGAAGTATAGTAAACCTTTTGTATATGAATTTATTACGGAGAAAGAGGTCATGAATGCGGCGAATGATCTAGTGAAGAAAGGAATAGACCAAAAAGATATTTACGTATTAACACATGAGAAAGACAGGACAAATAGAATTGCAGATAATGCAGACGTGAATACAATTGGGATAAAAGAGGAAGGACTTGGGACAAGCATTATTAACGTCTTTCAAAACACGGGAGATCAGTTAAGAAATAAGATGCAAGAGTTAGGGCTTAATGAGGAAGAAGCAAACTTCTACGAAGAAAAGCTGGATGAAGGAAAAATCTTGTTATTCGTTAAGGATTTAGAAAGAGTCGGGGAATGGTTACAAGAAAGAAGATGCATGTATTCTATTTAAATTTGTATCCTGTAAATCTATAAATCTATTACGAAAAGGAGATTGTAAATATGAGTGAGAACGGGCTAAAAGAACAAGTTAAAGGTAAAGTTGAAAAGAAAAAAGGACAAGTAAACGAAGGAATTGGTGAAGTTACAGATGATAGAGAGTTGAAAAATGAAGGGAAGTGGGAAAAGACGAAGGGAACGATAAAAGAAAAAGTCGGAAAAGTGAAACAAAAGATAAGTGATGAATTGGATAATAAAGAATAATATATGTTCATCAAGCTTTGGTTACATACCAAAGCTTGATGAATCCAATATAAAACGAATATAGGAGGTTTAATTGTGGGACTTATTATTACGTGTATTGTAGGTGGACTTATTGGTGCGTTAGCTGGAATGATTACGGGAAAAGACTTTCCTTTAGGTATAGTTGGTAATGTGATTGCCGGTTTAATCGGATCTTGGGTAGGTAGTGCGTTATTTGGTCATTGGGGTCCTGAATGGGGAGGCATCTTTATTCTTCCAGCTCTATTAGGTGCAATCGTCTTTATTTTAATCGTTACATTCTTTTCTAGAATGCTACGGAAAGCGTAAGTAGTAAATGAATGATAATCTTAAGTTTGTTATATGCGACTATAAGGTTAATAAGTTCGTAAAAATACATAAAAAAAGCATCCAATTAAACTAATTTGGATGCTTTTTTTATGTAATCTGCATAGGAATGAGTGGAGGATGAAGAACCTCCACTCATTAACATTACACTTTCTATTATGTATTAAGCCATCGTTACTTTTTTACAATTATTTATTCTTACGACTTGCCTTGGTTCTATATGAGATAAGTCCTCGTCATTACCTATATCCACTACAATTGTATTCGTTAGTATGTTAATAATGGAACCAACTAATTTTGTAGCATGATCGTGTCGATAAGAAAATTGAACAAAATCTCCCTTTTTAAAGTTGTGCTCTTCCATAGATAGATCCCCCTAAAAATAATGTTTATACATTATACATACACAAATTTATAAGGTTTAAACATTTTGTAGTATTTTTTAAGCATGAAGCTGGGTAAAGTGTAGAAAAATTATTTATAATTAAAATTAAAAAATATGTTTAAAATTAATTTTTATGGGTAATTAACATAGTAGTAGTTTGAGATAAGGGGGCGGAAATGATGAATTTGTCAGTAAATATTTTGCAAAATGATGTAGGTTATACGGTACAACTTAATGGTGAGATTGATGCGTATACGGCATCAGATTTAAAAAATAAGATGATGCCTATTGCAAGCGAAAAAGAGGTTCATATTGTAGTAGATTTTACTGAGGTAGAGTATATGGATAGTACAGGTTTAGGCGTATTTATAGCTCTATTAAAAGCGGTTAAGAAAAATGATGGCAAACTAGAATTTATTGGTGTATCTAAACGACTAAAAAGATTATTTGATATTACAGGGCTAACAGAAATATTAAATTTGAATGCGGATTTTGAAAAAGTAGAAAGAAGGTGACTAGGGATGATGGAGAGATTTGAAAAGATAGAAATGAAAATTCCTGCAAAGGCAGAATATGTGGCTATTATTCGTTTAACAATGGCTGGTGTTGCGAATCGAATGGGCTTTGCTTATGACGATATAGAAGATATGAAAATTGCTATTAGTGAAGCATGTACAAATATTGTACAACATGCATACAAAGAAGACGTTGGAGAAATTGCAATTGTCTTTGGTCTATATGAAGATCGATTAGAAATTATGGTTGCTGATAATGGGATTAGCTTTGATTTTAGTACCTTAAAAGAGAAAGTTGGTCCGTATGATATTAGTAAACCAGTAGAACATTTGCCGGAAAATGGTTTAGGTTTATATTTAATCAATACGTTAATGGATGATATACAAATTATGCATGATGAAGGCATGACAGTTTTAATGACAAAATATATACAAAGAGAGCAGGTGGAGAATGATGGAAATCCAATCTCAACCTACAAATCTTGCTAAAGAAGACGTTATTAAACTAATTGCAGACTTCCAACAAAACCAATGTGATGAAGCGCAGGAAAGATTAGTGAATCACTATAAAAACCTCGTACATTCCATTGCATATCGCTATTCAAAAGGTGGACCGATGCATGAGGATATTGTACAAGTAGGAATGTTAGGGCTCTTAGGCGCAATAAGAAGGTATGATTATTCGATAGGGAATGCTTTTGAGCCGTTTGCAATACCTACAATAGTAGGCGAAATAAAGAAGTATTTACGTGATAAGACTTGGGGTATTCATGTTCCAAGGCGAATTAAAGATTTAGGCGGGAAGATTAAACTTGCGATAGAGGAGCTAACAGATCAACTGCAACGTTCACCGAAGATTATAGAGATTGCGGATCATTTAGGACTATCCGAAGAGGAAGTGCTAGAAATTATGGATGCGAAAAATAATTATCGAGTATCTTCCTTAGATGATGTAGTTGAAAATTCATCTGATGGAAGTTCGGTAGCGAGAATTGAATCTGTAGGTGAAGTAGAGCAAGGATATGAAGAGACAGAAAGGCGTCTCGTTTTAAAGGATATTTTTAACGTATTAAATGAGACGGAAAAGAGTGTTATTCATTATATATTTGGAGAAAATTTAAATCAAAAGGATACAGGGGAACGGTTAGGTATTTCACAAATGCATGTTTCTCGTATTAAAAGACAAGCGATAAGTAAATTGAAGCAAGCAGCATTTTTAGATACATAAAAATTTAAAAGAATTATGTTTAAAACATGAGAAAAGGGGTAGTTATTAAGTATAGGAGGAGATATAAAAATGTCACACGATGTGAAAGAACTAATCGAAGGATTGAATGAAGATTTAGCAGGAGAATACTCGGCAATTATTATGTATAACCATAATGCTGCTACAGTTTCTGGTATATATAGACAAGTGTTAAAACCTTTCTTTGAATCTGAAATTAGTGATGAACAAGGACATGCCCTATATTTAGCGGAGAAAATTAAGACGTTAGGTGGTACACCTACTACGATCCCTTTACCAGTGAAACAAGTAGAAGACGTTAGAGAAATGTTAGAAGAAGCTAGAAAGTCAGAATATGAAACAATTAAGCGTTATGAAACGAGAAAAGAACAGGCAGCGAAATTAAATATGACAGAGTTAGTTGTAAAGTTAGAAGATATGATCGCAGATGAAACAAATCATATGGAAGAGTTAGATCGTCTTTTAAGTGATAAAGCAATGGTGTTAAATTAAAAGTGGAAATTTATAGAGTGAAAGAACAAACTCTCATTTCTAGGGGGTTTGTTCTTTTGCTGTATAAATATGTTTGAGTAGGAAATTTTCATTTTGTAACTGAGTATGTAATACTAGAAAAATAGAAAATGATAATCGATTTACATTTTAAATAAGAAAAGGGGAAATAACTTGTGTCCATTTTAATTGTCGATGATAATCCGGTTAACATCTTTGTAATTGAAAAAATTTTAAAACAAGCCGGATATCAGGATCTTGTATCGCTGAATTCTGCACAAGAGCTTTTCGAATACATCCATTTTGGAAAAGATTCTTCCAGGCATAATGAAATTGATTTAATACTATTAGATATTATGATGCCTGAAATTGATGGACTTGAAGTTTGTAGGCGATTACAAAAAGAGGAGAAGTTTAAAGATATTCCTATTATTTTTGTAACAGCTTTAGAAGATGCGAATAAATTAGCTGAAGCGCTTGATATAGGCGCAATGGATTATATTACGAAACCGATAAATAAAGTTGAATTGTTAGCGCGTATGCGTGTAGCATTACGCTTGAAATCAGAATTAAATTGGCATAAAGAACAAGAAGAAAACCTTCGTAATGAATTGGATTTAGCTACACAAGTACAAAGAAACTTATTAAGTAGCCCATTAAGAGAAGATCATATAAAAATTGAAGCAAGCTATTTACCTTCATTCAAACTAGCTGGAGATATGTATTATTGGTATAAAATCGATGAAAACCGCTACGGTATTATATTATTGGACGTAATGGGACATGGTATATCTGCTTCATTAGTTTGTATGTTTATTTCGTCTGTATTACGTGAAACGATTAAATGTTTAATTGATCCAGAACTCGTCATTAAAGACTTAAATAAATATATGACTCTTTTACATAATGAGAATGACAATATTCCATATTATTTTACAACGATATACTTAGTAGTGGATACAGAAAAGAGAACGATTGAATATGTAAATGCAGGACATCCTTCTGGATACGTTTTAGTTGATGAAACAAATATGGTTGAACTGAATCGCGGGAGTTGTGCGGTAGGATTTTTTGATGAAATAAAAGTTGAAAAGACAGTTATACCTTTTGAGAAGAACGCTCAAATCATGTTGTTTACAGATGGTGTTCTTGAAGCAATTGCAAATGATGAATTTGAGGCTGAAGAGAAATTACGTGCTTTTACAGAAAGAAAATGGGGAGATTTAGAAGAAGAGATAGAAGGGTTTTATAAGGAAGAACAGAAGAAAGAACAATCAGATGATATGTGCCTCATTATGATACAAACGAATGCGAAATAAAAAGCGTATGAAATCCAAATAGAGGATTTCATACGCTTTTATTGTATTTTTTGATAGATTTGTTCGTTCGGATTAAATTGGATATAATGCGGCATTATATCTGAAAAACGTAGAGTTTCTTTATTTCCTAAACATAGGAAGCCATTGTGACCTAAGCTCTCATAAAATAGTTGCTGTACTTGGTTTTGAAGTTTACTCGTAAAGTAAATTAAAACGTTACGGCAAAGTATAATATGAAATTCGTTAAAAGATTGATCAGTTACTAAATTATGCTGCGCAAAAATAATGTTTTGTAAAAGAGCTGGATTAAAATAAGCAAAACGATTATCTGTTGAATAATAGTTAGAAAATGCTTGTGTACCGCCAGCTTGTAAATAATTTTTCGTATAAGTTTGCATTTTATTTAACGGAAGGATGCCTTGTTTTGCTTTTTCTAACACATTTGTATTCATATCTGTTGCGTAAATAACAGCTTTTTCACTTAATCCTTCTTCGTGAAGTAAGATGGACATGGATAATACTTCTTCACCAGTTGCGCATCCGGCGTGCCAAATTCTAATTTCAGGATACTTTTTTAATTCAGGAATGATATGCTCTCTTAGCGCTTTAAAAAAGTTAGGGTTACGAAACATTTCAGTTACGTTAATGGAGAAATCATTTAATAACTGTTCTAAAAAACCTTCCTCATGAATTACTTTTTCAATTAACTTTGAAATGGTTGGGATATTAGAGATCTGCATTCGATTACAAATTCTTCTAAAAATAGATGTGCGAGCATATTGGCGAAAATCGAAGCCAGATAGTTTAAATACCGCTTCCAATAGTAATTCAATTTCTAAGTTCGTACGCTTATCCATATCTACAGATGGATCAAAATTATAATACTTATTTTCCACTTAAACTAAACCTCACTTATTTTATTAACCATACACTCATTACCGAATAGAGTTGATGTAAATTTAATGGTTTACTTATATAATCTGAAGCACCAGCAGATAAACATTTCTCTTTATCATTTGGCATTGCTTTCGCAGTTAATGCGATAATAGGTATTTCATGTAACCCTAAGTTCATTCGAATATGTTCCATCGTTTCATAACCATCCATATTCGGCATCATAATATCCATTAAAATAAGGTCAATATTTGTATTGTTTTTTAGTATGTCTAAACACTCTATGCCGTTCTGTGCAGTAATAATGTTGGCATGTTGTTTTTTTAATGCATTTTGTAATGCAAATATATTTCGGTGATCATCATCGACAATTAAAATGTTTTTCTCTTGGAAGACGTTACTTGTTTCTGGCGTCACGATAGTTTCCTCCACAACTTCAGCAGGAATAACATCTTCTATCGTTGCTGCAACTTCTAAATTAGATACTTGTACATCAGTTAATCCATTTGGAAGGTTAGGGATATATACGGTGAAAGTACTGCCTTCTCCTACATGACTCTCTAACGTAATCCAACCACCTAACAATCTAGCAAACTCTTTGCAAATAGATAAACCTAAGCCTGTACCACCGTATTTTCGAATCGTTGCACCATCTGCCTGTTGAAAGGCTTCGAAAATAAGTTGATGCTGTTCTTTAGCAATACCAATACCAGTATCTTTTACCGAAATTTTCATCCAATCATTACTGATAGACTGCATATCAGGACTTAAATTAGTTGTTGCTATTGAATCGAAATGTAAAGAAACGGATCCTGTTTCCGTGAATTTAAATGCATTGGATAATAAATTTTTAATAATTTGTTCAATCCGTTTTGCATCTGTATAAAATAGATCAGGAATCGTATCACTGTCTTCAACAGTAAATTCGACATTTTTTTGTGCAGCTATATGTAAAAAGTTTTGATGCATACTTGCTGCCATGTCACTTATATTCGTTGCTTCAAAAATCACATCTAGTTTCCCAGCTTCTACTTTTGATAAATCAAGTATGTCATTAATTAAAGTAAGTAAATCTTTCCCTGATGAATGAATGACAGTTGCTAATTCAATTTCATCGTCGGATAAATGATTATCATGATTTTCTTTTAACATTTCAGATAATAGTAAAATACTATTTAACGGTGTGCGTAATTCATGTGACATATTTGCTAGAAATTCTGATTTATATTTTGAGCTACGTAATAACTCACTTGCTTTTTCTTCTAATTCTGATTTAGTAATTTGTAAGTCAGCTGTCTTTTGCTCCGCCTCTTCCGTTCTAGACTCTAGTTGTTCATTCGTTGTTCGTAATTCTTCGGCTTGCATTTGTAGTTCTTCAGCTTGCGTTTGTAATTCTTCTGATTGAACTTGCAGCTCTTCTGTCATTGCTTGGGATTCATGTAAAAGAGTTTGAATTCGCATACGTCCCATAATGCTATGGATTGTTAAACCTAGATTATCAACGGTTTGTTGAATTAAATCTTGATGTAAGTCTGAAATCTCAGTTACACTTACTAACTCCATTACTGCGATTACTTCATCCTCAAATAAGATAGGGATAACTAGTAGGTTTTTAGGGCGTATTTCTAATAATCCAGTAGTAACGTAACGGAATTCTTCAGGTATGTCCCTGAGAATAAAACTTTTCTTTTCTAAAGCAGACTGTCCAATGAAACCTTCACCCATTTTAATGGATTGTTTCCCAATATCAGCACCTTGATCTGCGAAAGAAGCTTTCTTCACATAGTAGACAGTGTCTTCAATTTCTTCACGAACATAAAATGCACCGCAAGACGTTTGCGTTTTTTGTATAACGCCACTAAGAATTTTGCTACCTAACATCTCAATAGAAGATACACCTTGATACATTAAAATTAATTCTGCAAGCTCAGTTTGCAACCACTCTCTTTTCGATATTTCGTCTAGTAAATGGTTCGTTGTATGAGCCAAATCTTTTATTTCATCATGGCTGTTCACATGAATTCTTTCCGTAATTTTTTCTTTAGAAGAAATGGATTTAATAGCTTGAATTACATTTTTAATCGTTTTTGTAATGGAATTCGAAATATAGAGTGAAATGATAATGGAAATACAAGAAAGTAAGAACAATAAGCTGTATAACCAAATCTCTAATTTATTATTTTCCGTATCTAATTGTGCAGCTCTTTTTTTCGTTAGTTGTTCCTCTACACTACGGAAGTTAGTTAGCTGCGATTGTAGTGATTGAATTTGAGTCGTGTCGATTGATTGTACGTTATTACTATTGTGATTTGTAATGAATGGGTGAATCTCTTTATTAATCCAACTAGTAATGTTTTCATTAATCTGTTTTAACTTTTCTTGCTGAGAGGGGTTATCCTCTAATAGAGCTAAAAGACTTTGATAATGTTTTTCGTAATCCTTTTCTGCAGCGTTAAGGGATTGAACGTAATTTACATCATTAGAAGTGATAAATCCTTTCGTTTTATTTTCAATTGTTAGTAAATCTTTCTCCACTTGATTCGTTAAATTAAGAACTTTAAAATCGTGCTCAATAATAAAGTTACGAGATTTTTGTAAACTGGAAATCTCATTGTTTAGCATAATGAAAGAAATAAGTAAGAACAAAATGATAACTAAATAACCAGCCATAATTTTGTAACGAATACTAAATTTTGCTTTCGATTTCATCAAAAATTCCTACCTTCAAGATTATTAAAAGTTTTCAATCGTAAAGAATGAAAACGTAATATATATTATATCAGTTTTCGTAAGGCCAAACTAGAAATCCCCCTATTGTATTAGGGGGTTCGTTTTTCACAGAGGAAATCATTTTGAAATATAAAACTATATATGAAAAGTAACAATCGAGGGAATAGGGGGATTATAAAACTTTTAAGAAGGAAAAAGTGTTCTTAAAGCTTTTTTTGCATCTATTCCTTCAAAGATAAATAATACAAGTTCTCTCTTTTTGACAGTAAGGAAAAAAGATACTAATGTGCTTAAGTTTTTAATAGAAGTAAGTGTTCCGTGTTTACTTATAAATACATTCGTTTGAAATGTTGTCATTAAAGCATAAAAGTGATGAATCTGCGTTATTGTAGGTGTTTCATTATAAAGAATAGTAGTAGATTGAATGGCATTCATCGTAATATCCCTTTCTGTATAGTAAGTATAACAATATAAACGTACCCGTTTTAAAAAATGTTAAACATATAAAATTAAAAAAATATAATTATAGTTTTTTACGTTTAGAAAGGGTTGGGAAGGGTATACATATACCATAAAGAGATTGACCGAAAATGAATTGTAAGGTTCTATACTTTTACTTTAAATAAAAAGGAGACTGTTACATATGGATAAAATGATAACGGATATTACATTTGATTTTATTTACTTGTTAAGTAGTTCTCTTGTAGTTCTTCTATTATTAGCATTTTTCGTAAATGGTTATGTGAATAAAAAAATTAGTGTATATAAAAACGAAGAGTAATAAAGATAAATGATAAAAAACTTTAGGAGGTTACTAGTTATGAATGTAGATAGAAAAATAGTAGGTGTTTTTAGAACAATTGATGATGCAGCACTCGTTATTAATGAATTAAAAGATAAAGGATATGCGGCTAATAACATTTCAGCTATTGCAAAGGATCGAGAGGAAATTGAACACCTGGAAGAAAAATCGGGTGAAAAAGTGAATCATGAAACTGCACATAAAGGGGATATTTTTTCAGCGACAGGGCTTGTAGCTGGAGGAGTAGCAGGCGGACTCGGTGGTTTATTAACAGGTCTTGGTGTACTTGCCGTATCTGGACTGGGCCCAATTGTAGCAGCGGGACCTATCGCGGCAGCTATTGGGGGAGCCGGTATTGGCGGAGGAGCTGGAAGTTTAATAGGAGCATTTATCGGATTAGGCATTCCAGAAGAGCACGCTAAGAAATATGAAGAATACATTTACAATGGAAATATATTAATTTTAGTAGATGCAAAATTAGATGATAAGTTAGAAATCTATGAAATATTTGATAAGCACAATGCGTATAACTCTGATTTCTTTAAATAATATATACGTCACATATTTAAACATAATGAATATCGTTTTTTGATCTTACAACTTTGGCGCGACCGAGGAGTCGTATGACTATAAGAGAGGAAGGGCTTATAGTAAAAGATCAAGTCCTATTATGATATTGAGAAAGGAAGAGGTGTCTTTTCGTGATTGTAAAAATATTAAAGGATAGTAGTAATAGCTTCCTTTGTACAGTGCAAAATAAAAATGGAGAGAAGTATGTAAAGAAATGGTTTCATAAACAGGGAAACAAGGAAGAATTAGGACGACCAACTTTTAAAGAAGTAGAAAAGGACTGGAAAGAAAATAGAGAATCTTTTATGTATCCGAATGTGAAAGCGTTTTATTAAATGGAATAGGCACTTTATTCTTACAAAACTGTCACATTCCTGTAAGGTAATTCAATAGATTCGTTGCTTGTTCCATGTCATAATAAAGACATAAGAAAGCTTATTCAAACTACAACTTATTAGGAGCGTGTCAGTCATGATTGTAACAACAACGTCTGGAATTCAAGGTAAAGAAATTATTGAGTATATCGATATTGTAAATGGTGAAGCTATTATGGGTGCAAATATTGTCCGCGATTTATTCGCTTCTGTTCGTGATGTTGTCGGTGGTCGTGCTGGTTCTTACGAAAGCAAACTAAAAGAAGCTCGTGATATCGCAATGGATGAAATGAAAGAACTTGCAAAACAAAAAGGTGCGAACGCTATCGTTGGTGTTGACGTAGATTATGAGGTTGTTCGTGACGGAATGTTAATGGTTGCTGTAAGTGGTACAGCTGTACGTATATAAGTAAATAAAAAACAGGCTCACCCCTTGGAGTTTATACTTTGAGGGGATTTTTTTGTTCATAATTAAAGGTAAGAGGGAGAAGAGCCAATGTACTAGCCTGCTTATTTCAAATGTAGTATATTATTTTTAAAGTAAAAGTAATAATATGGAAAAACATTAACTTTATAACAAATAATAAAATTGTCATTTGAGGTAAGAAGAGAAATAATGGTATGAATAGCCTTAGAGAGTGTATAGTTGATAGAAATAAACGATTGAGCATGTAAAGAGTGATAGTACATAAAATTTATAAAGGATTGGAGGCGATTACATTATGTTTTGGTTAGGGTGCTTTTTAGGATACATTGTAGGCTCAGTTATTACATGCGCTCTACTTTACTATGGGTATAGATCTAATGAAAACAAAAAAGCGAATATACAAAAGAGGGAGGAGAGGAAAATCAATCAAAAAGGTGTATAGGATGTGGAACGTACGGTGATAACATTGATGCAAAAATAAAGGGCAGTACATATTTTGATGACCACTATGTACTGTCCCGTTTATTCTTTTTTGATTATGAGAAGTTGTTTCCTGTTTTGCTATAAATTTCATAGGCGAAAAACCCCAATAAATAGCCGATTCCGGATCCTAAACTCACTGCAAGAAGTGAATAATCCGGGAAAAACATGCCGAAAATCAAACCGATTATACAGCCAATAAGCATTCCTATCGGTATGAAACTGTCTAATAAAATTTGAGCCTCATTTGATTTTTTCTTCTCCAATTTGCCGTGCTTATATTTATGTTCCAATCTTTTTATTACAAATACTACAATTCCCCCGACTAGTATAACAGGCCAAATTGCCGAAATTAGCCACATGTTAGAAGCTCCTTTCACCTTTTAATAGAATTATACCAGATACTTACAAATTTTCGTTCCTAAATGTATTATCTAGTCTATTTAAAAGGTCAATCAAAAAGACTTCTTCCTTTGCATTTAATAACTCGTCAAAAACACTTTTCCTTTCGTTTTCTCAGCAGATTGCACGACATCAACTGCCGCTTTCACATCCGCTAAGTCATATGTAGAATGGACTTTCATAAAACGTAATTGCTCATTTTCCACTAAGCGAATTAAGTGACGAAACGTTTCTTGCCATTTATATGGTGGCACTTCATTATTCCAATGTCGTAAATGAAATATGTTCGCGTGCACTTTTGCTTTCGTGACAATCTCTGCCCAGTTCACTTGTATTCCTGATAGAAGACCGATCGTTAAAAAGTGCCCGTTTGGACGTAAGGAGAAAGCTAATTCATTTCCATCTGGCCCTCCGATAGAGTCAATCGCAGCATCCGCACCGAGCCCGTTCGTTAATTCCATAACGGTTTCATAAAGCGGGGCAGTAGAAGTATCAATTACATATGCAGCACCAAGGTGAAGTAACTCTTCTGTATGCTTATTATTTCTTGTAACGGCAATGAATCGGAAATTTAAAATTTGGGATAACTGCGCAAATAGATGCCCAATAGCGGACCCACAAGCATTCACTAATAAAACGTCATTACTCTGTAAGTTTAACGTTTCTGTACAAGTAACCCACGCCGTAAGAGGATTAATATACATTTGTGCAGCTGTAAAGTCATCGATAGAATCAGGAATAGGAACTACAAAATCAGCTGACGTCTTCACATATTCTTGCCAAGTACCTTCTCCACGTAACGGTAAAACACGTTTACTGATAAGGTCTCTCGTAACGCCCGCGCCAACATCTTCTACAATACCAACACCTTCATAGCCAGGTATGTTAGGTAAAGGGATTCTATGTGCGTACGCTCCCGTTATTGGAATTAAGTCAGATGGATTAATCGGTCTAACTAACATGCGGACTAAAACTTCATTCTCTTTTAATGGTTCTATATTTTTATATTCAACTTGTAGTACATCTTTTGGATTGCCAAACTTGTGAAATTGAATGTGTTTTCCGTGCAAAGTAATTTTCCCCCTTAGTGTAGTTGGATTTATTATAGCATTTTCAGCTTGGTTGCTTGCTTCGTTAAATATATAGGGAATAGGAATTTAAAAAAGGGAGTAAACATGAAGAATGACATTTAACCAAAATGCAAATATGTTATTCCAGGAATATAAGAAGTATAAAGGCAATATAGATGTGGCTGTATCTGAGGATATAAAAAGTGAAGTTGAAAAGATAAAAGAAAAAAACAAGAAATAATTAAAAATTGTAATTGAAGTTTTAAAAAGCAAGAAGCTACTTTAAAAGTAGCTTCTTCTATTTTTTATTAAGCCGAAGCTCTCTTCATTCTCTCAAGTAAACTAGATAACACATGCGTACGATACGATTCTAGTTTTTTACCTTCATAAGTACGGATACCTAATTTTTTAAGTTCTTTTACATACCAACCTTTGCTTCCGAAATACATGTGATCGCTCCCCTTCAATTTTGTTTTTATTTGTTCTGATTGCATATGGAGGTACAGGTAATATAATGAAGGAAATGAATTTCGCGCGAAAATGGTTAACTTTGTTGCAAAAGACATATATACTAAAGGTAGTATATAACGAGGTGGGCAAGACGTGATTATAGAGAAGCACGAAATTCAAATTGACCAAATTACGAGCGGTAAAGTGAATATCTTTACTTTCTACAGAAATAGAAAGCAAATTGATGATCATTTTTTACGATTGCAAGAACCATCGCTTACAGCAAACTACTTTTATCATTTTCATTTTGATGTAGAGAGCTTGCATCTACTGCAGAAGGAGTTTCCAAGCGTATATCCGTACGACGGTAGTGAAACGATTCACGACTGGACGGAAAAGATGAAAGCAGAATTGCAACATCAGATCCAAACAGGAAAATGGAATAAGCGCGTACGTATCGGTAATCGCATTCTAGATGTGGTGTTTACGTGGTGTGACGAAGATATAGTAGAGTGAAAAAGAAGCGGATGACGCTTCTTTTTTTAGCGCTGGAATAAAACGAGCTTACCTGCAGAAGATGTGCAGCGATGTGTTTTTTCATACAATCCTTTTTCTTTTAAAATAGATTCACCTTTTGCTTTCGCTTCTTTTTCAGTTGCCGCCTCGAATGATTCGTCTAATGCTTTAGAACCATCTTTTTCAAAGACTGTTAGAACGTATACTCCCATGAAAATTCCCTCCAATAATAGAAATCAGAATCTTATAACTATTTTGGCATAAATCGCTAGAATATGCAAAGAAATATATGACATTGCGTGTTACAATAAGGTGAAACTTTTGAAACATAGAAAGGATCGTTATTTGTGAAACAAGTGAAGTTTATACATGCAGCTGATTTGCATTTGGATAGTCCGTTTAAAGGGATGGAGATGAATGTACCGCAGTCTGTTTGGGAGAGAATGAAGCAGAGTACGTTTGAATCGTTCGAGCGTATTGTTGATAAAGCGATTCAAGAGCGCGTTGATTTCGTATTGCTAGCCGGGGATTTGTATGATGCGGAGACGAGAAGTTTGAGAGCGCAAGTGTTTGTGCGCGAGCAAATGAAGAGACTTTCGCAGTACGATATCCCTGTTTTTATTATTCACGGTAACCACGATCATTTAGGCGGAAGCTGGGCAGCAATTGAGTTTCCGGAAAATGTTCACGTGTTTACGGAGCCTTATGTAGAAGAGAAATCATTTTATAAAAATGGTGAGCGATTAGCTTCTATTTACGGTTTTAGTTATTTGCAGCAAGCGGTAACGGATAATATGACAGCGCAGTATACGAAAATGAGTGATGCACCTTTTCATATTGGCATGCTTCACGGAAGTGTGGAAGGGGATGCAGAGCATAATCGCTATGCACCGTTTCAAATTCGTGAGCTGAAAGAAAAGCAGTTTGATTATTGGGCTCTTGGCCATATACATAAACGTGAAATTTTATCAGAAGAGCCATACATGATTTATCCAGGTAATATACAAGGACGTCATCGTAAGGAAACGGGTGAGAAGGGTGCATACTTGATTGAACTTACGAAACAAGGATCGCACTGTTCCTTTTTCCATACGGCGGATGTTGTGTGGGATGAGATAGAAGTGAGTATCGATGGACTTGAAACTGTCGATGAACTTATGACGGGTGTATCGAGTGCGATGAATGAATGCCGAAGAGAAGAGGAAGGGACGCTTTTAACTGTCATATTTACAGGTCAGGGGCCACTTTCTCCTTATTTACGTGATGAAAAACGTGTGGAAGAGATTTTTCATATTTTAGCAGCGGGCGAAGAGCGAAACGATTTCGTATATGCGATGAAGTGGAAGAATGAGACGGTTTCTTTTGCAGAAATCGAACGTTTGAAAGAAGAAAATCATTTCGTCGGTAGTGTGCTAAAAGAGTTAGAAGCTTTCACCAATATGGACGGCGTATTGCGCAGTATCTGGACATCTCCTGTAGCACGCAATAGTATTGAATCTTTTACAGAAGAAGAGAAGAAAGAGATTCAAAAGGAAGCGGAAAACATTATTTTAGAACAATTATTCCAGCAAGAGAGGGATAAGAAATGAGAATTGAAAAGCTCCATATTTATGGGTATGGAAAATTAGAAAATATGGAAATGGATCTGTCAATGCTGAACGTTTTATACGGTGAAAATGAAGCGGGGAAATCGACAATTCGCTCATTTATGAAAAGTATTTTGTTCGGTTTTCCGACGAGAGGTCAGCGCCGTTATGAGCCGAAAGAAGGCGGCAAGTATGGCGGTGCAATGACTGTGGAAACAGAGAAGTACGGCCGTTTGAAAATTGAACGGTTGCCAAAGACGGCAGCTGGTGAGGTAACCGTTTATTTTGAAGACGGGAAAACGGGCGGCGAGGAAATTTTACACGATATATTAAGCGGGATGAATGAAAGTTTATTTGAATCTGTCTTTTCATTTGATATGCACGGTCTTCAAAACATTCATCAGCTTGGCGAAGCGGATATCGGCAATTATTTATTTTCAGCAAGCGCAGTCGGAAGCGATGCGTTATTGCAGCTAGATAAAAAGCTAGAAAAAGAAATGGATCAGCGCTTTAAACCGAGCGGGCGTAAACCAGAAATTAACGTGTCACTGCAAGAGATGAAGAAGCTGGAAGAGAAGATGAAAGAGTGGCAAGGGAAAATTGGCACGTATGAAAAGCAAGTGGAGCAGTTAAAAGAAAGTGAAGAGAAACTTGCTTCTGTTCGCGTGGAAAAAGAGAATGCAGAAAAGCGAAAGCAAGATTATGAAATATTAGCAGCGCTAGAGCCTCTCGTTATTGAAAAGCGTGCGCACGAGAAAGTGTTACAAAACGAGAACGGACAATTTCCTGTAAACGGAATGGCGCGCTATGAAGCGATTAAGGCGAAGATGGAGCCGCTTCAATTACAAGTGGACTCACTTCATAAAAAGATTGAGAATGTGCAATCGGAAATGGAATCGATTCAAATAGATGAAGCGTTTTTGCAAAAAGAAAGTTATGTAGAAGAACTTCGTATGCAGCATATGTCTTACGAAAATGCACGCCAAGAAATGTGTGATCTGACAGGAACAATTACGAATATAAAAGAAGAGCTGGTAGAACTAGAGCAACAAATCGGTGCTACTTTTGAAAAAGAAACGGTCCTTTCGTTTGATATGAGTTTGGCAACGAAAGAGTTAATGACGCAAACGGTGCAAAAGGCGCGTGAATTAGAAACGCAAAAAGCACAGCTCGATGATCGTTTTAAAGTAGCGCAGGAGCAATTAGAGGAACAAGAAGAAAATATAAGACAGATTAAGCAACAAATGTTAGCGGATGAAGAGCGAAATGCGTTAGCTGAGAAAGAGAAGTCGTTCCAAGATGCGGCGTTTATCGGTATGGGCGCAGAGAGAATGAAGCGCAAGTATGAGGAAAAAGCAGGAGCAGCAGTGCAAAAGAAAAAGCAGTGGCAAAGAGTTTGTCTTCTGTTACTTCTTATTAACACAGTCGTTTTATTTACAAGCTTATTTATAGATAACCGCCTGCTTTTATTTATTAGTGTCATTATTTTTGTAGGGATTGTTCTTGCACTTGTTTTATATAAAGATCCGTCAAGTGGATTACAAGAAGAGCTTCTTACTCTTCAGCAAAGTGCTGGCGGGAGGCAAAGTGAAGAAGCGATGTCTGTGCGCTATGAGTTAGAAAAAGATGAAGAGATTCGGAAGCTATTTGAGCGCGAGTCGTATAAGTTGCAGCAAATGGAGCGAGCGTATGATAAAGTCGTTTCATCGTATGAGGAATGGGAGAGAGAAACGTTCCGCATTAGCGAACAAGTAAATGTGTATAAAATGCGCTATACGTTCCCTGAATTTTATACGTATGCGCACATATTGCCGGCGTTTGAGCGTATGGAAAAAATGCAGCAATTATATCGTGATGTAGAGAAGAAAAGTGAGCGCAAATCTTCATTGTATGAAATGATTTCGCATTTTGAACATAAACTAGAAACTGTTATCGGTAGTGCAGAGTATAGTAAGCTGCACGAGGCACAAAGTCGTATGCAAAATGAGAAAGAAAAGCGCCAAACTTGTAAGCAGCTAAAAGAGAAGCTAGCTGAATGGCAAGAAGAATATGGGTTCATGCAAGAGCAATTGAAACAACTGTTAGTAGAACGAGATAGCTTATGGCATATCGCACATTCTACAGATGAAGAGATGTTTTTAGAAGCAGGTAAACTGGCGGAAAAACGTGAAGATGCGGAGAAACAAGTAGGGCGTTTGTTACCGCAAATTGATCTATTAGAACAGCGTTTAACGAGCTTATCATTAGCTGAACATTATGAGGCTGACGGGTATGATGAAAAATTAAAGCAAGAACTGACATTCATGCAAAACTGTCTTACAAAGGAAAAAGAACTGACAGAGCGCATTGCGAAACATCGTATGGAAATTGCGAATTTAGAAGAAGGAAGTACGTACGGCGATTTACTACACGAATGGGAAATGAAAAAAGCACAAGTGCGTGAACAAGTGAAGAAGTGGGCTGCGTATGCGGCCGCAAAGACAGTGTTAACGAAAACGAAGCAATATTATCATGAAGTACATCTTCCTCGTATTTTACAAAAATCAGAAGAGTATTTCGTCTATTTAACAGGCGGACGATATAGTAAAATATTTTCTCCATCAGAGGCGGAGCCGTTTATTGTGGAGCGTAATGATGGTATGCGTTTTTATAGTCATGAACTAAGCCAAGCGACAGCGGAGCAGTTATATTTATCGCTGAGATTTGCATTAGCAAAAACATTTGAGCATGATTATCCATTTATTATTGATGATAGTTTCGTACATTTTGACGAGGTAAGGACAAATCGCACAATTGAACTCATAAAGGAAGTCACACAAGATAGACAAGTCATCTTCTTTACATGTCATGCGCATTTATTAACGTATTTTACAGAAAAACAGATTATAAAATTAACGCATAAGCGTAAAGAAAATGAGTTGTAGTGTGCTATACTAAAAGTAACTGATTTGGTGGAGGAATTCGAATGAAAAAGAAAATTGCAGAGTATGAAGTTGGTGAACAAGTCGATATTTTCTTGTTAATTAAAACAGCGACAAAAGGTATCGCAAGCAATGGAAAGCCATTTTTAACAGTAATCTTACAAGATCCAAGTGGAGATATTGAAGCGAAGTTATGGGACGTATCACCAGAAGTTGAGAAACAATATGTAGCGGAAACAATCGTTAAAGTAGCTGGTGATATTTTAAACTACAAAGGCCGTATTCAATTACGTGTGAAACAAATCCGAGTTGCGAATGAAAATGAAGTTACGGATATCTCGGACTTCGTAGAAAAAGCACCAGTGAAAAAAGAAGATATGGTTGAGAAAATTACGCAATACATATTTGAAATGAGAAACCCAAACATTCAACGTCTAACAAGACATTTATTAAATAAGCATCAAAACGAATTTTTAGACTATCCAGCAGCGACAAAGAATCATCACGAATTCGTATCTGGATTAGCGTATCACGTCGTATCGATGCTTGATTTAGCAAAAGCTATTTCAAATCTATACCCATCGTTAGATAAAGACTTACTGTATGCAGGCGTTATTTTACACGACCTTGGTAAAGTAATCGAACTATCTGGCCCAATTTCTACAACGTATACGTTAGAAGGAAATTTACTAGGTCACATTTCGATTATGGTGAACGAAATTGGGAAAGCAGCAGATGAGCTGCAAATCGATGCAGAAGAAGTATTAATTCTTCAACACATCGTGCTTTCTCACCACGGAAAAGCAGAATGGGGTAGCCCAAAACCACCATTAGTAAAAGAAGCGGAAATTCTGCACTACATCGATAACTTAGATGCAAAAATGAACATGATGGACCGTGCATTAGGACGCACAAAACCAGGCGAATACACTGAGCGTGTCTTTGCACTTGATAATCGTTCGTTCTATAAACCGTCTTTCCATAATTAATAGTGTGAATTGAATGGCCTCATTAAGTGGTAATAAGCTTAGTGGGGCTGTTGTATAATGATAATAAAGTTATTGAATTTTGATTATTAAAAAGCTAAGAGCCTTACTACATTCTACGTAGCAAGGCTCTTTAAAGTTGTTTCAAATTACATCCATCTGTTCGTTCGAGTGTAACTATTCGCAATTATTTGATATTATACAGGTGAATAGAAAGATAAATTAAAATTTAGTTTCGTAGTTGTAAAAGGAGGTTATTTATATTATTCCCTTATAATTTTCCAAAAAGGAGAGTTTATGAAAAAGATTATTGTTTTTGTATTAACGATATTTATATTATTCTCAGGATTTGCAACACAAAGTTATGCGTTGTCAGATTCGCAATCTGCGGCAATACAAGCGTTGCTAGATGATGCCTGTCGTATATCAGGTGTGCCGGGAATGTCAATCTCAATACTTGCTGATGATGAAGTGTTCTACTTTTCTTCAGGGTATGCAGACCGTGAAAAGGGGTTGTCTGCAAGTGAAAATACACTCTATGAGTTAGCCTCGGTCAGTAAAGCCTTTACCGGTATGGGTATTATGCTATTGGAAGAGCAAGGGCTGCTCTCAATGACTGACCCTATCCAAAAATATTTACCTTGGTTTACGTTAAAGTATCAAGGGAAACCTGTTGATATGCAAAGTCTTACACTAAATAACTTTCTTCACCATACCAGTGGTCTAACAAATATTAGGCATACTCAAAATATTCCACAAGGCAATACACCGGATATGTTGCAAAAGACTGTGGAAATGCTCGTGGATGCTGAATTGGCGTTCCCTCCCGGTGAACAGTATAACTATGGAACCGTTAATTATGACGTATTGGGTTTGGTTATTGAGATTGTGTCGCGACAAAGCTATGAAGACTTTATGAAGGAACAGGTATTTCAGCCGTTAGGTCTTCACCAGACGTATGCTTATAAAGAAGATGCTCAAGCCACTGGACAGTTGGCACAGGGCTACCGTTCTTCCTTTTTTATGACAACTCCATCTAAAGCTCCGGATTATGCTGGGAATAAACCCGCAGGCTACATCATTTCTAATACAAAAGATATGGCGCGTTGGATGGGCATACAGATGGGTATCGTGCAGGACATACCCGAAATATTTCACACGGTTATCGAAAAATCACATAGGGGTGATATGTCTGTTTCGGCTGTCAACGGTATGTATTATGCGGCAGGCTGGTCCGTAAACGCCGAACAAACGATTATAGAACACACTGGGGGCAATCCAAATTTCAGAACCGAAGTAGTCATACTGCCAAATGAACGAACAGCCGTCTCCTTGCTGAGCAACGGCGCAAATACCAATACAAACATGGTACTAAAAGTTAAAGATATATTAGAAGGCAATCTAACTCAGTCATATGAAATAAGTGGCACACAGCTTTTGGATATCATTTTGTCGTCTATCACAATTATTCTTTGCCTATTGGCCGTTTTGCTATTTCTCTTAGGATTACGCAGAAGGAGAACGAATGAGCGGCAGCCAATGACAAAAAAGAGAATAACCGTAACAGTTATTTTCCTGACCGCTACGATTGCCCTGAGTATACTGTGCTGTGCTTTCGATTGGTCAACAATGCTTATTTGGCAAACATATAGTGTTCTTACAGCTTTGATTTCGTCAGCATTATTAACAGCAAGCATTACATGGTTTGTATACACTCACCGATAAAATACTTCGCTCCTAAGATAAGCATAATGTTAAGTCATTAAAGTCCGATTGGTGAGGGCTGATAATCAGTGGGGGGTGAAGAAAACCCCCACTGATTAAAGTTTCACTTTATTAAAAATGAAATAAAATAGTTAAGAAGTACGCATGGGTGTAACGAAGAACTAATAAAACATATCTTGCCACTAGAATGGGGGCATATCAACTTTTAAATTGAGTACCGCCAGCATTTCAGAAAAAATATGTTAAGCAAAAAATACAATAAGCTGTCCATATGGGCAGCTTATTTACATAATTCTCGATATTGGAAGTTGATTAATATCAGTTCATTTGTTTTTCGAAAGGAGTTATTTTGTTCGTTCAAAGATAATATCAAAGTAATTCGCGTACCCCATAGTTGGTGGCGCAAATAGTTGATTTTATAGGGGGGAAACCTGTAACTAAAGCCTAATATAGGTGTTTTTGTTTAAATTTTGCTTAATTCTCACTAGTAATTAACTAAAAATTTAGAAATCGTTATATAATGAATTTAATTTAAAATTAGGAGTGATTAAATTGCCAGATATGATAAACCTCGTTCTTTTCATCATTATAGCGAGGTGTTAAAACTTCTAATAGAAAGCATATTCGATTAAGAAAGAAGGGGTAGTTATGAAAACTAGTGAAGAAACGCATTGGCAAAGGTTTAAACGTAAGAGTAAATCCCCGAAAGAGTGGTTAAAGAAAGTATACGAATTTTTTATTAATGAACACGTATGGGATGCTATCTTTAAAGTGTTCCTTAAACTAGTATGGGCAGTAAAAGGTATGGGGAAAAGCTTGAAACGGGTAATAGAAAACATATTCAATTAAATTCTATTCTTTCATACTTTCCTCATACGATCGATAATTTCCAATAAATTTGTTTTATATAATGGAGGGTGAATACGACAGTTGATACAGCAATGGCTATAATACCTATATGTGCGTAAAAATTGAAGTAATCATATTTCTGGAAGAAAAATTCAAGGACAGGAAATAAAAGAGTAAGACTAGCAATTAATATTAATTGTTCTTTTTTCATTATCATGCCTCCTTCTTTGTATAATTCAGCATTGATAGAAACAATTCCTATATGAATATCCTATACATAATCAGTTAACATAACGTCCTATTATCGGTAGCAAGGAAAAAGGAGGAACCCTACTCTCACAAGGGAACCTCCTTTTTTGTTCTATCAATCTATGCAATTTTTTATACATTCCTATTCTGGTGCGGTTTTAGGGTTCTTGTCTGTTATTGGATTAACGAAAAAACTGTATAAAATCTCGCATACTCTTAGCGTGTTTTTTTCAAAAATGCTGGCGATATCTCACATCCATCAACTTATGAATTTTATAATGTCCTCAAACCAAGAATTTCTCGTGTTTTTAGTCCAAAATGTTATTTAATAAAAAAATATCTCGAATTTGAGATAAATCACTTGCTTTTTAATCACTTGAGATGTAAAGTGATAGTAACGAAAGCAATTGAGTCATATGAAAAACATATACTCAATTGCTTTCGATTGAAAAACGAAGTAACTTATTCAGTAAAAACTAAGATGAATTTACAAAAACATAATAAGAATAAATTGAAAAGCTAAGAAGCATATTATTTTTTAGGTATCACTTGACTAGTAAAATGAAACGGAGGAATTATCAATGTATGAAATTAAAGGGCATCATCACATTTCAATGGTTACAAAAAACGGAAGTGAGAATAACCATTTTTATAAAAACGTGCTTGGTTTGCGCCGTGTGAAAATGACGGTAAACCAAGATGATCCATCTATGTATCATTTATTTTACGGAGATAGAACAGGAAGCCCAGGTACGGAACTGTCATTTTTTGAAATGCCTTTAGTAGGAAAAACATACCGTGGTACGAATGCAATTACGCGAATCGGCTTACTCGTTCCTTCAGAGGAAAGCTTACATTACTGGAAAGAACGATTTGAGAAATTTGGTGTGGAACATAGTGAAATAACAACTTATGCAAACCGTCCTGCTTTGCAATTTGAGGATGCGGAAGGACTGCGTCTCGTGCTACTCGTTTCAAACGGAGAAAAAGTGGAGCACTGGGAAACGTGGGAGAAATCAGAAGTTCCTGCTGAACATCAAATTCAAGGAATGGGTTCTGTGGAAATGACAGTGCGTAGACTTGATAAACTGGCGAGTACACTTACAGACATATTTGGTTATACAGAAGTTAGCCGAAATGACGAAGAAGCGATTTTCCAGTCTATTAAAGGAGAGGCCTTTGGAGAAATCGTTGTGAAATATTTGGATGGTCCTACTGAAAAGCCAGGCCGTGGTAGCATTCACCATTTAGCAATTCGTGTAAAAAACGATGCAGAGCTAGCTTATTGGGAAGAACAGGTGATACAAAAAGGTTTCCATTCTTCAGGCATTATCGACCGTTTCTACTTTAAAAGCTTATACTTCCGCGAATCAAACGGAATCCTATTTGAGATTGCGACAGATGGACCAGGATTTACAGTTGATGGTGATGTAGAGCATTTAGGAGAAAAACTTGATTTACCGCCGTTCTTAGAAGATCAGCGAGCAGAAATTGAAGCGAAATTAGCACCTATTGAAGAAAAATAATAGAAGAGAAAATATAAATTTAAAAACCCATTGGAGGAATATAAAATGAACCAATTAAAAGGAATTCACCACGTTACAGCAATTACAAGTAGTGCAGAAAAGAACTATGAGTTTTTCACTCACGTTTTAGGAATGCGTTTAGTTAAAAAAACAGTAAACCAAGATGATATTCAAACGTACCATTTATTCTTTGCAGATGATAAAGGTAGTGCAGGAACAGATATGACATTCTTTGACTTCCCAGGTGTTCCAAAAGGAGTACACGGTACAAATGAAATTTCAAAAACTTCATTCCGCGTGCCAACTGATGCAGCATTAGAGTATTGGGTGAAACGTTTTGACCGTCTTGAAGTAGAACATACAGGCATTAAAGAGCAATTTGGTAAGAAAACTCTTTCTTTCGTTGACTTTGATGATCAACACTATCAATTAATCTCAGATGAACTTGATAACGGGATCGAGTCAGGTACACCGTGGCAAAACGGTCCAGTTCCATTAGAATATGCAATTACTGGCTTAGGACCTGTATTTATTCGTATCGCAAACTTTAGTTTCTTTAAAGAAGTGTTAGAGAAAGTTCTATTATTTAAAGAGGTTGCGCAAGAAGGAGAATTCTATTTATTTGAAGTAAACGAAGGCGGAAACGGTGCCTCTGTTATTGTAGAACATAATACGGTTCTTCCTGAAGCACAACAAGGATTTGGTACAGTGCATCATGCTGCATTCCGCGTAGAAGATCGCGCTGTATTAGAAGAATGGATTGAGAGAATCAGTAGCGTTGGACTTCCGTCATCTGGATATGTAAATCGTCATTTCTTCGAGTCATTATACGCAAAAGTTGCACCACAAATTTTATTTGAATTTGCAACAGACGGCCCAGGGTTTATGGGAGATGAGCCATACGAAACACTTGGCGAAAAATTATCATTACCTCCGTTCTTAGAGCCAAAACGTGAAGAAATTGAAAAATTAGTTCGTCCAATTGATACAGTGAGAAGTACGAAGGAATTTATTAAAGAGTAACAGTAGAGAGAATAAGTAGGAGAGCAAGTAGTTTTAGCGGATCGCTGGAACTGCTTGTTTTTTTATTTGTTCTATGAAGTTTTCTGACAATTTTTTCTCAAGTTATCAAAAAGGAAAACTTTGGTATAATCAATTAAAATATTTAATTTTCTGACAATTATTTTTCAATACATAGAAAAGAGGTGGTAATATACAATTTGGATAATTGTATAAATATCCTAATTTTGTAAGTTTGGAGAAAAGGGGATGCGAGTGTATGGGAGCAGATGTAGTAACAAGGGAGCAAATGAAACATTCTTTAGATGATTGGTATCGTGTAATGTTGCAGCAAAATATAGTGAAAGCAACGGAGATGAAGGAAGAGATTGATAGTAAGATTAGTGGGTTGGACGTGGATCAAGATGTATTGCTTTATCATGCTTTGTTGAATTTTAGGTATGATGCATTAGTTGATTGGATTTCAGTTAAAGAAGATAGTTTTGATAAAGTGGAATCTTTCGAAATTCCGGAAGAAGGCTTTTTAGCTTATTATTATCACTTTTTCAAAGGATTTCATTGCACATTAATTTCAAATTATAACGAAGCGAAAGAACAGTATGAACACGCGGAGAAGTTATTGAAATATATTGCAGACCCGATAGAACATGCGGAGTTTCATTATCGGATGGGATATTTTTACTATCAAGTATATCAGCAAATGTTAGCTTTAGATTATATCAAAAAGGCGAAAGAAATATTTTTTGAACACAAGGGTTACGAAGGAAACGTGGCGTTGTGTCATAACTTCATAGGATTATGTTGTATTGATTTTAAACAGTTTGAGTTAGCGGAAGAAAGTTTTAATACCGCAATCCATTTACTTCAACAACATGATAAAGAAGCAAAACATATTTTAATGGTTAGAAGTAACTTAGGGTGGTTATATAGTAGTCAGAATTTATCAGATTTAGCAATTAGACATTTAAGTGAAGTTACTAAGAAAATGCCTAAACATTTTAAAGCGATTTTTACTGAAGCAGAGGAAAATTATAAACTGGGGAAAATAGGTGCTGCTAATAATTTAATAGAACTAGGACTGAAAATTTGTAATGAATTGCAAAATAAAGAATTTCAACATCGTTTTATGATATTGAAGGAATTAAATATTAAATCGAGTGCTAGTGAGTTAGAGAAAGTAACTGTCGAAAGTATTTCGTATTTTGAAGAACATTCTCTTTTAGATTGCGTTAAGGAATACGCGGAAATATTAGCTTATAAATTTTATCAAGAAGAAAAACATGAAAAGGCTAGTAAGTACTTTTATATTAGTAGTCAAGCTCGAAAAAAACTTTTAAAAGAGGGAGCGTTAAAATAAATGAAAAAAGTTTATACATTGATAGCAGGTTTAGTAATACTACTTTCATTAGGGCTGAATGCTTTTACAGGGTCTGAACAACATGCTTTAAATAGAGGAGATGGTGGAGGGGCACCAGCAAGACCAGACTATATTAGCTTTAATAAAGGTGACGGAGGAGCACCAGCCAACTTCAATAAAGGTGACGGTGGCGGTATTAGCAAGCAAGACTCACACGCTGACCATTTTTAAATTAAATAATAAAGTGTAGGGAGCTCATAATGAGGTCCCTTTTCTTTTTGGTCGTAAAAAGAATTGACTTACTTTAAATATGTAACTATAATAGTTACAAAACAACCATCACTAATAGCGGTGAGTAATATTTTTTTAATATAATTGTAACCATTATAGTTACAATTAAAAATAATTATAAAACAACCAAATAATGTAAAAACTTTAAATAACAACAAGAGAAAGGAGACGGGAATGTTGAAACGGTTTAAGTTTTATTTGATTAGCGGTATTGTGCTTGTTTTGCTTATCGTATGTAACTTCGTTGATAAGCCGATTGCGAAGGTTGAAGAAGTGAAGGATACTGTTATGATGAAGTTGCATACGAAAGAGAGTATGGCGCAAATTGATGGACAGACGATTTATTTTAAGCAAATTGGGGAGGGGAAACCGCCTTTACTTATGCTTCATGGGTTTGGTGGTTCTTCAGATGGATTTAGTGATATTTATCCGGAACTTGCACGAGATCACACGATTATCGCGGTTGATATTTTAGGATTTGGACGTTCTTCTAAGCCGGTTGATTTTCAGTATTCGTTTCCTGCGCAAGTGAATTTATATTATAAACTAATGAAGAAACTTGGATACGATCAATTCGCAGTACTTGGTCATTCGATGGGCGGAGAGATGTCCCTGAATCTAGCGTATTTATATCCGGATGCAGTAACGCATCTCATTTTAGCGGACTCTACAGGAATCGAGTCTTTCCAGCAAAAAGAAAGTTATGAAGTGCCGCCGCTATCAACCGATCTTCAAACGGTAACTGAGATTACAGATTATAATAAAAATGCAGTGAAAAATAGTCACGACGATAAAAAGCATTATGATCAGCTGACAAAAATGAGAGAGCGCCGCATTGCGATGGAAGCCGATAAAATTAAGGTTCCGACTTTAATTATATGGGGACGACACGATAAGAGCGTTTCTTGGAAAAATGGTGAACTGTATCATCAGCTATTTGCGAATAGTACATTCCATATTATTGAAAAAGGATACCATGCACCGTTTCGTCAGGAACCAATCGAATTTATGGAATATGTACAAGCGTTCTTCGCGAAGAATCCGCAATAAAGTGAAACTTTAATCAGTGGGGGGTTTCTTCATCCCCCACTGATTATTAGTTGAACCAATCGGACTTTTATGGGCAGTTGATCCCCCACCTAAATTCTTTGCTTTCGCTAAATTTTGAGCTGGGGGTCTTACTGCCCATTAAAGCGGGATAAATTTTAAGCATAAATCCACTTCTTTCCTCATACAGTGAAACTAATAAGGCTTGTCTAAGGAAAGGAATGAAGTACAGTGGAAACTTTACCATGGTGGGTGTATCTTGTAATCGTTGGAATCGTATTAAGTGGCTACATGGTTTTATATACTTCGAAAAAAGAACAAGAGATGGATAATGAGTTTATCGAAAAAGAAGGCGAAGTATATATGAAGCGTTTAGCAGAAGAACGCGAGAAACGTAATCAGGATAGTGATAAAGATTCGGTATTGCTTTAATAGAAATTTTGAAAGGCTACCACTTAGTAGAACTTTACATCTAGGTGGTAGCCTTTTTTCTTTTTGGGGAGCATGTATACGAAATTCATGATGAACTTTTATAAATGGTATTTATATATATTTCTACTCATAAGAATAGAACTAGCGGGGTATTTTACTGGGGGGGATTAACAATGCATAGGGATGAAACATCATTACATCCTGATACAGGTGTTACATCTGTAATGTTTGTTGAGCGATCATTAAATGAAATTCGTTTTTGGTCTAGAATCATGAAGGAGCATTCTTTTTTTCTTCGCCTTGGGTTTAGATGCGAGGATACGCAACTAATTGAAGAGGCGAATCAATTTTATCGATTGTTTGAACATATTGAACAAATAGCGCATTCCTATACAAATGAAACAGATCCTGAGCAAATAAAAAGATTTAATGCAGAAGTACAACAAGCTGCAACTAATATTTGGGGATTTAAACGAAAAATTTTAGGATTAATTCTCACGTGTAAATTACCAGGACAAAATAACTTCCCACTTTTAGTTGACCATACGAGTAGGGAAGCTGATTATTTTAGAAAACGTTTAATGGAATTAAATGAAGGTAAATTAGACGCTCTTCCTGATGCTATTATTAAAGAAAATGTTTTCTTTTTACGGATTATGGCAGACCATGCTAAATTTATTGGTCACCTTCTTGATCCATCAGAAAGAAAGCTTGTAGATACAGCACGGAATTTTAGCAATGATTTTGATGAATTGATGTATCAAGCAATTGACTTAGAATCTATGAAACCACAATCCCAAACAGTCCCTCTTTTAGATCAATTTTTAGATCAAAATCGTGTGTCGGTTGCATCTCTTCGTGATTTTAAGAAAACAGCACGTGATTTAATTGAGCAATGTAAAATAAAGAGTATCATCCATCCATTATTAGCAGACCATGTTTTCCGTGAAGCGGATAGATTTCTTGAGATCATTGATATGTATGACGTTCATCTTACCAATATTCAATCACAACCTAGATATTAGAAAATCAAGAAAGATACTATTTTACTTTCAGCTGAGAAGTTAACAATTTATTGTTAGCTTCTTTTCTTTTTGATGAAAATAAAACTATGATGGGTGTATTTTTGTTTGTTATAAAAATCTTTGTATGGACGTTAAATAAATTTGCCGGAGCGAGCATTACACTTGTAGCAGATGCACCGTACGTAATGAATTTTTTACCCCTCATCTTAATGGTTATAGTGATAAGTTAAAGAAAATATATAGATAGAAGAAAGAATTTCCCTACACTAGCTGTTCTTTCTACTCAAATTGTGTACTATAAAGGATAGGATGACATAAAGAAGGGGACATTTAGAATGGAATTTCATGAACAGAAGATTTTGCCGGCAGTGAGGCAAATTAAAGATTTGGAAAAGTTATTACATAGTTCGTATGAGTATATCGTTATTTTAGATATTCATGTCGGTCAATTGAAGAGTGTCGTGTCACTTGCGAATCAATATTGTAAGAAGGTATTTTTACATGTGGATTTAATTCATGGTTTGCAGAGTGACGGGCATGCGACGGAGTATTTATGCCAAGAGTTTAGGCCGTACGGGTTACTTTCAACAAAGGCGAGCGTCATTATGAAGGCGAAGCAAAAGGGTGTTGTGGCAATTCAGCGTATCTTTTTAATTGATTCTAGCGCAATGGAGAAGAGTTGCAACCTTTTAGAGAAGACGAAGCCAGATTATATAGAGGTGCTTCCGGGAGCAATGACGGACATTATCGCTGAAGTGAAAGAGCGTACTGGTGTACCGATTTTGGCGGGTGGTTTTATTCGTACAGTTGATGATGTGGAGAAAGCGTTACATGCTGGTGCGACAGCAATTACGACATCAAAACGCGAACTATGGAAACATTACCAAAAAAAGTGACGAAAATGTGAATATTTACGTTGACACCGCTTTCATTTACGGTTAACATTATAGACAAGTTAATAAACGTGACGGAGAAAAGTAGAGATCCACATTTCATTGTTTCTATATAAATTTATATAGAAGCGTGCAAAGCTGTGGGTCTTTTTCTTTTGAAAAAAACGAATGGCCATTCATTTTACCTCTATCACATTTGAAAGCGTTTAAATTGATTGTGGAGGGATACTATGTCAGCATTTTTAGGAGAGTTAATAGGGACTGCGTTGTTAATCGTTCTTGGTGGCGGCGTTTGTGCTGGTGTAAGTTTAAAGAAGTCGTTTGCGAAAGATTCAGGTTGGATTGTCATTACAATGGGCTGGGGCTTAGCGGTAGCGGTTGCAGCATATGCGGTTGGATCAATTAGTGGGGCACATTTGAATCCAGCTTTAACGATAGGACTAGCATTTAAGGGAGCGTTCCCATGGAGTGACGTACCTGGTTATATCGCAGCACAAATGATTGGGGCAATTATCGGGGCAGTTATCGTATATTTACATTACTTACCACACTGGAAAGAAACAGAAGATTCAGGAACAAAGTTAGGCGTATTTGCAACAGGTCCAGCAATTCCGAACACATTTGCAAACCTTTTAAGTGAAATGATTGGAACATTCGTTTTAGTATTTGGTATATTAGCAATTGGAGCAAATAAATTTGCAGATGGTTTAAATCCATTTATCGTAGGTTTCTTAATTGTAAGTATTGGTTTATCATTAGGTGGAACAACAGGATACGCGATTAACCCGGCTCGTGATTTAGGTCCACGTATCGCACACTTCTTCCTTCCGATTGCAGGAAAAGGCGGCTCAAACTGGAAGTATGCATGGATTCCAGTAGTTGGTCCAATTTTAGGTGGATCACTTGCAGGATTATTCCATCAAGTTGTATTTGAAGGAAAACAAAATGCAGCACTTATTTATGTAATTATTGCAACTGTGATTGTACTAGCAATCTCTTATATGACAAGTAAAAAAAGTGAAAAAAACACAAATAGTAGAAAAGTAGCATAGGGGGAAACTGATATGAAAAAATATATTCTTTCTTTAGACCAAGGAACAACTAGCTCACGCGCAATTCTTTTCAATAAAAAAGGTGAAATTGTTCATTCAGCTCAAAAAGAGTTTACACAACATTTTCCAAAGCCAGGTTGGGTTGAGCATAGTGCGCAAGAAATTTGGGGATCTATTTTAGCGGTTATCGCAACTTGCTTAAGCGAAGCAGATGTAAAACCAGAACAAATCGCTGGTATCGGTATTACGAACCAACGTGAAACAGCGGTTGTATGGGATAAAACAACAGGCAAACCAATTTACAACGCAATCGTATGGCAATCTCGTCAAACAGCTGAAATTTGTGATGAGTTAAAGGAAAAAGGATATAGCGAAATGGTTCGCGAAAAAACAGGTCTTTTAATTGACGCATACTTCTCTGGTACGAAAGTAAAATGGATTTTAGATAACGTTGAAGGTGCAAGAGAAAAAGCAGAAAACGGCGATCTATTATTCGGAACAATCGATACGTGGCTTGTATGGAAACTATCTGGTGGTAAAGCACACGTAACGGATTATTCAAATGCATCACGTACATTAATGTTTAACATTCACGACTTACAATGGGATGATGAGCTTCTAGATATGTTAACAGTACCAAAGAGCATGCTTCCAGAAGTACGTCCATCATCTGAAGTTTATGGAGAAACAATTGATTATCACTTCTTCGGTCAAAATGTACCGATTGCAGGTGTAGCTGGTGACCAGCAAGCAGCATTATTTGGACAAGCTTGCTTCGGTGAAGGTATGGCGAAAAATACTTACGGAACTGGTTGCTTCATGTTAATGAACACAGGTGAAAAAGCAGTAGCTTCTGAGCATGGTCTATTAACAACAATTGCATGGGGAATAGATGGTAAAGTAAACTACGCATTAGAAGGAAGTATTTTCGTAGCAGGTTCTGCAATTCAGTGGTTACGTGACGGAATGCGCATGTTTAAAGATGCGAGTGAGAGTGAAGTATATGCGAATCGCGTTGAATCAACTGAAGGTGTATATGTTGTACCAGCATTCGTAGGTTTAGGTACACCGTACTGGGATAGTGAAGTACGCGGCGCTATGTTTGGCGTAACGCGTGGTACGACGAAAGAGCATTTCATTCGTGCAACACTAGAATCTTTAGCTTACCAAACGAAAGATGTATTATGTGCAATGGAAGCAGATTCAGGTATTGAACTAAAAACATTACGCGTTGATGGCGGAGCAGTTAAAAATAACTTCTTAATGAAGTTCCAAAGTGATATTTTAGATGTTCCTGTAGAGCGTCCAGTAATTAACGAAACGACAGCTTTAGGTGCAGCGTACTTAGCAGGTCTTGCGGTTGGATATTGGAAAAACCAAGATGAAATTAAAGAACAGTGGCATATGGATAAACGCTTTGAACCAACGATGGAAGCAGCAACAAGCGAAGAGCTATATGCTGGATGGAAAAAAGCGATTGAAGCAACAAAAGCTTTCAAATAATCATAAACAGTGTTATAATGGTGACAAGTTAATAATTCGGTAGGAGATTTGGAGAGACCACAACACGCTATAGAGGCGAAATCTATAGCGGAGTTTGTGGTCTCTTTTTTCGTTATCAAAGGGAGGAATTACCATGAAATTTTCAAGTAAACAACGTAAAGACGTATTAAACGGAGTAAATAAACAAGAATTAGATGTGATCGTAATTGGTGGAGGTATTACTGGTTCTGGTATTGCATTAGATGGAGCAACACGCGGGTTATCAACAATTGTGTTTGAAATGCAGGACTTTGCAGCAGGTACATCAAGTCGTTCAACGAAACTTGTACACGGTGGTCTACGTTATTTAAAACAACTTGAAGTGAAAATGGTAGCAGAAGTAGGGAAAGAGCGTGCGATCGTATATGAGAACGGTCCCCATGTAACAACACCAGAGTGGATGTTACTTCCATTCCATACAGGCGGTACGTTCGGATCATTCAGTACATCAATTGGTCTTCGTGTATACGACTTCTTAGCAGGCGTAAAACGAAGCGAGCGCAGAAAAATGTTTAACCGTGAAGAAACGCTGAAGAAAGAGCCACTTGTAAAACAAGAAGGATTAAAAGGCGGCGGTTACTACGTAGAATATCGTACAGACGATGCGCGTCTTACAATTGAAGTAATGAAAGAAGCAATTGAACGCGGTGCAAAAGCTGTTAACTACGCAAAAGTAGACGGTTTCTTATATAAAGATGGAAAAGTATGTGGTGTACGTGTAATCGATTTACTAGATGGTGAAGTATATGAAGTTTACGGTAAGAAAATTGTAAACGCAGCTGGTCCTTGGGTAGATACACTGCGTGAAAAAGATAACTCGAAAAAAGGAAAAGTACTTCAGTTATCAAAAGGTGTTCACTTAGTAATTGACCAAAAACGTTTCCCATTAGGCCAAGCGATTTACTTTGATACACCAGATAAACGTATGGTGTTCGCGATTCCTCGCGGCGGAAAAACGTATGTAGGTACAACAGATACGTTCTACGATAAAGACGCAGCTGTACCACAAATGACAACAGAAGATCGCACATACATCATTAATGCGATTAACTACATGTTCCCAAGCGTAAAAATTACGGAAAAAGACATCGAGTCAAGCTGGGCTGGTGTTCGTCCGTTAATTTACGAAGAAGGTAAGAGTGCATCTGAAATTTCTCGTAAAGACGAAATTTGGACTTCTGAATCTGGTTTAATTACAATCGCAGGTGGTAAATTAACAGGATACCGCAAAATGGCTGAAATGGTAGTAGACTACGTAACAAACTTACTACAAAAAGAAGGTCATAGTGCATATCCGAAGAGCACAACGAAACATATGCCAATCTCTGGTGGACATGTAGATGGCTCTAAAGGATTACCAGCATTTATCGCGAAAAAAGCAGGCGAAGGTACAAAATACGGTTTAACGACAGCACAAGCAGAAGAATTCGCGAAATTCTACGGCTCTAACGTTGACATACTATTCGACTTAGCGAAAAAACATAAAGATGAAGCGAAAGAATACAACATGCCGCTAGACGTTCTAATCCCACTTGTATACGCAATGGATTACGAAATGACAGCAAAACCAGTTGACTTCTTCGTACGCCGCAGAGGTGCTGTATTCTTCAACATCCACTGGGTATACGAGTGGAAAGAAGCAGTAATCAACTACATGGCTGCGAAACTAGGCTGGAGCAAAGAAGAGCAAATGAAATACACAGCAGAACTAGAAAAAGCATTAACAGACGCTGTCGTTCCTGTAGATCAACAAGAGCAGGCGGCTGCATTAGCATAAAATAGAAAACCACCTGAAGGGGAGCCTTTAGGTGGTTTTTTGTGTGTTATGTATCGGTTTTGATATAATCGAGCCATCCTTGTATGGTCATGAAATATTAGATTCTGTAAGTGAGTGTTAGAAAGAAGGAGGACTCGACTAAATGGGTTCTTTTTTTCATTTAGCGATGAGGGGAATCTTGACGATAGAAAATTAACGTAAAACCCTTATCACAAATTTAAAAAGCGCCTTGGGAGAGAGGCGCTCTTTAAGTGAATGTATTTAACGATTATTCGGTTTATTATATGTAAGTAGCTGGAAAGTGTTTTATAAAAAAACGTGATTGCCATCCGTATTTTTTATAAATTTATAAAACTTTTCCATACAGTGCGTCGTCTAATATATGGGAAGGAGGAAATGATGTGGATGAATTAACGGTAGAAGCGTTTGAGATAGAGGATAAGGAACTTCTTATCGATGAAATCATGAACAAGTATGGACAAGAAGTCCTGCAGCTTGTGTATTCATATGTAAACAATAAAGAGGTTGCTGAGGATGTAACGCAGGATATATTTGTGAAATGCTATAAATCTCTTCATACATACAAAGGGAAGTCGAATGTGAAAACGTGGTTATGGAGAATTGCGATTAATCAATGTAAGGACTATATAAAAAGTTGGTATAACAAAAAGGTGATCGTGACAGAGGATGAATCTGCTTACATGGGGGTTCAAAATGATAGTGTCGAACAAACTGTTATGCAAAATGCGGAGGACCGTGAGCTCGCTTCTGCGGTCATGAATTTACCAATAAAATATCGAGAAGTCATTTATCTATTTTATTATGAAGAATTATCAATTAAGGAGATTGCTACAGTAATAGAAGCAAAGGAAAACACGATAAAAACGAGACTGAAAAAAGCGAAGGAGCTTTTGAAGAAAGGATTGGAGGAATAATCAAATGGAAGATCGATTAAAAGGCCTGCGAAAATCAATGGAGAATACAACGTTTAAACATTTGAGTTTTTCTGATCAACATCGAAAGCAGGTGCGCGAAAAAATCAATGCTTCAAACGAAAAAGAAGAGGATATCTCTTTAGCTATCTTACAACTCCTCAGTAATGAAAAAACAGGGTACGAATTGTCACAACTACTACGAGGAAGAGGCATTCGGAAATTCGAAGGAAATGAAGGTTTTTTATATACCGTATTACATCGTTTAGAACAGAATCGTTTTATCCAATCAAGCTGGGATCATTCTGGAGCGAAATATTATCAACTAAATGATAAAGGAAGAAAGGTGCTGCGAAAGGCAGAAAAAAATGCTACGAAGGTACAATTTATACTAAAAGGCTTAGTACAGGAGTGAGGCGAAATTGAATAAAAAAGGGGAGCGTTTTGTAAGAGAGGTTACGAATCATATTAAATCAAAAGAAGCAAAGAGCTTTGTAGCAACTGAACTAGAGTTTCACTTAAAACAGGCGAAGAACACATGGATAGAAAAAGGTTTAAGTGAGGAAGTTGCTGAAAATAAAGCTGTGGAACAAATGGGAAGTCCGAGTAAACTAGGACGGGAACTTAATAAACTTCATAAGCCAAAGGTGGATTGGTTCTTACTTATTTTATTGGTGGCTGCTATGGGGTTAGGGTTTTTGCCGGTTTTGGTTTTTGAATATACGAATGATGTAATAATAAATAAGGTGATATTTGTTATTCTCGGTGTTGTAACAGCGATTGGGATGATGTTACTTGATTATCGGAAATTAGAGAGAATGGGATGGTTGTTTTATATAATCGGAGTAGTTGTCCTGTTAATACTATACTGTTTTCCAAACGCTTCAATGATTGGAGAACCGTTAATACAAATCGGTCCAATTGCAATTGACTGTCTAATGGCAGTGCCTTTCTTTTTTCTAGCTTGGGCTTCTTTTTTTAATAATAGTAGGTTAAAGATTATACATCTTGTGGTTTTATATTTATTTTCTTTGTACTTATTTTTGATTGTATCCACCCTTTCGTCAATTTTTATCTATATTACGATGGTATTCGTTATGCTTTGGTGGAGTAAGCTAGGAAAGAAAACGTCGTTGATTATTACGGTTGTACCTATTTGTTTATTTATTATTAAGGTATCCGTATCATGGTCTTCAGGATACCACTTAGATAGACTTTTAGGGTATTTAAATCCTGAGAGTGATGCAGGTGGCGCAGGATTTATGTATATACGATTAAAAGAGGTAATGTCATCAGCAGGTTGGTTTGGTACATATGGAGATATGAAATTCATCCCTGCTCCGGATACTGATTTTGTATTTGCAAGTTTGACTTACTATTATGGGTATTGGCTTGCATTAATTCTTGTCTTCGTTCTTTCTCTTTTTGTAGCAAGATTAATAGTCATCTCTTATAAAATAAATGATCGGTACGGTAAATTGCTACTCGTTGGTGGATTGACTCTTTTTGTATTCCAGTTCATTTATAATGTTGGAATGATACTAGGATTATTGCCGCTTGCTGCTATATCCTTACCTTTTATTAGCTACGGATTAACGCCGACTGTATTTCATGCGCTTATAATGGGGATTGTACTGAGTGTGTATAGGCGTAAAGATATTTCATTTAGAATGAGAAAAACATCTTGATACTTATATAAGTTGTATATAAAAGAATTCATTATTATGATCAAGTACACACGAAAAAAGGGTTATGATAAATAACCCTCTTTTCGTGTTTAAATAAGTGCGCTCGCTTTAATAGAAATACATAATTCAGAACGAGATATCGATTCAGCTAGTTGTTGTAAATAAGTGTATTCTTCCTCATCTTTTTCGGAAGTGTCAGGATCTAATAAAGGTGAGGGTGGAAGTACGTCAAGTGTAAGTATGTTTACATTATGAGCGATGTTATAACCTGCAAATACAGGGCGTTTTAAGAAATTTAAGTAAGTGCGTGTTTGCATGCGTATCACTATTTTATGTACAATAAAAGAAAAGCCTCTTATGAGATGGGGAGAGAAAATTTCATGTCCAGCCAACAATTAGTGAATTTACGCATTGATTTTGCTTTTAAACAATTATTTGGCACAAGTGGAAATGAAGATATTTTAATTGCTTTTTTAAATGCGATGTTACAGGATTCTTTAGAATCACCCATTGTTTCGTTACAATTTGCAGATCCACATTTACACAGGGAACATGAAGAAGATAAGTTATCTATCTTAGATATTTCAGCTACATTAGACACAGGAACAAAAGTCAACGTAGAAATACAACTCAATAATAATCATGATATGATTAAACGCAGTTTATATTATTGGGGAAGGCTATACACAGCTCAACTTCAAAAGGGAATGCCATACAGCTCTCTTCATAAAACAATTACAATCAATTTATTAAATTTCGTTATGTTTCCTGAATACGAGGCATTCCATACAACAGGAGTTTTATGGAATCGACAACAACATAAAATATTGAGTAGTGATATCGAAGTTCACATCGTAGAGATTTCGAAACTTATGCAACAGTGGCAGAATGAACAAGTAAATCCTTGGGAAGATTTGTTTGTTCGTAGGTTATTATTACTTCCGGCAAACGAGGATGAACAACTAACCCAAACATTGGAGGACATTGCGATGAACCAAGATCCGATTTTACAAAAAGCGATGAATAAATGGGAGCGTATGAGTCAAGATTCTTCTTTCCGACAAGCATATGAGGCAAGAGAGAAAGCTTTGATGGATGAAGCCGCAAAGTTCGCTCATGCTCGTAATGAAGGAAAGAAAGAGGGGATTGAAGAAGGTAAGATTCAATTAATTCGTGGAATGTATAAAAATGGAATGCCAATCGAAGATATTGCAAAGTTTACAAATTTACGTTTAGAAGAAATACGAAGCATTTTACAAGTCTAAATGATAAAAAGAACACCTCCATTGAATTTGCATACTTAGTATGCGAATTCGGGAGGTGTTTTAATATGTGTCCCGTTTTCGGGGTTCACTTCAATCATCAAGGTGTTTTCATTATAAGCTCAAAACTCTCCGAATCAGCTCCAAGTATAAAAGGACTAACCTCGCCAACGCTATAAAGTTGCAATTCATGCATTGCGCGCGTACAAGCAGTGTAAAACAATCTACGAACGCTCTCATCGCTGTACACATCTTTAGAAGCGTTGTAAATGATAACAGCATCAAATTCGATACCTTTCGCTAAGTAAGCAGGGATCACGACAATGCCTTGCTCATACTCGGCTGAGTTACTTTTCACAAGTTTAATATTGTCGATATGACGAAGTGCTTCGTAGGCAGCGGCGCTTTCAGCTGCAGATTTACATATAATTGCGATCGTATTGTGCTGCTCTTTTTGTAGTTTCGCAACTTTGGCAGTAATGTGCTCGTGTAGTTCGCTGACATTCGATACTTTCGTCACTGTAGGTTTCCCACCGTCACGTTCAAAGGCGTGAATGTTCTTGCCCTCCGGTACGAGAGTGCGTGTAAATTCAATAATTGGTTTTGTTGAGCGATAGCTACGAGTTAAGTTGATGCCGTTCGTTTCGTCTGGTCCGTATAAGCTAGTAAGTGTGTTGAAATTCACTGCTTCACTCGCATGAGCAAATATCGCTTGGTTAAAGTCTCCGAGTACAGTCATTCTTGCAGCAGGGAAGAGACGTTTTAAGAACTCAAATTGAAACGGTGAATAATCTTGCGCTTCATCTACGAGTACGTGTTTAATCGATCTATTCGTTTGGAAGCCTTCAATTAATTCTTTTAAAAGTAAAAATGGCGTCGCATCCTCGTAATATAGTTTTCCTTCATCAAGCATGTTTACTGTTAATGAGCAAATGTCATCCCACTCTTTCGGTTTTTCCCCAGTAACCCATGATGCATCTGTGAAGAGTTGTTTATATATGCCTGTGAAATTGATGAAACGCAATGTTTGAACACCTTTACGAAGGGGCTTCAATTTTTTACGGACAATCATACGTCCAAGTACTTTCGTTTCTTTCTCAAAATCATAAAAGGAATTGTCGTCAAACTCGCCTTTTTTCTGTAAATATTTATAAGCCTTTTGATATTCATCTTTACTCAGTAATTCAATTTCTTCTTCTACCCAAGGCTTTTTCAGTTCTGTTTTTTCAATTTCATCTATTTGTTTATTGAGCCAATCTGTTAACTTTTCAATTCGATTATGGAAGCGGAGGGAGGAGTCAGTGTTGTAAAATTGTTCTGTAATTTCTTTAGCAGAAACAATTAACTTTCCTCTAAATTTCATTCCTCTAAATAGCATGCCTGAAGATTCAAGGGATTGTCTGTACGCTCGAATCATTTCGAAAAATTGAGTAGATGCTTTAAATCGAATGCTCGCATTTCTCGTTTTATAGATAGGGCTATTCGTTTCAGTTAACATATATTCTAATTGTTCATAAGGATCTTCAACACCAAATGACTTGCTTAGTCTATGGTTTAAATATTCTTGGAATGTCACTTGCTGCATATTTTCTTCGCCGAGTTCAGGTAGTACGTTAGAAACGTAGCTGTTGAACATAGAGTTAGGGGAGAAGAGAATAATTTGATCTGCTTTTAACCATTCGCGATATTTATATAGTAAGTAGGCGATTCGTTGCAGGGCAGCTGACGTTTTACCACTACCAGCAGCTCCTTGCACGATAAGGAGTCGGCCTTCATCGTGACGAATAATTTCATTTTGCTCGCGCTGAATTGTAGCAACGATGCTCTGCATATGTTTATTCGTACCTTTTCCGAGCGCTTGCTGCAAGATTTCATCCCCAATTGTAAGGCTCGTATCGAACATAGAATCAATCTCGCCATTTTGAATAATGTATTGTAATTTTTTCTCCACATTACCGTGGATTACGCCGCCTGGTGTACTGTATTCAGCCGGTCCTGGTGGATAATCATAGTACACACTCGAAATAGGTGCGCGCCAGTCATATATAAGAAAGTTTTCTCCGCTTGCATCAGTAAGTGTAGCGACGCCGATATAAATTTGATCCGCGGCAGATTCTCCTTCTTCTTTAAAATCAATTCGTCCGAAATAAGGTGCTTTATGCATGCGTCTTAATGCGGCAAGTCGATTAAAGGTGTGCTTATGGGTAATTTGTGTGACAGCTAGTGACTGAGCTTGTTGTCTCAAGTTGATAACTGTTTCCAGATAATCATCGAAAGTATCAGTATTCACTTTCACGTCATCCCAAAAGTGTTTACGAATATTGATTACTTCTGCCCGGCGTCTGCCAGTTTCGTTTTCCAGTTTATCAATTTGCTCCGTAATCGTTTTAATTACGGTATCCAATCGTTTTTGCTCTAAATCAAGTTTTTTGTTCATACGGTAAGCACTCCTTTAAAAGTGAAAAATAGAGGTTGACTGAAGATGCGTTTTGGTGTAAAATTAAGATACGGATAAATACGTTCTTTGTATTTTGTAAAACGTGTTTCTGTACTAATTTAACATAGTTTTTTCATTTAATCAATGATAATAAGATAAACCTTGGTTCCGTGCGGTGGAATCGAGGTTTTTTTGTTTTTATTTAAGAAAGAATTGCAATTTTATTGAGGAGAATCTAATTAGAGAATAGAAGAAAGTCAGGAATAGGGGGATACTAATGGAGAAATATTTTGAGGAAGCACATCGTTTTTGCTCTCGTAATAGAAACCACTTAGAAAAAGATGTTGTATGTGGTTGTTTTTATTGTTTGGAAATTTTTAATCCAGAAAAAATTAAAGAATGGTGGGATGATG
This sequence comes from Bacillus sp. BC05(2025), assembly GCF_056725905.1. Taxonomy (NCBI): domain Bacteria; kingdom Bacillati; phylum Bacillota; class Bacilli; order Caryophanales; family Bacillaceae; genus Bacillus; species Bacillus sp. BC05(2025). The sequence continues at coordinate 619,533 of NZ_JBWYRA010000002.1, read as the reverse complement.
ATAACACAGCAGTTTGTCCGCATTGTGGGATTGACTCTATTATCGGAGAAAGTTCTGGGTTTAAAATTACAGAAACATTTTTAAATGAAATGCATAAAAAATGGTTTTAGTTAAATGAATGACATAATCAATTTCTGTTAACGAAGATTATGTAAATATATAAGTAACTAAGATTTTACACGATCCATAAAATGGAAAAAGACGTTATCTTTTTTGGAGAATCGGGGAAGTAATTATATAATTTCATTTACCGAATCTGCACGTAATGTATCGCAAAGAGAGAACAAACAAAAAAAGCTTGGGCCGAAGCCCAAGCTTTTTTCACTTCATTATTTCTTTTCGTCTTTCTTAGCGTCAGCTTTTTTCTCTTCGAAAAGATCTTTTAAATCTTTATCGTCAACTTTTACGTCAGCTTTTTTGATTTCCTTCATCATAAGATCGTTCATGAATTCGCCGTCTTGTGCTTTCTTCTGAACGATTTCTTTTTTGATTTCTTCTTTTGATTGTTCGAATGATTTTTCTGGTTCTTTAATGTCTGTTACTTTAATGATGTGGTAACCGAATTGTGATTTTACAGGCTCGCTTACTTCATCTTTTTTCAGTTTATAAGCAGCATCTTCGAATTCTTTAACCATTTTACCAGGTCCGAAGAATCCTAAGTCGCCACCTTTTTCTTTTGAACCAGTATCTTCAGAGTATTGTTTCGCTAACTCTTCGAAAGATTTACCTTGTCCAAGTTCTTCTTTCACCTTTTTCGCAGTTGCTTCATCTTTTACAAGAATGTGGCTTGCTTTAATTTCAGGCTTGTAGTTATCTTTTAATTCTTTATCAGTGATTGTTTTCTCGATAGCTTTTTCTTGAGCTAATTGAGCACGCACACCATTTTTTATCGTTTCTTCTTTAATACCTTGTTGTTTTAATAGTGTATCGAATTGATCACCGTATTGTTTTTTCATTTCATCGAACTTTTTGTCTACATCTTTGTCTTCAACTTTGTAGTTTTTAATAAGTACTTTTTCCATAACCATGTTGTTTAGTACTTGTTTACCATATTGTTGTTTCATTTGCGTGTAGAAATCTTCTTTTGTAATGTCACCAGCTTTAGAAGTAACAACTTTGTCTGATGATGATCCTGTTCCACATGCTGATAATGCGATTACACTTGTTGCGGCTAAGGCAAGCATAGCTTTCTTCATTCGATAAACACTCCTACTATTATGTATTTTTAATTTATCCTACACCAATGAATTTTAGTTCATAAGAGCCCGATTAAGTCTCACTGATACTTTTGCTTTGTATATTGGTAAAGCGCGCTTAACAGGGCTTACCGAGGCTTGAGGATAAAGTTAAGATGCGTGTCATTTATTTCATAGTATAAGCAATATGTACAAAATTTAATATATCATATTTCGACTCGATTTCATATTGATAAAGAAAAATTAACCAGTACGTGTCAGATTTTGCAGGTGTTCCATATTGGGCGCATGCCGCATATACAGAAAAGAGGAGGGGATGGGGATGAATTCTCAACTTATTTTATTACTTGTACTGTTTATTTTATTGGTTATAGTAGGTATAATTTGCTTATAGAGGAAAAAAGTGAGGAAGGGGCTTTCCTTCCTCACTTTCCATGAAATATAATTTCTATATAACTAGAAATTAATAAAATTGTTATACATACATTAATAACCCGAAAGACACCGGGTTGGCGGCTCGCAGATATTTGTTTTCGTTCACACAGTGTATGTGTCATGAAATTCGTGTAAAATATAACAAGAAGTGCGAATGCGACAAAAACAACTGTTATAAGTGTCATGAGGCGAGACCTCCTTTTGGCTAAAATACATATACTTTATATATTGTATCATACGATATTTTGTTCGTGTTATAAAATTCAGAAATAGAAGACTTTGTGTTAGAAAGTGAGGGAGAAAATGGACGTTGTTAGAAGATTAGAACAAGCTGAATACTACGTAGACCTACTATTTAAAATGATTGATGAAGAAAAGTGTCCATTTTATTCTTTGATCATAAAGAAAAAAGCTCGTAAAAAAGATATTGAACGTATACTAAATCTTTGTGAAATACTGAACGAGCAATATGTAGTGGAGAAGGCAGAAGGGCTTCTTTTGTTCGATGCGCTGTTAGATCAATTTAAAGAAGCGCTTCCACATCAGCTCGAAGTACACGAAACTGCGGAAGCGCTAGCAAAACAAGGTTTATTTAAGCCGCTTATGAATGAATTCTTAAGCATGATTGCGAAAAAATAAATAGATTACTTCTTAACTAACTTCTGATCGGATTCCGTAAAGTTCTCCTCAATATTCTCTAATGATTTCTCAAAAATATCGATGAAGTCTTGTCCGTAAATGTTACGCAAGATAGCGATAAGTTCGATATTTTCTGGGAATTTACCGTAAAAATTACGAAGTGCAAGAGCCCCATTAAATACAGAGTTATTTTCAGGATCATACTCCTCCATTAAGCGAAGTAGTAATTCTTCCCCTTTGTCTGTAATCTCAATGTACGTATTTCGTTTATCATCTTCTTTTTTTGAGAATACAAGATAGCCGCGTTCTTCCAGCTTCTTCGAGAAGTTAAACGCCGTTGATACGTGCATAACTCCAAACTTAGCAATCTCAGAAATAGAAGCCCCTTTTAAATGATAAGCGATTGATAAAATATGATGCTCATTAATGTTTAAATCGTAAGGCTTAATCCACTGTTGCCAATCTTTCTCTACACATTTCCATAACGCTTTCGATAATTGAGCAATGCGTTGGCTGAAAATCATCGCTTCTTTTACCGAGTAATCTTTTTCTCCACTTTTCATTTACTCACCCACTTTAACATTCTTTTTCATTACTATCTATTATGCCAGTAAAATAAAAATTAATAAAGTCTTTTTGTAAGAATTGTGAAAATTTTTCGGAAAAATGACATTCTATACAAATCATGCATAACTATGGAAGCGTTTTATGAGTCGCGAATACATGTGTTGTCCATACATGTTAATTGATAACATATATTGTAAATGCATAAAAACACGGCATATCTGTGTGATATGCCGTGTTAAGGTCAATTTATATAAAAAATATTTGTTATATGCAAAAAACTAAGCAGGAATTTGTTTACGCTTTTTCCGGAACAGCTTCTTGTAGTTTCTCAATTGATTTTTGAATGTCCAAAATCTCTCTCTCAATGTGTCGCTTGTTTTGAGAAATATCTTGCTTCCAGTTCGAAATTGTATCTTGCATATCTTCTTTTAATTCTTGAAACACTTCTTTACCTTCTGAAGCAGTTTCAACGATTTGACGTTTTAATAATTTTGTATCAGCTGTAATATCAGCTAAAGTCTTTTTAATATCATTTCCTTTTTCTTTTAACTTACCGCGCATTGCTTTGCCAGAAGAAGGAGTAGAGAAAAGAACGGCTAGTCCAGCAACTGCTCCGCCGCAAATGACACCTGTAATAAAGGATTTAGCTTTTGACATAAAAGGAGACCTCCTTATTTTTTGTTCGTATTCATGATGTGAAAAAATATGCATATCTTTAAGACAAGGGAAAGAAAAGTGTGCGGTGCACATTCCCTAGCATCTTGAGTGAAGAAACAAGCCGTGCAATATTTAATCACGTTAGGAAATTGGCTTGTTATGTATTACTTCTTATTATAGTGTCACTATTTCACACTATTTGCAATTGTACTTGCGATGTTTTGTAAATTTTCCATTGTGTATTCATTTTGATGTGATTTCCAAACAGCACCGAAACCATCGTTTTCACCGTAGCGTGGAATTAAATGAAGGTGGAAGTGGAACACAGTTTGTCCAGCTTTCTCGCCGTTATTGTTAAGTAGGTTAAAGCCAACTGGATTAAACTCTGCTTTAATCGCATTTGCGATTTTCGGAACGACAGAAAAAATGTGTGATGCGATTTCTGGCGTTAACGCAAAAATGTCTTGCTTGTGAACTTTTGGAATAACAAGGGTATGTCCTTTTGTTACTTGACTAATATCTAAAAATGCAAGCACATGTTCATCTTCGTATACTTTTGAGCAAGGGATTTGCCCATCAATAATTTTACAAAAAATACAATTATCCGCTGTATGATTCATTGATCTCATCCTTTCAAGTAGCCTTAGCCGTATTTTACCATAATTACATAAGAGAACAAACACGAAAAACAGGAAGCTGACTCAGCTTCCTGTTTTCTGAAGAGGGATTGAAAAAGCATTATCGTAATTTACGTTTCGCAGACACCTCATTTATTTAAGAAATGCACGGTAAATCGGCTAAAGTTTCTGCCGCAGACACCCCATTTTCAAGTGAAATGAATTGCAATCTTTTATAAAATGAAATTGTTTATTTTTTAAAACAGTATATGCTCTTTCGGAGACACCCCGTTTCGAAAATGAAACAAATGATCTGGTTATGTGTAAATTTCTTTGTCCAACATGGACACCCCATTTCATGATGACTTCACTATGTTGTTGTACTCATCAATAGGTGGTTGCTTTTTCAATGTGTTCCTTCTTCAATAATTATGATGTCCGCTTTCGTAAAAATATATGCGAACAAATTTAAATTTTTTTTGAACGCATCGATACTATGTAGTACAGCGTAATTTTTGGTAAGATGAATATAGAACGAATATAAATGAAGAAAGTGGTGTCGTATGAGCGAGTTATTGCGTGTAGAAAATGTTACAGGAGGATATACGAAACGACCTGTACTAAAAGATGTTTCGTTCTCTGTTAATAAAGGCGAACTTGTCGGCTTAATCGGTTTAAATGGAGCGGGTAAAAGTACGACGATTAAACATATTATCGGTTTAATGGAACCGAAAAAAGGAACTGTCACAATTAATGGGAAAACAATTCGTGACGATATGACAGCGTACCGTTCTAGTTTTTCGTTTATCCCAGAAACACCAGTATTATATGATGAGCTAACGCTAGAAGAACATTTGAAGTTAACAGCGATGGCGTATGGTGTAGATGAAAAACAATATGAAGAACGCGTAGGACAACTATTACAAGAATTTCGCATGAAAAATCGTTTAAAATGGTTTCCGTCTCATTTCTCAAAAGGGATGAAACAAAAGGTAATGATTATGAGTGCGTTTTTAGTGGAGCCATCTCTTTACATTGTGGACGAACCTTTCGTTGGGCTTGATCCGTTAGCAATTCAATCACTCCTTCAAATGATGGATCAAATGAAAAAGAGCGGCGCGGGCATTTTAATGAGTACACATATTTTAGCGACAGCAGAGCGTTATTGTGATTCATTCATTATTCTGCATCAAGGTGAAGTGAGAGCGAAGGGAACATTATCTGAACTGCAATCACAGTTTAATATGCCAGGTGCAACGCTAGATGATATTTATATTGCAATAACGAAGGAAGAAGATTATGAATAGCACAGCATTATGGAAAGAACGATTTCGTCACTTTCTAAAAGAAGTTCGTACATATAGTAAATACGTATTTAATGATCATTTGAAATTTATTTTCGTATTCATCATCGGCGCAGGAGCGTACTATTACCAGCAATGGTTACAAACGTTAACACCTTCGTTTCCGGCGGCGTTCGTTATGGCAGTGTTGCTTGGACTTGTATTAACGGCCGGATCCATTCAAACGTTATTAAAAGAAGCGGATCTCGTTTACTTGCTGCCAGTTGAACAAAAATTAAAACCATACTTTACAAAGGCGTTTCTTTTTACGTTTATGATTCAGTTATACATAGTCACAATCGTAGCGGCAGCGCTTGCTCCGTTATACTTCCAGCAAATGAAGCAAACAGGAGCGGCTTACATATGGATTGTACTCGCGTTTGTCATCGTAAAAGCGTGGAACTTATTCGTAGCGTGGGAAAAGTCATTTTTAACAGACCAAAATATACAAAGAGCGGATTGGTTCATTCGTTTTATTTTAAACGGCTTATTTGTTTATTTCCTTGTAGAGCGTACTTCCGTTATGTTTATTGGTGGAATCGTCCTTCTCATGGTGTTATACCTTGTGCTGCTGCATCAAATGGTGAAGAGAAAGCAGCTAAACTGGGAGTATTTAATTTCTGAAGAAGGTAAGAAGATGATGCTGCTGTACCGCATCGCGAATATGTTCGTTGATGTACCAGCATTAAAAGAAAGAGTAGCACGGAGAAAATGGCTCGATTTCATTCTTTCGATGATTGGTGAGAAGCGTACATATTTATACTTATATACGAGAACATTTTTACGATCTGGTAACTATTTCGGTTTATATATGCGCCTGCTAGTTCTTGGCGGAGTTATTCTTTACTTCATTCCGTTTTTATATGGACGATTTATCGTAAGCTTTATCTTCCTATACTTAATCGGTTATCAGCTATTAACTTTATGGAAGCATCACCGCATGAAAATTTGGCTTGATTTGTATCCGGTAGGGGAAGAAGAGAAGAAGAAAGATTTTCTTACTTTATTAAATGCAATTCTTATTACCGGTAGCGTTGTATTTACAGCTATATTCGCTCTTGCGACGAAAGATTTCATGATGACGGGAATTTTACTAGTCGCAAGCATAGTATTTAGTATCGGTTTCGTTTATCGATACGGAGCGAAACGTATTGAGCGTTTAAATTGAAGGGAATGAACCTATGATTACATATGAAGAGAAGGTTATAAAAGAATTGGAGCAGTGGAAAGCTACATTCATGAAAGATTCTTCTATGATGACACGGTTCTCAAAGAAAGTGCAGACGAAAGTACAACAGCTTATTCCGGCGAAAGTGCAAAAAGTATTAACGGAAACGATTCGGATGATGGTGCAAACGATTAGTGCCGGATCAAACTTTATAAAGCCGAAATTAAAAGAGACGCACTGGTCATTGCAAAGACGGGACGACGAAGTACGTAAAAAAATGGATGAGTACAAAAAAATAGCAGCGGCAGAAGGAGCAGGGACGGGAGCTGGCGGTATTCTCCTTGGCCTTGCTGACTTTCCGCTTTTACTCGGAATTAAAATTAAATTTTTATTCGATGCAGCAACGTTGTACGGATTTGATACGAGCAACAAAGAAGAGCGTCTTTTTATTCTTCACGTCTTTCAGCTTGCCTTTTCCAGTGACGACCACCGAAAAGAAATATGGAAAGCAATCGAAACGTGGGATACAGAAGAAGAAAATCATATGGACTGGGAAAAGTTCCAAACAGAGTACCGAGACTATATCGATTTAGCAAAAATGCTTCAGCTCGTACCAATAATCGGTGCCCCAGTCGGCGCATATGCAAACTATCAATTACTGCAAAGACTCGGAGAAGTAACGATGAATTGTTATCGTATGCGATTGTTAAATAGGAATTAAAAAGAAAGCATCCTAAATTGTGATTTAGGATGCTTTTTTAGAAGTTAAAGCCGATATAACTAACTCCGGCAATAATCAATACGATGAAGAGTACAACGATGAATGGAAATCCACTCTTACCAGCTTGTCCAGCTTCACCGCCGCCAGTGCCACCACTACCACCTTTACCGCCAAGTCCCATAGGAATATCCTCCTTATTGTTATATGTCGCTTTTACTTTATCCCACTTTAATGGGCAGTAAGACCCCCAACTCAAAATTCAGCAAAAACAAAGAAGTTAGGTGGGGGTCGGGCTGCCCATTAAAGTCCGATTGGTGAGTGTTGATTAAAGTTTCACTTTATATTTTCTGTATTTACCAATAAATTCCTTCTGCAGCGTTAACTAACTTGCAAATCATTTCATTTCATTTTATAATTTACTTACCGACCGGTAAGTAAAAATAAGTGAGGTACAGTATGACAAAGAATTTACAAACATCGCAAAACATTGTAGAGGCATCATTTAAACTTATGGCAGAGCACGGCATTGAGAAGATGAGTCTTTCCATGATCGCGAAAGAGGTAGGTATTTCAAAACCGGCTATTTATTATCATTTTTCTTCTAAAGAAGCGTTAGTCGATTTTTTATTTGAAGAAATTTTTTCTGGGTATCATTTCGTGAGTTATTTCGATAAAGAACAATATACGAAAGAAAACTTTGCAGAAAAGTTAATTTCAGATGGTTTACATATGCTCTCTGAGTATGAAGGGCAAGAAGGAATATTACGCGTTATAAATGAATTCATTGTAACTGCATCGCGAAATGAAAAGTATCAGAAACGCTTATTTGAAATACAAGAAGATTTCTTAAATGGTTTCCACGATTTATTGAAGCGAGGTGTGGAACTTGGCGTTGTTTCAAAACATGGTACAGAAGAAAACGCGCATACGTTAGCGCTCGTGATCGATAATATGAGTAATTACATGTTAATGGGGTTCCAGTTAAAGTATAAAGAAATTTGGATTCGAAATGTGAAAAACGTTATGAAGGAGGAATAAAAGTGAAAATGCAAAAAAACTGGTGGCTCGGTTTTCTTGGATTCATTGGGATTTATAAAATTCCAGGTATGATAGAAGCTTTTCAAACGGATGGCAGTTGGATGAAACTAATCGGTTTCATTTGGTTACTTTGGTTCGGATATTTTATTCCGGAGAAGAAAGATAAAGAAGAATAAATACTAATTTTCTGTAAAGTTATGTAAAATATAGATTAAGAGTATTCGTATATTAGATTAATAGATTCGGAGTGGTTACATGGATCCATTGAAAAATGAAATTCACCCTGACATGGTCAAGGTATGGAAAGTTAGGGCTGTAATGGAAGAAGGAATCGGTATTCTCGTCATGTTAGCTTACCTTTTCCTCATGATAAAGTTTGATTGGTGGGCGTGGATTTTATATGTGATGATTGGGCTAACAGTTGCGTTCGCACCATTTTCGTACTTTTTATTCCCGAAACTACGTCAACGTTATTACAGTTATCAATTAAATGAAGAAGAACTTGAAATTCAGCACGGTCTTTTCGTCGTAAAGCGCGTATTAGTACCGATGATTCGTGTACAGCACGTGACGATTGAACAAGGTCCAATTATGAGAAAATATGGATTAGCAGAATTACACATTTCAACAGCGGCAACTTCTCACAGCATCCCAGGCTTAACGATGTATGAAGCAGAAATGTTGAAAACGAAAATCGCAGAATTAGCGAAAGTGAGTGATGAGGATGTATAAGAGGCAGCATCCAATCACGATGTTATTAGAATTAAAAATAACAGACTTTATCCCACTCATTATTTTCATGTTTAGCTTAAACGGAAAATTCCCGTTTTGGTATTTAATTCCCGCTGCATTCGGTTTACTCACTGTTTTTTCAGTGTTTGAAAAATGGTATTACACAACATACTGGGTTGAAAATAACGTATTACATGTAAAACAAGGGCTCTTTGTGAAAAAGGAGAGCTACTTAAATAAAGAACGTGTCCAAACGATTAATACAAGTTCTAACGTGTTATATCAAATGCTTGGCTTAAAGAAAATTCAAATTGAAACAGCTGGCGGGGGCGACGATGCAGAAGTTAGCTTAGCTGGTATTACAGTAGAAGAAGCAACAGAGCTTATTGCCATGCTAAATGAGCCAACTCCAGAAGTGAAAGCAGAAGAAACGTTAGACGAAGCAACAGAAAATACAGTAGAAAAAGAAATCATTACAGAAGAAAAACAAGCGACAGAATATAAATTAACTTGGAAAGAAATTTTGCTAGCGTCTGTTACATCTGGTCAGTTCGGATTATTATTCTCATTAATCTTTTTCGTATATCACCAAGTAGATGAGTACATTCCGAAATGGATAGAGAATAGCGTAAAGTCGTATGTAATGGAACATGATATATATGGCTGGATTTTCATGATAGCTATTTTGCTCGTCCTTTCGTGGGTTATATCGACAATTGGTTACGCGTTAAAACATGGAGATTTTACAGTGAATCGAAGAAATGACGAAGTCCGCATTTCACAAGGATTACTTGAGAAAAAAGAACTCGTCCTAAAGTTACATCGCATTCAAGGTATTACGATAAAAGAAAGTGTTTTACGTCAGCCATTCGGTTATTGTGCTGTGCAAGTAGAAGTGATTCAAAGTAAGGGAATGGATGACGAGAAAGAAAAAGTTACGCTGCACCCAATCATTCGAAAAGATCGCGTACAACAGTTACTCGCACATTTACAATTACCATACGAACTGAATACAAACATTATTTCATTACCAAAAGCAGCATTACGCCGCTATCTCATTGATAGTTTCATTTTCTTCACTATGCTAGCAATCCCACTTATTGGAATAAGTATATACTCTGAAAAGCACTTCATCATGTGGGCATTAATTCCACTCGCGATTCTCATCTTTATACTTGGATACGCAACATTTAAAACAAATGGTTATGGTGTAAACGGGGAGCAAATTACGCTTGTATATCGCAGCATCGGAAAATATACAGGACTTGTTAGAAGAAGACACATCCAATCAATGGAAAAAACACAATCATACTTCCAGCGCCGAGCGGATTTATGTACGTATAAATTCTCTAACGCATCATCGAATTATAAATTAGAGCATACGAGAGTAGAAGATGCGGAGAGAATGCAGGGTTGGTATAAGAAGGAATTAAGTGAGGATTAAATAGAATGGCTCGTCTTTTGCGGAAGACGGGCTATTTTTTTATCCCGCATTAACGGGCAGTAAGATCCCCACCTCAAAATTCAGCAAAAGCAAAGAAGTTAGGTGCGGGATCAACTGCCCGTAAAAGCCCGATTGGTTCAACTAATAATCGGTGGGGGATGAACCCCCCCACCGATTAAAGTTTCACTTTATGTGAAAATAATGAATAATATAGGGGGTAGGAAAAGCGAGGTGAATGAGAGTGAGCAAATTTTTAATACCGTATTCATTTTCTATATTAAGTTTCTTTATTTCAGCAACGGCACTTGATTTATTTGATAGGGTGGGAAGAAATGATGAGATGACTTCCCCGAACATAATTGGTAAGATCATTCAATCTACTGCGCAAATGGGAGTCCTTACATTGTATTTCGGAGTACCTATTATTTTAGGTGGCTGTCTACTTGGTGAGCTATTGTTTAGATTTATCATTTTACGATTTAAACTAAGCTATATTCTATCTTTATTATTATATTTACTTTTAGCTTTTACTATTGTTTCTGTAACGGTTGGAATTCCAACTACATATGAAGATTCTAATACTACTTTCATGGTAATAACTATGATTTGCGCTGTTACATTCTTTATGGGCCGAAATATATGGGAGAAAAAATAAATGAATAATGGAACGACAGAATGAAATATACATGTCCATGCTGTGGGTATAAAACACTAGAAGAAAAACCACCAGGTACATATGAAATTTGCAGCATATGTTATTGGGAAGATGATGAGGTCCAGTTTAATGATCCTGACTTTGAAGGCGGGGCAAATGAAATCTCGTTAAGAGAAGCACAGAAAAACTTCATTGCATTTGGTGCTTGCGAGGAAGCTTTTGTGAAATCAGTTAGAAATCCGACTCGTGAAGATGTGAAGGATGCTAGTTGGAAGCAAATTTGTTAAATAAAAATGTTATTACTCAATTTGACAAGAGTAATAACATTTTTTTTTGCCATGATGAAAGAATTAACGTCGTTTTATAAGATAAAACAATAAAATAAAAAAGAAATAAAGTTTTCGTCTTTGGAGACAACTAATTATTAATTTGACGATACAGCTGACTCCTTTTATGTATTAAAAAACATTATAGTTTTTAGAGATGTGAACAGAGATTTTGAATTGATTTAAAGTTGGCGGAACAAAATAAACGAATTAAGCAAGAAAACTTGCAAAACTAAAAAGAAGTATGTATATTATTTGATGTATCAATTATTGATACATCAAATATTTTTTATAAGATACAAGATTAAAGAAAATGTATAGGGAATATATGTAAATGTTTTCGAGCTAGGCTCCATGTTGCAAGAGTTAAAAAACAGACAAGTAAAAGTATAGCATGCACATTTTGAACAGCTTCCAGTCCAAAAAACTAGTGAAGCTATTTTAATTGTCTCCATGCAGTTGATGACAGCACGTGCACATGGATATGATATAAATCCAGTGGGGCTATACAGAGGAAAGTATAGCTGTAACCTTTAGATTGGAAAAAGAGTGCTATGTATTAGTTATATTTCTATCTGTCGGTAAAGCGGCGGACAAAGGATGTGCTTCATACCATCTCTTTGTTGATAGAATTGCACACTGGAAATAGTATAAATTTGATATTAGAGAGTAGAGGGGGCAGAATAGTGTGGAAATCATCGCAGCTATTTTAGTCGGGATCGTAGCATTAGAACATTTATTTATCATGATCCTCGAAATGTTTTTTATTAATTCAAAAGTGGCAAAACGTGCTTTTCAATTACCGGAGCATTTAGAAGGAGATCGAAACGTAGCTATTATGTTTGCAAACCAAGGTTTATATAATGGGTTTTTAGCCGTTGGTCTCATTTGGGGACTTATACTTGGCCTCAATCCAATTGGCTATATGGTTCAATTATTTTTTGTAATTTGTGTGGTTATAGCAGCTCTTTTCGGCGGATTCACATCTAATAAATCAATTATTGTGAAACAAGGGCTTCCAGCTATATTAGCGTTGATTGCCCTTTTAATTGTGATATAGAACCAAAGCGTTTTAATAAAAGAACTCATTTTTGAAAAATACGCTATTCTTTCTGTAGGCTTATAGGAAAGAATAGCGTATTTTTTCATTTTTATATCCTTCAACTTAAGAAATTTATAACATCCGAAAATAATAACTTTGTACTTTTTCATTTAGAAATGTAAATTCCCTCTTTTTTTGGCGTAATTGTTATGAAAATACGTATTACATTAAGGATTTGAACCGGATTAACGTTTTAAAAGATAGAAGGTGGGGAAAATAATGTAAAAAAACTATTGTGTATTAAAAATTCTTATGTTACATTTGTGTTACGAGAAAGTTACAAACGGTAACTTATGTTACGGTTTGTTTTCTTTTGTTTTTATTTGTGTTACGAAAATATGTAAAGCTAAAAAAATAGCAACCTAAAAATAGTTTTTCCATGTGTATAAGAGTGTGTGTAGTAAAGAGCCTGGTGAGAGCTTTACGCACATTATTAAAGTTCCTTTCTGTCTTAAAAGAAGAAAACCAACTACCAACTATTTGGGAGTTTTAAGTAATGATAGTAAATGAAATGTACTTCCTTTCCCACACACAAAGTACATCTTTACTTTCAGTCTAATTACTACACAGATTTTTATACATATACTGTTTTTGTTTTAGGAACACATAGGGGGAGAAAAATGAGGAAGTTATTAACGGGAATTGGAATTACTTTTTTCATGTTAGCTGGATGTAATAATGGAGATTTTGAAAAAGAAATAGATGCAGGGAAGACCGCGTTAACGAATAGAGAATATAAAAATGCTTTATCATCATTTGAACGAGCGCTGGATGAGAAAAAAGATGATTCAGGTGTAATGGGGCTTGTAGAACAAACGAAAATCATGATGGAAGCAGTGAAGTTAAAAGAAGAAACAAAGATAGAAGAATCAATTCAGTCATTTGAAAAAGTAGAGAATATGAAGGATGGAAATACTACTCTTATAAAGCAGGCCAAGGAAGAACGAATAGCATTACTAGCCATCTTAGAACAAAAAAAGAAGTACAGTGAGCAATTGACGAAAAGTGAAGAGTTAATAAGTAAGAAAAATTATGCAGAAGCGAAAGAGATATTAAATAAGTTAGTTGCGGAAATAAAAGATAACAAGAACCTTGAAGAGTATAATAAAAAAGCAGTAGGATTAGTTACTAAAATGAATGAAGAAGAAAAAACTGCAAAGAGTGAAGCAGCAGCGAAGGCACAAAAAACAAATGCAGTAACGAATCAAAAGGTAGCAACAGAAAAGACTCAAAAAACTGAAGCAGAAAAAAATCAAAAGGTAGAAACAGAAAAGAACCAAAAAGTAGAAACAGGAAAGAACTCAAATGCATTTACTTTTGAGAAAGCGAAAGAATATATTAAAAATGAATATAAAGAAGACTATGATTACACGCTAGAGAATACGCAAGTAGAGAATGGAAAGAAATATTATCAAATTAGAGTGCGTACGACATATAAAATAGAAGGAGCAGCTGGAGCAGGATTTACTGGCGTATTCAAAGTATTCGAAGATGGTACAATTATTGAAATGCACTAAATGGATGAAAAAGGTATCCTCAAAATATATGAGGGTGCCTTTTTTAACATAAAAAAGGCATCTAGCAAAAGTACTAGATGCAAATAAAAACACAAGGGAAAATAAATATCTTCCCGTTTCCCGTAAGTAATTATATCAAAAAATTTATAAAAAACTAGCTTTATTTTTTATATCATTGATGTGTAAAGCTATGAAAGTATAAGATTACACTGTTTTCATAGTGTTTTATTGAAAAAAGGAGCTGCGTATATGATTAATTTTAAACCAGAAAATTTAAACCAACTATTAAAAGTGATGCTAATTAGTGCGAATAAGTCGTATGATGCGATTAAAGATTATGAATGTACGGGGGAAGAAGTAGTATTCCGTGTAGACTTCGAGTATATTGACGTTTCTTTAATGATTGTAGATATGTTAGGAAGATCAGCTTCTAAATTTACCATTTTGCCATATGCTCGTCCGAATACGAATGAAATAGATTATATTCAGTTTCAAGTATATGCAATTCATGAAGGGAATTTTAAAGAAATGATGGATACGATGTAGAAAACTATAATTTTACAAATATGTATATACCAACTAATATATAATTAATACATTCATATAATTGGAGTGATGAGATGCAGCCGTTAGAAAGGGAGATTCATTCTAATATGCTGAAAGTGTGGAGGATTCACGCTTTAATTGGGGCGGCAGTTATACTAGCAGTCGTAATTGCATATTTCTTTTTGATGATCAATTTTAATTGGTGGGGCTGGTTGTTTGGCTTGTTAGTAACAGGCGCTATTACATTTATCCCGCTTGATTATTTTGTGTTTCCAAATTTACGTCAACGTTATTATAGTTACAGATTAAATGAAGAAGAGATTGAGATTCAAAAGGGAATGTTCGTTGTAAAACGCGTACTCATTCCGATGATGCGTGTGCAGCACGTAACGATTGAACAAGGACCGATTATGAGAAAGTATAATTTAGCAGAATTACATATTTCAACAGCGGCAACTTCTCATAGTATTCCAGGCTTAACGAAAGAAGAAGCAGAGCAGTTGAAAAGACAAATTGGAGAACTTGCGAAAGTGAGTGATGAGGATGTATAAGAGGCAACATCCGATCACGATTTTATTAGGTATTCGAGTTACGACTTTGTTGCCTTTTATTTTTCTTGTTTTATTTCGGTCTGATGATCAAGTGAAACCTTGGTATTTATTCCACCTTGTTCTCTTGGCCATACTATTCATTATGGCAATTTTCTCAGCGATAAAATGGTATTTCAAAGTGTACTGGGTCGAAAATAATATTTTACATATAAAGCACGGTGTGTTCGTTAAGAAGGAAAGCTATTTAAATAAAGAACGTGTGCAAAATATTAGTACGTCTTCTAACATCATTTATCAAGTGCTCGGACTGACGAAACTAAACATAGAAGTAGCCGGCGGCGGTAGTGAGCCGGAAGTGATGTTAGCTGGCATTAGAGAAAGTGAAGCAAAGGAACTGATTTCTTTATTACACAAAGAGAGAAGCGTTGTGACTGAAGAAGAGCCCGCGACGGCAGAAAATAAGACAATTTATCAGTTAACAACGAAAGAAATTTTATTCGCCTCTATTACATCTGGTAGATTTGGATTAGTGTTTTCTGGATTACTTCTTATTTACTCAGAGTTTAATCAATTTCTACCAGAATGGCTCATCAATAAGGTAGAAGCGTACGTGATGAATAACGGTGTATATGAATTAATCGTTATGGCCGCGATTTTAATGGTGATTTCGTGGGTCATTTCAACAGCTGGCTATGCGTTAAAATATGCGAACTTTAAAATAGAGCGAAAAGGAAATGAAATTCGCATCGTACAAGGGTTATTTGATAAGAAAGAGTTTGTTTTAAAATTACACCGCATTCAAGCGATTACTGTGAAAGAGGGAATTCTCCGTCAGCCTCTCGGTTATTGCTCTGTTGAAGTAGAAGTTATTCAGAGTATAGAAGCGGCTGGAAATGAAGTAATGCTACATCCCTTTATGAAAAAGAAAGATGTCCAGCAGTTACTTACATATTTGCAGTTGCCGTATGAAACGGAAGAGGAAATCGTTCACTTACCGAAAGCTGCATTACGTCGTTACGTAATAATGGGGTGGATTACAAGTGTGGTGCTTGCATTGCCAATCATCGGTGCGAGTATATATTTTAAACAAAGTATTGCGTTATTCACGTTAATACCGCTATTTATCATATTTACGTTACTTGCATACGCCCGGTATAAAAGTGGTGGATATATGATACGGGAAAATCAATTAGTCATGGTATACCGCGGCCTTGCAAAATATACGGGAATCATGCGAAGAAGTCATGTTCAAGCAGTAGGATACAGTCAGTCGCATTTTCAAAAGAAAGACGAGCTATGTACAGCTGTCGTATCAGTAGCGGGGCATCCTTACAAAGTGAAGCATATGCAAAAAGAAGATGCGCTTCGTATATATAATTGGTACAAAGAAAAAGGAAACACCGGTGCGTAATGGTGTTTCCTTTTTTCTGTCGTGATTTGTCGATAAGTCGATATCCTTTGTCGAATCGTCGATATATTGAAAAAATCGTTGATATATTCGGAAAATCGCCGATATAATTTCATGTACCGCATCCCTGGAGGAACCACAGTACAAAAACCTTAAACTAACACATCAAAAGTAGTCACAAATGATGGGCGAGAGAAAATACTTTTCTGCTGCTCTGCATGTGGATGCGCCTGAGCCGGAGCTTGTCCTTCTGCTTGTGCAGGGCGTTTTTTATGAGCGTTTTCGAATGAACGTGATTCTGTCCAGTCTTTAAAGTTTTGCTCTGTTTCCCACATCGTTAAGATGACATATGTATCGTTACTTAATGGACGTAGAACACGGATCGCTTGGAAGCCGGGTTCGTTTTCAATAAGACCTGCGCGGTTTTTAAAACGGTTTTCAAATATTGGGCGACCTTCATCTGTTACAGAAATGTTGTTACAAACGATGTAGCCAGGTTGTCCTTTAAATTCGCCAACAGCGTCTAGTACATCATATTGAAGAGATCCTTCTACAGATTCTTCTGTATTTTCTTTATAAAACATATTTTTTCCATCATTTTTTGCAGTGAAATGTGCTTGTTCTAGAGGTGTTTCGTATGAAATAATAGCCTTCATTTTAATGCCCCCTTAATCGTTTGTTTCTATTATATCAACTCTCTTAAAAAACTTCGAAGATTATATACATAAAGATACTTCTTTTTCAAATAATAAATGTACCATCATTTGGAAAGAAGGCCGATGTATGAAGAAAGTAAAGTGGACTTTATTAGGTGGGTTAGCAACGCTACTATTAGCGATTGTTCTTTATAAACTTATTGTGTTAGCTGGTGGCTATATGATGGATGAAAAACAGCTCGTTTTCCACTCTTCATCACGTATCGTTGACCAGAAAGGGAAAGAAATTACGAAATTATATGTAGAAAATAGAGATCTCGTACCAATCGAACAAATTCCAAAATACGTGCAGCAGGCGTTTGTTGCGGTAGAGGATTCTCGTTTTTATGAGCATCAAGGAATTGATTACCCGTCTATATTCCGTGCTCTTTATAAAGATACGTTAGCTGGAGATAAGGTTGAAGGCGGTAGTACGATTACGCAGCAACTTGCTAAAAACGTCTTTTTAACTCGTGAAAAAACAGTTACGCGCAAGTTGAAGGAAGTCGCAATTTCTCTTCAATTAGAGCAAAAATATACGAAGCAACAAATTCTTGAAATGTATATGAATCATATTTATTTTGGTCATGGGGCTTACGGTATTCAAGCTGCAGCAAAGTTGTATTTTAATAAAAATGTAGAAGATTTAACAGTAGAAGAGGGCGCAATGCTTGCAGGTCTTCCGAAGTCACCAAACGGATATTCACCGTATTTCTCCCCAGAGAAAAGTAAAGAGCGCCGTGATCTCGTATTGTCACTTATGCATAAACAAGGCTATTTGACTGCCGAAGATAGTGTGCGTTATCAAGGTAAGACAATTGCTTTATATAAAAACTTGGACGAAAATGAACTCGCATATATGCCGTATATTGATATGGTCATAGATGAAGCCGCACGTTTATACGGATTGTCTCATCAAGAAGTACTTCGTGGAGGATATACGTTTGTCGTACCGATGGATGAAAAGATTCAAAAGGTAGCGTATAACCAGTTTCAAGATGCGAGGAATTTCCCTGGGAAAGAGGAGGGGGCGCAAGGTGCATTTTTATTAATGGATAATCGTACAGGCGGAATTAAAGCCGCGATTGGCGGAAGAAAGTACGTCCCGAGAGGATTTAATCGTGTTTTCGCAAAAAGACAACCAGGTTCTGTTCTAAAACCACTTATTGTCTATGCGCCAGCACTCGAAACGAAAAAGTATAATCCATATTCTTTATTAACGAATGAAAGACATTCTTTTGAAGGGTATGAACCTCGAAATTATAATCATGAGTATTCAAAAGAAATGACGATGTACGATGCGATTTTAGAGTCAGCAAACGTACCGGCAGTTTCTTTATTAAATGAATTAGGGGTTGAAGAAGGAAAGCAATATTTAGAGAAAGGTAATGTTCATATTGCCGATGCTGGTTTAAGTACAGCGCTTGGCGGATTGAAAAACGGTGTTTCCCCATTTGATCTTGTGAAAATGTATCGTGCATTTTTAGCAAATGGTGATATTATTGAGCCGCACGTTATTAATAAAGTGTTAAATAGACACGGCGCAGTCATTGGAGAATCGCCAAAAGTAGAAACAAAAATTTTCTCGAAACAAACGGCTTGGTATATGACGAAAATGTTAGAAGGAGTTGTGAAAGAAGGGACAGCGAGAGCCGGTGTATATAACGGGGCGTTAGCTGGGAAAACAGGTACAACTTCCTTACCAAATGACGATAATGGAGCGAGAGATATGTGGTTCGTTGGCTACACGCCAAATTTAGTAGGCGCTGTTTGGATCGGTTATGACCGTACGGATCAAGAGCATCAGCTGCAAGG
This sequence comes from Bacillus sp. BC05(2025), assembly GCF_056725905.1. Classification (NCBI taxonomy): domain Bacteria; kingdom Bacillati; phylum Bacillota; class Bacilli; order Caryophanales; family Bacillaceae; genus Bacillus; species Bacillus sp. BC05(2025). The sequence continues at coordinate 600,361 of NZ_JBWYRA010000002.1, read as the reverse complement.
AGAAAGTGCATCAGCGACGAAATTGTTTAAGAAAATTTTAACGAAGGCAAATGTAGAACAGAAAGAGCAGTTTAGGAAACCAGAAGGTGTGGAAACAATCGGTGCTCCGATTCGTCTGCGCAAAATTGAAGATGTGAAAATGAAATTAGCGTTTAGCCCTTTCGGTTTATTTAAAGCGAAACTAAGCTGGACACCACTTCCTGATGATAGGATTATGTATCGTATTTATAGAGTGGAAAACGGAGTCCATACGCATGTAGCCACTGTAAATGGTGCCGGAGAATATGAAGAAAAGTTCGTTAACATCTTTTCAAAACCGAGCTTTTATGTTGTGCCATATAACAAACAAACGAATCGCGAGGGAGAAAAGTCAAAAGTAGCTAAACCATAGTTTTTCTCTGTGTTATAATAAGAATGTTGTGAAAATAGTAAGCGTTTTTAAGAATGTTTGTGTCAATTTAATGAACAACGTACATAATATTATGCATTTTGTTTTTACAAGCTGTATAGTAAAAAAAGATAAATATCGAACGTATTCGAAGCATTGGTAAGGAAGGGAGCAAGGGTCTTGGTAAGAAACATAAATGAGACATTTTTAAAAGCATGTAGGGGAGAACGTACTGATTATGTACCAGCATGGTATATGCGTCAGGCAGGTCGTTCGCAGCCGGAATATAGAAAGATAAAAGAAAAGTATTCTTTATTTGAAATTACGCACAATCCAGAGTTGTGTGCTTACGTGACAAAGTTGCCTGTTGATCAATATAACGTAGACGCTGCAATTCTTTATAAAGATATTATGTCACCACTACCTGCAATTGGTGTGGATGTAGAAATTAAATCGGGTATTGGCCCAGTTATTGATAATCCAATCCGTTCTTTACAAGACGTAGAAAAACTAGGGGAAATCAATCCAGAAGATGACGTACCGTACATATTAGATACGATTCGTTTATTAACGACAGAAATGCTAGACGTACCGTTAATCGGTTTTTCAGGAGCTCCATTTACATTAGCGAGCTATATGATTGAAGGCGGTCCATCTCGTAACTACCATAATACGAAAGCGTTCATGTATGCAGAGCCGAAAGCTTGGTTCGCATTAATGGATAAGCTAGCAGATATGGTTATTACATATTTAAAAGCGCAAATTAACGCAGGAGCAAAAGCAGTTCAAATTTTCGATTCTTGGGTTGGAGCAGTAAATGTAGCGGATTATCGCGTATTTATTAAACCAGCAATGGAGCGTATTTTTGCAGAAGTTCGTACGATGGGTGTTCCAATGATTATGCACGGCGTAGGGGCTGCACATTTAGTAAATGAATGGCATGACTTACCGCTTGATGTAGTAGGCTTAGATTGGCGCTTACCGATCGAAGAGGCACGCGCACGCGGCGTTCATAAGGCGGTCCAAGGTAATATGGATCCTTCATTCTTACTTGCGCCATGGTCTGTTATTGAAGAACATGTAAAAGGTATTTTAGATCAAGGGATGAAACAGCCAGGTTATATCTTTAACTTAGGACACGGTGTATTCCCAGAAGTAAATCCAGATACATTAAAACGTTTAACTACATTTATTCATGAATACTCTAAAGGGCAGTTAGCGAAGTAAAGGAGCATTGCTGTATGAAAAAGAAAATTGGTTTGCTTGTAATGGCATACGGAACGCCATATAAAGAAGAAGATATTGAACGTTACTATACACATATTCGTAGAGGAAGAAAGCCAAGTCTTGAAATGCTAGAAGATTTAACAGAGCGTTACCGTGCAATTGGTGGTATTTCTCCTTTAGCTACTATTACATTAGAGCAAGCTAAAAAGTTAGAGAAGCGTTTAAATGAAGTACAAGATGAAGTAGAGTACCATATGTATCTTGGCTTAAAACATATTGAACCGTTCATTGAAGATGCAGTGAAAGATATGCATAACGATGGTATACAAGATGCAATCGCACTTGTTCTTGCGCCGCACTATTCTACATTTAGCGTGAAGTCGTATGTAGGTCGAGCACAAGAAGAAGCTGAGAAACTTGGAAACTTAACAATTCACGGCATTGATAGCTGGTATAAAGAACCGAAATTCATTCAGTACTGGGTTGATGCAGTGAAAGGTATATATAACGGTATGTCAGAAGCAGAACGTGAAAAAGCAGTATTAATCGTATCTGCACATAGCTTACCAGAAAAAATCATCGCACTTGGCGATCCATATCCAGATCAATTAAATGAAACAGCTGACTATATTGCAAGAGGTGCTGAAGTAGCAAACTATGCAGTAGGTTGGCAAAGTGCAGGAAATACACCAGATCCTTGGATTGGTCCAGATGTACAAGATTTAACGAGAGAATTAAATGAAAAGTACGGTTACACTTCATTCGTATACGCACCAGTTGGATTTGTTGCGGAACATTTAGAAGTTTTATATGACAACGACTTTGAGTGTAAAGTTGTAACAGATGAAATTGGCGCGAAATATTATCGTCCAGAAATGCCAAATGCATCGGACGCATTTATTGATTGCTTAACAGATGTTGTAGTAAAGAAAAAAGAATCTGTAATGTAAGAAGAAAGGGGGAGCCTGCTTGAGGAAAAAAGTTGTAGTCATCGGCGGTGGCATCACAGGATTAACAACGATGTATAACTTACAAAAAGATATTCGTGACAAAAACTTGCCGATCGATACATTACTGATAGAAGCATCGGGTAAACTTGGCGGAAAAATTCAAACCGTTCGAAAAGATGGATTTACAATTGAACGCGGACCAGACTCTTTCTTAGCACGAAAAGAAAGTGCAGCTACATTAGCGAAGGAATTAGGTTTTGGCGATGAACTTGTAAATAATAAAGGCGGTCAATCATTTATCCTCGTAAACAATCGGTTACATAAAATGCCGAGCGGATCAATGATGGGAATTCCAACGCAAATTACGCCGTTTCTATTTTCCGGGCTATTCTCCCCAATTGGTAAACTAAGAGCTGGTTTTGATCTATTAATGCCGAGATCCAAGCCAGTATCTGACCAATCACTCGGGCATTTTTTCAGGCATCGCCTCGGCAACGAAGTGGTTGAAAATTTAATCGAACCATTACTATCGGGTATTTATGCAGGAGATATTGATGAAATGAGCTTAATGTCAACATTTCCGCAAATGTATCAAATTGAGCAGAAACATCGCAGTATTTCACTCGGCATGCGTACGCTTGCTCCGAAAGAAGAGAAAACTGAACCGAAAAAAGGAATCTTTCAAACAGTGAAAACAGGTTTAGAATCTATCGTAGAATCTCTTGAATCAAGGATGCATGAAGGTACGATAATAAAGGGAACTCGCATTGAAAAAGTTGCAAAACAGGGTGATGGCTATGCGATTACTCTTAGTAACGGAAAAGAAATAGAAGCGGACGCGGTCGTAGTGGCAAGCTCACATAAAGTATTGCCGTCTATGTTTGCGCAGTACAAGCAGTTTCGTTTTTTCCGCAACATTCCATCCACATCAGTTGCGAATGTGGCAATGGCTTTCCCGAAATCAGCCATTCAGCGCGATATTGATGGCACAGGGTTTGTCGTATCGCGAAATAGTGATTACACAATTACAGCATGTACGTGGACACATAAAAAATGGCCACATACAACGCCAGAAGGAAAAATGCTACTTCGCTGTTACGTTGGACGACCTGGTGATGAAGCAGTTGTAGAACAAACAGAAGAGGAACTCGTTCAGCTCGTGCTAGAAGACTTACGAAAGACGATGGATATTACAGAGGATCCAGAGTTTACAGTCGTAAGTCGCTGGAAAGAAGCAATGCCCCAATATACAGTAGGCCATAACGAGCGAATGAAGAAACTCACAACATTTATGGAAAAAGAGTTGCCAGGTATATACTTGGCAGGCAGTTCCTACGCTGGTTCTGGTCTTCCGGACTGTATTGATCAAGGTGAGAAAGCCGCAAAGCGTGTGCTAGCTCATTTGGAGAAAGTAATGGATACGGAATTAATCGCACAATAAAGTGAAACGCCTTCAATCACATTGAAGGCGTTTTGTTACTTATTCACCAATAAACATATATAAGTTATTTGGCTTTATAACGGCATCTCCTGCATAAATGACCCATTCTGTTAAGTTATCAAAATCTAAATGATAACTATTTCCTTCACTCATATCTTCTATAAAATATGGTTCGTTAATGAGTATTCCTTGAATGAAATCTTCCGTAATATTTTGCATTTCAAACCACATATGTTCACTCTTTCCCTCTTCGTAGGAGACACCAAACTTAGCGAGGAAACGAAAATCTTCATTTGATTGTTCAATGTGAAAAATGTTGCTGAAATATCCGAAAGTATTCTTCGCATTGTAAGCCATACGATCAGTTTCACTATTTGTTTTATAGAACATAAGCCCTGTAGCTTCCTCGTGTTCTTTGAAAAAGCTTTCGATATATTCTTCTGAAGTATTAAATTGGAATAAGAGAACGGATGGAGATTGATGGTATTCATCTCGATCATCCATACCGCCTAAAAATGTATTTTGCGCATCAATTGGCTGTAACTTCACTTCCTCATCCTCGATTGAAGATAATTGATCCATACTCGTTTTATGTCCAATATAAGATAATCCTTTCTCCCACGGAACAGCTACTGTATGTATAGAACCTTGCTGACTATGTGCGATAACGATAGGTTCATTCATAGGGACTTGTCCATTCTCAACGGCATTATTCGCAAATGTTTGAAAGAGGTCACCAATGCCGTAATAGGAAGAAATGCGATTTGGAATAATTAATTCTATTTCTGTTACGCCCGCTCTTAAAAGGCCATGTGTATGAAACCAATATTGCGTAGGCTCACCTTCTTTATCGTCTTCATAAACGGAATGAATAACGTATAAGTCAGGAATGTCAGGTAATAATTCATTTTCAACGTGATAGTCAATATAGCTTCTAGATATTACTTTCATTGCGGCACTTGAATCAATCACAAATAATAAATCTGGGGCGAGGTTCCATAAAAACTGTAACTGCTGGAAAAAGCAGTCCAGTACATCGCCTACAAATAGCGTACGAGTGAAAATTTCAGTTCCATAAGCAGCATCTTCAAAGTGACGATCTACGATTGTAGCATCTTGTCTATTGTACATTTTATAGTCTTCTGGGTCATTCGCCTCATCAATATGCAGCTCATACGGTATGATTGTTTCATCCATATGTACCTCAACAATAAGGCTTGTCTCATCACTATAAACAATTTTTAATTCATCAACTTTAGTAGAGATAGTTTCTAGCCGCTGTTTTAACTGCTCAACTGTAATTCTAGTAGGTATAACGGCAATCATATCTGAAAAATGACGTTCTAATGTTCCATTCATAGCTGCGCGGTATGTTTCTGTTTGCACTTCCATCCAATCACTCCTATTCAAATGAATCCATTTTACATGCCAATGAACTTTCGATATTTTCTGTTTTCTCTCTCTCTAACATTATAGAGTGCATTCGTAGAAGCTTTCAAATTATTATTTTGTATTATAGTTTGAAAGCTTGTAAATTAAATAAATTTTTTGTAAAACTTGTCGAAATATCATTCTATATAACGAATCATTTGATATGATAGACATGCTGAGAAAATATGAAATAGAGAGAGGAAAATGGCTGTGAAGAAATTGTTAAGTGTCTTTTTATCATTCATACTATTGCTTTCATTTACTGGAACTTTAGTACAAGCAGAAGAAACTACTTCTATGTCAGTAGAAAAAGCAATTCAAGTATTTAAGCAGCAAGGGAAAACAAAGGGGATAGTAGAAGGATACATTGTTGGGTATACGCAAAGTCCTTCTAAATACACGAAAGATCCAGCTAAGTTTGATGATACAAACGTAGCAATTGCGGATTCACCAAATGAAACGAATCCAGACAAAATTATGCCTGTTCAGTTGCCAAAAGGCGATGTGAGAGCGGCAGTAAACGTGAAAGATCATCCTGAAAATATCGGGAAGAAAGTTAGTTTAACAGGAACGCTTGAATTATATTTTAGTAGCCCAGGTTTAAAATCGGTAACAGCTTATAAGTTTCAAGGGGAAGGACAAAACCGTGTTAGCGATGTAGTAGCTTCGCCTGGTAGCGGAGAAGTTGCGAAAGGAACAGCGGTAACTTTAACGACGAATACAGAAGGAGCAACAATCTACTATACGTTAGATGGCTCTAACCCTACAAATAAAAGTGTTCGTTATAACGGACAAATTGTGGTGAATGAAAATAGTGTAATTAAAGCAATTGCAGAGAAAGAAGGGCTTACTTCTTCAGCGATTTCCACATTTTCATTTATTATCGTAAACAATGAACAGGTTCGTATTCATGATATTCAAGGAAAATCACATGTTTCACCTTACAACGGGAAGAAAGTATACAATGTGGAAGGCGTTGTAACAGCACTTGATAAAAATGGTTTTTATATAGAAGACAATCAGCCAGATAATGATCCAGCTACTTCAGAAGGTATGTATGTATACAAAAAAGATGCGAATGTAGCGGTAGGAGATCTTATTCAAGTTGATGGAGTAGTAGAAGAATATGTTGGACCTGGATATGCAGAAAGGTTTGACACAGACTTAACGACGACTGAAATTAAAGCGAGCCGCGTTGCTGTAATCGCAAAAGATCAACCTTTACCAGCACCGATCGTACTTGGAGAAAACGGTGTGAAAATCCCTGATCAAATTATCGATAATGATGCATTCGGTTTATTTGATCCAAACGAAGATGCAATCGACTTTTATGAAAGCATAGAAGGTATGCGCGTTACGATGCCAACGCCAAAAATTATTGCACCTCAAAAAAACGGGAACTTATATGTAACAGTGAAAAATGGCGGAGATAAAGTCGTAACGAAATATGGCACACCTGTATTAGATGAAAATCAATTAAACCCAGAGCGTCTTTCTGTAAAAGTACCTCGTGATTATGTAGCAAAAGTAGGAGATACTTTCACTAGAGATATAACAGGGGTAGTCGGATATGATTACGGTTCGTTCCGTATTTCGCCAATAACGGAATTACCATCTGTAGTAGACGGTGGATTTAAGCAAGTAGGCGCAAATATTCAGCCTCGTCTTGATAAGTTAACAGTTGCTACATATAACATTGAAAACTTCTCGGCGAATAAAAAAGAAACAACAGATGAAAAAGTAAAAGCGTTAGCGTATTCTATTAAATACAATTTAAAAATGCCAGATATTATCGGTGTAGAGGAAATGCAAGATAATAACGGAACGATTAATGACGGTACAATAGATGCTTCATTAAGTGCTAAACGTATCATTGATGCAGTGCTAGAAATTCACGGGCCAAAGTATGAGTATGTAGAAATTGCTCCGCATAATAATCTAGACGGGGGAGCGCCAGGAGCGAATATTCGCGTCGGTTTCTTCTACAACCCATCACGCGTGAAATTAGCTGCAGTACCGAAGTTACTTGATAAAAATGTCGTTCGCGTTGGAGACGAAAACCCATTATTTGAAAGTACACGTAAACCACTTGCAGCAGAATTTACATTCCAAGGACAAAACGTTGTCGTCGTTGCTAATCACTTAAACTCAAAACTAGGAGATGCAACGCCATTTGGAAAAGTGCAGCCGCTCGTATTAAAGAGTGAAGAAAAACGAGTTCAATTAGCACAAGAAGTAAACAATTTCGTACAAGGTATTCAGAAAAAGAATACAAATGCACCAGTTGTTGTGTTAGGGGATATGAACGATTTCGAATTCGCTAAACCACTAAAAACATTAGAAGGAACAAACTTAAAAAATATGTTAAGCACAGTGCCGAAAGAGAACCGCTACACGTACATCCATGAAGGAAATGCACAAGTGTTAGATCACATTTTAGTAACAAACAACATCGCACCATACACAATTGTAGACCCAGTACACTTAAACTCAAACATTATGAAAGAACATGGACGTGTAAGTGACCACGACCCAGTACTTGCTCAAATTGATTTGAAGAAAGCTTCTTAAATCGTTGTAACAGAACGCTTAGAGATATACTGAGCGTTCTTTTTCTGTAAAAATCATGTTAAAATTAATTAAAAATTTAGTTTTTTATAATAAGGAGGTTAAAGATGCAAGCATGGTTAAATGGAAAATTAATAAATCAGCTTGCAATTTTTTTTAGTATGATCGTCATGCTCCAATTTGTAGCTGATGTAACAGGACTTACTCAAAATTTAGACCTTACGTATAACTTAATCAATACAGAAGCTTCTTACATAACGTTTAGTTTGGCAGTCATTTTTACTTTGATAGGTGCAAAGAGAGAACGAAGTAAATATGCAATTATTTCATTATGTTTAGTTGTAGGTAGTAAAGCGATTTACTTTGTAGCGGTTGTTATTTTATGGGGATTGGCAAGTATACCGTGAAGGGAAAGATAATAATAAGAGCGTAATTCCCTAGACTAACTTAGGGAATTACGCTCTTATTCATTCAATCATTTAGTCTGAAATTACTTGAAATGATTTTCTGCACCGCTCTCTTTTTTGCAGTCTTCTTCTATATTTTTTTCTATCCCGCTTTACTCCTTGTATATACATAAGTAAGCTAACGAAAAGGAAGAAAGCACATTGCATCAATAAAATGTATGGTGACATGCCTTGCAATGGTTGTTTCGGATCATATAAATGAATAGGTGCTCCGCCTATTGAAGGAAGTATTGTATTTAGCAGGACGTACGGGATGGAGGCAGCCGCGAATGGAAAGAGAATCGCCATATAGTCTTTTTGTGACCATACAGATGCAGCAAGTCCTAAAAGGGCCATTAAACCTGCAAATAAAAAATTAATCCCGATATATACCGTAATGTAAGTGAGAGGCGCATCTAAATATAGGTTTGCGAACATTCCATCATCATTTATGATGCCTGAACCAGCCGTAGGTGTTCCGTCTGGAATGGTTAATTTGCAAAATAATAACGATAAAATGAATGGAAGCGTATAAAGAAATCCTCCGCAAAAAAACGTAACGATATATTTCGCTACTGAATAAGGAAAGAGAGAAATCCCCTTACTCACAAATGGTTTAAAACCATCTGACTTATCCGAATTGTAACTTGTACTAAAGGGGAAACTCGCAATAACTGGCATTAATAATAAATAAACATCCATTTCATTGTCGCGAAATCCAATCCATTTTAAATCTGTTGATATAGGACCATTCGCTGCGTCTCCTAAATAACGAATGACATAGTAATAGTGATAAATGCAGATAAGAACAAATCCACTTAGCATCATTATTAGAGAAATACGACTACAAAAAGCTTGCTTTATATTTAAACGAAGCGCACGCATCATGACTGAAAAAGCCTCCACTATTTTGATAAAGTGAAACTTTAATCAGTGGGGGGTTTCTTCATCCCCCACTGATTATTAGCCTTCACCAATCGGATTTTTATAGGTAGCCCGATCCCCACCTAAATTCTTTGCTTTTGCTGCATTTTGAGGTGGGGGTCTTACTGCCCATTAAAGTCGGATAAACTTGTCTATTTTCTATATTACTATTAAATGTAAAGATTTTCTTGTTTTTTTATTTGATTATTTGAAAAAAGGGAAATTTGTTGTCGTTAAGTAAGGTTTAAAGGAAATTATATTTTCTAAAATATGGTTGACAATTTAGTATTACATTTGTAATCTTAATTGTAGATTACAAATGTAATACTAAGGAGTGAACTATACTATGACAAATCAATTACCTAAAATATCTGAAGCGGAATTAGAAATTATGAAAGTACTTTGGTCTAATTCTCCACAAACAGCGAATGAAATTATAGAAGAACTAGAAGATGCAATGGACTGGAAACCGAAAACAATCCGTACATTAATTAATCGGTTAGTACAAAAAGAAGCCGTTTCTTACCACCAAGATAAAGGGCGTATGTATGCTTATTATCCGTTAGTATCACAAGATAATTATTTACAAGTTGAAACGAAATCTTTGCTAAAGCGTTTTTGCGGCGCAGCGTTTAAACCATTACTTGTTAATTTTTTAAAAGAGGAAAAATTGTCTTCAGAAGATATTAATGAATTGAAACGCATTTTAGATGAGAAGACAGAGGAGAATAAGAGGAAGGATAGATAACAATGATAGACATGCTTATAAATGTATACCTTCCTCATTTTTTTGATTGGCTTATAGAAACGTCACTTATGGCCAGTATACTAGTTGGATTTATTTTGTGTATAAAAGTTCTATTTAGAAATAAGTTAACGCCCCGGTGGCAATATATGCTGTGGATCGTACTGATGATAAGACTCCTTTTACCATGGTCACCGGATAGTTCTTATAGTATTTATTCATTATTCTCCTATAGTTCTAGTGTGTCGGAAGTTATTCAAAAAAATACACCTTTACCTGAGAATATAGTGAATAACGAGATAAAACAGACAGTAGAATTAGAATCGAATTCTGAAACTGTGACAAAAAATAGCGAACAGAAAGTAAGTACGAGTGAGGAACAACAGACTACATTGTCTTTATACAAAATTGCTCTATATGTTTGGTTAGCTGGGGTAATCCTATTAGCAGTCATAACGTTTATTACAAATAGACGTTTATATGCTTACATAAAGAAACAACCGGATATTACGGACGAACAGGTCACTACAGTGTTTAATCGCTGTAAGCAGTCTATGAAAATGAAAAAGGCAGCTTCATTACGTCTTGCAGGAAAGATTGCAAGTCCAACGGTTTTTAGTTTCTTTCGCCCGAAAGTATTACTATCAAAAAAACATATGAAAGTATTAAATGAGCAACAATTACAATATGTCTTTTATCATGAGTTAGCTCATATTAAGAGAAACGACGTAGCGGTAAATTGGATTATGTATAGCTTACTCCTATTAAATTGGTTCAATCCGATTCTTTGGTACGCCTATTTCTGTATGCGAGAAGATCAAGAATTAGCTTGTGATGCATATGCGCTTACATTTATAGATAAAGGGGAGCAAATTGCATACGGTCATACAATTATTACCCTCCTAGAACATTATTCCTATCAAGCACCAAGCCTAGCAAGTTTAAGTAGAAATAAACGAACACTAAAAAGGAGAATCGTTATGATTAAAAAGTTCCAAAAGAAATCGTATCGTCTGTCTTTACTTGGAGTTATTGCTATAGCAGCTATAGCAGGCGGTTTTTTATTAAATGCAAGGATAACTGAGGGAGATGAAAGACAGAAGGGAAAGGTTGTAGAAAATAAGCAATCTAAAGCGGCATTTGAAAAAGCGATAGAAACAGTATATGGTACACCAGAGAATGCAAGTAGAGAATGGGGTATGTCGATAAAGTCATATAAAAGAGATACAGATCTTTTGTATTTGGCAGAAAAGAATTTTACAAAAAAAGAATTTGAACAATATGTCCAATTATTTAAAGAGGCTAGTGAAATTCAGAAACAAGCAATGGTTAAGAAAAATGTGCCTGAGAATTATGATGGAGATACAAAGGAAATTAATCTTGAACGTTTGAATAAAACTGATCAAGAAAAATTAGCTAGTATTCAGAAGAAATTAAACCCTTTTAATGATAAATTGCAGAAGTCTTTAACATATACTATGGAAGAAGCAAAAGAACATGTACCGTATCAAATTAAGGAGCCAACTTATATACCTGAAGGTTATGAATTAAAGAGAGAATGGGCTGATTCATATTTTGGAAGAGATGTAGAATTAGTTATTAAATCAGAATATACAAAAGGGAAATATGGTTTTACAATTTACCAGTCAAGGATGTATGTGGATGGTAATGTTAATGGTGGTAAGGATCCACTACACTACATGATGCCTGGAGAAGAGAATTTAGAAAGTTATAGTTTAGACGGGAAAGAAATGGTCTATAATAAATATTCTCAAGGAGAGAGTAAGTTAAAAGGACTCAAAATGTTTGTACCAGCACAAGGTAAGAATAGTGATTATCAAATTGTCATAGTAAATGATATTTTTACAAGAGATACAAAGATATACGAAGAGATAATTGATGATGATCTAACTAAGAAAGAGATGGAGAAAATATTACTTTCTATGTCAAAATAATAGACAGTGTTCTTAAAACTTTGGTTTTAAGAACACTGTCTATTTTATTGAATTTCTAGTGGAATCTAGCCAGCAATTATTATGAATATATTCTTGCTTTCCATATAAGCATTCTTTTTGATACACTATGGACAGTGTTATATAACTTGACTGGAATTTTTTTATACTGGAAATAATAAAAAAGAGAACTTGTATACAATGTAAGCGTGTGGTAATATCAAAGATGTACTGATTGACTATATTATCCAATTGGTCATTTTTGGAGGTGACGATGTGGCGATAGATCGAAAACGTTCTATTATTGAAGCTGCAACAAAGTCTTTTTCAGCGTTCGGCTATAAAGCAACAACGATGGATCAAGTAGCGAAATTAGCGAATGTAGGAAAAGGAACGATTTATACTTTTTTCAAAAATAAAGAAGAGCTATTTGGTGAAATTATTTCTAATTTAATTACAGAAATGAAGCAAGTTGCAGAAAATGCAATTCGTTCAGATGTTTCATTTTTTGAAAATGTACATAGAGCATTATATAGCATATTAGAATTCAGAAAAGAACATCAGCTCATGATTAAGTTAATTCAAGAAGAGCGCGATATGGGAACGAAAGAAGTACAAGAAGTGATGCAACAAGTAGATGTGGAAATTGTTTCTTTCATTCAATCGTATTTAAAGATTGCGATTGATAAAGGTGAAATTAGCAAATGTGATCCAGAAATTACAGCATTTATTATGCTTCGCTTATACGTATCGCTTATTTTTGATTGGGAAAAAAATCATGAACCGCTAGAAAAAGAGAAAATCGCAGAATTATTTGAACTTTATTTATTAAGAGGATTGTCAAACTAAGATAATCCTTTTATTATTATAAAAAAGTGACCAATTGAACAAAACGGTCATACATTTAATTTAGGAGGGATAATACAAATATTCACTTCATAGTAAGGAACAGTTGCATAGTATAAATTCGGGGATAAGGCATATGTATGAATAAGTATAGCCTTTTTGTTTGGGTAAAAATGACTAAATGAACAATTTAGTCATTTTAAAAAAGGGGGAGAAATGATGAAAGGAAATCAGCTACTTCGTAAAGAGTTCACACAAATTATAAAAAGTAAAAAAATATTAATTCCAATTATCGCAGTTCTATTCGTACCGATTTTATATGCGGGTATGTTTTTATGGGCCTTTTGGGATCCGTATAAACAGTTAGATGATTTACCAGTTGCGGTAGTCAATTTAGATAAAGGTGCAGTATTTGATGGGAAACCAATTGAGGTCGGAAAAGGGCTTGTTGATAATTTAAAAGATAATACAAGTTTTAAATGGGAATTTGTAAGTGAAAAAGAAGCGAAAAAAGGAATGGAAGGCAGAAAGTATTACATGTTAGTACGCATTCCAGATGACTTCTCAAGTAACGCTACAACGTTATTAAAAGATGATCCAAAACCATTAAACTTAGAATATATTCCGAATGAAAGTTTAAACTTCTTATCTTCACAAATTGGCGGAACAGCCATTGAAAAAATTAAAAGTGAAGTATCAAGTACATTAACGAAAACATATGCAGAGAAAATGTTTGATTCCATTCAAGACGTCTCAAAGGGATTCGCAGATGGGGCGGAAGGAGCAAGTAAACTACATGACGGATCAAGTGAACTGCATGATGGTTCAAGTAAAGTGACGGATGGCCTTCATACACTTCAAGGGAAGTCTGGGGAGATGAAGGATGGGGTTCAGAAATTAGCAGATGGATCTAATAAGTTACAAGATGGCTCCGGAAAAGTGACAGCAGGTTTAAATACGTTAAATAGCAAAACGGGTATAGGGAAATTACAAGATGGATCTGGGAAAGTAACAGACGGTTTAAATATGTTAAATAGCAAAACCGGTGAAATGCAAAAAGGAATTAGTGAATTGCGTGATGGATCTGAGAAAGTAACGAACGGTCTGAGCATATTAGTAAGTAAAACAGGTGAATTACAAACAGGAACAACAGAACTATCAAATGGTATGGAAAAACTTGCGGGAGGGCAAAGTCAATTAGAGAAAGGTTCTCAAGAGATTCAAAAGGGTTTGCAAGAGTTAAATAATAAAGTACAAAACTCTGTTGCAGGATTAGGGGAAATGCAGTCGAAAGTTCCTTCTATATTAAATACAGTAACTGAGAAAATAGATGGAGCTGGAGAAAATGTAAATCAGCTAAATGAACTCACTCAATCAACAGCAAGGGATGCAAAAACAGCAGTGCAAGATGTAGCAAATTTACAAAAGCAAATTGAAAGTTTACCAAAAGAATATCAAGAGCAGTTACAGCCATTTATAACAAATGCGGTAAAAAGTACGGCGACAGTTCAACAGAAAGCTGCTGGAGTAGCAAGCGGAACAAATAAATTAAATGAAGAAGTAAAACAATTAAAAGGTGAAATCAGTGAAAAGACAAGTGGGATGCAAAGCAAAATGCCGAATCCAGAAGAGGTGGGAAATTTAACGAGTGGTATTAAGACATTAACGAATGCACAAAACGAATTTGTAAGTAAGTTTCATGGATTAGGTGAAGGATTAGGTAATGCTAAAGTAGGTGCAGATAAATTAAAAAACGGATCAGGGCAATTAATTGATGGGGTAAATCAATTGTTTGATGGATCTGGAAAGGTAACAGGCGGTTTAGGAACGTTATCTGTAGGAGCAAACCAAATGGCAGGTGGGATAAATCAATTAGCGGACGGTTCAAGTCAAGTAACAGGTGGTTTAGGCACATTATCTGTAGGAGTAACCAAATTAGCAGATGGCTCAAATCAAGTAACAACAGGTCTGGGCGATCTAAATGGTGGCCTAAACAAAATGTCAACAGGCTCAACCCAGCTAATCGACGGAGTAAATAAACTAGCAGACGGATCTGGAAAAGTAACGGATGGCCTCGTAAAAGTAAACGATGGTTCCGGTGAACTTGCTGAGAAACTTGGCGAAGGGGCAGAGAAAACTGGTGAAGTGAAAGGGACGGATAAAACGTATGATATGTTTGCAAGTCCTGTAAAAGTGAAGACGGAAAAAATGGCGGAAGTTCCAAACTACGGAACTGGATTTACACCGTATTTCTTATCACTCGGTTTATTTGTGGGGGCATTACTCTTATCAATCGTATATCCATTACGTGATACAGTCGGTGTTCCGAAATCAGGGTTTAGTTGGTTTATTAGTAAGTTCGGCGTATTACTATCAGTAGGTATTATTCAAGCGGTAGTAGCGGATGTTATATTACTATTCGGATTAGGTGTAGAAGTACAAAGTATTCCATATTTCATACTCTTTAGCATCGTTACAAGCTTAGCGTTTATCGCATTAATTCAATGTTTAGTAACAGCATTCGGCGATGCGGGGCGTTTCATCGCCATCATCACATTAATTATTCAGCTTACAACAAGTGCTGGAACATTCCCATTAGAATTGATTCCGAAGTTTCTACAGTCATTCAATGCTTGGTTGCCGATGACATACTCTGTATCAGGATTGAAAGCAGTCGTATCAAGTGGAGACTTTAACTTCATGTGGCAAAACATAGGAGTACTCATGATTTTCATCGTTGTATTATCACTTGGAACAATTGCCTCCTTAACTTGGATGCACAAACGACAATTTAGAAATATTGCGGAAAATCAATCGGTTGAAGCATAAATAAGGAACATAAAAAAGCACCGAAATGGTGCTTTTTTATTAGTTTTGTTTTATTGGTTGAGTAAGTTCATTTGTTTTTCTGTTTTTACGGAACAAGTATATAACAATACTTATAAGAATAATTGTAGCTACAATCCAAACAAATGGACCATATTTTTCAGCAAAAGTATACAGTTTCATATTACTAGCAATGTCCTCTTTTGTTTTTCCTACTAGAATTTCAGAACCACGATACCCTTCAATGGCATCCCCCTTTTTTATGCCAAAAATAAGAGTTTCTGATTTGTTTTCTATTCCCGTGTATCGGTATCCTTTACCTTTAATTGTTAATTGAGTATCATCCTTTTTTAGTGAGTAATCTTCGATGGAAATATCTTTTCCTGACAGTGTAATTGGTTCCATCGAAAAACGGATTTCTTTTAATGGAGGAAGAACCTCATTGTTTAGTAAGAGCTGCTTTGCAATATGTTGCTCTGTATCAATGTTTATCCAATTTGCTTTTCGGCGTTTATACGTATTAATTTCAAGGAGTGCAAATTCTTTCTTTTGAAGTTTTTCCTCTGTAATAGGTTGCGCAGTAGTTAATGTTCCTTTTAATAAAATCACACCGTCTTTTGCAGATTGAAATGAAGAGACTTCTTTCGTTTCTTTTAATGTATTGATAGCACTTCTATAATCTTCTTTTCCTAAAAGAACAGCTCCTGTATGTACGGTTAAAATAAGATATAGAATGCTTGCTACTATAATAGCTTTTTTCACTATGTACCCTCCAAAGTATGTATAAGTTAATTGTAACATAATTTACCATTTTTAATTTGTTAATTCGAATAATAGGTTGCAAATGTGAAAGTGGTAAGTCAGTTTAAAGAAAGTGTGGATGAGAGGAGTAAAAATGAAAAGGAAGTTTAGGTATAAGAAAGGTGTATAACTGCACTTAAAGTGGATAAAATATTTTCTTCATAACGTAATAATTATTTTATATTCTCTAATATCATCCTTTTTTATTTGTAATACATTCTATAAAGATATTATTATATCGAGAAAGACCATACACCAAATATGCAACATTACATATTTGGTGTATGGTCTTTTGAATGTTACTCTTCGTTGTTATTACTTCCAAAGGAGCATCTTTTCTTTAGTTCGCTTACAAATCTTTCGGGATCTTTCGGTGAGATTTTTACACTTCCCAAAGCCCCCGATGTGTAAAAAATCTCATAACAATCTTTCGAAGAGAGAATACGATATCCAACTAAAATGTTATCTGTTTTTGAGATTTTCGTTATATGACCGTACGGAATCTTACTTCGAAATGGACCACCTTTCACGAATAAGTAATCTTCATAGAATGTATATGTAATTGAAAAAGAGCACCATAATAGGAAGCCAGAAGATAGAAAGAAAATAGTTAGTAGAATGTATGCATCTGTTGTAGTAGCTTCATCATCAAATATGAGAGGAAGTATTGTTACAATGCCAGTGGTGAAAATAGCGAAACTGATGATAGATAAGAAGAAAGTATCCATTTTAGAGTGAAATGTCATTTGTATCCCTCCTTCTCCTTAATTTTACCATATTTCATGTGTAGGCTAAATAAAAGGACAGGAAGGTTTAGAGAAAATTTGCTTAGGCGTAGTTTCTATTAATGATAGGGCGATCAAGGTGTATAAACGTATGGGATTTGTAGAAGAAGGAAGACAAAGAAAGCAAATTAAATATGAAGATGGAGCTTATGGAGATGACGTATTAATGAGTTTTTATATTAAATAAAATAAAGGAATCTTCTATTTATAGAAAGTGAGACTTTATGAGTTATCATATAGACGGTGCATATTTTAGTGAAAAGCCTGCCGATATTGGCAGGCTCTTTTTAGTGGAGGTGCTTAGCAAACCTTAAGTTCCAATCGTTCTTTCTGACGAAGATGATGTGCAAAATGCATAGAAATAAGCTGGAACCATTCTGCTGCATGTAAGTAACCAAGCCCAGGGTGCTTTACTTTACAATCACTTGGAATAGAAGAAAGTGTTGGCTCAATGTCTTTAACAACTGTAATTAATTCTAGAATACGTTTTTGTATTTCTTCTTTATTAGAGGGGTTTTCAGGTGTATATCCAGGATGATTTGGTACTTTGATTTGTATATTTGGAAAAGCACCAAGTTCATATACTTTTTCACCCATATCCGTTTTCTTGTTTGTTGCTGATGGTGTTTCATTTTTACATTTCGCAATGGCATCTAACTGCATATATGTAGAGGCAATTAAATGATTATACATTTGACCAAGAGACCATTCTTCGCTAGACGGCTTCGTCCTAAATTGTTCTATAGAGTACTTTTCTAATTCCTCTATGTAGTACGTTGCTAACTCTTCAAATTTCTTCATATCACTAACTCCTTTTTATGAAAATGTATTTGTTACTACCTACTATAAAGAAGTAATGCTGACAACATTATGTCAGTAGTGAAATGCAAAAATTAAAGTTGTAACATTTTCTTTGCTTCATCACGGATTTTTTCAGATAGAACGTTTGGCTCAAGTACTTGCACTTGGCTTCCCCAGCTCAATACCCATTGAAACACTTCATCTATGTTTCTTGATTTCAAAAAGACGTGAAAACCATCATTTCTATGTTCGTATGAATCTATAAAGAAGTATCGTGATTCAATAATTTTATGTGCAATATGGGATGGGAATAATAAATGAATCATCACAGTACGGTTGCTTTCAGGCTGATATTCTTGCAAAGAAAAGTCTTCGGGTTTTATAAAGAATTCTTGTTCTTGTTGTAGTCCATCCATTCGATCTAAACGGAAATTACGTATTTGTTTTCGAAGTAAACAATGGGCAACGATGTACCAAATTCCTGAAATATTGACTAAGCCGTAAGGATGAACGGTCCGTTTTATTTTTGTAGTTTCTCTCGGTTTCAGATAAGAAAAAGAGATAGCCTGTTCTTTTTGAATAGCTTCTTGCAATAGGAGAATTTGATTTTCCAGCTTCTCTTGTTCAGATTGCTGATGTGAAAATATAGGAGAAAGGAAACGAAAAGTTCCTCGTAATTCCTGGGCTTTCTTTTGTTGATCAGCAGGGAGAACAATTTCAAGTTTCTCTTTTGCTGATCGTGCATGTACAGAAAAAGAAGAAGTGAAAGTTTTCTCGATATAATCACCGCCTAATAAAAGAGTAACAGCCTCTTCAGGCGTAAGTTGAATGGGTGGTAAGAAATAACCATCCATTAATGAGTAGCCGTGGCCGGGCATGGCGAAAAGTGGGACGCCAGATTCACTAAGTGCATCCATATCTCGATAAATCGTTCTTATACTTGTCTCAAATTTTTCCGCTAAGCTTTGTGCTGTAACAGTTTGTCTTCTTTGTAATTCAATTAATATAGCTAATAAACGATCCGTCCGATTCATGAAATATCTCCTTTTATCTTTAATAAATATGCGTCCTGTAAACTTCTAAAACTAATATAAATTTCCCTCCCATTAACATACTTTTCCCTATGTATAATATTAATATAGTAAAATCATAACAACCGATATTGCAGTTTCCAATAATATACTATATAATCAATTTAAGAAAACGTTTTCATGCAAAGGGGGAGAATTTCGTGTCGACTATAGAGGACGTGGCGAAATTAGCGGGGTTATCAAGGACAACGGTTTCTAGGGTGATTAATAATCATCCATATGTTTCAGATGAGAAGAAAAAAAGGGTTCAATTAGCAATGAAGCATTTAGGCTTCGTTCCTAATTCTGCGGCGAGAAGGCTTCGTAAACAAAAGACGGAAACAATTGCGGTGCTAGTTCCAAGGATTACAAATCCTTTCTTCAGTAGATTTATCGAAGCAATCGAGATTGCTGCTTCTGAACATAAATATAAACTGATTATTTGTCAAACAAGATATTTACCGGAAAAAGAGATGGAGTATTTACAATTATTATCTACGAAACAAGTAGATGGGATTATTCTATGTTCACTAGAAAATCAATGGGAAGATGTAGAGCCATACTTACAGCACGGTCCAATCGTGTTATGTAATGAATATATTGAGGAAGCAAATGTTCCAACAGTGAAGTTTGATCATGCACAAGGAGCATACATAGCTGCTAAGCATGTGTTAGAACAAGGATATCGTAATCTTATTTTTTGCCGTGGAAACGAAACCAAAGTGGTGAGTCAACAGCGAAAAATGGGCTTTTTACGTGCCATAACGGAGAAGAGCCGCCAAGTAGAAGCGATTGATTTTCTTGAAAACGCTTTCTCTTGGGAGGACGGAAAACGCATATTCCATGAAGTATTAAAGGACAAAAAAAATCCTACCGCGATTTTGGCAGGAGGCGATGAAGTAGCAGCTGGAATTATTTCAGAGGCGAAACGCCATGACTGGAGCATTCCAGATGATCTTGCTGTTATCGGTTTTGATAATCAAATTTTATCACAGATTACAGAGCCAGGTATTACGACAATTGAACAGCCAATCGATGAGATGGCCCGAAAAGTTGTCGACCTGATGATGGATAAAATCCATACGAAAAATTATCGAAAAAAAGAATTGTATGAGTTTGAACTGGAGCTCTTGGTGAAAGGTTCAACGATGAAGGATACGATGTTATTAGCCTAGTAGACTATGTCTGCTAGGTTTTTTCTGTTCACAAACTACTATTCTTCGTGAACGCAGTCATCACATTTGTTATGGTATGCTTCGTGCTGCTCATCAATTTCTTTCCCGCAGTGCGCACAAGTTTTCGTCGGTAAATTTCTGAAAAACTCCATTGGTTGATCAATCATGTCAATCCCTCCATTTCCATTTCTTACTATCATTGTATTAGTACAAAAATTAAAAGTCAACAACTGTTTTATAACAAAATTGAAAATTAATGAAAAAGTTTAGGAAATGGATTATAGTTAACAATGTAGAATGTAAGTGAAACATGCATTCCTACTCGGTTTTAGAAAGGATGGATACATATGAAAATGACTGTTGTCGGCTTTTGGGGCGGCTTTCCAGAAGCGGGAGAAGCAACGTCGGGGTATTTGTTTGAACACGATGGTTTTCGTTTACTTGTAGACTGTGGTAGTGGTGTACTAGCACAGCTTCAAAAATATATAACACCATCTGATATAGATGCAGTTGTACTTTCGCATTATCATCACGATCATGTTGCAGACATTGGGGTATTGCAATATGCGAGATTAATTACAAGTGCGACAAAAGGGCAACTACCGGAATTACCAATATACGGTCATACGTTTGACGAGAATGGATTCCGTTCTTTAACGCATGAACCGCATACGAAAGGAATCGCATACAACCCAGAAGAAACACTTCAAGTTGGACCGTTCTCGATTTCATTCTTAAAAACTGTTCATCCTGTTACATGCTTTGCAATGCGTATTACAGCTGGTAGTGAAGCTGTAGTATATAGCGCAGATTCCAGTTATATTCCTGAATTTATTCCATTCACAAAAGATGCTGATCTTTTCATTTGTGAGTGTAATATGTATGCACATCAGGAAGCGGCGAAAGCAGGGCATATGAATAGTACAGAAGTAGCAAGTATTGCAAAAGATGCGAATGTAAAAGAACTTTTATTAACGCATTTACCGCATACAGGCAATCCAGCTGATTTAATAACAGAAGCAAAACAAATTTTCAGTGGCCATATTACGCTAGCGCATAGTGGCTACGTATGGAACTCATGAGGTGATATGATGTTATTTATTGATAATAAAGGAATTACAGATCCTAGAATAAACTTAGCAATCGAAGAATATTGTGTGAAGAATTTAGATATTAACGAAACATATTTACTTTTCTACATTAATGAACCTTCGATTATCATTGGTAAAAACCAAAACACAGTAGAAGAAATTAATGCAGATTACGTAAAAGAAAAAGGTATTCATGTCGTTCGTCGTCTATCAGGCGGAGGCGCAGTATATCATGATTTAGGAAACTTAAACTTCAGCTTTATTACGAAAGATGATGGAGATAGTTTCAGCAACTTCAAAAAATTCACAGAGCCTGTAACGAAAGCGCTTGGTAAATTAGGCGTAAATGCAGAACTAAGTGGTCGTAACGACATTTTAGCTGAAGGCAGAAAAATTTCAGGTAACGCGCAGTTCTCAACGAAAGGTCGTATGTTCAGTCACGGTACGTTACTATTTGACTCTGAAATCGATCACGTCGTATCAGCGTTAAAAGTAAAAATGGATAAAATCCAATCAAAAGGTATTAAATCAATCCGTAGCCGCGTTGCGAACATTACAGAGTTCTTAAGCGAAAAAATGACGACTGAAGAGTTTAGACAACTTCTTCTAGAAACAATTTTTGAAGGGGAAGCAGAAATTCCAACGTATGAATTAACAGAAAATGATTGGAAAGAAATCCATAAACTTTCTGAAGAACGTTACCAAAATTGGGACTGGAACTACGGAAAATCTCCGAAGTTCAACTTACAACATTCACACCGCTTCCCAGTTGGACAAGTTGACGTTCGTCTTGAAGTGAAAAAAGGAACAGTAACAGAATGCAAAATTTACGGTGACTTCTTCGGTTCACTAGATGTGCATGATATTGAAGAGCGTCTAACAGGCGTACAATTTGATAAAGATGCATTCACTGCAGCTTTAGAAGACGTAGATATTAAACGCTACTTCGGTAATATTACAACAGAAGATTTCTTACATTTATTCTTCTAAAAATGAGAGAGGTTGTCATAAAAGGCAGCCTCTTTTTTTTTTTAATCGTCACGTTTGTCGGTAAGTCGATATATTTTAAAAATCATTGATATAATTTCATATACCATAAAATCACAGTACATTTGCCTCTTATAAAGGAATATATATATTCAAAAGGAGGCGGATCGAAATGAGAAGGGTAATGTACGTTGTATTATTGCTCAGCTTCGTCATCGGAATGACAGCTTGTAACGATGAAACGTCCTCAAGTCGCACACTTTTATCTATTGGAAAACCGGCGAAAGATAATGTTATATATTTTACGCATACAGATAACAGACGAAAGATAGATGATATACAAACTATGTTTCAAAATAAGAAATGGAAAAGAAATGAAATGTTTAGTACGGTGAATAAAACACCAGATCTTGTCTTATCGATAGATGAGGACAATAAAGGGTTACCGACATTGTATGTTACATTGTTTTTTCATGAAGATGGAGCGGACGTTCTTAACTTATACGGGGAGTATACGAGCTTAAATAAAGAAGAATTTGAAATGCTGAGAGAAAAGATGAGTGCATATTATCCTGAAATGATTTTAGCGCTCGTTTCATAAGGTGCTAACAAATGAAATTCCCTTATCCTTCCAAAGTAAACTAAGAGGAGGTGACCTGTGTATATGCAGTTAATGGAATAACACTTGCCACTTTAATTTTCTTTTAATATAATTAATTTAGAATTTTTAAATATTCTAAATTTTATAAAGGTGGGGTTTGTGTGAATCTCGTTCAATCTTTGGCTGAAACGGCGAAAAAGAAGGGGGATAAACCGGCTTATATATTTATGGATCAGTCGGTCTCGTATGACCAATTAAACAAAATGGTCACAAGGTTTTCTAGCAATTTAGCAGCAATGGGCATTGGAAAAGGGGACAATGTCGCATTAGTTGTTGGAAACTCACCACATTTTTTGGTCGGTTTATACGGAACAATGAAAACTGGAGCAACAGTTATTCCAGTTAATCCAATTTATACAGCAGACGAAATGCATTATATTTTACAAAATGGAGATGTAAAAACAATCATCGTACTCGACGTCCTTCTACCTGTTATACAATCTCTTACAACAAGACTTCCTTCACTTGAAAACATCATCATATGCGAAACCTCATCAGATTTTAACCAGACAGAAACCAAAAAAATGAAAACGTTTACGACAATGATAGGGGCTGGAGATTTAACTTATGAAGGCCCAAAGCTAGATGAAGAAGATGTAGCGGTTATTTTATACACTTCGGGCACAACTGGAAAACCGAAAGGCGCTATGTTAACACATAAAAATTTATATAGTAATGCGAACGATGTGGCGTCTTATTTACAATTTACTGCTGATGATCGCGTCGTTGCGGCCCTGCCAATGTTCCACGTGTTTTGCTTAACAGTGGCAGTCAATGCACCTATTGTGAACGGGGCGACTATTTTAATGTTACCGAAATTTAGCCCGAAAGAAGTATTCCGTATTTGTCGCACGTACGAACCGACGATTTTTGCCGGTGTACCGACAATGTACAATTATTTATATTTATTCGAAGAAGCGAGCGCGGAAGATGTGAAGACACTTCGCCTTTGTATTTCAGGTGGTGCGTCAATGCCTGTTGCTCTTCTGCAAAACTTTGAAAAACGCTTTGACGTTATCGTTTCAGAAGGATACGGTTTATCAGAAGCATCACCAGTTACTTGTTTTAATCCGCTAGATCGTCCGCGTAAACCAGGATCAATCGGCACAAATATTTGGCATGTAGAAAACAAAATTGTAAACGAACTTGGAGAAGAAGTACCTGTCGGTGCAGTCGGTGAATTAATTGTTCGCGGGCCTAACGTTATGAAAGGATATTATAACGCGCCGGAAGATACAGCAGCGACATTGAAAGACGGCTGGCTGTATACAGGAGACTTAGCGAAAATGGATGAAGAAGGTTACTTCTATATCGTTGATCGTAAAAAAGATATCGTCCTAGTTGGCGGTTATAACGTATACCCTCGTGAAGTAGAGGAAGTATTGTACACACACGAATCTGTAGCAGAAGTTGTCGTAATCGGCGTTCCTGATGAAAACTTAGGAGAAGCAGTGCGAGCTTACGTCGTTTTGAAACATGCTAACGTAACAGAAGAGGAACTTATGCATTACTGTGCGTTACATTTAGCAAAATATAAAGTACCAAAGAGTATTGAATTTTTAACAGAGTTACCAAAGAATACGACAGGTAAACTGTTAAGAAGAGCTTTGAGAGAAAAAGCGATGCAAGTATAAAAGTAGGGGCAACCATCTTTATGAAGATGGTTGCCTTTGTACTTTTTAGAATTGGTTAAGCTATAATCCCATATATTTAAACCGTAATATGACTAATAAGGAGGAGATATAAGTGGAGCAGAAGGAATTACGTTTGCGGCGAGTGCAATACCTTATTTGTGACATTATGGATGAAATGAACGCGGAAAGTGAGAAGAAAAACTTAGAAATACTGCAGCAAGTCATTGATCATCTTTCAGGTGCGATAGGTGATTTAGTTGATCCATCAAGCTCGTATTCTATCGATTATTTGGAAAGAAAAGTGCACACGGCTCATTATTTATTATTTAAAAATGAGCGGAAAGCGTATTTGTGTAGGAAATGAAAAGTTTGCTGTTCACATAAAAAACCGAACCACCATCTAAATAGCGGTTCGTTTTTTTTATTTTTTCTCTACTAACTTTTTATTCTTCCAATCTAGTGTGAACGATTTATTAAATGTTTTTTGATCAACATCTTTTACGTTGTTTCCAACCCAGTTTGCAGTTCCGAATGTGAAGCCTGGACGAAGTTGGTAGTCGTCGGCGTGTTTTGTATAAGCGACTTGTAAGTTAGATTGGTCTGTATTTTTTTCAGAGATGACAACAGCAATCATACCAGGAGAGAAACCACTATTTGTTAGTGCTGGAAGTTGATCCATCGGTATTAAATTACCTTTTGCATCAGATTCATATAGGTATGTGCGAGAGTACATGAATAGCTGGTTTCCATATAAAGAATGGTAGGAATCACGTGTGTAAATACCCCAGTTTTGGTTGTTATATCCGTTAAAGAACACGTTCCATTTTACGTTTTTATTTGTTTGGTCAATTAAGTTTGTTTTATAACTTGTTTGTTTATAACTTACAGAGTCAGACCAAGTGACTTGACCAGTTGCTCCAGTTTCAGCGCTAGGACCATTTGGCGTTGCAGAAGCTTTAACAGAACCGCCAAGTTGATATGATACACTAGATGTTACAGTTGTTTCTTCTACAGCGTTTGTAGGTGCTACGTTAAAGAAACGAGCGCTGTTATCTTGAAGGTTAAATGCAATATCATACTGTGAAGGATAGCGTAATGTTGCACTAGCGCCAGGGATTGGATAGTTATCAATAGGCGCACTACTTATAGTAGGGTTTGCTTTTAGAAAACTACCAGTTGTATTAATAACAGCAATCTGTTTATCAGCGCTTGGATCATCAATAAAAGTTACCTTTAAAGACATTGTCATATTATCAGTTTGATCATTATTAAATGTATTATAGCTTGTATGTGTTTTTGCATTTTGCCCGATATCTGTTACAACTTGTGCCGTCGTTTGAGCGTAAGCAGCCGGTGTTGAAAGGGTTAAAGCGCTACTAGCAAAAACAGCGGATAATGCTAAGTATTTTAAATATGTTTTAGAACGTTTCATGTAATCACTTCCTTTTATTTTTTGTCGATATATGTCGTATTTCGTTTATATCGTAACATGAAAATAAAACGGAAGGGATGCATATGCAGAATTGCATAGTTGAGTTTTGGATTATAAAATTTTATGAATCCTTATCAAGGGAATCGCCGCTGTATTGTTTATATATTCCTCCTCATTAACTCCCCCACCTGCGTCGCAACGTACTCAACATCATTATCAATCTCATCCAATACGTAAGATTCCAAAATGCCCATGACAGCTGTTCCTAAAAACTTTAAAATGATGTGTTTATCGATGTTTTTATTTATTGATGTGTTTGTGTTTAACTTTTTCTCTATTTCGCCCATGATGAAAGTTAATAATTTTTTTTGAAATGATAATGTGCTGTTACTTTTAAATAACGCCGTGAAAAATGGTTTGTGTTCTTTGAAGTATTCAAACCATATGATCGTTCCTTCTATAAACTCTTTGTTTTGTTTCTTGTAGCATATTTCTTTTAATTGGTCTAAATGATCGTCCACAATTTTATCTAATAAATTGTACTTATCTAGATAGTGTAAGTAAAAAGTTTTTCTTCCGATGTTTGCTTTTTCTGTAATGTTTTTTACTGTAATTTCGTCAAAGCCATCTTCAATTAGCATTTCGATAAATGCGGATTGAATGGCGTTTTGTGATTTTATAATTCTTCGATCGATTTTCTCCATATGGTGTTCCTCCGTTATTGATACACATATTTCGTTATGTGTGTATTATCACCCAAATGCGTAAATGTGGTCATTGAAACAAGTGGTTGCTCGCTTTATTATAAATATACACGTGAGTATTAACTCTCACAAGTGTAAATGAAAAATAAAGTAAGGGTGGTTTTATATATGGCAGTTACGAAGAGAAATGTTCATTTTTATGCAAGAGGATTACGAGTTGCAGGTATTTTAAATATTCCTGTAGGTGCTGAGGAAAAGAAACAAAATGCAGCGATTGTTTGTGTGCATCCAGGTAGTAGCTGTAAAGATCAAACAGCAGGATTATATGCAGAGAAATTAGCAGAACAAGGTTATGTAACGCTTGCGTTTGATGCGTCGTATCAAGGGGAAAGTGAAGGTGCACCGAGATATATGGAAGAACCAGCTGCGCGCGTTGAAGATATTCGCTCAGCGGTAGATTATGTAACTACTCTTCCTTATGTAAATGAAGAACGTATCGGTGTGTTAGGTGTTTGTGCAGGAGGAGGTTATGCGGTAAATGCTGCGATGACGGAGCGCCGTATTAAAGCAGTTGGCACAGTTGTCGGTGCAAATATTGGCCGATTAAACCGTGAAGCGGATCCGATTGGGGTGTTAGAGGCGATTGGTAAACAACGTACTGCTGAAGCGCGCGGAGCAGAGGCAATGATTACAAACTGGATTCCTAAAAATCAGGAGGAATTAAAGGCAGCAGGTATGACGGATATAGATATTGTAGAAGCAGTTGAGTATTATACAACACCGCGTGGGCAAAGTGCTAATTCCCCAAATAAGTTAAACTTTACGAGCATGGGATCGGTAATTGGTTTTGATGCGTTCCATTTAGCAGATACATTATTAACACAGCCGTTACAAATTATTGTCGGTAGTAAGCAAGGTGCATTCGGTTCTTATAAAGATGGTCATGAGCTGTATGAGAAAGCAGCTTCAGAGAAAAAAGATTTACTTGTTGTGGAAGGTGCGAGTCATTATGATTTATACGACCAACCAGAACCAGTAAAAATTGCAGTTGAAAAATTAACAAGTTTCTATAACGAAAATCTGTAAAAGTAATTTTGTTTTGAATGGCGCCTCTAATTGTTAGGTTTGCATCTAGCAGTTAGAGGTTTTTATTGTGAAGATGGCGGTGCTTAATATTTACGTTAAACGTGCATAACAAGATATAATAGAAGAAATCAAGAAGGAGGCTGACTGTGAAAAATATTCGTTATTTCAATATATTTACTATGTTAATTGTATACACACTACTCATGTTTTACATCGGCTGGAACGGTTGGGTTTGGCTTCATGCGGTGTTTGGCTGGGAATCTTGGGGATATTACGCTTTCGTAGTCGGATTTATTTCATATGCGTACATTCTCGTGCAAGTGTTTAAGTTCTTGCCATTTCTACGAACGATAGGTTCAATTTGGTTTGCGGTCATACAATATGCGCTTATGTTATTGCCGTTAGCAAATATTACGGTCTTTCTTTTACAGTTTTCAGTGGAGAAAGATGCGGCAATTATTTGGACAGGAACGGCCGTGTTATTTGCGTTTATCTTTATTTTTGCATATGGGGTATTCAACGCATATAGCCCAGTAGTTAGAAAGTACGAGGTGCACATACCGAAAAAAGTAGAGGGACGTAAAAGCTTACGCATTGCGATGGCTTCTGATATGCATTTCGGTAAATTATCTGGCGTTTCGCATTTAAAAAGACTTGTCCGTCATGTAAATGAGATGGAGCCTGATATTATTTTACTGCCAGGTGATATTATCGATGATCATCCAGGTGTGTTCATTCAAAAAAATATGGGACCAATTATGAAACAAATGAAAGCTCCATTAGGCGTATATGGTGTGTTAGGAAACCACGAATATTATGGACGAGCAGTTCCTGAATTTTTACAAGAGATGGATAAGATTGATATTCGTATTCTGTTAGATGAAGTGATTACAATTGAAGATCAATTTTACCTCGTCGGAAGAAGAGATAAAACAGAGCGAGATCGTCAAAGCTTTGAAAATTTAATGAGTACGGTAGATAAATCTATGCCAGTTATCGCAATGGATCATCAACCATTCGAGTTGAAACAAGCAGCGGAGGCGGGTGTTGATTTACTATTATCAGGTCACACGCACCGCGGACAAATGGCGCCGAATCATATTGTAACGAGAAGAATGTACGAATTAGACTGGGGATACGCACAAAAAGGTGCATTCCACGCGATTGTTTCTTCTGGTTTCGGATTCTGGGGACCGCCGCTTAGACTTGGAAGTCGATCTGAGATTGTACAGGTGGAGGTTACTTTTGAATAGCAGGATAAAGGGCCAACTAATAAAAGTTGGTCCTTTCCTCTTTAGTTTTTTCTAAAATCATACGTGTCCGTCTCTACATGTAATTTATGATTATTAATCATTACTGTATGATCGTCTAACCATTGTACAGTTGCATCTTCTTCACGATAATTCCAGTATATATTTTTCGTGTTCATAAATTTTTTATTATTTGTTACAAGCTCTCCTCTTATAGCAAAGCTAGTCGTTGCACCGCCATTATGTCTGTATATATGTAAAGTATACGTATTATCTGGCGAGTGTATGGATTGAATCTTTTCACCGCCTGAAACCCCAGATAAAGTGAAGAATTTCCAATATCCTAAACTAATGAATACAATAATGATGAATAGAATGGTGAAGAAAATCTTTTTCATGTTTCCCCTCTTTCCCTTAACGGCCATAACTGTATTAAATCAAAAAAGAATTAAACTGTAAATATTATCCTTTTTATTGCCGGAATGTGTACGTTTCTATTTCTAGCGTCCTGTTCACGGTTTGGGATGAAAGTCCCCATATTTCTCAATAAAAAAAGGTTCCACATAAGGAGCACCCAATAAAAATAAATGAATGAAAAGAAATAACAGACATGTATAACATATAATAATAAATGCAATATATAAATATATTTAGATTTATAATTTGTATTGATATCAATTTTATAAAAAAGGTACGATTAGAAGACGCTGCTGAAATGAAGGGGGATTATAAGTGGGTATATCAGATGTACTATACGGTGAGTTTGAAGTGGATCAAGTGTTAGAAGAATTAATTGTCAGTAAGTCTATGCAAAGACTAAAAGGTATTCATCAAAATGGCGCAAGCTACTTAATAAATGAGAAATGGAATGTAACGCGCTTTGATCATTCAGTTGGCGTTATGTTGTTGGTAAAAAAACTCGGTGGTTCAGTTGAAGAACAAATTGCAGGTTTACTGCATGACGTATCACATACTGCTTTTTCCCACGTGATTGATTACGTTTTTCATAATGAGGGTGAAAGCTATCATGAAGAGATATTTAGTTCTGTCGTGAAAAACTCAGAAATTCCAGCGATCCTTTCAAAGTATGGTTATAACTATGAAGATATTTTGTTAGATGATTCGAGATGGACGTTACTTGAAAGGTCAGCACCAGAATTATGCGCAGACAGAGTGGATTATACGTTACGAGATATGTATACATATGGGTATATTTCTTTAGAAGAAGTTCACAGTTTTTTAGAGGATGTCATTGCTGTAGATGGGAAAATGGTTGTTCAAAGTGTCGAAATGGCAGAATGGTTTACAGAAACGTATTACAAAGAAGTAATTGATTTCTTTATGAAACCAATCAATATTTACGGAAACGACATGTTAGCGAAAACGTTAAAGTTAGCTCTTCATAAAAAGGTTATTCATGCAGATGACTTTCTTCTTGAAGATGATGAGCTTATTTCTAAATTGCAGCAATGTAATGATCCAGAAGTACATGCTTTATTAAGAAAGGTTCATCCGAATGTAAAAGCAAAAGAAGATAGAATAGATTATGATTTGTATCAGAAAAATAAAGTCCGTCTCATTGATCCTCCATTACTTTGTGAAGATGAAGTTGTTCCATCGTCTGTTATGTCGGAAAAAATAAGACAGATGAGGGAGATCGCTTATGAAAAAGCGGTGAGAGGGATGTATGTGAAAGTGATTTCGGATTAAAGGAGGAGAGCATTCCTTCATACATAACAACGAAATACATATAAAAAAGTTACAATTTTTTATGGAATTATAGTAAAAAACGTCAAGAATTGGATAGGATTCTCTTTTATCATAATACATATAAGGTGGGTGAACAGAGATGGAAAGCTATGAAACACAAATTCAAAGGTCAATTGATTATATTGAGGAAGATGTCATGGAAAAACAGACGCTGTGTAATTTAGCACGTATTGCAGGTTTTTCTGAGTCACATTTTCATCGTGTATTTCAGGCGTTAGTAGGTGATACAGTAATGGAGTATGTTCGAAAGAGGAGGTTAGCCCGGGCAGCTTATCAACTTTCTCATACGGATGAAAAAGTTATTGATATCGCATTTGAGCATGGCTTTCAATCTCACGAAACGTTCACGAGAGCCTTTAAAAAATTATTTCAAATGACACCGAGTGAATATCGAAAACAAGAAATTGAAACGCCGATGTATTACAGCGTGAATGTAAAACAAAGAAAATTAAATCCGTATTTAG
This sequence comes from Bacillus sp. BC05(2025), assembly GCF_056725905.1. Taxonomy (NCBI): domain Bacteria; kingdom Bacillati; phylum Bacillota; class Bacilli; order Caryophanales; family Bacillaceae; genus Bacillus; species Bacillus sp. BC05(2025). Next base: position 568,906 of record NZ_JBWYRA010000002.1, on the reverse strand, counting down.
GAGGCATACAAATGGAATATCGTATTGTAAATAAACCAGAATTTTTAATGGCGGGTTATGAACTGAAGACGACAAGTAAAGAAGGGAAAAACCATCAAGACATCCCAGCGTTTTGGCAAGAATATTTACAAAAAGATCTTGGAACAAAGATTCCGAATCGTAAAGATACTAGCCAATGGGTAGAGCTTGGATTATGTACTGATTTTAATTTAGAAACGGGCGACTTCACTTATATTATCGGAATGGAAGTTACAGGCTTTGAAAATGTACCAAATGAAGTTGCGAAGCGTACTTTCCCAGCAGCGACATATGCGGTATTTACAACGCCGAAAGTTCCTCATGAAGAAATGGTATCGTCTATTCACCAAACGTGGAATGCTGTATTCTCAGAGTGGTTCCCGCATTCAGGATATGAACATTGCGGCGTTACAGAGTTTGAATTATACGATGAGCGTTGCCACGAAGATAAGAGTGAGTTCGCTCAAGTGGAACTTTGGATACCGGTGAAGAAAAAATAATAGATTGAAAGCGAGTCATTGAGAAATGGTTCGCTTTTTTATAAAGGAGGAAATGGGAAGATGTTCAAAAAACTAGAATGTGTATCTATACATACGAAGGATATAGAAAGATCAGTTTCTTTCTATAAAGAAATGGGAATGAAGCAAAACTGGGTTATAGAAAGAGAATTAGAAGAAGGGGTTATTTGGACGTTAATAGGATTGAAGTTTCCAGATGAGAAAAGTTCGGAGTTAGTAATAAGCAATCATCCAGATATTAACTTTATGGAAGTCGAAGTATTAGTAGAAGATGTGCAACAAACGTATGATAGTTTAAAAGATAATAAAGATGTGAAATGGATTCGCGAACCATTTCCAACAGAATCAGGGCATGTTGCAGTAATGGAAGCACCTGATGAGAATGTGTTTGTGTTAGTAGGGAAATAGTTTGAATATGGAGTAACCTTTCATAGTGAGTTATGGAAGGTTATTTTTAATTTGTATAGCAGGGGAAGTAGGTTAGTATTGTCGATTTTTGTTGGCAAGTCGATATATCTTGAAAATAGCTGATATAATTTCATTTATCGCTGAACTCTCCCAGAAAAGAAAAAAGAAAAGACGCCACATAGCGCCTTTTCTACGAATGAAACGGAAACACAAGTATAATCGTCGTTCCTTTTCCTAGTTCGCTATCAATAGAAATCGTTCCGTTATGAGCATGAACGAGCTGTTTCGTAATAGCGAGACCAAGTCCCGTTCCGATGTTGCTTTCTTCTGTATTTGTTCCTCTATAATATCGCTCAAAAAGAAGTTCTTTCGTTTTATCATCCATTCCTTTTCCGTTATCTGAAATAGAGAGTGTAAATGAATTTTCATTTTGCGAAAGTTTTACGATGACGTTTGTCGTTTCATTATTATGTTTTACAGCGTTTACGAGTAAGTTTTCGATAATACGCTGGAACCATTTTTCTTCAATGAAATATTGAATTTTGTTTGAGCTTGGTACGAATTCAATATTTTGATTTTGAAGTGTCGGATTATTAATGAATTGTAATAATACTTTTTGAACGAATTGATTCATTTCAATGTTTACGTGCTGCGCAGGAAGACTGTTATTTTTTAATTGATACGTTAAGCTTAAGTCATCAATTAATGTCGTCATATATTGCGATTTCTCTTTCATAACGCTGCCGAATTGTTGAATGTCACGATCAGTCCAGTTGTACTGCTTTGATTCTAGTAACAATGCGTAGCCATATATAGAGCTAAGTGGCGTTTTTAAGTCATGCGTGAGACCGGTAATCCATTCTTCACGAGTTTGCTGCAGTACTTGCCTCATTGCATCATTTTTTTTGAGTGTAATAGAAAGGTGCTCTAGTGAACTTGTTACGTCTCGAAACAAGCGGAATGACCATTTTTCTTTACCGGATCGCCGGAACCTAACAGGTTTCCCTTTTTTATTAACGGGCTCTTCGTACTTTCCGCCAGCGATGTTTTTAAGCCAGCGCATCGCATGTAATAACGGTTTTCCGAATTTATTACCGTACCAAATAGAAAGAATGACTAAATAAACAAATACGATAAGAAGGATTAATCCGCATCCGATTAGAAACTTTTTAGCAAATACATCGTCTATTTCATCATCTGGGTAGTAGTGCTCATTTTTTGCAGTTATAACGAGAAGATGATTGCTATTTGTATCGTAAAAACTAGACGTGTTTTCTTTATGATTCCACGGTTCTTTTGCGTTAAGAGCAGCCTGTATGCCAGAAAACGTTTTTTTCTTTTCATTCGGATAGGAGAATACTTCTTCGCCGCCACTATTAAAGATTTGAAGAGTAGCCTTTTCTTTAGAAAGTAACTGTTTTTCTTCTTCTGTTAATGTGAACGTATCCGTAGATACAGAAGGGTGCTCTTTCTGGATTGATTTCAGTAACACATTGCTTTTTACCGTACCGCCGTAAATAACAAATACGTTCTTTTCTTCTAATTCAATTTCCCAATATGTAAACGTATAAGGGCTTTCTATGTGATTCTGTATATAAGAGAATAATGATGTTTCCGTGTAAGATGTTGGCACGTCACTAGGCGTATTAAAGCGATAGAGAACTTTTCCGTTTTCCTCTACAACTTGAATCCAATCATTTTTTTCTTTAATTAAGTCTTTTACTTCAGCCTTTAACGAAATTTCGCCATCTTCTGAAGAGATATATCTGGAAATCGTAAAACTATCAGAATCTGGAATGTTCGGTTCGTATGAAGTACTCGTAACAAGAAAAAATAAATAAGTGAAAGCCGCTACTACAGCAATCAGTAATGTAACTAAAACAAATACGTGTTGCATGATAAACTGGATAATAAGTCGTTTATTAAAGTTCATATCGTCACCCTACTTTGTAATGAACTTATAGCCAAGCCCGCGAACGGTTTTTATATATTCTGGTTTACTTGGGTCTTGTTCAATTTTTTCACGTAGTTTTCGAATGTGGACCATAACGGTATTATCATCGCCATTATAGGCAGGTGCTCCCCAAACTTTCTCGTATATTTCTTCTTTCGAAAATACATAGTTCGGATTCTCGCAAAAGAAGAGTAATAGCTGAAATAGCTGGGCGGAACATTCGACAACATGTCCATTTACTGTAAGCTCTGCGGAATATCGATCAATTTCAAATCTGCCAAATGAACTGGATTGTGCTTTTTCTTCGTGTGGTACTGCTTGTTTCATATGTCTGCGGAGTTGTGCTTTCATACGAGCTACTACTTCAAGTGGATTAAATGGCTTCGTAATATAATCATCTGCACCGTGTGAAAATCCAGATATTTTATCTAAATCAGATGTTTTAGCTGTGAGGAAGAAAATAGGACAATCTGTTTTCTGGCGAATGATGGGACAAATATCAAAACCGGATTGTCCAGGAAGCATGACATCTAAAATAATTAAATCGTAATCGTTTTGCTCGGTGAGAGATAAAGCTATTTCAGCGGATGTTGCAGTTGTAATATGAGAAAAACCTTCTTTTTCAAGAATGGTAGTTAGTAATTGTAGAATTGCTGTTTCATCATCAACGAGCAAAATATTTGCTTCATACATAAAAATCCCTCCTAATTTCCTCGAATATCATATCATCTTTCGGTAACTTATGGAATTTTTAAGGAAATTTTAAGGTTTTCTTTCTCAAAAAATTAAGAATCAAATGATATGATAAAAGTAACATAGGGGAGGAGATGAGTGTGAATCCGTTTCAAACGATGCGAGTTAGGTATTTTTTAATTGTATTTGCACTATTAACTTTAGTTGCAAGGGTCAGTAATGAATTGATAGAAAATACATTTCATATGCAAAATTCTACTTTTATAAATATTCTTATATTCTATATCCTTCCGATTACATGGATTTTTTTTGCGTATAGAAAACATCGTGTTTCATTTTCATTATTTATTAATAAAAATGAAACATTTAACCTGGTGCAAGTTTTATACATTGCATTTATGTTAGCTGTGTTTAGTTATGGATATCTTATTTTGTACATGTATAGTTTTGCATGGATTACACCGGAATTTATTATGAATGCATTACGTGAACCGGTTATTGATAGCACAGGGGGATATGTATATCAAATTATTATGGTCGTGTTCATCGCACCAATTATTGGTGAATTTGTTTTTCGGGGATTTTTACTGCAACGCTTTGCAGCAAAATGGGGAACGAGTATAGCGATCATTGTAGTAGCGATGTTGTTTGCGTTGTTACATGTTGATTTCCTAGGCGCAGTTGTATTTAGCGTTGTACTATCAATCGTATATATTCGTACAAATAGTTTACTCATGCCAATTGCTATTCACATGCTAAACAATGCATTTGTAATCGGTGCTTCTTTTTTAATAAATAAAGAAGAGATAATGAGTTTTGCAGATTTCTCAAATTATACGACGTTCTTTCCAGGACTTCTTATTTTTATAATAGGATTAAATTTAGTACTCATCTTTTTATTTGTTAACCGCAAGTATTGGAGTAAAGAAATGCCAGCTATATATGTAGAGCAAGAAAAGAGCTTTTCAGATGTAGTGGGGAGTAAATGAGATGAAGAAGACGATTGAAAAAATATTGAAAGACATTATAGATGCTACGTCTATTACAGATATGTGTGATAAAAGCGTTTGTCATTGGCTTCAACCTGTAGTAGATACGATTGTGTTTCCAGAGTATTATTTGTTCTCTAGTAATCATTTAAAAGAAAATATTATTTCTCTTCTTATTGTGCTAGGGGTTTTACTACTATTTGGTCTAATAGTAGAAGAAATGATGAAGCGCATCTTCAGAAAGAATGAAGAGAAGTATATGTGGGTTCATAACGTATTCGAGAGAGTAATAGTGGCTTTCCTTTTGTTTTATCCCACTTTAATGGGCAGTAAGACCCCCACCTCAAAATTCAGCGAAAGCAAAGAATTTAGGTGGGGGATCAACTGCCCCTAAAAGTCCGATTGGTTCAACTAATAATCAGTGGGGGATGAAGAAAACCCCCACTGATTAAAGTTTCACTTTATAGTATGAAAACAATCATTTACGTTATAGCTTTGAAACATCATTAATTCTAAATTTGAAAGGGATGTATAAAATTATATGAATGAAACAATATCATCAAATAAGTTTTTTTATTTGATTTTACTTAGTATTGTGCTGATAACGACAGTCAATGTTATTCTTCGCTGGGAGGAAGCTTATTTCTTTATGTATTTAGCACTCCATTTGTTAGGAATATTATGTATAAGCGGCGGAATAGTTGCTGAAAAAAAGAGTGAAGAAAGCGTTAATTATATGTGTGTGACCGGTCTTATTTTACTTTTAGCTGTGCAAGGCATTATGAAATATAGTTCTTTTTCTTTACAAGATTTTAGTTTGTTAGTGGATGTACTTCCTTAAGGAGGAACGTTATGTTATCTAAGAAGCAAATAGGATATGTACTAGTTTTAATTGGATTTTTTACGCTTACTGTAACGACTTTATTTTTTCAAGACTATGAATATATACGCTATATAAAAGGCGCTGGTTTAATATGCTGGGTTGTAAGTACGTTTCTTATCCCAGAGTATGAACCGAAGAAAGCGTCTAAAGGTAGGTAAAACTCTTCTATTTGTAGAAGAGTTTTTTTATGTAAATAAAAGGATCTCGAGCAATTCGCATAATAAGCTTGTTCTAATTTAGCATGTACGAACTTACAATAATAATAGACAGGCAGCATAGAGGAGGGAATAGCGTGAGGAAGGTTATTGGGTGGTCGCTTTTTTTGTACGTTGGGTTTGCATTGCTTATATATTGGTATTTATTTGGATGGAATCATGAACTGATTCCGGACATGTATAAAGGAACGAGTGCAGATCCAGAAACTTTTATGAACGCAAGAGAGCTTACGCTAAGCCAAGATTATTCGCGCGTGAAAAATTTACTGTACTTTTTAGCGACGCCTCTGGAATGGATTATATTATTATTTGTACTTGTGCTCGGTGTTTCAAGAAAGTTTGAGAAATGGTCGAAGGAAACGACGAAAATAAGTGTCCTGCAAGTTGCGATTTATTTCTTTTATTTATCACTACTCACAACAGTTCTTGCCTTGCCGATGCAATGGATTAGCCGAAAAGTGTCCGTTGATTACGGCATTTCAACGCAAAGTACACAAAGCTGGATAAAAGATCACGTTATCGGTTTTTGGGAAAGTTATGCAACGATGTTGATTGTAGTTACGGTTCTTCTATGGCTTATCCGTAAATTCCCGAAAAGATGGTGGCTAGCAGGGTGGGCGCTCTCTGTTCCGTTTACAATCTTTTTAACATTTATACAGCCTGTCGTAATTGATCCACTGTATAACGACTTCTCGACGCTGAAAAATAAAGAATTAGAAACGAAAATTTTAGAGATAGCAGACAAAGCTGACATTCCTGCTAAACATGTATATGAAGTAAATATGTCAGAGAAAACGAATGCGTTAAATGCATATGTAACAGGAATTGGGCCTAACGCTCGTATTGTAATGTGGGATACAACGCTTAAGCAATTAAAAGATAAAGAGATTTTATTTATAATGGCTCATGAAATGGGACATTATGTTATGAAACATATATATTGGGGCGTTGCGAGTTATATGTTGCTATCGTTTATAGGGATGTATCTCATTAGTCGTATTATTAATATGTGTATTCGAAAATGGGGGAATACGCTGCAAATTTCAAAAGCAGCATGTTTTTCAATTTTACCTTTATTTTTCTTAATTTCTTCTGTACTCTCTTTTGCATCACAGCCAGCAACAAACTATGTTTCTCGTATAGAAGAACGAGCGGCAGACCAATATGCTTTAGACATGACGAAGGACGGGAAATCTGGTGTAAAAACGTTTCAATATTTATCAAAAACAAGTTTAAGTCAAGTAAATCCGCCTGCGTTAGTAAAGTTTTTTTTATATACACATCCACCAATTTTCGAAAGAATTCATACGTTTGAACAATATGAGAAACAAAGCAAAAAGAAGTAGCTATTATGCTACTTCTTTTTTTATAGAGATATAAGTTTTATATTGGGAATATTTATCATTGCTTTTTATTGTGATTTTGTAAATAATAAGCTATAAAATTCTAAAAATCTATATATAAAGGAATAAAGGTGAAAAAATGTATTTTTTACAAAATTTAAAAGTGAAATATAAATTATTATCGCTTATTTCATTAGCAGTATTGAGCATGATAGTTATGAGCTGTATAGCAATTAATTCTATTAATAAGATTAAGCGTGATGCAGAGGTTGTAGTAGATGATTATCAACATTCTGTAGTTTTATTAGAAGGAATGCTCCGTACACAAAATTCACTAGAGTATAACTTACTAGAATTAATTACAGCGTCACCAAATGAGGGGACAAATAAAGAAGGTATTATTGATAATATTGAAAAGGATCTTAAAAAATATGAGTCATTATTAAAAGAATATGATGATGGCTTTAATTTAAGTAAGCAAGAGGATGAACTGTTTCAGAAGATGAAGAAATCTTTGCCAAATTATATGGAGACATATAAGAAGTTGTTTGAAAAAGCGAAGATAACAAACGAGCCACAAATGGTAAACGAATTTCAGAAGGAATTAAAACCGAAGGGGGTAGAGTTAGCTGGACATGCGGTAGATCTAGAATCGTATGTTTCAAAATTAGCTAATCAAGTATTTAAAGATTCTCAAAAAATGATAGATCGATCTGTTGTCACTTTTATCATTCTTGTAGTAGTTACTACAATCATTATATGTATAATAAGTTATATTATTAGCAAGCTTATAGTTGCTCCTTTACAAACTGTTAGTCGTATGATGGAAAGAGCAAAAGATGGGGATCTAACTGTACATGGTGAGTATAATGCTAAAGATGAATTAGGTGTATTAGTAAGTGATTTTAACGAAATGATTGCAGGGCTAAGAACAAATATGCAAGAAGTAGAGAATAATATTCAGCTTTTATTCCAACATGCAGACGGAGTAGTATCTGCATCGGAAGTATCTAGTAGTGCAGCGAAGAAAATCACTATAGATATTGAAGAAGTTGCAAATGGCGCAGAGAGTCAAATGCAAGCAATGGAGCAAACTGCGGGTGCGATGGAAGAGTTGACACAAGGAATGCAGAGTATAGTGAATACATCATCCTCTGTAAATGAATTGTCTGCTCAATCAGCATTAGATGCAGAGAGTGGTAACAAATTAATGAAACAAATGATTCAACAGATGAATACAATCCAAAATTCAGTACATAACGGTGTGAAACAAGTAGAGACTATGAAAGAACAATCAGAAGAAATTGTTAAAATTATTGATGTTATGCAAGGCATTACCGCTCAAATTAACTTATTAGCATTAAACGCCGCAATTGAGGCTGCACGTGCTGGGGAAAGTGGTAGAGGGTTTGCAATTGTGGCAGATGAAGTAAGAAAATTAGCAGAACAATCTAGTGATTCTGCAAAACAAATTGAGAAGCTTATTACTCAAGTTATGGGAACAACGAACCACACCGTGGACATGATGGGGAAAGTAGATAATGAGGTACAGGCAGGTACACAAGTAGTAATGCACACAGAAAAAGTATTTGGAACAATTACAGAAAAAGTAAAACAAGTATCTGAGCAAATTCAAACGGTATCTATGTCTACAGATGAAATTGCAGCGAGCAGTGAGGAGATTTCGGCTTCTACAGAAGACATAGCTCAAATTTCCCAAAGATCATCTGACCGAACTGATAGGGTAAAAGAGTCTATTCAACAACAAGAAAAATCTGTTCAAGAGATTTCGGTTTCAATTGAACATATGCATAACGCAGCAGGGGAATTAAAACAAATAGTTGCCCAATTTACTCTTCAAAAGTAGTAGTATATTTAAGTTTTAATATAGAGAAATTCCTCTCAATAATAAAAAAATCATCCTATATAAAAAAGGATGATTTTTTTTATGGGAATTTTGTGCGGCTGTCATCTTTTATATTCTAATTTTTTACAATTTTCCGATTGTAATATATAATAATACGTAATGTTTTGGAGATTTCTCATTTGTAAAGATAGGTTATAGGAGGAGAGAAAGGGTGTTTAATAAAAAATCAATGCCGGCTATAAAAATGATCCTTTCGATGTCTATTTTCGGATCAATTGGATTTTTTTCTGTTCAAACAGGTTTACCGTCTTTCGAATTAGTATTCGTTCGTTGCATTTGTGCGACTCTATTTTTAGCATTATGTTGGCTCGTAACAGGACAGTATAAAAGTGAGAAATGGAATAAAAAAGAAGTTATGCAAATATTAGCATGCGGTATATTTCTCGTTTTTAACTGGGTATTTCTATTTAAAGCGTTTGAAGTTATGTCGATTACAATTGCGATTTCAGTTTACCATCTGGCACCCATTATCGTATTAATGATTGGTAGTATCGTATTTAAAGAGAGACTTACAATGTTTGCAGTTATGTCCATTGTCATTTGTTTTATTGGAACCGTTTTAGTAGCTGGAGTAGATGGAAGTCTATCGCTCGAAAAATTGATGTCGTCTGGAATGGTATGGGCACTTCTTGCAGCACTATTTTATGCTTTTACCACTTTACTAGGAAAAGGAATTCAGCATACGAGCGCATATGCGATGACATTTTTACAAACGTTTTTAGGAATATTTTTATTGCTACCATTCGTAGATTTTGGCAAGTTTCAAGGGCTAACAGAGATGAACTGGATGATGATTACAGCGACAGGTCTTATACATACCGGATTTGTATATTACTTATTTTTTGACAGTTTAAGAGATTTATCGACGAGATTAATTTCTGTATTAGTGTTTCTAGATCCTGCGGTTGCGATACTATTAGATACAGTCTTTACCGGGTTTAGGCCGACTAGTATGCAAGTAGTAGGAATTGTTCTTATATTTGTAGGAATGGCATTTACTTTTCGGAAAACGAAGGAGGAAAAAATAGTAGTAGAAGAAAAATTCTATTCTTAATTGTAAATAATGTCGATATAATTGCATTTTTTGTCTAGAAAATGAACTCTTAAAATGTGAAGGATTTCTTTTAAAAAAAGTAGAATATTTATATTATAGAAACACCTTTACATGAATACAGCAAAGAAAATTGATTTGCGTACAATTCGGTATAAAAGTTGAAATCGAGAGCGAATTGGCTCTCCTTTAGTAGTGATTCTCACAATAATAGATTTTTTAAATGTAATATATTGCATAATGGGTGCGAAGGTAACATATGTAATATTGGAAAGGATTTTAGTCTATTATTTTCCATTTTTTAATGGAAGTAAAGGGGAGAGGGCAATGAAGAAGAACATGTTACGTATAATGGCAACGGTAACTATTATGGGCGGCTTGTTTATAAGTACGAATGTTCCAAACATAAAAGCAGAAGAATATCCAGAAATGATTGTATTTGATGATGTTCCAGTAAACCACTGGGCATATGACGATATAATGGACGTAGTATACAATAAAGTAATGTTAGGCTATGGAAATGGTAAGTTTGGTGTAGGAGATAATGTAACACGAGAACAAGTAGCTGCAGTACTCTATCGTACATTGAATTTGAAAAAAGAAGGACCTTTAAAAAATCCATACAAAGATATTTCTGAGAGGGCAACAATGTTTTTAGATGAAATTTTAGTATTAACAAAGCATGGTATTTTTGAAGGTGATGAAAAAGGAAATTTTAGACCAGCCGCACCAGTAACACGTGCAGAAATGGCGCAAATTCTTACGAAGGCATTTACATTTGAAGTGAAGAAGAACCATACATTTAAAGATGTACCAAATAATCATTGGGCAAAAAATGCAATTAGTGCACTGCAGTCTAATCATGTCATAGTAGGAACAGGAAATGGGAAATTTGAACCGAATAAAGTTGTAACACGAGAGCAATATGCAACGTTTTTAAATAAAGCTGTTTTTTATTTTCCAGTAAAAGATGAGAATTATGAATAAAAGTTAAAATATAAGGGTATTTAAATTATACTAATATAATATATACGGAGAAAAAAGCGCGGGAATTCCACGCTTTTTTCTTATTTTAAATTATTTATAATTATATAGATTTTCTATTCGTAATTTATTTTTTGGAATTTAGTGGATAAGAATAGATTGAATAAAGTAACTTTTTACTGTTTAAATATACGACTTAGTAACTTTATTATTAATAGAGTGTAAATAAAAGTATATGAAATATAGTTCATAAATTAGACACAAATTATATGGGAATCGTATTGTTACGCTTCCATTAATTCTTTATATTAGAAAAAAATATGTTTTTAGGGAGAGAATACTTTGAAGAAAAAAGTTTTAAAAGTAGCAACAGCTTTAACAATTATGGGTGGAGTAGCATTTAGTGCTGAAGGGACTACAGCAAAAGCTGAATTAGCTGCAAAGCCACAACAAGCAAGTCAAGCATTCTTTAAAGATGTACCAGCAGGACATTGGTCTTATGAAGCAATTCAAACTTTAGCAGAACAAGAAATTATGCTTGGTTATGGAAATGGTGTGTTCGGTTTTGGACATAACGTAACTCGTGAACAAGTAGCTGCTTTAATTTATCGCACAATGGATTTCAGTGAAGTATTCGAGGAAGGCGATATTCTTGAAAATCCATATAAAGATATTAATGAAAGATCAACAATGTTCTTAGAAGAAATTTTAGTATTAACAGAATTAGGTATCTTTAATGGTGATGGAACTGGGAACTTTAGACCGAAAGATACATTAACACGCGCAGAAATGGCTCAAGTGCTTACAGAAGCATATGAATTAGAAGTAAAAGAAACAAAAGGATTTAAAGATGTACCAAAAGGGCATTGGGCAGAAAATGCGATTAATGCAGTAGGTTCAAATGGTATTTCAGTAGGAGATGGCAATGGTAACTTCGCTCCAAACATGAAAGTAACACGTGAACAATATGCACAGTTCTTATTTAAAACAATTTTTGAATAAATAATAGAAAAAGAAGCCGGTGTTGTATAACACCGGCTTCTTTTTTATGTGTAATGCCGGTGAAAGAATACAGTTCCGTAAAAAATCAATTAAATTTTCAAAAAAAACTTCCTTTTCTGAAGATTTGTTATATAATATAAAACATAAAATCAAATCTGTTATAAAACAGTTTAAAAAGGGGATGCTAATATGTCGACGCAAACTTCACGGGTTACATTGCCCGGAGAAATGTTGCCAGCGTACAACGAAATATTGACACCTGAGGCGCTTAGTTTTTTGAAGGAACTACATGGAAATTTCAATGAGCGCCGCATAGAACTTTTACAAAAGCGTGCGGAGAAACAAAAGAGAATTGATGCAGGGGAGTTTCCGAAGTTTTTAGAAGAAACGAAGCACATACGTGAAGCGGATTGGACAATTGCCAAATTGCCAAAAGATTTAGAGGATCGTCGCGTAGAGATTACTGGACCAGTAGATAGAAAGATGGTTATTAATGCTTTAAATTCAGGAGCACATCTTTTTATGGCAGACTTTGAAGATTCGAATTCACCAACTTGGGAGAATGCGATTGAAGGTCAAATAAACTTACGAGATGCAGTACAGGGAACGATTTCACATAAAAATGAAAACGGAAAAGAATATCATTTAAATCGTAAAACAGCTGTACTCATTGTGCGTCCAAGAGGATGGCATTTAGAAGAAAAACATATGCAAGTTGAAGGAAAGAATATGTCTGGTAGTTTAGTAGATTTCGGACTTTATTTTTTCCATAATGCGAAAGCTCTTTTAGCAAAAGGAAGTGGTCCATACTTTTACTTACCGAAAATGGAAAGTCATTTAGAGGCAAGGTTATGGAATGATGTTTTCGTATTTGCTCAAAAGTATGTCGGTATTCCAAATGGAACGATCAAAGCAACGGTGTTATTGGAAACGATTCATGCTTCATTTGAAATGGATGAAATTTTGTATGAGCTTAAAGACCATTCTGCTGGGTTAAATTGCGGAAGGTGGGATTATATTTTCAGTTTTTTAAAGAGTTTTCGTAATCATAATGAATTTTTACTTCCAGATAGAGCGCAAGTCACGATGACGGCGCCGTTTATGCGCGCGTATTCTTTGAAAGTCATTCAAACGTGTCACCGTCGCAATGCACCAGCTATTGGAGGAATGGCGGCACAAATTCCAATTAAAAACAATCCAGAAGCGAATGAAGCAGCTTTTGAAAAAGTGCGTGCAGATAAAGAGCGCGAAGCTTTAGATGGTCATGATGGGACTTGGGTTGCCCACCCGGGACTTGTACCAGTCGCGATGGAAGTATTTAATCACATTATGAAAACACCAAATCAAATTTTTAGAAAACGTGAAGAAATACATGTTACAGAAAAGGATTTATTAGAAGTACCAGTGGGAACGATTACAGAAGAGGGACTTCGCCTAAATATTAGCGTAGGTATTCAATATATTGCATCTTGGTTAAGCGGACGGGGAGCGGCACCAATTTATAACTTAATGGAAGATGCGGCAACAGCGGAAATTTCTAGGGCACAAGTATGGCAATGGATTCGCCATGAAGGCGGAAAATTAAATGATGGCCGTAATATTACACTTGAATTAATGGAAGAGCTAAAAGAAGAAGAATTAGCAAAAATAGAAAGAGAGATTGGTAAGGAAGCCTTTAAGAAAGGGAGATTCCAAGAGGCGACAACGTTATTTACAAATCTCGTTCGGAATGATGAATTCGTACCATTTTTAACATTACCGGGTTATGAAATTTTATAAAAATGAAAAGGGGATGGAACAAATGAAAAACGAAAGAATTGAGAAATTACAAGAGAGCTGGGAATTAGATACGCGGTGGAAAGGAATCACACGTCCATATTCGGCAGAAGATGTAATTCGCCTGCGTGGATCAATTGATATTGAGCATACATTAGCGCGCCGCGGTGCTGAAAAGCTTTGGGCGTCGCTTCATACGGAAGATTATATTAACGCACTTGGCGCATTAACAGGAAACCAAGCGATGCAGCAAGTAAAAGCTGGGTTAAAAGCAATTTATTTAAGTGGATGGCAAGTAGCGGCGGATGCGAACCTTTCTGGACATATGTATCCAGACCAAAGTTTATATCCAGCGAACAGCGTACCTGCTGTAGTAAAACGAATTAATCAAACACTGCAACGTGCGGATCAAATTCAGCATATGGAAGGAAGCGGTGATACAGATTATTTCGTACCGATTGTAGCAGATGCAGAAGCTGGATTTGGCGGACAATTAAACGTATTTGAACTAATGAAAGGCATGATTGAAGCAGGTGCATCAGGTGTGCACTTCGAAGATCAATTATCTTCAGAGAAAAAATGCGGGCATTTAGGCGGAAAAGTATTACTACCGACGCAAACAGCGGTACGTAATTTAATTTCAGCACGTCTTGCGGCTGATGTAATGGGAGTGCCGACAATTATCGTTGCAAGAACAGATGCGGATGCAGCTGATTTAATTACGAGTGATATTGATCCGGTTGATAAAGCGTTTATTACAGGAGAAAGAACACCAGAAGGATTTTATCGTACGAAGGCGGGCCTTGATCAAGCAATTGCACGTGGTTTAGCATACGCTCCTTATGCAGACCTCGTTTGGTGCGAGTCGTCTGAACCAAATTTAGAAGATGCAAAACGATTTGCGGACGCAATTCATAAAGAGCATCCAGGAAAATTGCTTGCATACAACTGTTCACCTTCGTTTAATTGGAAACAAAAACTAGATGAAAAAACAATCGCGAGTTTCCAAAAAGAAATCGCATCTTACGGCTATAAATTCCAGTTCGTAACACTTGCTGGATTCCACTCATTAAACTACGGTATGTTTGAATTAGCACGTGGCTATAAAGAGCGCGGTATGGCAGCATACTCTGAACTGCAACAAGCAGAATTCGCAGCAGAAAAACACGGCTACTCTGCAACTCGTCACCAACGAGAAGTAGGAACAGGTTACTTTGATGAAGTAGCACAAGTTATTACAGGCGGTACTTCATCAACGACAGCGTTAAAAGGATCTACAGAAGAAGCACAATTTACGAAATAAAGTGAAACTTTAATCAGTGGGGGTCTTACTGTCCATTAACGCGGGATAAAAGGAAGGGGCGCCTTTTTGAAGGGTGCCCTTATTATTTTTCGAATGATTCGAGGAGTAAATGAAAATATATCGACTTACCGACAAAAAAGACAATAGGATTAAATCCACTCAGCTCTATGATCACGAATAAACTTCATATCTTTTTCATAATGCTTTAAATGTCCCTCATCAATCATTCTTTGGAAATTTACGTCGCCTTCGTTTGCTTTTCTTTTCATATACGTACATAACGCTTCTAGGCGTAGTAGTACCATACCTATGTAATCTTCGTCCATACTTTTCCCGTAGGACTGAACAAATAATCTCACTCTTTCTTTCATGCGATTAGCATGTTGCGCAGGTTCATAATGAACTGCCTCGCCCGATTCTGTATAATACACTCTACTTAAAGGTACACAAGTATAAAGCGTATAAGCGATATCCCAAATTCTTGGGCCAGGAGCAGCAACATCGAAATCAATAATGCCTACTGGTTTCTCGTCATGAAAAATAATGTTATATATGGCAAAATCGTTATGGCATAAAACCTCCATGTTATTTGGAGTAAGATCCATCGGTTTCCAATCATCTACTAACGGAAAATCACTTACCGCATCATGGTACAGGCGAAGCATCCTTGCGATTTCTTTTAAAACATCGTTAGACCGCATATATTCTTTTAACGGATAATTTCCAGCTTCTCCTTCAATAAAGGATAAAATCTCTCTATCCTTTTCATCTACCCCTAAAAACTTTGGAGCTTGATGAAATCCTTTCTTTTCTAAGTGCTGTAATAATTGATGAATTTTTGCGCTGCTAGGCTTTAATTCTCGCCGAACAGTATTTGCAGAACGATATACATTTGAGACGTTTCCCCCGGTAAGCTTTTCTTCGTTTGTGTAGTTTGACATATAATCCCCTCCAATATCGCAATCGCTTCTGTATATTGTAACATCTCAGAACAAGGGATGTAATCGTATTCAAATAATGTATGGGTTCATTTTATAGTGGATGCTGCACGTGTTAAAATCGAATATTTACGAATGTACAATCAATTTAATTTGTCAGTTATTTTCAAAAAAGATTGTACATTTTATTTTAATGTGCTATGATAATGTCAGTTGAATAGTTAAATTAAGCAATCCATATGTTATCAAGTGCCGAAAACGAACGAGAAAAAGTATGTGAGAACTAGTTTATGTTTCGTATTTGATAATGTGTGGATTCTTTTTTTAGATAGGAAAACTAAAAAAATTAAAATTTGTATTTTCTTAGGAGGAAATAATTATGGCAGTAACAGGACAAGTAAAATGGTTTAACAACGAAAAAGGATTCGGTTTCATCGAAGTTCCAGGCGAAAACGACGTATTCGTACACTTCTCTGCAATCGAAACTGACGGTTTCAAATCTCTAGAAGAAGGTCAAAAAGTTAGCTTCGAAATCGAAGACGGTAACCGTGGACCTCAAGCTAAAAACGTAATCAAACTATAATTTTATAGTTGATGATAGAAAAAAGGATGGCTGCTGCCATCCTTTTTTTATGTTGTGGAGCAAGTCTTTCCATCTCTTTTTTCATGTCAAAATTGATGGAAAAGGAGAGATTTCTTATGATGGAGGTATTCAAAAATCATCGGGGTGAACGCGTATCAGTTTCTATAGAAGAATTAGTTCTGCAGGATTCTTTTCTACGTACGATTGAAGTAACAATTCGTTTTGATTTCATTGAAGAAAACTATGTCCTTATAACTGTGAAAATAATGGTCGTCCTTTTATCATGCACATTAACGGGCAGTTGGTTTCTCCTCTCAAAATTCGGCGGGAGACCAACTGTCTGTTAACGCCCAATTGTTGAGGACTGATTAAAGCTTCACTTTATAAATGAGAAAGTATTAAGTTTATTTGTTTTTGATTTTTTTCTTTACAATTCATTGTTTATTTGTTGCTCTGTTTACATCCGAAATGGGTAAATCTGCGCCATATAGGCTTTGAGTAACATCTTTTTTGTTAGTATTGTTGTTAGGATTTTGTTCGTTTTGAGATGACGTTTCTAACATTTGTTCTTGCTCTTTACTAGGGGTATTCAGAGCATCTGATGGGACGCTATTAATCTGTTGTCTTAATAGACTTTTTTTCTCCATATTATACAGCTCCTTTTTGGAATTAGATAAAAAACTAATGTAATCATAAATAATCACTTACATATTTTGTGTTTTGAAATGGAATTCTATACAAAACCTATATTGCAGATTTAACGAATTAAAAAGTTGCTAGTGATGTATAAAGTTGAAGTTTTTAATAAAAATGGGTAACACGTACAAGTACTTTTTAACGTAGTGGATCATTTTTAATCATGTTTTTTGTATGTAGTAATATTAAAAAGGGGATATAAGGGCACTCGGAAGAAATAGGAAGAAGAGCAAAAGGCTTTCCAAAATGGAAGGCCTTTTACTCTTCTTTTTCAACTCTTTTTTTCGCGCATTTCTTACATTCAGAGCATTTTGATTTTCGAAAAGGCTTTGCGAAGAATAGTAGAATGAAAAATAGCCCGAATATAATGCTAGCTGAGTTTTTCACGATTACAATGCTACTATTTTTCATTTGAATCGTTGGTTGCATTTCTTTTTCTTCCATAGTGGACCTCCATATATTGGATTTTCCTTTTCATTATAGCAAAGTTAATTGTTGCAATGATGCGAAATGAGGAAGTAGTTGTAAATATTTATAGGTAGTATAAAGATATTTTGTATAGCTCATTTCTTTTTAAATTGCTATATTTTTATTTGATAATTTGAAAGATATTTGACAAATGATAAAGTATTGTAAAAAAGCGTAATCTGTAAGCCATTTCCTTTTCATAGGTGCTAAAATTATATATGCAGCTGCTAATATAAATGGAAAAAAGGAGACAGTAGAATATGGAAAGTAAAGTAGAACGCTATGTCGAAAACTATGTGGTAAATAAAAATACAATGGCCTTACTTCCTGTTATTCTAAGTGAGAAGAAAATTGTTACACGAGTTGTTGAAATGGGAGATTCCTTTTTCGTATTTCAAAAGCCCCTAGATATTATAGAAAGAAGTTGTCGTAAGCATGGTTCTAGTTTCTTAGGCAGAAAAGAAGGAACGAAAGAGTTAACTCATATTACACATAAAGCACCAATTGCGATTAGTCCGTCAGATCAACTTTATTTTTTCCCCACTTATTCATACTCTAGAAAAGAGTGCGCTTGGTTGTCTCATTTTTATATTGAAAGTAATAAAGAGTCAAAAGATGGAAATGTTATTATTAGATTTATAAATGGCTTTGCTGTGAAATTAGAAATATCAAAAAGTAGTTTTGAAAATCAACTAAATCGTACGGCAAAATTGCGTACTGAATATGAAGATCGTAGGAAAAAGCAAGGGAGCCCTTGTTTTAAAGAGATTGATAAAATTGAACAATCTAGATTAAAACCAGCATACGAGAAAGTATATTTTGTGAAAGAAGGCGAAGTTTAAGAAGATGGGGCAACCCCCATCTTTTTTGTTTTTCAGTTTTTTTTTTCGGTAAGTCGATATATTCGAGAAATCGCCGATATAATTTCACTGACTGAGGAATGCACAAGGATCACTTCTAAAAACGCAAAACCTCCTGTCGAATATTGATAGATTATCATAGCATAATAATGAAGGAATTCTAATGGAAGATATGGAAACTTAATAATTACATCTCCATATGTCGTATCTACCATTTCCTCTTTCATATAGGCAATGATACAGTAGAGGTAGTACTTAGAGTAAAGGGGTAAAGTGTAGAATGGATTTTCAGACAATCAAAGAGTATTTTTCACCAGAAAATATGGATCATATTGTTGAAAGTTATAAAGCATTCGGACCACTTCTTGGTATTGGTTTACCGATGATAGAAGCGTTGATTCCGGCATTGCCACTCATCGTATTTGTACTGGCGAATGCTGTTGCATTTGGATTTTGGCTCGGTTTTCTTTATTCTTGGCTTGGATCAGTAATGGGTGCCTTGCTTGTCTTTTTCATTATCCGCCATTTTGGCCGCAGTCGTTTCTTTTCTTTTGTAAATAAGCATGAGAGAGTACGGAAGGCAATGGGATGGATTGAAAGGAAAGGATTCGCGCCGATTTTCGTCATCTTTTGTTTTCCGTTTACACCGTCTGCGCTTATAAATGTTGTCGCTGGTTTATCTCGCATTAGTGTAAAACAGTTTGGCCTTGCGCTCGCGTTCGGAAAGCTTGTGATGATTTTTATTTTAACGTATATCGGTCATGATTTAATGTCATTTATTCATAATCCGGTGAAATCAGTCATTGTAGCAATTGGTATTTTTATTTTATGGTATGTCGGTAAGAAAATCGAAGTAAAATTAGAACTACATTAAGAATAGTCTTCTTTGTAAAGGAAAGCTTCATTATTAAAGGATAAGGGGAGAAGCGGATGAAGAAAACTTTGAAAAAAGAAGGCATAGAGTGGATACGAACAATTTTAATTGGTATATTATTAGCTGTATTTTTTCGAACGTTTTTCTTTTCAACGTACGTTGTAGAGGGGAAGTCAATGATGCCGACATTGCAAGATGGCAATATGCTCGTTGTAAATAAGGTGAGTTATCAAGTGGGGGACTTGAATAGGTTTGATGTTGTTGTGTTTCATGCGAATAAAAAAGAGGACTACGTAAAACGAATTATTGGTTTACCTGGAGATCAAATTGAATATAAGCATGATAAACTATATATAAACGGACAATTCGTGGATGAACCTTATTTAGAGAGATATAAGAAAGAGATAAATGGACGACAACTAACAGGTGACTTTACGTTAGAAGAGTTAACGAAGGAAAAAACGGTGCCACCTGGATATATTTTTGTAGTAGGTGATAACCGCCTCGGGAGCTGGGATAGTAGACATTTTGGATTTGTAAAAGCTGATACAGTTGTCGGTAAAGTTGATTTACGATATTGGCCAATTCAAGAGGTGCAAACGAATTTTTCAAAAGGTTGATATAATAGGTAGAAGTATAGAAAAAGGCAAACTACTCCGTTTGTCTTTTTTCGTGTCCTATAATACAATTATAGTAGCAAACTAACGTTCGTTATGTAAGTGAAAGGTGGGGTTACATGTCACTTCGATTTGTGATTGGTAGAGCGGGAAGTGGAAAAAGTACACTTTGTTTACACGAAGTGCAAGAAGAGTTAAAGCAACGTCCAAGAGGGGATACAATATTATATCTTGTGCCAGAACAGATGACATTCCAAACGCAGCAGGCATTAATTAGTAGTGAGGATGTAAGAGGTTCTATTCGGGCACAAGTTTTTAGTTTTTCACGATTAGCGTGGAAGGTGCTGCAAGAAGTTGGCGGAGCGAGTCGTCTTCACATTGATGAAGCGGGCGTACATATGTTACTTCGTAAAATTGTAGAATCTCGTAAAGATGGATTGTCGGTGTTCCAAAAAGCAGCGGAGCAAAACGGTTTCTTTGAACATCTTGGCAGTATGATTGCGGAGTTTAAACGTTACAATGTGACGCCATCTAACGTATATGAAATGTGGCAACAATTAGATGCACATAGTAGCAGTGCCGAACAAAAACTATTAGCGAATAAAGTGTATGATTTACAACTACTATATGATGATTTTGAGCGTGCTTTAATCGGAAAATATTTAGATTCAGAAGACTATTTGCAATTACTCGTGGAAAAGCTTCCTCAGTCTGAATATGTAAATGGAGCTGAAATTTATATAGATGGATTTCATTCATTCTCACCGCAAGAACTAGAAATTATAAGACAGCTTATGATTTGCGGTGCGAGAGTGACAATCACGTTAACGCTAGATGAAAAAACGTTAGCACAGCCAGTAAATGAACTAGATTTATTTTATGAAACGACGTTAACGTATGAAAAAATAAAACAAGTAGCGCGTGAAGAGAAGATAGAAATTGAAAAAACAATTCCACTTATGGAACAGCCACGTTTTCATTCGCAATCATTAGCGCATTTAGAAGCGCACTACGAAGCACGACCAAATGAAAAGTTTCATGGAGAAGCAAGTGTAACGATTCATACAGCCGCGAATTTACGAGCGGAAGTAGAAGGCGTTGCTCGTGAAATTCGTAGGCTTGTGGCAGATGAAGACTATCGTTACCGAGATATTGCGGTTCTTCTTCGTAACGGAGAAAGTTATTACGATGTAATGCGAACGTTATTTACAGATTATAATATCCCGCATTTCATCGATGAAAAACGCCCGATGTCACATCATCCGCTAGTAGAATGCATTCGTTCTGCACTCGAGATTATTAGCGGGAATTGGCGTTATGATGCAGTGTTTCGCTGCGTAAAAACAGAACTTTTATACCCATTAGACGTAAGAAAAGAAACGATGCGCGAAGAGATGGATGAATTTGAAAACTACTGCTTAGCGTACGGTGTACAAGGAAAGAGATGGACTTCTGAAGATCCATGGATGTATCGCCGCTATCGTTCTCTTGACGATACGGACGGGATGATTACAGACAGTGAACGTGAAATGGAAGAGAAAATAAATCGATTGCGTGACGTTGTAAGGACGCCTGTTATTCGTATGCAAAAAAGACTGAAGCGCGCGGGAACAGTTATGCAAATGTGCGAAGCTGTTTACTTATTTTTAGAAGAGCTGGACGTTCCGAAAAAACTAGAAGCATTACGTATTCGTGCAGAAGAGAGCGGAGATTTCTTATTCGCGACAGATCACGAGCAAGTATGGGAAGAAGTAATGAGTCTTCTTGATACGTTCGTTGAAATGCTTGGCGAAGAAAAAATGTCACTTTCTATGTTCACCGACGTTATGTCGACAGGTCTTGAGGCACTTCAATTTGCCAACATTCCGCCGTCATTAGATCAAGTGTTAATTGCGAATATTGATCGTTCAAGATTATCAAATGTGAAAGCAACATTTGTTATTGGCGTAAATGAAGGTGTGATTCCAGCGGCACCGATGGATGAAGGGATGCTTTCTGATGAGGAAAGAGACGTTCTTAGTGCAGCAGGTATCGAATTAGCACCAACGACGAGACAAACTTTATTAGAAGAACAGTTCGTTATGTATCAAATGGTAACGAGAGCAACTGAGAAATTATACATTTCATGCCCGCTTGCAGATGAGGAAGGAAAAACGTTACTTGCTTCTAGCTTTATTAAGAAAATAAAAAGAATGTTCCCTGATGTGAAAGATACATTTATTACGAACGACGTAAATGATTTATCACGTTCGGAACAAATTTCATATGTAGCAACGCCAGAAGTAACATTGTCATATGTAATGCAGCAACTACAGACGTGGAAGCGATATGGATTTGAAGGGAATTTAGATTTTTGGTGGGATGTATATAACTTCTACGTTACTTCAGATGAATGGAAGCAAAAAAGTAGCCGCGTATTATCAAGCTTATTCTACCGAAATCGTGCGCAAAAGCTAAGTACAGCTGTAAGTAGAGATTTATACGGAGATAAAATAAAAGGAAGCGTCTCTCGTATGGAATTATTTAACCGTTGTGCATACGCTCATTTCGCGCAGCACGGTTTATCATTAAGAGAGCGTGATATTTTCAAACTGGATGCGCCAGATATCGGTGAATTATTCCATGCAGCGCTGAAGAGAATTGCGGACAGGTTGTTACGTGAAAACCGTACTTGGGCGGATTTATCGATAAAAGAGTGTGAGCATCTTTCGGCTGTAGTAATAGAAGAGATTGCACCGTTATTACAAAGACAAATTTTATTAAGTTCAAACCGTCATTTCTATTTAAAACAAAAATTACAGCAAATCATTTTCCGTACGTCAATCATTCTTCGTGAGCACGCGAAATCAAGTGGTTTCGTACCAGTTGATTTAGAGGTACCATTCGGTATAGGGGGTACAGGATCACTTCCGCCGATGGAATTCTCATTACCAAATGGTGTGAAGATGGAAGTAGTTGGCCGTATTGACCGTGTTGATAAGGCAGAAGATGAAAACGGGACGTTCCTACGTATTATTGACTATAAATCAAGCTCAAAAGCGTTAGACTTAACGGAAGTGTATTACGGATTAGCACTTCAAATGTTAACGTATTTAGATGTTGTTACTTCAAATGCACATACGTGGATGAAAAAAGGCGGCACGGCATCACCGGCTGGTGTACTGTACTTCCATATTCATAACCCGATTGTTGAGATGAAAGGTGACGCATCTGAAGCGGAAATTGAGAAAGAAATTTTAAAGAAATTTAAAATGAAAGGACTCGTATTAGGAGATGCTGACGTTGTTCGTTTAATGGATAATAAACTTTCCACAGGAAGCTCTGATATTATTTCTGCTGGTCTGAAAAAAGACGGTAGCTTCAGTGCGCGTTCGAGCATTGCAAGTGAACAAGAGTTTAACGTACTGCAAAAATATGTACACCATACGTTTGAAAACATCGGAAAAGACATTACAGAAGGCGTGATCGATATTGCTCCTTATAAAAAGGGGAATAAAGCGGCGTGTACGTTTTGTAACTTCAAATCTGTTTGTCAGTTCGATGAATCACTTGAAGATAACCAATTCCGTACGCTAAAAGATATGAAAGATAGCGAAGCGATGGAGAAAATTAGAGAGGAGGTTGGCGGAGAATGATAGAAAATTGGCCTAAAAAACCAGAAGGTAGTCAGTGGACAGATGACCAGTGGAAAGCCGTTGTAGCGAACGGACGTGATATTTTAGTCGCGGCAGCAGCTGGTTCAGGGAAAACAGCAGTATTAGTTGAACGTATTATTAAAAAGATTATAAATGAAGAAAATCCAGTCGATGTCGACCGCCTGCTCGTTGTAACATTTACGAATGCAGCAGCGCAAGAGATGAAAAACAGAATTGGGGAAGCGTTAGAAAAAGTATTAATTGATGAGCCAGGCTCTCAGCACATTAGAAAGCAGCTGAGCCTATTAAATAAAGCTTCTATTTCGACGATCCATTCCTTTTGTTTACAAGTAATTAGAGGGTACTATTACATGCTGGATGTTGATCCTCGTTTCCGCATTGCGAATCAAACGGAAAATGAATTGTTAAAAGAAGAAGTGCTAGATGACATATTAGAAGAAGAGTATGGAATTGAAAATAATACAATATTCTTTGAACTCGTTGATCGTTATACGAGTGACCGCAGTGACGATGATTTACAGCGTATGATTTTAGCGCTTCATACAGAATCAAGGGCGCATCCAAATCCGCAAAAATGGCTTGATAAATTAGTAGAAGCATACGACGTAGAAGGAAAGACAATTGAAGATTTAGTGTACGCTTCTTATTTATTAGAAGATGTGAGATTCCAGCTTGAAACAGCGGAACAGCATATTCGTAAAGCGACGGAACTCGCAATGCTTCCTGACGGTCCAGCGCCTCGCGTTGAAACACTGCAAGCAGATTTAGCTTTACTTGGAACGTTATCATCAGCTGCTCGTGAATCATGGACAAGCGTATATGAAGCGATGCAAAACGTATCGTGGCAAACGTTAAAGCGTATTAAGAAAAGTGATTACAATGAAGATGTTGTAAAACAAGTAGACTCTCTTCGTAATAAAGCGAAAGATGAAGTGAAGAAATTACAAGAAGAGCTATTTAGCCGCAAACCTGAAAGTTTCTTACGAGATTTTCAAGATATGTATCCTGTATTAGAGAAGCTTGTTCAACTTGTAAAAGTATTTACCGAGCGTTTCCAAGCAATGAAGCGAGATAAAGGAATGGTCGATTTCACAGATTTAGAGCATTTCTGTTTACAAATTTTAAGTGAACAAAGTGAAAATGGTGAAATGAAGCCATCTGCAGTAGCGCTTCAATATCGCAATAAATTTGCTGAAGTATTAGTTGATGAATATCAAGATACGAATTTCGTGCAAGAATCGATTATTAAATTCGTAACGAAAGATTCTGAGAGTGAAGGAAACTTATTCATGGTAGGTGACGTAAAGCAGTCGATTTATCGTTTCCGACTAGCAGAACCAGGATTATTCTTAGGAAAGTATAAACGCTTCACACAAGAAGGATTAGGCGGCGGAATGAAGATTGATTTAGCGAAAAACTTCCGTAGTCGTCATGAAGTATTAGCAGGTACGAACTTTATCTTCAAACAAATTATGGGCGAAGAAGTCGGAGAAATTGACTACGATGCTGACGCTGAATTAAAGTTAGGTGCTAGCTATCCAGAAGGTGAAGATGTAGCGGCTGAACTACTATGTATTCAGCAAACGGAAGAAGAAGTGCCAGACGGTGAAGAAGGTGCCGAAGTAGAAAAAGCACAGCTGGAAGCTCGACTTATGGCGCAGCGTATTAAAGCGATGGTTGATTCAGGTTATGAAGTGTATGACCGTAAAACGGATAGTATGCGCCCTGTACAATACCGTGACTTCGTTATTTTGCTTCGCTCTATGCCGTGGGCGCCGCAAATTATGGAAGAGTTAAAGTTGCAAGGAATTCCAGTATACGCTGATCTTGCGACTGGTTACTTTGAAGCGACAGAAGTAAATATAATGATGAACGTATTCCGCGTGATCGATAATCCGATGCAAGATATTCCGCTTGCAGCAGTGCTTCGTTCACCAATCGTTGGATTAAATGATGAAGAACTTGCAACGCTTCGTGCTCACGGGAAAAAAGGCTCGTTTTATGAAGTGATGAGCTCATTCTTAAAAGGAGCGCCGCTTGAAGAAGAACGAGAACTACATGATAAATTAGAGTGGTTCTATAATTTACTACAAGGTTGGCGTGAATTTGCACGCCAACAGTCACTTTCTGATTTAATTTGGAAAGTGTACGGTGAGACAGGTTATTACGATTTCGTTGGCGGTTTACCAGCTGGAAAGCAAAGACAGGCAAACTTACGCGTACTATATGACCGTGCAAGACAATATGAAGCAACATCGTTTAGAGGATTATTCCGCTTCTTGCGTTTTATTGAACGTATTTTAGAACGCGGTGATGATATGGGTACAGCGAGAGCTTTAGGTGAACAAGAAGACGTCGTTCGTATTATGACGATTCATAAAAGTAAAGGACTAGAGTTCCCAGTCGTATTCGTAGCTGGGCTAGGTCGTCGTTTTAATACACAAGACTTAATGAAACGTTTCTTACTGCATAAAGACTTCGGTTTCGGTTCACAATTTATTGATCCTCGTAAACGTATTAAATATACGACATTATCGCAACTTGCGATTAAACGTAAAATGAAGATGGAATTAATTGCGGAAGAAATGCGCGTATTATACGTAGCGTTAACTCGTGCAAAAGAGAAGCTAATTTTAATTGGAACAGTGAAGGATGCAAATAAGGAAATGGAAAAATGGCTTGATGCGAGAGAGCATAGTGAATGGTTATTACCAGACCATATACGTGCCGGAGCGTCTTGTTATTTAGACTGGATTGCACCTTCATTATATAGACATCGTGATAGTGAGATGCTCCTTGAATTAGGACAAGGTAGTATTCCGGCTGAAATTTATGGATACGACACGAGCTGGAAAGTAGAAGTTGTTGACGGTAACACGTTACTAGCGCCAGAACCGGTTCAAGAAGAGAAACAAGAATTATTAGAAGCGCTTCGTGAGAAAAAAGCTGTTCCCCTGCAAAGTGAACGAAAAGAAGAAGTGTATGACAGATTAATGTGGAAGTACGGATATGAGGAAGCAACATCTCATCGTGCGAAACAGTCTGTTACAGAAATAAAGAGAAATTATCAATCTGAAGAAGGTAGCGATAATGCCTTTATTAAAAAACTGCGTGCGCCAATTCAAACACGCCCTCGTTTTATGGAGAAAAAAGGATTAACGTACGCTGAAAGAGGTACGGCAGTTCACGCTGTCATGCAGCATGTCGATTTGAAGAAGCCGATTACAGAAGAAGTGATTCGGGAACAAATGAATGGCATGGTCAATAAAGAGCTATTAACATTCGAACAAGCAGAAGAAATAACAATCGAAAAAGTCATTTCATTCTTTGATAGTGACTTAGGTAAAAGGGTACTAGCGGCCAAAAGTGTTGAGCGAGAAGTACCATTTACGATGATGCTTGCAGCAGAAGAAGCATATCAAGATTGGCAAGGGAAGAGCGGAGAATCGATTCTTGTCCAAGGGGTTATTGACTGCATGATTGAAGAGGAAGACGGCATCACTTTAATCGACTTTAAAACGGATACGATTGAAGGGAAGTTCCCAGGCGGATTCGATCAGGCGAAACCAATTTTAGAAGATCGATATAAAGTGCAGCTTTCCTTATATGCAAAGGCACTTGAAAAAAGCTTGCAACATCCTGTGAAAGAGAAATGCTTATACTTCTTTGATGGCAACCATGTTGTAAAAATTGAAGAATAGAGGGATTTGAAAATGGTGACGGAAAAAACGTTAAGAACGTGTGAAAAAGGACATGAATACTACAAAAGTAGCGATTGTCCAACTTGCCCAACCTGTGAGAAAGAAAAGAAACCAAAAACAGGATTTCTTTCACTTCTTTCATCACCAGCACGAAATGCGCTAGAGCACCATGGAATTCACACGATAGAAGAACTCTCAAAGTATAGTGAAAAAGAAATTTTAAAACTACATGGTATGGGACCTGCGTCTATGCCGAAGCTTAGAAAGGCTTTGGGGGAAAATGGGTTATCATTTAAATAAAATGAAACAGTAAACAGTGGAGTTTTTGATAATATCGAATGAGGTAAAAGAAAAAAGTAGGAGATATTCTCCTACTTTTTTTACGCTGTTCCAATTTGATCTTGATCGGCCACATCAGAATCAAACGTATTTGTTGCACTAACACCGTTAAACGTATTCACGACAAATCCAACATTGGAAGCTCCGGAACCATTATAAGCTTTCGTATTTTCTTTCGGAGACACGTTATAAAAATCCCCTAAATTAAAAGAACCATTACTGTTTTGAACGACGAGATTTCCAACAACGGAAGGCATACCATCCACCTACTTTACTAAGCTTTTTAATTACTATATGAATTATGGAGCGGAAGGTTCATCTGTAATATATTGGCGGATTTGCATAATACGAGAATTATTGAAAGCATAATCAACGTTTCCAATTTGAAAGCAACCCGAATTTAAAAGTGTTCGTAATTCAACGTCATTCACTTCGATAAAAGGACATTCGTTTACAATATTTAACTTTACATCTGTCGTTCGTTTTGGGATTGTGACATGTTCATCTGTAAAAATTTCAAACGCATCTAAGCGACCTTCGCCTTTTATATAACAAGGAATTTCCCTATGGACAGCAAGAGCTCTGCTTTTTAATTCCATTTGATTTGCGTCTCCAACTTGAAAAACGGCAGTAATCCCTAAAGAAATAATAGAAACATTTTGGACAACTGACACATGATGTAACATAATTTCTCAGTCTCCTTAACCTGGAGTAGGAGGGACATCTGTGACTAACGGTACAAACGGACCCTCTGTAACAGTTTCGAATGGTGTATCAAGAATAGAAGATAGTATGAGGAGATTTGCATCTCCAATTAAAAAGAGTGCGGACGACGATACACCGTTCATTTTAATCTGTCCGACTTTCAATTCACGATTTACAACGTTAACATTCATACATACTTACTCCTTTCGGAAATTGCCCGGTATGTGTTGAATAAAAGATAGAAAGGCTTTGTCGATATCTTGTTTCATTGCTTGAATAATGATATCTCGTAAGTAATCTGGATCTGTTGAAATCCCTTCATATGATTGCGCTTGTGATAAATAATAAGGAAGTCTATGCTCCATTTGTTTTTTTATGTCATCCACCATCATTTGTCGATACATTTCATCGAGCGGCGTTCTCTCTTCTTGTTCAAAATGGAGAATTCGGCTATATGCTTCTTCATCTAAGTAACGATGCATTTCTTGAAGGATGCCTTGGTAAAAGTCTGGATTTGTTTCAGTTTCAGGATTGACCTTCAAAGTTTCTGTATCAACTTGAAAATCCTCGATTTGTTGCCCTTTTGCTGAAAATGGGTTTAAACCAATATTTAAAGTACCATTTAAATTTTCTACTTTTAATTGATCGAATTTGTATTCCACTTTTCCTACAGAAGAGGAGGGGCGATTTTTTAATTCGTTAAGCTCTTCTTGTAGTTGGCGCACTTGATCCTCTAAATTCAGGATGGATGCTTGTTGTATTTGAAGAGCTTGTTGAAGTTGGTGTAAGTAAGTATATATATCTTGATTCATTTTGTGAAACCTCCTTTTCAATAGGGAGGGTAAATACATTCCTGCTATATATTTATGACAAGGATGTCTTAAGAAGAACTAGTTGATGGTTTGATAGAAATAATTTGTCCTTTTGCCTGCAATGGACGAAGGGGCTCTGTAAATCCGCCAGTATTCGAGAATTTAGATAGAGCTTTAATACTTCCGGCAGTACCAATTTGGAATACAGAAGAGGTTGTAATGCTATCGATTTTAATGCTGTTAATGACGATGCTTTGGTTTACATAAAAATTCAATACAATCGCCTCCTCTAAGTTGAACCAATGATCGCTTGATCGATTACATCGGAGTCATTAACGGTCGTTGCGCTTTGATAATTGTAGACAGAAACGTTATCTCCAACATTAAAAGAGCCGGCCCCAGCGAAAGCGCGTGAATAACTAATAGGCCTAATCGCAAATACATCTCCAATATGAAAAATACCACTTGATCCAATATTGACGATACGAATATGTCCGACCATAGCTGGCATACAAAACACCTTTCGTTTTTAAAATTTTCTTTTCTACTATTGTATGGGCGTTTTCAATAAAATGTGTGTTTTTTTGAAATAAAGTGAAACTTTAATCAGTGGGGGTTTTCTTCATCCCCCACTGATTATTAGCCCTCACCAATCGGACTTTAATGGGCAGCCCGACCCCCGCCTAAATTCTTTGCTTTCGCTGCATTTTGAGGTGGGAGTCTTACTGCCCATTAAAGCGGGATAAAAGAAACACACACGTTATTGCGTGTGTGTTTCGAGTGTTTGATTAGGGTGAAAATCCGTATGTACATGCCAAATTACATTTAAGAGCCTGTCCAGTTCTTGGCTACAATCCACTGTTTTTTGAGAAGTCATTCCATAGCGTTCAGCAAAATAAATCATTTTTTCACGTTTTTTTTCAATCGCTTGCTCAAACATTGAAATCGGCTCCATCTCTAAATGAAATTTTTAGTATATATGTAGTACATATTATACAAAAAAACCATAAAAAAGAAATGCCTTCGCTAAAAAAAGTAAAATTTCTACATTTTATGCCAAATACATAGGAGTAACGAATAGGATTTGAGAAGAATATTGTAAAAATTAGCGTGTATGAGAAGGTTTTTTTCTTACGGATGCGAATACAATTAAATGGTATGAGTTTTAGGATGGAGAGTGGAAATATTGCGTTTTGTAACGGCGAAAAAAGATGAAAAGGTATTTGTAGGTATTGTGGATGAAGAAGAAGAGAAGGTATTGCACTTAAGAGAAGCGCAAAGGCAAAAAGGGGAAAAGGTTACGATTCCAATCACAATGTTAGAGTGTATTGAAAAAGGAACCGAATGTTTCGAAAAAATATGTGATATTGTAAATTGGGCGAAGGAAAATGAAGGAACTGCGCATTATCCGTTAAATGAGGTGAAAATATTAGCACCAATTCCAAGGCCAAGGAAGAATATTTTGTGCGTTGGAAAAAATTATCGTGAGCATGCGATAGAAATGGGCGGAGAAGAGTCAATTCCAGAAAATATAATGATCTTCACGAAAGCGCCAACGACAGTTATTGGAATGGATGAAAAAATTAACAGTCATCCCCACGCAACGAATGAATTAGATTATGAAGGAGAACTAGCTATTATCATCGGTAAGCGAGGGAAACAAATAAAAAAAGAAAAAGCGCTTGAGCATGTTTTTGGTTACACCATTATAAATGATATAACTGCTCGCGACATTCAAAGGAAGCATAAACAATTTTTCCTTGGAAAAAGTTTCGATACATTTTGTCCGATGGGACCGTATTTAATTCATAAATCAATGGTTGAAACGCCAAATGCGTTACACATTGAAACGGTAGTAAATGGAGAGATAAGGCAAACTTCAAATACAAATAAAATGATTTTTTCACTAGAAGAAATTATTTCAACGATAAGTAAAGGAATGACGTTAGAACCAGGAGATATTATCGCAACAGGAACGCCGGCTGGTGTTGGAAAAGGTTTCACACCACCGAAGTTTTTGCATGCGGGTGATGAAGTGGTCGTTACAGTAGAAGGAATTGGTACTTTGCGAAATGTAGTGAAATGAAGAAAAGAGCTATCTTACTAAAAGATAGCTCTTTTCTATGGTCTTGGGTGATAGAGGTAATCAATAACGGAAAAGGTATAAAGACCAATTAATGCAAGTGTACAAATGCCAAATAGCATAACCGCAAGTGCACTTTTTTCTCGTCCAAAACCAATAATAGTAAGAATAACAGCAGTCCAAAATGATGCTTTCAGTAGTGTGAATGTAGTAGAAGTCAAGTAGTGAGAAGCAGGAAGCTAAAGAATGTAACTAAAATAAAAGATGTAGCTAAATAGTTAATATGTTTGCCGTATCTTAATAACATATCGCACCTCCTTTGTAAATTTAAAATACAGAAAATTACAATTTCATTTTAATATAAATCAATATAAAAAGAAAGAGGTTGTCCTAACGTGTAGGACAACCTCTCTATTATTACGATAGTACAGCTTTAATTTTTTGGAATGCCCACTCTAAATCTTCTTCAGAGATTACTAGAGGTGGTGCGATACGAATTACGTTTTCATGTGTTTCTTTACATAATAGTCCAGCTGCTTTTAGTTGTTCACAGTAAGGACGAGCTGGTTCGTTTAATTCGATACCGATGAATAAACCTTTACCGCGAACCTCAGTAATCATTGGGTTATCAATCTCTTTTAATTGTCCAACTAATTTTTCTCCTAATTGAAGAGAACGCTCTGTTAATTTTTCTTCTTCTAACACTTCAAGAGCTGCGATAGAAACAGCACATGCAAGTGGGTTACCACCGAATGTAGAACCGTGAGAACCTGGCTCGAATACGCCTAAAATGTCGCGGTTTGCTGCTACGCAAGAGATTGGGAATACGCCGCCACCAAGCGCTTTACCAAGTATGTACATGTCAGGAGTTACACCGTCCCAGTCACAAGCAAATACTTTACCAGTACGACCTAAGCCAGTTTGGATTTCATCTGCTACGAATAAAACGTTTTCTTTTTTACATACTTCAAGAGCTTCTTTTAAGTAACCCGCTGGTGGAATGTTAATTCCTGCTTCACCTTGGATAGGCTCTAAAATGAATGCAGCTGTGTTTGGTGTAATAGCAGCTTTTAACGCTTCTAAATCACCGTAAGGAATTACAACGATACCAGGAAGCATTGGACCGAATCCACGCTTGTACTCTTCGTTTGAAGACATAGAAACAGCACCCATTGTACGTCCGTGGAAGTTATCTTCACAAACGATAATTTCAGCACGGTTTGCTTCTACTTTCTTCATATCATAAGCCCAGCGGCGAGCTGTTTTAATTGCAGTCTCAACGGCCTCTGCACCTGTATTCATTGGAAGTACCATTTCTTTATTAGTTAGTTTCGCAACTTTTTCGTACCAAGGACCTAATTGATCGCTATGGAAAGCACGAGAAGTTAACGTAACACGATTAGCTTGGTCAATTAAAGCGTTAATAATTTTTGGGTGACGATGACCTTGGTTTACTGCAGAATATGCACTTAATAAGTCCATATAGCGGTTTCCTTCAGGGTCCTCTACCCAAACGCCTTCTGCTTTAGAAATAACGATTGGAAGTGGGTGATAGTTATTTGCTCCGTATGTGTCTGTAAGTTCGATAATATCCTTAGTTTGAATCATGATTGTTCCCCCTTTTGTTATTACAAGAAGTTTGTAAATACTCTAAATATTATATCATTTAAATGTAAAAAAGCGAAACATTTCCTGAAAATAAATGAACATGTTATCATATAGAGTGAAAAAGTGTGAAAAGAGGAGGTAAGGGATACGATGGTACATATGCATATTACAGCATGGGCGTTAGGTTTAATTTTATTCTTCGTTGCGTATTCACTTTATTCAGCAGGAAGAAAAGGTAAAGGTGTACATATGGGGCTTCGTCTAATGTATATCTTAATTATTGTGTCAGGCGTATGGTTATACCTAGATCAAACCATAGTCGATAAGAGCTATCACATGTGGTACGGTCTAAAAATGCTAGCTGGTATTTTAGTTATCGCTGGAATGGAAATGGTTCTTGTGAAAATGAGCAAGAACAAAGCAACAGGGGCATTTTGGGGATTATTTATTGTTGCACTAGTAGCAGTATTTTACCTTGGATTGAAATTACCGATTGGCTGGCAAGTATTCTAATAAAAAATAAAACCACCTTATAATCCAAAGACTTGGGAGATAAGGTGGTTTTTTATTTTAGGTTGCATCAATATGCAACTCTTCTCCGTTTACTTTCGTAAAACGAAACATATTTTTATTTGACGTAGCGTGACGAACGAAATGGTGCTGCAATGTACAAATCATCTCTTCGTTATCAAATAAAAGAATATTTACTCCTTCGCATGCCTCCTCTTTCGGTAAGAAAGATAAATAATTATGACAATACATGCAATCATATAAAGAGTAATGAAGGGATTGCAATGATTCTGTTAATAATGTAAAGACAGAGTCAGGTAACTCCTCAAGCCATTCCGTATAGCTAAGAAGTAATTTTTTTCGAATTCGTATCATTTCACCGTTTTGCAGGTGATGCTGTTCGTTAGCGATTTGTAATATATCTTGTTCATAGAAACGAGCTGGTAGCCAGTTGTTGTTATATAAAATTTCAAAGCCATCACCGGCAATATCTTCTAATAAAAATGCTTCATCATTTTCATCATCAAAGAATACCCATTCATTGTTTATATATTCTACATTACCGACTGTATGAGCGCGAGGCTGGTTATATAAAATATGGTTACGTTGTATCATACGCGATTTCTCCTTTATGAAAAGTAGTTATTTCTGTTATAGACAGTTCGTGCCTTCTTTATAACTAGACACATCTAGACATAGGTGGGCATACAATAAAACACGTTTTACTGAGTGAAAATGCTATTCCGTATGTGGATAGTAGGTTATCGTTAAGTTTTTCATTTTTAAATCCGCACTCTTAGGGTGGGGATTACTGCACGTTCAGGAAAAGAATTAAGATGGAAGGATGATTTATATGTGCGGGATTACAGGATGGGTGGATTATAAACGCTCATTAGAAGGGGAACGGGACGTTGTTACGAAGATGGCTGAGACGTTAGCGAAGCGTGGTCCAGATGATAATAAAGTTTGGATTAAAGGCAATGTTGCATTTGGGCATAAACGGTTAATCGTTGTTGATCCTGAGGGTGGGAAACAACCGATGACTTGTTTAAAAGATGAAACGAATTATGCAATTTGCTATAACGGTGAACTGTATAACACAGAAGATATTCGAAAGGAACTATTAAGAAGAGGATATATGTTCAAAGGTCATTCTGATACGGAAGTACTATTAGCGTCGTATATCGAATGGAAGGAAGGATGTGTCGACCATTTAAATGGTATATATGCGTTTGCCGTATGGGATGAACAGAAAGAACAAGTATTTATTACGCGAGATCGACTAGGTGTAAAACCGCTATTTTATAAATACGATAGTGGGCGATTACTATTTGGTTCAGAATTAAAAGCGATACTGGCGCATCCAGATGTGAATGCGGAAGTAACGTTAGAAGGGTTATCCGAAATATTTGGACTTGGGCCATCTAGAACGCCTGGTCACGGTATTTATGCCGGTATAAAAGAGTTACGTCCAGGTCATGCGATGACATTTTCAAAGAACGGTTTATGTATATGGAGATATTGGAATGTAGAAAGCAAAAAGCACGAAGACTCCTTTGAAGAAACCGTAGAGAAAACACGCTTTTTATTACAAGATGCGATTACAAGGCAGCTCGTTTCTGATGTACCACTGTGCACTTTTCTATCAGGTGGTGTAGATTCGAGCGCCATTACAGCGATAGCTGCGAAAGAATACGCAAAGTCAGGAAAAGGACAATTACACACATACTCTGTTGATTATGAAGATAATGACAAATACTTTAAAGCGAATGCGTTCCAGCCAAATTCAGATGCGCCATTTATTCATTTGATGACGGAGACGTTTCAAACGATTCATCATCGATGCGTCATTTCAAATGAACAATTAGCACAGTATTTAACAGAAGCTGTACTCGTTCGTGATTTGCCTGGTATGGCAGATATTGATTCGTCATTATTATGGTTTTGTCGTGAAATTAAACAAGATTTTGTCGTCGGTTTATCGGGGGAATGTGCAGATGAAATATTTGGTGGTTATCCGTGGTTTTATAGAGAAGATGATTTGCAATCGAGTGCATTTCCGTGGATGCGCTCTACAGAAGCACGTGAACAACTGTTAAAGAAAGAATGGAGAAATAAATTAAACCTACAACAATATGTACAGCAGCGCTATGAAGAATCCATTCAAGAAGTTCCTATTTTAGAGGGAGAAAGCCCAATTGAAGCAAAGAGACGACAATTATTTTACTTGAACATGGTATGGTTTATGACAACATTATTAGACAGAAAAGACCGTATGAGCATGGGGGCAAGCTTAGAAGTACGCGTTCCATTTGCGGATCACCGACTTGTCGAATATGCGTGGAATATTCCTTGGGAAATGAAAATGTATAAAAATCGCGAAAAAGGTCTATTGCGTAAAGCGCTAGAAGGATTACTTCCAGATGAAATCTTATATAGAAAGAAGAGCCCGTATCCGAAAACACATAATCCGCACTATACGAAAGCAGTAACAGTATGGCTGCAAGATTTATTAACGGATAAAGGATCAATTTTACACGAACTGTTTGATAAAGAGCAGCTAAGCGGATTAATTGAGTCAGGCGGCAGTGCATTTCAATCACCTTGGTTCGGTCAATTAATGACAGGCCCTCAACTTTTAGCTCATTTAGCGCAAATTCATGTTTGGTTTAAAGAGTATGGAGTAAACATTAAAGAATAGGACAAAAGCGACTTACTTTTACGTAAGTCGCTTTTTATTAAATAAATTGTCAAATAAAATTAAAAATCATATTAGAAAAAATACTTATTTAGAATAATTATTTTGACGTACTTATTATTAGTTGTTATAATTGGAAACAAATGTTCTTGAAAAAGATTCTCATTTATCCCACTTTAATGGGCAGTAAGACCCCAACCTCAAAATTCAGCGAAAGCAAAGAAGTTAGGTGGGGGCCGGGCTGCCCATTAAAGTCCGATTGGTGAGGGCTAATAATCAGTGGGGGATGAAGAAAACCCCACTGATTCAAGTTTCACTTTATAAAATTGAGGTGTTATATAGATGACAAAGAAAAAAATAGGTTTACTCGTAATGGCGTATGGAACGCCAGAATCATTAGATGATGTAGAAGCGTACTACACACATATTCGCCACGGTCGTAAACCTTCTGAAGAGGCACTCCAAGACTTAATCGGACGCTATAAAGCGATTGGCGGAATTTCACCACTTGCAAAAATTACGAAAGAGCAAGCGCATAAATTAACAGATTCTATGAATAATATATTTACAGAGTATGAATTTACTTGTTACTTAGGCTTAAAACATATTGCCCCATTTATAGAAGATGCGGTAGAAGAAATGAAGAAAGATGGAATTGAGCAGGCGATTAGTATCGTATTAGCACCGCACTATTCTACATTTAGCATTAAAGCGTATAATGACCGTGCGATTCGTCTCTCGGAAGAAATCGGTGGTCCAATTATTGAACCAATTGAACAATGGTACGATGAGCCGAAATTTATTTCGTATTGGGCAGATCAAATAAAAGAAACATTTACAAAGATTGAAGATAAAGAGAAAGCAGTCGTAATTTTTTCAGCACATAGTTTGCCAGAAAAAATTATTGCGGTAGGTGACCCTTATGTAGAACAATTGCAGCATACAGCGGATTTAATTGCAGCAGCTGCAAATATTCAAAACTATACAATTGGTTGGCAAAGTGCCGGAAATACACCTGATCCATGGATTGGACCGGATGTGCAAGATTTAACGAGAGATTTATTTGAAGACCGTGGATATGAATCTTTCGTATATTGCCCAGTTGGTTTTGTCGCAGAGCATTTAGAAGTTTTATATGACAATGATTACGAGTGTAAAGTTGTAACTGATGAATTAAACGTATCATATTTCAGACCAAATATGCCAAATTCGCAATCTGTATTTATTGATTGCTTAACTGAAATTGTTTCCAAAAAAATGAAAGAAATAGTTGACAAGAAACTAGTTTTGAATAATAATTAATTTATAATAATTTTAAATAAATAATAATTACTATGAGATAAAGAGGAGGATCCCCCTAAATGAATCCAAATAATCGCTTAACAACAAATCAAGGTGCTCCAGTTGGAGACAACCAAAACTCTCGTACAGCTGGTCGCCGTGGACCGGTATTATTAGAAGACTATCATTTAGTAGAAAAACTTGCGCACTTTGATCGTGAACGTATTCCGGAGCGTGTTGTGCATGCACGTGGTGCAGGTGCTCACGGTGTATTCGTAACGAAAAACAGCATGAAGCAATATACGAAAGCAGCATTTTTACAAAATGAAGGAACTGAAACGCCTGTATTTGTTCGTTTCTCAACGGTTATTCATGGTCAAGGTTCTCCAGAAACAGCTCGTGACCCACGTGGGTTCGCTGTTAAATTTTATACAGAAGAAGGAAATTACGATATCGTAGGTAACCATTTACCCGTCTTCTTCATTCGTGATGCAATTAAATTCCCTGATATGGTGCATTCTTTAAAACCAGCACCTGATACAAACATTCAAACGCCAGATCGTTATTGGGATTTCATGACGTTAAGTCCGGAATCTACACATATGATGACGTGGGTGTTTTCTGATTATGGTACACCAGCGAGTTATCGTGAAATGGAAGGTTTCGGTGTCCATTCATTTAAATGGATTAATGCAGAAGGTAAAATCGTCTATATTAAATATCACTGGAAACCACAGCAAGGTGTACGTAACTTAAGTGCAAAAGAAGTGCAAGAAGTACAAGGGAAAGACTTCAACCATGCAACTCGTGACTTGTTCGATGCAATCGAAAAAGGAAATTATCCAAAGTGGGATTTACACGTACAAGTGATGCAACTAGAAGAAACGGATTCTTTAGATTTCGATCCATTAGACCCAACGAAAGTATGGCCAGAAGATCGCTTCCCATTAATTGAAGTAGGGACAATGACGTTGAATCGTAATCCGAAAAACTTCTTCGCAGAAGTAGAGCAAGTGGCATTCTCTCCAAGTGCAACTGTAAATGGTATTGAACCATCTGAAGATAAATTATTACAAGGTCGTTTATTCTCTTACCCAGATACGCAGCGTTACCGTCTTGGTGCAAATTATTTACAAATCCCTGTAAATTGCCCATACGCAGCTGTTCATAACCAACAACGTGATGGTGCGATGCAAATCAATCAAAACCCATCTACAATCAACTACGAACCGAGCCGTCATGCTGAAAATCCAGTTGAAGACAAAGCTTACCGCGATTCAACTATGAAAGTAGAAGGCTACGTATCTCGTGAAAAAATTGACAAACCAAATGACTTTAAACAAGCAGGTGAGCGTTACCGTTCATTCTCTAAAGAAGAGCAAGACAACTTAATTGCAAACTTAACAAATGACTTAAAAGACGTAAATGAACGTACGAAATTACTAGCTGTTTGTAACTTCTTCCGTGCAGATCAAGAATACGGTATGCGTTTAGCGCAAGCGTTAAATGTTGATATTACGCAATATGTGGGAAATGCTCCGAAATAAATAGGAAAAGACGACTGTGAAGCGGTCGTCTTTTTTATGTAAAATTACGCCGGGGTATTTTTCATTTTCGTCATGTCGTAATTCGTTGGTAAATCGATATATTTGAAAAATCGTCGATATATCCGAATAATCGCTGATATAATTACCAAAATACCAGTTAGGGTATGTTGAGGCGACAACTACAATAAAAAGAGATGCAATCTACTACTAATAGATTGCATCTCTTTTTTAGTTCACTCGCTCCGTATATTCATAAGCTTTCTCCCCGTGCATCGAAATATCAAGGCCCATATGTTCTTCATGTTCATCTACCCGAACGGGGAGGAAGAAGTTAATCGTTTTAATAATGGCGTACGTCATGATGATCGTGAATGCATATGTTGCGCCGATTGCTACAAGTTGTTTAAACAGTAAAGCGGCGTTTCCGTAAAATAATCCGTTCGCACCATCAGCATTTACAGTAGTAGTTGCAAATAGTCCTGTCGCAATGCCGCCCCAAGTTCCGCCGATGCCGTGGCATCCGAATGCATCGAGTGTGTCGTCGTATCCGAATTTTGTTTTTAAGAAAAAGACCGCTCCGAAGCATAATACGCCGCCGATTGCTCCGATAAGAAGAGCGGAGAAAGGTGTAACAAACCCGCAAGCTGGCGTAATAGCGACTAAACCGGAAACGACTCCGCAAGCAGCTCCCATCGCAGTCGGCTTTGATTGGAAGAACCATTCTGAAAGCATCCAAGTTAATGCGGAGGCAGCAGCGGCTATATTTGTATTAATAAATGCGGTTAAAGCTACGTCATTTAAAGATAATGCGCTACCGACGTTAAAACCGAACCAGCCGAACCATAGTAAACCTGCACCTAGCATCGTAAATGGTAAATGGTGAGGGGAAGGGCCGTTTATATTTTTTCGTTTTCCGAGGAAAATAGCTAATACAAGGCCAGCGACACCAGATGTAATATGAACGACATTACCACCAGCGAAGTCTAACGCGCCAAGTTCTCTTAGCCATCCGCCAACGCCCCATACCCAATGAGCGACAGGGTTGTATACGATTGTTGTCCATAGAAGGATGAAGATAAGGAAAGCTGAAAACCGCATTCTTTCGGCGAATGCACCTGAAATTAAAGCGGGAGTTAAAATAGCAAACATAAGCTGGAACATCATAAATAAATTGTGAGGAATAGTAGATGAGTAGTCTGGATTTGGTGCGTAGGTAACGCCGTTTAAACCGAACCAATTGAGTGTGCCGATCAGTCCGTGCCAATCTGGTCCAAATGATAAAGAATAACCAATTACAATCCATTGAATCGAAACGATAGCCATTGCGCTGTAACTATGCATTGTCGTACTGAGTACGTTCTTACTGCGAACCATGCCCCCATAGAAAAGTGCCAATCCTGGTGTCATTAACATGACCATTACTGTCGTTACAAACATAAAAACCGTATCTCCTGTATCCATTCTCTCTCCTCCTATAATGTTAGAAAAAATAACATCAATTTGTTATGTTTCATATCATATTCGAAATAAAAAGAAAAATCAACTAAAAATTCAGAAAATATTTTACTGTATGTTAGAAAAACTAACATGTCATAATTTGAGAAGAATGAAATCAACGTATGCGATTCGTTTAGATAATTGGTATAATATTCTTACAATTAAAAAACATGGGGGATGCGTGTGGGGAAAATACATACTAGGAAACTGTTCATTTGTTTTTGTTTAGCTGTCGTTTTATTTGTACCAATACATACGTTTGCAAATGAAAAAAGAGAGTGGCGAGACGAAGTTATATATTCTATTATGATTGATCGTTTCAATAACGGAGAACCGAAAAATGACAAACAGTTAGAAGTTGGTAATTTAGAAGGGTATCAGGGCGGAGATATAAGAGGGATTATAAAAAGACTGGATTACATAAAAGAAATGGGCTTTACTGCTGTTATGCTTTCTCCGCTTTTTGAAAGTGGAAAGTACGATGGATTAGAGGTGCACAATTTTCAAAAGGTAAATGAACATTTCGGAACAGAAAATGATGTGAAAGAACTTGTACAAGCAGCTCACGCAAAAGGAATGAAAGTTGTACTTCAATTTCCGCTTGGAGAGAACGAAAAACAAGTCATCGACGCGATGAAATGGTGGATCAAAGAAGCAGATTTAGATGCAAGTTATGTAATACATAGTGAAAAAAAGTCGGATACTTTTTGGGATGATGTGCAAAAAGATATGCAAATGATAAAGAAAGATTTTCGTAT
This sequence comes from Bacillus sp. BC05(2025), assembly GCF_056725905.1. NCBI lineage: Bacteria > Bacillati > Bacillota > Bacilli > Caryophanales > Bacillaceae > Bacillus > Bacillus sp. BC05(2025). Next base: position 527,611 of record NZ_JBWYRA010000002.1, on the reverse strand, counting down.
TATGATAAAAGAAGATAGTAAATACAACGAAAAAATAGTAGATGCGTTTTCTAAAGCGGACGTATCAGTGAAACCTTTATATGATGTGAGTAAAAAAGACGGAGCAGCCGCTACATTTTTAGATAATCAAGATACAAAAAGATTTGCTCGTATTGCAAAAGAGAATATGAATTATCCACCATCTCGTTTGAAACTAGCTCTTACATATTTGTTAACAACACCAGGTATTCCGAATTTTTATTACGGAACTGAAATTGCATTGGATGGAGGAGGTACGCCAGATAATAGACGATTAATGGACTTCAAATCAGATGAAAAGTTTATGCAACACATAACGAAACTCGGTGAGCTTAGACAAGCGAGACCATCTTTACGCCGCGGTACGTTTGAGCTTCTATACGATAAAGATGGAATGAGTGTACTAAAGAGAAAGTATAAAGATGAAGTGACAGTAGTAGCGATTAATAATACGAAAGAAACACAAAAAGTTGCTTTACCTGTAAGTGCAATTGGCGAAAAACAAGAGTTAAGAGGATTGTTAGAAGATGAAATTATAAGAGAAGAAAAAGGAAAGTTTTATCTTGTTTTAAAACGTGAAGAGTCAAATGTGTATAAAGTTAACGGAGAAACAGGTGTGAATTGGCTATTTATTTCTTTAATCGTCGGTGTGAACGTATTGTTTATTGCATTTTTACTTGCGGTTAAAAAGAGACGGAAATGAGTAGCGTTTTTTAGTAGTTCTTCTTTAGTTTAAGGTGGTGAGGTATTTGCGGAAAAAGAAGTGGTTCGCTATATGCTTATGTGTTTTTATCGTATTCGTAAGTTTTTATTTGTGGGACAACCGTGATGAGGGGGAATTTGTTCGGTGGGGCGATAGTGTTCATTCTGTTGATACGGCAGTTCTGAAGAGAAACGATATAAAATACAAAATTGAAAATGATAAAGTATACATTCCTAAAAAATCATTTGATAAAGCGATAATGTGTTGCTCTTAATAAGTGCGAAATCTCGAGGGAAACAGGTTAAGGAGAAAACTTTCTCCCTAGCTTGTTTTTCTGTGAAGTAAGGCTCACACCTCGAAAGGCAGCTGAGTAAAAAAGTGAAAAGGCCGATAGAAAAAACAATAATTGCAAATATAATAATTTTACATTACATTAAAGGGTGGAAAATATTCTGTTACTCATTGAGGGCTATATTTGAGGAGGAAAAATGGAGTTTTACGATTTGGGTATTACCATTAAAGAACTTAGAATGAAAAAGAATATATCACAATCTGAATTGTGTCATGGAATATGTTCGCAAAGTCAAATTAGCAAAATAGAAAAAGGTATGATTTATCCATCTAGCATATTGTTATATCAATTATCTGAAAGACTTGGTATTGATCCAAATCATATTTTCGCACTAACTCAAAACAAAAAACTAAAATATGTAGAAAATGTAAAATGTGTAATGAGAGATTGTACAAAACAAAAACAATATAATGAACTTTATGAAATAGTGAAACAAGAGAAAAACGAAAATAATTTCCAGTTAAAAGAAGATAAACAATTTCTAATATGGCATGAAGCGATTGCTATATTTTATGTGAATAAATCAATAAAAACTGCTTTAAATCTTTTAAATAATGCACTAAAACTAACTGTAACGAATGGTGATTTTTTATCAGAAAGAGAAATAGATATTATGCAGTCGATGGCTATATTTCATTGGGCAAATAAAGAATATGAAAAGAGTATTACTATATTAAGAAGATGTTTAACTAATTTTAATAAGTTAGATTTCCCTAGAGATAAAGAGGTTAAATTAAAAATCATTTTTAATTTAGGGAAAATGTTAGGTCATGTAAATCAACATGAAGAGGCAATAAAATACAATGATATGGGTATTAATTTAGCTATTAATCTAAATACTTTATACTTATTAGGCGAATTATACTATGGAAAAGCTTGGAACATGCTAAAGCTGAAACAATATAATGAAGAAGATGTAGCTGATAATATGAAAAAAGCATTATTTATCTTTGAACTAACAGAAAAAGAAGATCTGATAAAAATAGTTAAAGAAAAATATTTTGAACAACAAAATAAAAAAATCACTCATAATTTCTGATGAACATCTTATTATTTTCTATAAAAAAAGCACCTTATGGTGTCTTTTTTATGACTTATATCATCAATTATTACAGTTCGTAGGTTTCTTATACCAAGCTTTGTTGATGTATTTACAATTCGCAGGTGTTGAAGTTTTAGATGTATCCCCAGGTGTAGTTATATTATTAGAACACCCTGCAATATATAGACAGAATGTAGTTAATAAAAAACATAGTATTAATTTCTTCAAATAACCACTTCTAACTCTTTTTAATTAACATTTTTCATAAAATAAATTCCTTACTAATTTTACATTACAGGAAAGGGTGGAAAATATTCTTATACTCATAATTTGTTACATTTGATTGGGGAGGAGGCTGTTGCCTTGATTTTTAAAAAAGGCCTTCTTCATTTATGCATAATAATTAAACCCCTATTCTAACTATCCGATTGCCCGTAAGCTTAGACTTTTACACGCTAAAAAGAAAAACATCCTCTACACAGAGGATGTTTTTCTTTTTAGCGGTAGTTAATGAATTGTACGTCAATCGGTAAATCAGCACTACGAACTGCAGCGATAACTGCTTGTAAGTCATCACGGCTTTTCGCTGTAACACGTACTTGGTCATCTTGTACTTGTGTTTTTACTTTTAACTTCATTTCTTTAATGATGTTGTTAATTTTTTTTGCGTTATCTTTATCGATACCTTGTTGAAGTGTTGCACGTTGGCGAACAGTGTTACCAGCTGCCGCTTCAACTTTTCCGTAATCTAAGTTCTTAATTGGAACGTTACGTTTTACAAGTTTAGAAATAAGAACGTCTTTTACTTGCTCTAATTTGAACTCGTCGTCAGAAGTTAAAACAAGTACTTCTTTTTCTAATTTAATATCACTTTTACTTCCTTTAAAGTCATATCGGTTTTGGATTTCCTTTAATGCGATGTTAATTGCGTTTGTTACTTCAGGTAATTCTACTTTCGAAACGATGTCAAAAGAACTATCTTTTGCCATAGTTAGCACCTCCAAATAAATTTCTAATCTTTTTATGTACTGTACATACTAAAGTATAGCTGAAAACGAGCTTAGACTTAAGTGTTTTCATACTTATATTCATGTAACCTCATTTTATTATAGTGAATTTTGGGCAGTTGGACAAATAAAGGAAAAATCGTGTTATAATTAACTTTTGTTTGGAATGATAAAAATATAAAAAAGTTAAAAAGTTCATTTTACCCCGCATTAACGGGCAGTAAGACTCCCACCTAAAAATTCGACTGTAGCAAAGAAGGGAGGCGGGAGATCAACTGCCCGTAAAAGCCCGATTGGTTCAACTAATAATCAGTGGGAAGGAACAAAACCCCCACTGATTAAAGTTTCACTTTATATATAGAGAAGGGAATTAAAAAATATGTACTTACAAATAGGATCGATTGAACAGGTAACTGTTTTACGCGAAACGGAAATCGGATATATGGTTGGGAATGAAGAAGAAGAGATTTTCCTACATAAAAACGAAGTAGCTGGAGAAATTGAAGAAGGTGATACGATTGATGTATTCTTATACCTTGATCACCAAAATCGTATTTCAGCAACAATGAAAGAGCCAATTATTACAACGTATGATTGGAACTGGGTAAAGGTTGTAGAAGTTATTCCTAGTTTAGGTGTGTTTGTTGATATTGGTGTATCAAAAGATATACTAATCCCGGCTGATGAGTTCCCGATTTATATGCCAGTATGGCCAGAAGTTGGAGACGAATTATATTGTACGTTAAAATTAACGAATCGTGATCGCCTTATCGCTCTTCCGGCAAGAGACAGTGATATGCAAGAAATTATCGTAGATGCGACGCCATCTATGCGTAATAAAAACGTAAATGGACGTGTGTATCGTTCACTTCAAGTTGGTTCATTCATCTTAACAGATGAGCATTTCCGTGCTTTCTTACACCATACGGAAAGAAAAGAACAAGTCCGTATTGGTCAGCGCGTAACAGGACGTATTATTGATGTGAAAGATGACGGTACAATTAACATTTCACTTCTTCCTCGTAAAGAAGAAGGAATGGAAGATGATGCTGCAGTAATTTATGCATATATGGAAGAACGAGGCGGAGCAATGCCGTTTTGGGATAAGAGTTACCCAGAAGATATTAAAGAACGTTTCAATATGAGTAAAGCTGCCTTTAAGCGTGCGCTTGGTAAGTTGATGAAAGAAGAAAAGGTTTACCAAGAAGAAGGTTGGACGTACTTTAAGAAGTAAAGGAAATAAAAAGCACCACCATATATTTTGTAAATATATGGTGGTGCTTTTTTAATTCCCTTGCTCATGCGCAAGAGTAAACGTATCTTTCAAGTCACTATCATTTATTTTGATATTTGCTTTTTTCAATTCATCTTGCAATAGTTTTTTGCCGAATATAGGGTCAGCGAGACGTTCTTCTTCTAAGTGTTTGCGAATAGAGTCTTTCACTTCATCATAAGGCTTTAAATCTTTTTTATCAGTTAATTTAATAATATGATAACCGTTTGGTGATGTAACGGGATTGCTAATTTGTCCGACCTTTAGTTTATAGGCAGCTGTTTCAAATTCAGGCGCCATTTTGCCTGAATTGAAGTATCCAAGGTCTCCGCCTTTTTCTTTTGATAGTAAATCTTGTGATTCTTGCTTTGCTAATTCTTCAAATGAAGCACCAGCATCTAATTTTTTCTTTATTTCTTTCGCTTCGTTTTCATCGCTTACTAAAATATGGCTCGCTTTAATTTCTGGCTTATAGTGGTCTTTCACGTCTTTTTCTGTAATACTTTTCTTAATCGCTTCATTCATAGCAAGTTTGAACTTAATTTGATTTTTAAAATCAGCTTCATCTTTTAAACCATTGTTTTTTAATACATTTTTAAATTGGTCTCCGTATTGATTTTTCGCTTTTTCTACTTCTTTATCTACATCATCATCAGATACTTTATATTTTTTCGTGATAACGTCTTGTGCCATCATTTCGTATAGCATGTCTTTTCCGTAACGATCTTTCAACTGTTTTTCGAAGTCGTTCTTCGTAATGGTTGAGTCTGTTGCTGTAGCGACTGTATCTGAGCCGTTTTTTTGTCCACAAGCAGATAGCATTAATATACTTAGTAGTGCAGTAATAATGAAAATGTGTTTCCCTCTCATGCTAACACCTCATCCGAATATGTTATCGTTATTGTAGAATATAGAAGTGAACATGAAGTGAATTTTTAATGTTTTTTCCCTGTAAACTGTAAAAAAAGTACACCAACAATATTGTTGGTGTACGATGGAATCAAAGGTGATCGGTCTTTTTAGAATAGGCACGCTTACCTTGCTGAATGTTTTTTTGTTCTTGCTCATTTTTTTGCGCGCGTTTTGCATTATTATCGCGTGCTTTTTTGTCGTTATCACTCGTATGTGGCATATGTATCAACTCCATTTCTAAACGTTGTACGTTTATCATTTCCTTTTTCGTAAAGACTATGTATAGCAGTGCATTCATGAATAATAAGGGTGGATTAGAAATGGATTTGAAGTTGAATTATGCCGAACTTATAAAGAAGTTAATCGTTGTAATCATCGCAGGTTTGTTAAACGCGATTGGAATGAATTTATTTTTAACGCCAGCGAAAGTGTACGCGAGTGGCTTTGCTGGATTGTCTCAATTGTTATCACAAATATTAGGTGACTTTTTATCTATTCACATATCAACAGGGGTATTGTTTAGCTTGTTTAATATTCCCGTCGTTATTTTAGCCTGGAAAAAGGTTGGAAAGGCCTTTACTTTCTTTAGTTTTCTTTGCGTTATCTTTATGACTTTGTTTTTAGAAATTATCCCGGTTAGGGCAGTTTCGAATGACATCATATTAAATGCGATTTTTGGCGGGCTTATTTCAGCAATCGGGGTAGGGATTGCGTTGAAGTGGGGGGCTTCTACAGGTGGTTTAGATATAATCGCCATGATTTTATCAAAGATTAAAGACAAGCCTGTCGGTACGTATTTTTTCTTCTTTAATGCACTAATTATTATCGCTGCTGGCTATGTGTATGGATGGGAAAAAGCATTATATACGTTGGTGACTTTGTATGTGTCAACGCGAATCATCGATGCGATTCATACGCGTCATGTGAAGATTACGGCATTAATTGTTACGAAGAATGGGGCAGATGTAAGAAAGGCGATTCACTCACGCTTAGTGAGGGGGATTACAACTATACCGGCAACAGGTGCTTATACGAATGAAAATAAGGAAATGTTAATGATTGTTATTACCCGTTACGAACTGTACGAATTAGAGAGGGTTATTAAACAAGTGGACCCAGGTGCATTTACAAACGTACTGCAAACGGTTGGGGTGTTTGGCTTGTTTCGAAAAGATTAAAGAGGACCAAAGCTGGTCCTCTTTTTTAATGTAAATTCGTAATGTTTTGCAACTGCTCTTGCATTTCACGTAGCTGAACTTTTTCAGCTGTTGAAGAGTTTGCGTAAGCAGAGTGCAACGCGTTTTTTGCTCTATATACGAGATCTTGTTGCTCAGCGCCGCTTGAACAAGATACGGCATTTGCAACAGCATCTCTAGCTTGTTGGAATAGTAAGTTCCCCATTTAGACCCCTCCAAAAGAAGAGTTACTTCTCGCTTTTTCTGCCTCAGCTAATGTACCTCTGTACGGGAATCTTGCATCATGCTTCATAACAGCATCGGCTCCTTGTTGGATAAAACGTTTTGATTTGTTCTTTTTACCCATTCGAAAAACCCCCTTTATTTAGCTGAAAACAATCGACGCGCTGACTTATGCGTCTAATGATAGTATGAGCGTTTGGCGAGAAACTATAAGCAGGGAATTTTTAGATTACAATCCAAGAACCTCTTCTAAATATAGAGCAATACCATCTTCTTCGTTTGTTAACGTCGTATGGTTTGCGAGTGATTTTAATTCAGGGATGGCATTTCCCATTGCGATGCCGTGACCAGCAAATTCAATCATTTCAAAGTCGTTATCCTCGTCACCGAAAGCGATAATTCGTTCTTGTGGAATGTTATAATGACTAGAAATTTTTTGTAATCCGACAGCTTTATTTAATCCGCTTTTTACGATTTCAATAATCGGCCAAGGTGCACCCCATTTTCTATGGTCGATTACTTCAGCATGCATATCAGTTAAATGTTGACGAATTGCAGTAGAATGCTCGTCATGTGCGTCAATTAATAAGCAAGTTGGATGATCGTTTAAAATATTTAATAAGTCTCCTGTAAAAATCTTTGGAGAACCGAATTCGAAAATATGTTTTTTATCTTCATCAATTTCACGAACATACACATCGTCCATTACTTCAGCGTATATATTTTTTACGCCAAAATCAAAGCAAGCTCGGACAATTTCTTGCGCTGTTGCTAGCTCAAGAGGAGAGTGATGTGTGCCCCACTTTGAATCAAGAGGATGATGTACGTATGCGCCATTAAAGTTTACGATTGGTGTATTTAAACCAAGTTCTTTATAGTAATCATAACTAGCGCGGAATGGACGTCCTGTTGAAATAACAACGATATGTCCTTGTTCCTTTGCCTTTGCAATTGTATGTTTTGTGCGAGTGGAAATTATTTTATTGTCTGTTAATAAAGTGCCGTCTAAGTCTAATGCGATTAAATGTTGTTTGTTCATAATTTCACCTCTTATAATAATTTTTTTGTATCTATCTGTATTTCCGTTTTTAATATGCAGAAATAAGAGGTTAGACTGGGTGAGACCGCCAAAGATGGAAAGTTCACTATATATCCATCTTACGTCGCAAAGTGCTGCGGTGTCTACTATTTCTCGCTGGAAATCATGAAAAGTCAACATCTTTTTAGAAAGTTCAAACAATGTTTCTTTCATTATGGACAAATTGTGAAAAGGGTTACATTGCTCGTATAATGAGGCTTATAATGAACATGTAATCTTCTCGTATATGTTTGACTCTCCTTTGAAACCGGCCTATAGTAGGTTGGTTTCTTTTTTTCTACAAATAGGAAAGAAATCCCTTCCTAAGCTTATGTCATTCATGTATATGTACAAGGATGAAATATAGTACTTGTTTCCTAAACATGACAGACAAGCTTTCTTTTAAAATGGATATACTAATGAGGCAAAGACGTCATGGAAGGAGAATGAAAATGGGACAAAATCGCAGGTTTCGTTCTGGACAAAAAGCGCCGAATGATGGCATTTACGTAGAAATTGGTGAAACGGGAAGTATGGTGAAAGACCCGCAAATGGTGAAACTAACTGCCGGTGAAAAGTTTCCAGATAACACAAATCATAACCGTCAGTGGACATATAAAAGAAAACCGTAACAGAAGCCGCAATCGTTATTGCGGCTTTTTTTCATCACACATTATAATTTCATTTACCGTACTTTTTTAAGTAGCATAATGAATTTTCCTTTTTTCTTTTTCTAATAATAAGTTTGAAAATACATAATCAAAATTATTGTATAAAAAAGTCAGTTGGCGTATAATCAAATCAAAGGTCAAAGAAAGTCAAACATTTGGAGGACTGTAAAGATGGACTTAAATCAAATGACAACGAAAACACAAGAGGCGATTATGAGTGCCCAATCTTTAGCGGTATCTCATCATCATCAAGAAGTAGATACTGTTCATCTCTTGTTTACATTATTAGAAGAGCAAGATGGGTTAGCAGTACGTATTTTTCAAAAAATGAATGTTGATATAGAAGCGTTAAAACAAGGCGCCGAAAGTTTAATTAAGAAAAAGCCCTCTGTAACGGGAAGCGGTGCAGAAGCAGGGAAATTATATATAACAGGTGCCCTGCAACAATTGCTTGTAAGGGCAGGAAAAGAAGCAGAGAAATTACAAGATGACTACATTTCAGTTGAACATGTATTGCTTGCTTTTACTGAAGAAAAAGGCGATATAGGCCAATTATTCACAAGATTTCATATTACGAAAGATAACTTATTACAGTCTTTAATGACAGTTCGGGGGAATCAAAGAGTGACTAGTCAGAATCCAGAAGCAACTTATGAAGCGTTAGAAAAATATGGTCGTGATTTAGTGGCGGAAGTAAGAGCGGGGAAAATTGACCCTGTTATCGGCCGCGATAGTGAAATTCGTCGCGTAATCCGCATTCTTTCACGTAAAACGAAAAACAACCCAGTTTTAATTGGTGAACCAGGTGTTGGTAAAACAGCAATTGTTGAAGGGTTAGCACAGCGTATTGTGAAGAAGGATGTACCTGAAGGATTAAAAGATAGAACAATCTTTGCATTAGATATGAGTGCGCTTGTAGCTGGAGCAAAATTCCGTGGTGAATTTGAAGAGCGTCTGCAAGCTGTATTAAATGAAATTAAAAAGAGTGAAGGACGCATTTTATTATTCATTGATGAACTTCATACAATCGTCGGAGCTGGTAAAACAGAAGGTGCGATGGACGCAGGGAATATGTTAAAACCGATGCTTGCTCGCGGTGAACTACACTGTATTGGGGCGACGACGCTCGATGAATATCGTAAATATATTGAGAAAGACCCGGCGTTAGAAAGACGTTTCCAACAAGTATTAGCAGAAGAACCAACTGTTGAAGATACAATTTCCATTTTACGTGGTTTAAAAGAGCGTTTTGAAATTTATCATGGTGTAAATATTCATGACCGCGCGATTGTAGCAGCATCAGTTTTATCAGATCGATATATTTCGGACCGTTTCTTACCAGATAAAGCAATTGATCTTGTCGATGAAGCGTGTGCAACAATTCGTACAGAAATCGATTCTATGCCGACAGAATTAGATGAAGTAACGCGCCGCATTATGCAGCTAGAAATTGAAGAAGCGGCTCTTGGAAAAGAAAAGGACTTTGGTAGCCAAGAACGTCTAAAAACGTTGCAACGTGAATTATCGGATTTAAAAGAAGTTGCAAGTGGTATGAGAGCGAAATGGGAGAAAGAAAAAGAAGATATTCACAAAGTTCGTGATTTACGTGAACATTTAGAGCGTCTGCGCCGTGAATTAGAAGAAGCAGAAGGGAATTACGATTTAAATAAAGCAGCGGAACTTCGCCATGGAAAAATTCCTGCAATTGAAAAAGAGTTAAAAGAAGCGGAAGAAATGGGCGCACATAATAAACAAGAAAATCGTTTATTACGTGAGGAAGTAAGTGAAGAAGAAATTGCTGATATTGTTTCGCGCTGGACTGGTATTCCTGTTGCAAAACTCGTTGAAGGTGAACGCGAGAAATTGCTACGTTTAGAGCAAATTTTATCAGAACGTGTTATCGGGCAAGAGGAAGCAGTAAGCTTAGTATCAGACGCAGTTCTTCGTGCGCGCGCTGGTATTAAAGACCCGAACCGTCCGATTGGTTCCTTCATTTTCTTAGGACCGACTGGTGTTGGTAAAACAGAACTTGCAAAAACGTTAGCGCAGTCATTATTCGATAGTGAAGAGCAAATGATTCGTATCGATATGTCTGAGTATATGGAGAAACATGCTGTGTCACGCTTAATTGGTGCGCCTCCTGGATATGTTGGATATGAAGAGGGCGGTCAATTAACAGAAGCAGTAAGACGTAAACCATATTCTGTTATTTTGTTAGACGAAATTGAAAAAGCGCATCCAGAAGTATTCAACATTTTATTACAAATGTTAGATGACGGTCGCATTACAGATTCGCAAGGACGTACAGTAGACTTTAAAAACACGGTTATTATTATGACTTCAAATATTGGATCTGCTCATTTATTAGATGGATTAGGAGAAGATGGCTCCATTAAAGAAGAATCAAGAGAACTTGTAATGGGACAATTAAGAGGTCATTTCCGACCAGAGTTTTTAAACCGTGTCGACGAAATTATTTTATTCAAACCTCTTACAACGAATGAAATTAAAGGCATTGTTGATAAAATTGTAAAAGAATTACAAGGTCGTTTAGCTGACCGTCATATTACAGTAGAATTAACAGACGCAGCGAAAGAATTTGTTGTAGAAGCTGGATTTGATCCGATGTACGGAGCTCGTCCATTAAAACGATATGTACAGCGTCAAGTTGAGACGAAATTAGCGAGAGAATTAATTGCAGGTACGATTACTGACAATAGTCATGTAGTGGTTGATGTAGAAAATAACGAATTAGTCGTTCATGTGAAATGAAAAAAGAGTTCGGATAAAATCCGGACTCTTTTTAGTGTTGTTCTACTGGCTCGTTTGGAATCGCAGCTGCAATCGCTAATACTAATACTGCAAGAACAACTGAGAAAATAGACGCTTGGTTAAAATCGTATGCACCGCCAGTCATAGAGCCGATTACGTAGCTCATCATATGTACAAGCAAGAACGACCAAATTAATGCCCAAATGAAACGCATATTTTACACCTCTATTCGTTCAATCTGTCCTTATTGTAACACAATTGAAAAAAGAATATAGAAAAATATTTGTAGATTTTTCAACGCAAAATTGCATTCCGTTCATACATTATTAAAGAGTACTTTTATACGTTTAGAAAATAAGGCGGGGAAAAAATGAGTATTACGGAACGTTTTTTTTACTTAGAAAAAGAACCATGCGTTATTTATTTACCGGAGAAGCCAAACGGATTTTCTGTAATGCTTCTCGGTGATTATAACTACTTTATTGAGAATGGTACAAGTTTATGGACACAGCATGCAGGTAGATCTTATTTTTTACATGGCCTTATTGAGGAAGGCTATACGGTCTTTTCTTCTAATTTATACGGAAGGCATTGGGGAAATGACCAGTCTGTTCGTCTAGCAAAACGCTTATATGATGTTGTGTTGAGAAAAGAGACATTGAATGCGAAAATGCACATTATGGCGGATGGTATGGGTGCACTTGTAGCGCTTGAAATGATGAACAAATACCCTGAATGTATACGCTCTGTCATTATGTTAAATCCGTGTTTAGATTTACCGGAATATGTGGAGTTTGAGAAAGAGCATAAGTTTTTTTACAAGAGACTCGTAAAGGAATTATGTTTGGCGTATGATTCCAAAGAAGCAGAATTAGAATCAAAAATAAATAAGAAATCATTTACGCTTCTTCCGTCTTGTGTACCTGTTAAAGTTTTCGTATCAACACAAGAAAAAAGAGGAAGAAAACAGTTGTTACGTAAATATGAGAAAATGAGGCAATTCAATCAATGTGATACTTCTGTCTTATTCCATCTGCAAGATGTGAAATATAAAATGGTTAGGCAAACGACTGATTTCTTTAAAAAATATGAAGAAGAATTGTGAAGCTCCCATATACATAAATGAGGAGCTATTTGTTTCAAGGAGAAAGGGTTGGTGGCATGGAACGCGTGCTAATTATAGGTGCACTTACGTTTGTAGGTTATCACCTTGTGAATAAAATGATTGCAGAAGAAGTAGAAGTGTACGGTCTTGATTTTGATGAATTCGAGAACATGACAAAGATTAATGAAGAGAAATTATTGTTAATTGGGCGGAATGCGTTATTTACGTATTACTCGATAAGAGATGAAGAGGGATGGAGATCAGTAGAAGGAGAGAAGTTCGATACAGTTTACTTTTGCTTGTATGAACCAAATCAACAAAGTGGCTTTCGGAATGAAAGAGTTATATTACAGTATTTAAAGCGAATTGTAAGACTATGTGAAGAACATAAAGTGAAGTTAAATCTAATTTCTTCTATTGAAGTAGGAAACACAGATGAATCCGAAAATAAACGTTTATTTTCGAAAGTGGAAGAAGGATTGAAAAAAGGAGAGATACAATATAGTGTATTTCGAGTTCCTACATTATATGGGCCATGGCAACCATCTTTTATGATGTATCATCAGCTCATTTTATCGGAATTGGGTGAGAAAGAGTGCCATTATGCGAGTAAGGAAAACGGAAGGGATCTACTGTACGTGGAAGATGTATGTGAATACTTATGGGAAAATGGAATGAACGAGGGGCATCTCGGTATATACAACTTACTTAGTGGCAAAAAATCATTATGGAAAAAAGGTATGAATCTTTTACGTGCAGAGGATAAAGTAAATAAAGAGAATGAGGAAGAAACAGATACAGCTGTAGAGGTGATTTCGATAAAAAGAAATACGCCGTTAGAATATGGTTTAAATAAACAATTAGCGCATATGAAAAAATATAAAGAGTTATACGAAGGGTAGCGAGCGTGTTACACTATGTATGTGAAAGTTTTAATGGAGAGGAAGAACGTAATATGAATGAGAAAAGCATGCAATTTTTACAAATCGCAATGAAGCATTTACCAGAAGCAAAGGCCATTTTAGATGATAATGGAATTGCGCTTGATATGGAAAAAGCACAACCAGTATTAGAGTTATTGATGAAGGTTATGAACGAAGCATATGAGCTTGGAAAAGCAGATCAAGAATAAAAAGCATCTTTTAAGATGGAAGAGAGGCCCGAACCGCGGATAGAAGCGGTCAGGGCCTTTTTTATATTTCAAAAGAAACAGGGAAAGGTATGTTTCCGTTTCTTTTCATGAACAATAAGGTGAATAATGCGCTCGCTTTATGTTTTAGCTGAAATATATTCTAGACAAAAATACATTTATGTTTTAAAATTAGTACCAAGTCATAATAATTGATATAAAACGGAGGGCTGCGATGTGAACGTGGGCATTTTAGGGATCGGAAGATATGTGCCAGAAAAAGTAGTCACAAATCACGATTTAGAGAAAATAATGGATACATCCGATGAATGGATTCGTACGAGAACAGGCATTGCGGAAAGACGCATTGCCGATGATACAATAGATACTTCATATATGGCCGTAGAGGCTTCTAAAAAAGCGCTTGAAGATGCAGGGGTTAGCGGAGAGGATATCGATCTTATTTTAGTAGCGACAGTAACACCAGATCGTGCTTTCCCAGCAGTAGCTTGTGTCATTCAAGAAGCAATTGGCGCAAAACATGCAGCTGCAATGGATTTAAGTGCAGCATGTGCTGGTTTTATGTACGGAATGATTACAGCGCAGCAATTTATTCAAACGGGAACTTATAAAAATGTATTAGTAGTTGGTAGTGATAAGCTATCTAAAATTGTAGACTGGAACGATCGAAATACAGCGGTACTATTTGGAGACGGAGCTGGTGCGATCGTAATGGGAGCTGTTTCAGAAGGGAAAGGCGTTCTATCTTTCGAATTAGGAGCAGACGGAAGTGGCGGTAAGCATCTTTATCAAGACGAGTATGTTATGATGAATGGCAGAGAAGTCTTTAAATTTGCCGTTCGTCAACTTGGAGATTCTTGTCTTCGCGTTTTAGATAAAGCTGGTCTTACGAAAGAAGATGTGGATTTCTTAGTACCGCATCAAGCGAATATTCGTATTATGGAATCTGCAAGAGAGAGATTAAATTTACCACAAGAAAAAATGAGTATGACAATTGAGAAGTTCGGTAATACATCAGCTTCTTCAATCCCGATTGCAATGGTAGAGGAATTGCAAAACGGACGTATTCAAGATGGTGATTTAATTATACTTGTTGGTTTTGGCGGTGGATTAACATGGGGAGCAGTTGCTCTTCGTTGGGGTAAATAAGGACTGAGAGAAAAAAGGAGTGTATTTTGTATGGAAAAAAAGAGGGTCGTAATTACAGGACTAGGAGCTGTTACACCGGTCGGTACAGATGTTGAAACAGCGTGGGAAAACATTAAAAAGGGTGTATCTGGAATCGGACGACTTACAAGAATTGATCCGGAACTATTTCCAGCAAAAGTAGCAGCAGAAATTAACGACTTTGAAGTCGAGAAATATATTGATAAAAAAGAAGCGCGCCGTATGGATCGCTTTACACAATATGCAGTAGCAGCAGCGAAAATGGCAGTTGCAGATGCAAAGCTTGAAATTACAGAAGAAAACGGACCTCGTATTGGCGTTTGGATTGGTTCTGGTATTGGCGGTATGGAAACATACGAAGAACAATTTAAGATTTTTACTGAGAAAGGCCCGCGCCGCGTGAGCCCATTCTTCGTACCGATGATGATTCCAGATATGGCAGCAGGTCAAGTATCGATCGCAACAGGGGCAAAAGGAATTAATACTTGTTCTGTAACGGCTTGTGCATCTGGTGCAAACTCAATTGGTGATGCATTTAAGGCGATTCAGCGCGGTGATGCGGATGCAATGATTACGGGCGGAGCAGAGGCGCCGTTAACAAGTATGGCATTCGCAGGATTTAGCTCAGCGAAAGCATTAACATTCAATGAAGATCCAGCAACAGCTTGTCGTCCATTCGATAAAAACCGTAGCGGTTTCGTAATGGGTGAAGGTTCAGGTATTTTAATTCTTGAAGAATTAGAGCATGCATTAGCTCGTGGTGCTCACATTTATGCGGAAATCGCTGGTTACGGTGCAACTGGTGATGCGTTCCATATTACAATGCCGGCTCCTGGCGGTGAAGGTGGCGTGCGTGCAATGCGTCAAGCTTTAGCAGATGCAGGTCTACAGCCAGAAGATATTGATTACATTAATGCGCATGGTACAAGTACGGATGCGAATGAAAAGTATGAAACGATGGCAATTAAAGAAACGTTCGGTGAGCACGCGTATAAAGTAGCGATCAGCTCAACGAAGTCAATGACAGGTCACTTATTAGGAGCAGCTGGTGCTGTTGAAGCGATCTTCTCTATTAAATCAATTACAGACGGAGTAATTCCTCCAACAATTAACTATGAAACACCAGATCCAGAGTGTGACTTAGATTACGTACCGAATAGTGCGAGACATCAAGAAGTAAACGCAGTGTTAAGTAATTCACTAGGATTCGGTGGCCATAACGCAGTATTAGTATTTAAAGCGTATAAATAATAGATGAAATAAGGAGTTTTTTCGCAATATATTGCGAAAAAACTCCTTATTTATTTTTACGCCTTTGTCTCCTTTTGCATATACATAAGAAAAAGGAGGGATAAAGATGGGGATTGTTGAAACTGCTGAGTGGTTACATCTATATTACGGACGGCCAGAAAAGCTATGTGAGAAGTTTACAAAGTATATTCCGTTGCCAAAAGAAAGATTGTATCGCTTTTTAATTTCTAAAGGTATGTATCGCCCGGTTATGCGAGGAGAACAAGAAATTAAAGAGTTAGAGAAAAAGGAAGTTTGGAAAGAATTACGTACGGAGTATGAGAAATTAAAAAATTGGTTAAAAGGTCCGGATGTCCCTGTCTTTATTTTATTATCAGATTCCTATAATCGAACTGTACAAGAAGAGTATAACGGTAGGGCTGGATTATCTATGCGTCACGTTATTTTCTTATTCGTATGTGGACGGAATTCAGTGGAAGAATTAAAAGTCTTATTAGCACATGAATATCATCACATATGCAGGTTACATCAAATTGAGACGAAAGAAACAGAGTATACATTACTTGATACGATGATTATGGAAGGATTGGCTGAGCAAGCAGTAACTGAAAGATATTCAGAAAAAAACAATGCACCGTGGACGACGTACCTTTCAAAAGAAGAAGCTATTTATTATTGGAAAAACGTTGTACATGAAAGAATAAGTATAAAGCGAGGAACTAGGGAGCACGACATCTTATTAAATGGATTGCATTCTTATCCGAAGATGCTTGGCTATGCACTTGGATTTCATATTGTCAAAGATTGTGTAACTTTGGAAGGAGAAAATACACTTTCTTTATTATCTATAGATGCAAAAGAAATATTGAATAAAGCAAATACATTTCATATATAAAAAAACAGGATCTCTATTTCCTGTTTTTTTAGTATTAATAGAAGAAAAAATAATAATTAGAATATATTTCCTTAGGTGGAATAAAGTTAAGAAAAATTGAACATAATGATTGATACAAACAGTAGTGAAGTGAGGGGTAGTGAATGTTATATCTACATGATGTATGGGTAAATTGGTTTGAAGGTGAAGAGAATGGGTATAACGTTTGTCATTTTTACGAATGGCGGAAAGATGATACGATTGAGCTATTAGATCAAGTGCCATTATTAAAAGTAGATGCCACATTATATCATTACATCGAGAACGAATTGTTAGAGCTTCCGCAAAAAATGTTGGAAGACGTACATCATAAGGCTTATATTCGTAAAAATCATGAACGTTTGCAGCAAGAGTATTGCTTTGTAGTTACAGATGGAAAAGGAATTATTGCGATCGACACAATTGGTTACAATGTGCCAATTCGAAAGAGCAGACTTATACCGCGCCAAGAGCAGATGGTATATGAGATGGTAGAAAACGTACAAGCAGAAAAGTATGAGTTCCAAGTAGAAGAAATGGAAAAAGAACATCATATTTTATCACCATCACCTTTCATTATGAATGGCTTAACTCGTAAAGAAAGACAGCTTAAACAATTATTATTTATGGCGTTAGATCAATTACATACAACGAAAAATACAGCAGAAATCCGCTATTGGTTCACAGAGTGGGATCCATCAGCATACGGAATGGTTCAACATATGGAATTTGAAGATATTTGGGCTAAGCTTTATGAGGAAGCGAAAACGGGTTGGTCTGAGAAGCATGAACAATTATGTGAGCGTCTCGTAAAAGGACAGCCATTTTTTGAAAAGTTATGGGAAATGGAAAACGAGCAAAAGGTAAATTAAAAAACCGCCAATTGGCGGTTTTTTTTATTTGTGGTAACTTAACTTAGCTCCGGCAGTAAGCCCCTCACATTCTAAGCGAGCCGCTTCCGCTTTATATGAAATCCAGCTTCAGCGGCAAGAATGTTCGGTGGCTTCACGCCTTCCTGCGAGGCAAAAAGCGCCTCTACGTCAGGAGCTCCATCCCCCTCACATTCTAAGCGAGCCGCTTCCGCTTTATATGAAATCCAGCTTCAGCGGCAAGAATGTTCGGTGGCTTCGCGCCTTCCTGCGAGGCAAAAAGCGCCTCTACGTCAGGAGCTCCATCCCCCTCACATTCTAAGCGAGCCGCTTCCGCTTTATATGTTACCTACGTTTTCTGCTTAGTCCCATTGCGTTTTCTACTTTGCGTAGTTGTTTGAATGCAACGCGGTTTGCTTTTTCGGCACCTTTGTCTAGAATTTCATCTAGTTCTGGTGAGTTGATTAGTTCGTTATATTTATCTTGGATTGGACGAATTGCTTCTACGACTACTTGTGCTAGGTCGCCTTTGAAGTCTCCGTATCCTTTTCCTTCGTACATTGCTTCGATTTCTTCTACTGTTTTGCCAGAGAATGAAGAGTAGATTGTTAATAAGTTAGAGATTCCAGGTTTGTTTTCTTTATCGAATTTCACAATACCTTCAGAATCAGTTACAGCACTCTTGATTTTCTTTTCAATTGTTTTTGGTTCATCAAGCATGCTGATCATTGATTTTGGATTTGGATCAGATTTACTCATTTTCTTCGTAGGTTCTGTTAAGGACATAACGCGAGCTCCTACTTTTGGAATACGAATTTCAGGAACAGTGAACACTTCACGGAAACGCTTGTTGAAACGCTCTGCTAGGTCACGTGTTAATTCCATATGTTGTTTTTGGTCATCACCAACCGGTACAATTTCCGTGTTGTAAAGTAAAATATCAGCAGCCATTAATGGTGGATACGTTAGTAATCCAGCGGGTACTGAATCTCTACCTGACGCTTTATCTTTATATTGTGTCATACGCTCTAATTCTCCAACGTAAGCCACTGATTGCATAATCCATCCTAGTTGAGCGTGTGCTGGTACTTCTGATTGTACAAATAAAGTAGCTTTTTCAGGATCGATGCCGCATGCTACATAAAGTGCAGCAAGACTGCGGATGTTTTTACGAAGTTGTACGGGATCTTGAGGTACTGTAATCGCATGTTGGTTTACAATACAGAAATAACAGTCGTGTTCATTTTGAAGCTCTGTAAATTGCTTCATAGCCCCTAAATAGTTTCCAAGTGTAATCGTTCCACTTGGCTGAATACCAGAAAAGATAACTGACATAAGTAATTCCTCCTAATTTGAATATGTGATGGGGAAGAGAAGGCAAACAAAAAAGCCCATTCATCCCTAAAAACTATAGGGACGAATGGACCGCGGTACCACCCTAATTATTTCACTACTGTGAAATCTCTCTAATCCATAATAACGTTTGGATATAACGCCAAAGCCTACTACTTTCGGTTCGGTTTGGTGCTCAAAAGCCCATTCCATACTGTACAATTACTTGTTCACACCAGCCACAAGCTCTCTGAAATTGCCTCAATATGTACTCTTCTTTATCATCGCATACATATAATTTTATTTATTGTTACCTGAGCCCTTTTAATATGAAAGAACTAAAGTTTTATAACAAAATGTTTTGCTGATTATTATATCATATGGGATAGTGTTTGCAAACTACATCAAAATAGTAAAGCTAATGAGGGTCGAGAATAACCCAAGAACGATACCGGTAATGCAAATGGGATACGTCCATTTGAATGAATATGTTTTATAAATACGTTCTTTCTTATCGGTAGGTTCCTCTACTTCTTCAATTAAAGAGTCAATTTTTTTGTTCGTACCAAACACTCTTTGGAAGGCGTAAATGGTTACGTTAAAAAATCCATTTTGAAATATGAATAAAAAACCGCCTATAAGAATAAAAAATAGTGCGATATAAAACGATATGTTGACAAAATTCAACAAAAATTGCGATGAAACGAGGAATGCGCCAATACTAGAAGCGATTATCGCCATGAAAATTAGTATACAAGTATGAAAAAAAACTTTATTCAAAATGTTCCCCTCCGTCAAAATATTACTAGAATTATTATACTATAAAAGCTATAATAAGTACTAGAACTAATTTTTTGAAAATTATACGCAATTAAAGGTCTGATTTTAAGATGATGGTAGCAATGTTAACGTATCCCTTTACAAAAAAATAAAAAAATAAACATTTTATTAAAAATTTTAACAAAAAAACAAAAAACTATATTCACAATTGTTATATTATATGTATAATGAAAATTGTAGAAACTTGGAGATTATTCTTTCAATTCTACTTTTTTACAAGTGAGGGTACAGGAAGTGCAATTAGGGGAGGCAACACAACATGAAGAAAAAGATACCGTTATTACTTGCATCGACGTTAACTGCAAGTATGTTGCTTGGCGCGTGTAGCTACCAAAAGGATGACGCAAAAGCAAAAGGGAAAGAAAATGCTACGAGTAGTAGTAATGGAAAGCAGACTCTTAATTTAACAGAGTTATCTGAAATTCCGTCAATGGATGCTTCATTAGCATCTGATTCTGCATCTTCTACAGCATTAAATAATACGATGGAAGGTTTATATCGTACCGGCAAAGATCAAAAGAGAATGCCAGGAGTTGCTGAAGATTTTCAAAAGTTAGATGATGGGAAGAAATACATATTTAAATTAAGAAAAGATGCGAAATGGTCGAATGGGGAACCTGTAACAGCAAAAGACTTTGTGTATTCATGGAAAAGAGCCGTAAATCCAGATACAAAAGCGACATATTCGTACATTATGTTCGACATTAAAAATGCAGAGAAGATTCATAAAAAAGAATTACCTGCTGACCAATTAGGTGTAAAAGCAATTGATGACTATACATTAGAAGTGGAATTAGATAATCCCGTTCCTTACTTTGTTGATTTAACAGTTTATCCAGTATTTTATCCACTAAATGAAAACTTTGTAAAAGTACAAGGTGAGAAGTTTGGATTAGAGGCAAATACAACATTATATAATGGGCCATTTGTTATGAGTGATTGGAAACATGAACAAAGCTTCCAGTTTAAGAAGAACCCATCATATTGGGATAATAAAACGGTTAAAATCGAAGAAATTAACTTTAATATTGTAAAAAATACATCTACTGATGTAAATTTATATGAGACAAACTCGATTGATCGTGCGGCTCTATCTTCAGAATTTGTTGATAAGTTTAGACAAAGCCCAGAATTCCACACAAGAAAAGAAGCAGGGGTTGCTTACTTAAGGTTTAATCAAAGTAATCAATACTTAAGCAATAAAAACTTAAGAAAAGCAATTTCAATGTCCTTTGACCGTGATAATATTGCGAAGGTTATTTTAAATAATGGTGCAATTGGAGCTTATGGATTTGTTGGAAAAGATTTCGCTGAAGGTCCGAATAAAAAAGACTTCCGAGCTGAAAATGGAAAGTTAGTTGAAACAAATCCAAAAGAAGCGAAAAAGCTGTGGGAAACAGCGAAGAAAGAGCTTGGCACTGATAAAATCGAACTAGAATTCTTAAATTTCGATAATGAAGATGCGAAAAAAGTTGGTGAATTCTTAAAAGGTGAAATGGAAAAGAACTTACCAGGTTTATCGATTAAAATTAAACAGCAGCCATTCGCACAAAAAAATAAATTAGAAGATTCTCAGCAATATGATATTGCGTTTGGTATTTGGGGACCAGATTTCCCAGATCCAATCTCATATTTAGATATGTTTGTTACGAATGGTTCTCAAAATAAAACAGGATATTCTAATCAGAAATATGATGAATTAATTCTAAAAGCTAAAACAGATACAAAAGATTTACAAGAACGCTGGAACAACCTTTTAGAGGTAGAGAAGATGTTAATTAAAGAGGATGTAGTTATCACTCCAATCTTCCAAAAAGGTTCAGCGTATGTAGTGAAAGATGCCGTGAAAGATATTATCCCAATCAACTATGGTGGTAGATTAACTTACAAATGGGCATCTGTTGAACAAAAATAATCTTTTTTCCATCGTTTACTAGGGTATATGCCTATGATGGGCATGTGCTCTTATTTTAAAAAAATAAAAGTAAGAATATTTTAAACTATCTTATTGCTTTTGAGAAAAACGGGGAGGTGCTTGACTATGGGACGTTATGTATTAAAACGTTTCGTGTACATGGCTTTGACATTATTTTTAATTACTACACTGACTTTCTTTTTAATGAAATTACTTCCGGGTTCTCCGCTTAAAAACCAGGAGAAGTTATCACCGGCACAAAAAGAAATCATTCTTGAAAAATATGGCTTAAATGATCCAGTACCAGTTCAATATGCACGTTACTTAGGTAACTTAGCAAAAGGTGATTTAGGGGTATCATTCCAATATGATAACCGTCCAGTAACAGACATGATTGTGGATCGCATTGGACCATCAGCACAACTTGGTTTACAAGCGATTATATTAGGTACATTTATCGGTTTAATTTTAGGAATCGTTGCGGCACTTCGTAATAATACGTGGGTCGATTATGGGGCGACAATTATTTCCGTACTCGGGATGTCGGTACCATCATTCGTATTCGCCGCATTACTACAATATTTCGTAGGGGTAAAACTTGGATGGTTCCCAGTAGCATTCTGGAAAGGACCAGAGTTTACAGTAATGCCTACAATTGCTTTATCGATGGCAGTTATCGCAACAATCGCACGTTTCGCTCGTGCAGAGTTAATTGAAGTTATGCAAGCTGACTACATTTTAACAGCGAAAGCGAAAGGAATTAGCCAAGGCGTTATCATTATTAAACACGCACTTCGTAACGCATTAATTCCAGTTGTAACAATTTTAGGACCAATGGTTGCAGGTTTAATTACAGGAACATTAGTTATTGAGCAAATTTATGCTGTACCTGGACTAGGGGAACAGTTCGTTAAATCTATTACAGTGAATGACTATACAGTTATTATGGGAACTACAATCTTCTATAGTGCGATTTTCATCTTAGTTATTTTCATTGTTGATATTTTATACGGAATTATTGATCCTCGAATTCGTTTAGCGGGAGGGAAAAAATGATGAAAGATGTACAAAAATTATCTCCAGATTTATTTCAACAAGCCAATCAAAATAATGTGGATAATGAAGTCATTGCCCGTCCAAGCTTAACGTTTTGGCAAGATGTAAGAAGACGTTTGTTCCAACATAAAGGAGCAATGTTCGGTTTAGTTTTATTAACTCTTATTATATTACTAGCAATTTTTGGACCGATGGTAAGTAAACACTCGTATAAAGAGCAAGACTTAGGTCGTGCGAAATTACCACCGAAAATTCCTGTTATTGAAAATGTTCATTGGCTACCATTTGACGGTACAGATCAATATGGTGTTGATCAATATGAAAAACGTGATATTAAAGAATATTTCTGGTTTGGTACAGATGATCTTGGACGCGATTTATGGACAAGAACATGGGAAGGTACGCGTGTATCATTATATATCGCTCTTTTAGCAGCAGCGATTGACTTAGTAATTGGGGTTGCATATGGAGGTATTTCAGCATTTTATGGCGGTAGAGTAGATAACATTATGCAACGTATTATGGAGATTATTAACGGTATTCCATACTTAATCATCGTTATTTTAATGGTAATCATTATGGGATCTGGTATATGGTCAATTACACTCGCAATGGCAATTACAGGTTGGATAGGGATGTCGCGTATCGTTCGTGGACAAATCTTAAAGTTAAAAAACCAAGAATACGTATTAGCATCTCGTACATTAGGTGCAACAAACACACAATTAATTGTAAAACACTTAATCCCGAACGTAATGGGACCAATTATCGTAATGACAATGTTTACAATCCCAACAGCGGTGTTTGGTGAGGCATTCTTAAGTTTCATCGGTTTAGGTATCCAGCCACCATTCGCATCACTTGGTTCTCTTGTAAATGACGGTTATAAATCAATTCAAACGTATCCGCATATGATGTTCATCCCTGCGGTTGTCATCAGTATATTAATTTTAGCGTTTAACTTAATGGCAGACGGATTACGCGACGCGTTAGATCCAAAAATGCGTAAGTAAAAGAGGGGAGAGGCAAAGATGAAAACATTGTTAGAGGTAAAAGATTTACAAGTCTCCTTTGATACACATGCAGGTGAAGTACAAGCTGTACGCGGCGTTACTTTTGATTTGAAAAAAGGAGAAACATTAGCGATTGTAGGAGAATCTGGTTCGGGGAAATCAGTTACTTCTAAAGCGTTAATGGGATTAATTCCGAATCCTCCTGGACGCATTAAAAATGGTGAAATCGTATTTGAAGGTCGCGACTTAACGAAATTAACAGAAAAAGAAATGCAACAAGTTCGTGGTAAAGATATCGCGATGATTTTCCAAGATCCAATGACATCATTAAACCCAACGATGACAATTGGAAATCAAATTATGGAAGGCCTTATTAAACACCAAGGGATGAGTAAAGCAGATGCACGTAAAGTCGCATTAGAATTAATCGACCTTGTAGGTATTCCAAATCCAGAAGCTCGCTTAAAACAATATCCTCACCAATTCTCAGGTGGTATGAGACAGCGTGTAGTTATTGCGATGGCGTTAGCTTGTAACCCAAAATTATTGATTGCCGATGAGCCGACAACAGCGCTAGACGTTACAATTCAGGCGCAAATTTTAGAACTTATGAAGGACATTCAGCAAAAAACAGAAGCAGCAATCATTTTCATTACGCATGACTTAGGTGTAGTGGCGAACGTTGCGGATCGCGTAGCAGTTATGTACGCTGGTAAAGTTGTTGAAATCGGAACTGTAGATGAAATTTTCTACAATCCAAAACATCCATATACTTGGGGCTTGATCGCATCTATGCCAAGTTTAGATGGTTCAGAAGAAGAGTTATATGCGATCCCTGGAACGCCTCCAGATTTATTGAAGCCGCCAAAGGGAGATGCTTTTGCACCACGTAACCCGCAGGCATTGAAAATTGATTTTGAAATGGACCCACCTTTATTTAAAGTAAGTGATACACACTTTGCGGCAACTTGGTTACTTCACGAGCAAGCTCCAGAAGTAAAACCGCCAGCAGTCGTTGAAAAACGCATTCTTCAAATGAAAGCAGGTGAACAACATGACTAAACAGCGTGAGAAATTAATTGAAGTAAAAAACGTAAAACAGCACTTCGACGTGAGTGGTGGTGTTGTCAAAGCGGTTAATGATATTTCATTTGATATTTACCGCGGCGAAACATTTGGTCTTGTAGGAGAATCAGGTTGTGGGAAATCAACAACTGGAAGAACGATCATTCGTTTATATGATGCAACTGCTGGTGAAGTGTTATTCGATGGTGAAAATGTACATGGTAAAAAATCACGTGCAGAGTTGAAGAAATTCAACCGTAAAATGCAAATGATTTTCCAAGATCCATATGCATCATTAAACCCTCGTATGACAGTAGGGGATATTATTGCGGAAGGTATCGATATTCACGGACTAGCAAAAAACAAAAAAGAGCGTATGGACCGTGTTCATGAATTATTAAACACAGTTGGTTTAAATAAAGAACACGCAAACCGTTTCCCGCATGAATTTTCAGGTGGACAACGTCAACGTATCGGTATCGCTCGTGCACTTGCTGTAGAACCTGAATTTATCATTGCCGATGAGCCAATCTCAGCACTTGACGTATCAATCCAGGCGCAAGTTGTAAACTTACTGAAAAAGCTACAAAAAGAAAAAGGTTTAACATACTTATTCATTGCCCACGATTTATCAATGGTAAAATACATTAGTGACCGCATTGGCGTAATGTACCGTGGTCAAATCGTTGAGCTAACAACAAGTGATGAGTTATATGCGAATCCAATTCATCCATATACAAAATCACTATTATCAGCAATTCCGCTTCCAGATCCAGATTATGAGCGCAATCGTAAACGTATTGTATACGATCCATCTCAGCATAATTATGGTAGTGAAGAACCAACAATGCGTGAAATTCGCCCAGGACATTTTGTGCTATGTTCTGAAGCGGAGTATAAGAAATATAAAGAGATTTATCAATAATAAAACAGCCAATCTTCCGTTATGGAAGATTGGCTGTTTTTCTACTATATAAACAGTTTTATTGTTAACATTTGTTTGTAAGTGAATACATGGATTTGATTCAATGAGTATTACTGTGCCGGAACAGAAACAATCTCCTCTTGTTCTTCAGGTTTAACAAGTGCATAACGCTCCCAGGCTCTACTTTTCCAGCGGAAGAACATAATAATCGCACGTGTCCATTCATCAATAGCAATCGCTAACCAAATACCAACGAGTCCCATATCTAAATGGAATGCGAAAAAGTAACCGAGTGGTAAACTCATTAACACCATAGAGAATGCGCCGATTAAAACGGGGTACTTTGCATCACCAGCTGCGCGAAGTGAATTGATGATGACGATATTCATCGTACGCCCTGTTTCAAGTAATACACTTAGTAAAAGAACGCTTGCACCTAAAGCAATAATGTGCGGATTGTCTGTAAATAGTCCCATTAATTGTGTGCGGAATGTAATAACGAGAGCGACCATACATAAAGTGACTCCAATTGCCCACTTTACACTTTTCCATACGCGTTCATACGCTTCATCTTTTTCACCACCGCCAACGAGGCGCCCGATAATAATAGCTGTTCCCATGCCGATCGCAATAGCGAATAAATAAGTAAACATAGAAATGTTCGTAGCGTATTGTCTAGCCGCTAATGATTCTGTTCCTAAATATGTTGCATAGTATAAGAAGACAATTTGGCAAGCTTGATACATAACCTGCTCAAATGCAGATGGAATCCCGATCTTTAAAATTTTCCCGATGTATTCTTTTGATAAAGTAAAGTAATATTGTAATTTCACACGGTATTCCATCACGCGGTACAGTAACCAGAAGAAAACGATAAGTGCGATTAATCTGCTGACAGCAGAAGAAATAGCAGCTCCTTGCACACCGAGCTCTGGGAAACCAAATTTCCCGAAAATAAGTACGTAGTTTCCTGCGATATGAATAATATTCATTCCAAGTGAAATAAACATCGCTTGCTTTGTGAAGCCATGTACGCGGATAATTGCGGCTAATGAATTAATAATGGCCTGAAGGAAAATAGCCCCTCCGACGATAGATAAATAGCTTTGCGCATACATGAGTACATCGCCTTGTAAGTTCATTGCCATCATCATATGTTTTGAAAATAAAAGAAAACCAGCGCTTATAACGAGTCCGACCACTAAATTTAATGTGACGGCTAAAGCTGATATTTTAGATGCTTCCATAAAACGTTTGGAACCGAGGTATTGAGATACGACGATAGCTGCGCCGTTCCCGATGACTTCTAGTACCAAAATAGCGATATGGAGGTATTGATTCGCTGCACCAACCCCAGATACAGCATCGTCTGATAATGCACTTAACATGAAAGTATCAGCGATCCCCATTAACATAAATAGAAAAACTTCTAGAAAAATAGGCCATGTTAATAAGAATAAACTTAATTTCTCTGTCGGCCCGTTTTTTGCCTGAATTGCTGTCATGTCCGTCCCCTCTTTACCGATATCTATTTTTAGCAAAGTGTATCGTAACACACTTTTTTATCCTTTGCACTCATTTTAACCTACATATCTTTATTATGAAGGGGGTGCTATTTTATGATAAAAAGAGAAGGATAATTATGCAGGAAATATTATAAAATATAAATTTTATTTTTCTCTGATAATTTTGAAAAGTTTAAAATTAATTGTTTTTAACACTTTAGTAAGGATAATCAGCAATATGAAACGTTTACAAAGGTTTGTTTTTTAACAGAAAATTTTAATGAAATAGAAATATAAATATACAAAGAATGTATTTGTGTGTATAATATGAATTGTTAGAACATATATATATTTCTATTTGTTTGAAAATGAAAGGGCTAACATTTTTGTGGAGGGTGGAAATATGAAAAAAAAGATGCCAGTTTTTGTAGTATCAACAGTAGCGATGAGCATGATGTTAGGGGCATGTAGCTACCAAAAAGATGAACCGCAAGCGAACGCAAAAGGGGATAGCGGGAAAAGCGGTGCAAAGCAAGTCATTAATTTAATTGAAACGCAAGAAATTCCAACGATGGATCCAGCGTTATCAGCTGATGCGGTTTCTTCAAGAGTAATGACTAATACGATGGAAGGCTTATACAGTTTAGGAAAAGATGATAAGCTAGTTCCTGGTGTAGCGAAGGAATTTAAAAAGTCAGAAGACGGTAAAAAATATACATTTACATTACGTGAAGACGCAAAATGGTCAAATGGTGAGCCTGTGACGGCCAAAGATTTCGTATATGCATGGCAAAGAGCAATTAACCCAGATACAGCTGCGAAATCAGCGTACATTATGTATGATATAAAAAATGCAGAGAAAATTAATAAAAAAGAGATGAGTCCGGATCAATTAGGTGTAAAAGCGATTGATGATCATACATTAGAAGTGGAGTTAGACAATTCAATTCCATACCTTGTAGATTTAATGGTATATCCAATCTTCTATCCTGTGAATGAAAAGTTTGTAAAAGAACAAGGTACGAAGTTTGGTTTGGAAGCGAATACAACACTTTATAACGGACCATTTACATTAAGTGATTGGCAACATGAACGTAGCTTTAAAATGACAAAGAGCCCGTCATATTGGGACAATAAAGAAGTGAAGATTGAGGAAGTAAACTTTAATATTGTTAAAGATACGTCTACACCAATTAATTTATATGAAACAAACGCAGTCGATCGAGCGACGTTATTAGCGGAGTTCATCGATAAATATAAAGGAAAACCAGATTTCCAAACAGTAGAAGATACATCTGTATTCTTCCTTCGTTTAAATCAAAAAGATCCAGCGTTAGCAAATAAAAATATTCGTAAAGCAATTTCACTTGCTTTTGAACGTAAACCGTTCGTTGATACATTATTAAATAACGGTTCTAAGCCAGCAACAGGATTAATTCCTGATAACTTCATTAAAGGACCGGATAAAAAGGACTTCCGTGCTGTAAATGGAGATATTGTAAAACCAAACGTGAAAGAAGCGAAGAAATATTGGGAAGCTGGTAAAAAAGAGCTTGGTAAAAATGAAATCGAATTAGAGTTATTAAATGAAGATGTTGAATTATCGAAGAAAACAGGGGAATATTTAAAAGGTGAGTTAGAAAAGAATTTACCAGGTTTAACAGTGAAAATTAAACAGCAACCATTCGCACAAAAACTAAAATTAGAAGATGCGGGCGATTTTGTCATGTCATTCTCTGGATGGAGTGCGGACTTCCCAGACCCAATTACATATCTTGATATGTTTGTAACTGACGGATCACAAAATAAAATGAAATATTCTAATCCGAAATATGATGAGATCATCATGAAAGCGAAAAAAGATGGAAGCGATGTAAATGCTCGTTGGAAAAGCTTACTAGAAGCAGAGAAAATGTTACTTGATGACGCTGCGATTGTTCCAGTATATCAACGTGGTAGAGCATACTTGCAAAGAGATTCAATTAAAAATATGTACAACCATAAATATGGCGGCGATTTAAGCTTTAAATGGGCGTCAGTAGAGAAATAAAAAAAAGCAGGTGATTGCCTGCTTTTTTTAATACGTACGTTTCTTATAAATACCTTTCCCGCCAACCTCGTTCCAGCCGGATTGTACATCCAAACTTTTATTAACAAACTTCATCTTTTCTTTTCCGCCAAAGAGTTTTTCACCAATGCTATTTGTAATGACACCAATCAATGCTGTTATTCCGATGATGAGGGCAGCAACAGTGACAAAATCAATAAAAAAAGCAATCATTTGCAAATTCCCCCTTTGCCTGTCTGTATTTTTATTGTATGAGATAAAAGATGAAAAAGAAAGAAATGTCAGAAAAATATCTAATTTATTTTAGAAATCGTATGGACATGAATGAGAATGTTTGTTAAAATAAGAACAAATGTTCTTCCGATTCTCACTTGTATAGTCTTACATTTCTTAATTGATTTATCAAAAAAAGGTAAGAAAACGTTCTCTTTTTCATAGAAAAGATTATGAGAGAATAACTATAAATCATGTGAAAAATCTATGGAAAGCAAGTGTTAAGAGGGTTGAAGATTATTGTTAAAGAACAGCTGAAGTAAGTGTGATTATGTTACATAGCAGTGGAATACACGGAAGAGTTTTCTCAATTAGAAGGAAATTTACTGTATATTTCTTGCAAAATCTATTGTATAATGATTATAGAAGTTACTTATTAAAAGTAATTGTTGTTTGCTAAAAGTTGTTGCTTACATGAAATGTGATTTTTGCGCTTTGTTTTAAGACAAGGTATCGTGAAAAATTGCTGAATTTAGAAATCTAAACTGTAATTAGTACAGAATTTGTACTCTTTAAGGAGAGTGAGCTTTGTATGGTAACATTATATAGTTCTCCAAGCTGTACGTCTTGTAGAAAGGCGAAATTATGGCTAGAGGAAAATCATATTCCTTATACAGAACGTAATATTTTCTCAGATCCATTAACGATTGAGGAAATTAAAGAGATTTTACGTATGACAGAAAGCGGAACGGATGAGATTATTTCTACTCGTTCGAAAGTTTTCCAAGAATTAAATGTAAACTTAGAGTCTTTACCACTTCAAGATTTATATAAGATGATTCGTGACTATCCAGGGATTTTACGTCGTCCAATTATGATTGACGAGAAACGCCTTCAAGTAGGTTACAATGAAGACGAAATCCGCCGTTTCTTACCACGTACAGTAAGAACGTTCCAATTACGTGAAGCACAGCGTCTTGTAAATTAATTATAATAATATGAAAACCTTCTACCTATTATATAGTAGAAGGTTTTTTTTAATGTTTTATATTTCGTAATCGAACTCGTTGAACGATAAAGCCGATGCATAAAATGGTGAAAATAAATAAGTAAGGAATGCCTGCAGTGAAACTTGGGTTGTTATGAAAAAACGTTGCAAGTCTGTCTTCATGTGTGACCATTTTTCCTGCTGTGTAAGCGAGAATTGCTGCCCCACAATAAATGAGGAATGGAAAGCGTTCCATAAGTATTAAAATGAGTTTGCTGCCCCAAATAATAATCGGGATAGAAATGAGTAAACCGATTATTACGAGTAAAAATCTTCCGTGAGCTGCCCCTGCAATGGCGATAACGTTGTCAAATCCCATAACAAGGTCCGCGAATACAATTGTACGCACAGCTTGAAATAAAGTTGTTTTTCCTTGAATAGAAGAAAGATCGTTGCTATTATCAGTTAGTAAATTTACTGCAATTAATGTAAGTAAAACGCCCCCGATAAGTTGCAGAAATGGAATGTCGAGTAAATAGACAGCTAGTATAGTAAGGATAATTCTTAGTACGATTGCTAAAAGAGTACCGATCAAAATGGCTTTATTTCGTTTCGATTCAGGTAAATTTCGGCTAGCTAGTGCGATGACAATTGCGTTGTCACCACCTAATACAACATCGATACCGACAATCATTAGTACAGATGTTAAAAACTCTAAGTCCATTCGTCTGCCTCCATTTATGATGTTTTAATAAGCGAACTATATGTATGTGGTGAAGAGAGGGACTAAATCATCTTCTCTAATAAAAGTTTCACTTTATTACAGTGTACGGGGGAAGGTGGAAATGTATGTCCAAATTTTTTATAAGTGAGAAATCGCTATAATGATATATTTATGTAGACCACCGAATGAAGATAGGCATATAACTATTTTTGTAAAATAAATCGATTTTATTTCCATTCTGGAGAATCTTATCATAAAATGAGAGTACAAGAATCTATTGATTTGTCATATGAGTGGGGAATCCCTTCATAACAATTCTAAGCAGGAAGGGAGAGTTGTATTTTGGATATTGAAAGAATTAATGATCATACGATGAAATTTTTTATTACGTACATTGATATAGAGGACAGAGGCTTTAATCGTGAGGAAATTTGGTACGACCGCGAAAGAAGCGAAGAGCTCTTTTGGGAAATGATGGACGAAGCTCGTGATCATGACGATTTCTTTATTGATGGACCGTTATGGATTCAAGTGCAAGCAGTCGATAAAGGGATTGAAGTACTTGTAACGAAAGCAGAGCTTTCAAAGGATGGACAAAAGTTAGAACTACCAATAGGTGTAGATAAAATTATAGACATTCCGCTAGACGAAGGCATTGAATCATTATTCCAGCAAGAATTAGTGGAAGAGGTAGAAGAACAAGCAGGAACAAACTTTAACGAAGATGGTACGTTTGGCTTTTTAATTAAGTTTAATGATTTTGAAGATGTCATTTCATTAAGCCACCGTCTTATCTTTGAAGATATAAAAGATGAGCTGTATTCATTTGAGAACCGCTATTATGTATATGTGGAATTCGATGAAGTGCTACATGATGAAGAAGAAATTGATCGCATTTTAAGTATTGTTTTAGAATACGGAGAAGAATCAACTTTAACAATTCATCGTGTAAGTGAGTACGGGAAACAAATTGTGAAAGAGCATGCGCTTGAAACAATTCGCAATAATTTTCCTGCTAAAACGTAGGCCGATTTCTGTAGTATGAAATCGGCTTTTTATATGAAGAATAGGAAAGCTTTCTTAGTAAGGAGGTAAGAGATGAAAAATACGTTAAAGTTGATTTTCTTTGTTTTACTATTGTTCGCATTATTTGTTTCGTTACGTATGTTTATTGACGTAGCATTTTATTCGGATGTAATCGGGATAAAAGATGTTTCGATTTTAGGTATTATTAGTATTTTATTTACGGTATCTGCATTTTTAATTGGCTGCGTTATTTTCTTAGAGAACCGTCATCCGTCTAAAACACTTACATGGCTCATTGTGTTAGGTATTTTTCCGGTATTTGGATTCTTCGCTTATTTATTATTCGGACAGAACTTTCGGAGGAAGAGAATGTTCCAAAAGAAGGCGTTGCTCGATGAACAAGCGTTTTTACAATATAAAGGGCATGAAGATTACGAGGAACGGATTTTGCGCAATCATAAGCATCAAGAGCTGTTATTTCGTTTAGCGGATCGCTTAGGCGCTTTAAATATTTCATTTCAAACTGAAACGAGAACATTAACAAATGGAGATGAAACGTTTCAGGCCATTTTAGATGGTTTAAAACGAGCGAAACATCACATTCATATGGAATATTACATTGTGCGTGATGATAAGCTTGGGACAGAAATTAAAGATATTTTAATACAAAAATCAAAAGAGGGCGTAGTCGTTCGTTTTTTATATGATGCGGTTGGAAGTTTTAGATTATCGAATTCGTATATTGAAGAATTAAACGATGCAGGTGTCGAAATGATTCCGTTCTTTCCTGTGCGCTTTCCGATTTTAAACGATAAGATTAATTATCGAAACCATCGAAAAATCGTTATTATTGATGGGAATGAAGGATTTGTAGGTGGATTAAATATTGGTGATGAATATTTAGGGAAGGATAAGTACTTCGGTTTTTGGCGAGACACGCATTTATATTTGCGTGGTGAAGCTGTACAAAGTTTACAGCTTATTTTCCTTCAAGATTGGTTTTATATGACTGGTGAGGCTGTGCTCGCCCCTGAATATTTACAAGCAAAAGCAGTTGAGGGAGATCATTGGGGAGGCGTGCAGCTCGTTGCAGGTGGACCGGATAATAAATGGGAAACAATTAAACATTTATACTTTGCTATGATCG
Organism: Bacillus sp. BC05(2025); assembly: GCF_056725905.1. Lineage (NCBI taxonomy): Bacteria > Bacillati > Bacillota > Bacilli > Caryophanales > Bacillaceae > Bacillus > Bacillus sp. BC05(2025). Next base: position 494,093 of record NZ_JBWYRA010000002.1, on the reverse strand, counting down.
CTTCTGCTCGGAAATCCATTTGGATTGCGACGCCGTATTTCATTCCTGATGATGATATTTTATCCGCATTAAAGGTAGCTGCGCTTGCTGGTATTGATGTTCGTTTGTTAATGCCGAGTAAGCCGGATAAGCGCACTGTCTTTTATGCATCAAGATCGTACTTCCCAGAGCTTTTAGATGCAGGGGTAAAGATATATGAATACGAAAAAGGTTTTCTTCATAGTAAAGTTGTCATTGTCGATTCTGATTTAGCTTCAATTGGGACAGCTAATATGGATATGAGAAGTTTTCATTTGAACTTTGAAGTAAATGCCTTTTTATATGATACAGATAGCATTCGAAAGCTTGTTCAAGATTTTAAAGACGATTTAGAAGAATCCAGTGAAATTCACGTCGATCGTTTTCATAAAAGGCGTCTGCATAGACGAATTGTTGAATCAACGTATCGGTTATTATCGCCATTATTATAAAAAGAGATGTCCGAAATTGGGACATCTCTTTTTTAAAAGGAATTTGTAATGAATTGTAGAATATAGGAGCTGAAAGGGTGTGATTCTGTTGTTTATCGCCAAAAGAGAAAACGGAGAAAAAATTCATCTACTTTATCATCATGATGAAGAGCTGTTACACCGTATGCGGAAAAGGGAAAGCTTCTTTTGCATAGCTTGCGGGAAGGAAGTGCAAATGAAATTAGGGAAACAAAAAAGTTGGCATTTTGCTCATAAGAAAATGGATGCGTGTCTTGCCTTTTATGAAGCAGAATCTATGTATCATAGGCACGGTAAAGAATTGTTATATAGATGGTTCAAACGTCAAAACTTTCATGTAGATATAGAGCATTATTTGCCAGAGATTCAGCAACGACCAGATATTTTCATAGAGAGAGCAGGGAGAAAAATTGCGATTGAATACCAGTGTGCAAATCTCTCTATAGAACAGCTGTACAAACGAACTTATTCGTATTGGCGAGCTGGTATACAGGTCATTTGGATCATTGGTGGAAATCAATTGAAAAAGCACTCTGCATATTGGATGAAATTCTCCTCTCTTATGGCTTTCTCCTTACAATCTTATCCTCAGCCACTTCTTATTTTCTTCTGTTCGAAACAAAAATCATTTATGAAATGCGCGTTTCTTACTTCATTTTCTACAAGCGTCTCTTTCTCACATATTATATATTTACCAACTGAAACGACTACTGTTGAAATGCTCTTTTCTCCTGTTCCATTCAAAAAAGAAATATTAGACCGAGAATGGAAGCAGAGAAAGGACTATTTTCGAAAAAATGCTTTGCCTATTTGGAATTATAATCATAAGTCACTCTTACGCCTCTTATATCAATGTAAATGTACCCCAGCAAATTTCCCTTCTGAAATTGGTGTGCCGCTCCCGTCCTCATTCGCTTTTCAAACAAATCCATTTATATGGCAAGCTTTCCTATATATAAAGTGTATAGGTAAGCTTGCAGTAGGGGATTGTATTTCCCTCGAGTATGCGTGTAGCTATGTGAAAAAGTATACGAAAAGGCGCATGCTCCCGTACTTTTCACCACATATATGGAAAGGAGCAGTTACTGAGTATATGACATTTTTATGTTATGCAGGTGTATTACGTAAAGTAGGGACTTATAAGTACCAGAAAATAAGGGGAATAGCTATGTTAAAAACAGAGGAGGAAGTTATAAAATATGATGAAATTTGCTTAGCGTATGCCTTATCTTTATTTGAGGCAAAGTACAACATGAGAGAAGGAAAAGGGGATATAATAAAGACTGATCGTGAAGGAATTACATAAGAAAAATCGAATTGTATGTAAGTAGAGATATTTAAAGGAGGGCTTAAAGCATGTCTGAACAAAACACAGCAAAAGCATTACCGGATCGTAACGAGATTGAAGAATCAAGTACGTGGCGATTAGAAGATATTTTCCAAACAGATGCAGAATGGGAAAAAGAATTCCAAGCTATTAAAGAGCTATTACCGAAGTTAACTGAATTTAAAGGGAAACTTGGTGACTCTGCGAACAATTTACTTGAAGCATTGCAATATGAAGATGAAATTTCAATGCGATTAGGTAAGCTATATACATATGCACATATGCGTTACGATCAAGATACGACAAACTCTGTGTATCAAGCGTTAAATGACCGTGCAACAAATTTATATTCACAAGTATCTAGTAGCACAGCATATATTGTGCCTGAAATTTTATCGATTTCAGAAGATACATTGCAAACATTCTTAAAAGAAAATAGAGACTTAAGTGTATATGAACATGCGTTAGAAGAAATTACGCGTCAACGCCCTCACGTATTATCTGAAGCGGAAGAGGCACTATTAGCAGAAGCATCTGAAGTAATGAGTGCGTCAAGTAATACATTTGGTATGTTGAATAATGCGGATTTGAAATTCCCATCTATTAAAGGTGAGGATGGAGAAGAAATAGAAATTACACATGGTCGTTACATTCAATTTTTAGAAAGTGATGATCGTCGTGTACGCGAAGATGCGTTTAAAGCTGTATATGAAACGTACGGAAAATATAAGAACACATTTGCAAGTACGTTAAGTGGAGCAGTGAAGCGTAATAATTTCAATGCGCGCGTTCGTAAATACGATTCTGCACGTCAAGCTGCATTAAGTAATAATAATATTCCTGAAGCGGTGTATGATCAACTTATTGACTCTGTAAATGATAATTTACATTTGTTACATCGTTACATTGATATTCGTAAGCGTGCACTAGGACTTGATGAGCTTCATATGTATGATTTATATACACCACTTGTACCAGAAGTGAAAATGAACGTGAAGTATGAAGAAGCGCAAGACATGTTATTAAAGTCTTTAAACGTACTTGGTGATGAATATGTTGATATTTTGAAAGAAGCATATGAAAATCGCTGGGTAGATGTGTATGAGAATAAAGGAAAACGAAGCGGAGCATATTCATCTGGTGCATATGGAACAAATCCGTATATTTTAATGAACTGGCATGATAATGTAAATAATTTATTTACACTTGCTCATGAATTTGGTCATTCTGTGCATAGTTACTACACAAGAAAAACGCAGCCACACGTATACGGTGATTATTCAATCTTCGTTGCGGAAGTAGCATCAACTTGTAATGAAGCGCTTCTAAACGATTATTTATTAAAAACGACAGAAGATAAGAAAGAGCGTCTATACTTATTAAATCATTATTTAGAAGGATTCCGTGGTACTGTATTCCGTCAAACGATGTTCGCAGAGTTTGAGCATATTATTCATAAGAAAGTACAAGAGGGACATGCGGTTACGCCAGACATGTTAACGGAGATCTACTATGATTTAAATAAGAAATATTTCGGTGATGCTTTAGTAATCGATAAAGAAATTGGTTTAGAGTGGTCTCGTATTCCGCACTTCTACTACAACTATTACGTATACCAATACGCAACAGGATTTAGTGCAGCAACGGCTCTATCTAAACAAATTTTAGAGGAAGGGCAACCAGCAGTAGAACGTTACATTAATGAGTTCTTAAAAGCAGGAAGCTCAGATTACCCAATTGAAGTGCTGAAAAGAGCAGGAGTAGATATGGCATCTCCAGAACCGGTAAAAGAAGCATTGCAAGTATTTGAAGAAAAATTAAATGAATTAGAAGCATTATTATTTGAAGAGAAGTAATAGAAAAGACGAGGAATTTACCTCGTCTTTTTGTTTATATATTTTTGTCGATATTTGTCGGGAAAATAAAGTGAATTTCCTTCTTTTTTCTAAAGTAGAAGGCAGTTTTACAGTTCATTAAAATCCTTTAAATCGTTTTTTATGGTTGAAATAAGAGAGAGCAATGACAATGACTCCGAATAAAAGAGGGAAAGCAATCATTTTAGGAAAAGCTTGTAGTAGAGAGAGGATGTACAAGAAAAAAGAAATGATGACAGCTAGAATGATTAATAAAATATACGTTTTTTTCATACAAAACACCTCCAAAATAGCTTTTTTATAGCTTATTCAGAAATGAAAACGTTTAGAATGTGACAAAAGTGTGAAATTCGACAAAAGGGGTTGTCATCTGACGTCGAATCTTGTAATATAATAAGCGTGAACGAATTCACATACAAACATATACCCCTTTGTTTGAACGTGAAAATTTCTCCCATCCCCTTTAATATTTTTATAAGCCGTAAAGAAGAAGACCTGGTGTTTACACCAGGTCTTCTTCTTTTGCTATCCATTTCCAATAACGCTCACATTTTACGTCAATCATTTGTACTTTTCGTTTCAGTTGTAATTTTTTTAGTTCACGCTCGATTTCTTGCTGCGGGCAGTCATATATAAATGCTACTTCTTTTGAAGAGATAAATTGCGTTGCTTCTAGTAACACTTCTAAAGGTGGTAATGGTTCTGGCTCGATTTCACATTTTACAAGTTCTTTTAATAATTGTACGTATACATCATAGGAATACGTTCCAGCGATTTTAATACCTTCTTCATCTGAATTCGCATGAAAAAATACGAGAGAAGGTATTTCTGTAATATGCATCTCATTTGTGAATTTTAAGTCACATTGGAATGCCTTTTTTGCGCTAGCGGAATAGAGGTCTTTTTTAAATTCTTCTACATCAATAGCGCTATCTCTTGCACATGCAAGTAATAATTCGCAGTCAGGATTTGATACATTTTCAAGGAAAATGTATTCTTGGAGTTTTCGCAAAAACTTCGAACCTGCTTTTCGGCCCTGCAACTCCGCTGCCTTAATTGCCATCGAAACTAAATATGGTGTTGACGATGCTTCTTGCATATGTACCTTTCCATCACATGAAAAACCTTGTAAACTTGTTGTCTTTTCCCACACAAATCGAATATTAGCAGGTTTATTCCATTTGTGTGAGGAAGCGTTCGTTCCGTCCACTTTTCCTGTTACGATATGACGAATTGAGAAGTATTTCCCGTATTCAAGCCATAGTTTAATAATAAAGGGCTCAATTTCCCAGCAATCTTTACAAAGTGGATCAATAAATAAATATGCTTCTACAGACTTATGCTCACATGCGGAAGGAGATGGCATATTGATATGCTTTGCTTCCTGTTTATCCATTATATTTCACCTGTTTCGTTTGGAGTATTAACCATATGCTGAGCAGTTAATGCTAAACGTTCAAAAACGAACTCTCTTATATGACCGTGCACTCCTGTGTCATCCATTGCTTGCTCCATACAGGATAGCCAAGCCTCTGCTCGTTTTGGCGTAATTTCAAACGGGAGATGGCGTGCTCTTAACATAGGATGACCATGTTCTTCAGTGTACAAATTAGGACCACCTAAATATTGTGTTAAAAATTGTTTCTGCTTCCTAGCGGTTTCTGTTAAATCATCCGGGAAGATGGGAGATAGGTCAGGGTGCTTACTGACATAGGAATAAAATGTATCTACTAATATTGCAATGCATTGTTCACCGCCAATTGCCTCAAATGGTGTCATCGGTTGCTTGCTCATCCTTTATAAACTCCTTTTTCCATGAAATGTATATCTATTGTAGCAATGGAATGTTAGAGAGGGCAAATAAATAGCCTTCATAACGTCCTTTGCGTATTCTACAGATGTAAAAGAATCTTTTCCTTTTTAAAAGTGAGATGTATCCACTAGTAGAACGTATTCACTAGTGGAATTTTCACTTTAGCGTGCTTTGTTTTGTTTGGCAAGGAAAAAGCGTTTTACTTTATTATTTGTATGACGGATTGGTATGTCGTGTTGCTTTAATAAATGAATAAAGGCAGCTTTTCCTGTTTCTTCATCTTGCACTTCAAATTCAATTTCATAATCATCGTGATTGTAATAGAAACTATGATCAAAGACAAGTGTTCCGCCTTCAAATAACGTTTCAGCTCTTTCAGTTGTTAAACTACCCATATAGGTTAAAGCAGAAACAGGAATTTGTAATTTGTGTAGTTGATCCGTTACAGCCCCTGGAATGATTACGTTTGTCGCCATCATCATTTTTGCTTCTTCTTCTGTTACGACTTGATGTGTTTCTAACAAACCAACCTCTGCAGGTTGTTTCAATGTTAATGTATAAGTTTCTCCTTTATGACGAATACGAAGTGCAGAGCCAGCTTCTTTTAACGAGAAATTCGGTGTTTCAAAGTAGTGATTTACCTGTTTCGTAAATACTTCAATAGAGAATGATTTACATAATGTATTGAATTCTTCTTCTGTAACAATATTTTTAAATTCAATTTCGATTTCCTGTGTCATTGTATGCGCTCCTTTGTAAAAATAATTCTTTACACATTATCGCTTTTTCACAAATTTGGTTCAATGTTTTATTTGTTTGCGTCCATGTTATGATACAATAATACTGTTAAGTAAGACAGGAAGTTGAGATGGAGGAGTTAGAGCATGCAAAATAAAATTCAAGTTAAGAGCGTAGAAAAGAGAGAGAATGCTCTTATTTTTTGTGCGGAAAATAGTGAAATAGAGGTAAAGGAGTTAAGTGCACGTAATCATGTACTTGTAGACTCAGACAATTTATCATTTTTATATATCTTAGAAAACGAATCATCTTTCATTTATGTAAGTATTCCGCACACATGCTGGGAAGCAATGCATGAAGCGATGAATAACAATGTGGTTATGTTCGTTCGTGTGAATGACATTGAAATGGAATTAGAAGGATTAAAAGAAGAAGTAGAATATTTAGTTGAAAATATTGAAGGTAATGCAAATTACGGAGAAGAACTAGTAACTGCTGTAGAAAAAGTATTTCTATAAGCAAATGGATTGATTTTGGTGGTGGTTGAAATGAATCGAAATTGGGAAGAATTTTTAGCACCTTACCACCAAGCGGTGGCAGAGCTGAAAGTGAAACTAAAAGGAATGCGTACTCAATTTGCAATGTTAACAGAGCATTCTCCAATTGAGTTTGTAACAGGAAGGGTAAAGTCGGTTCCAAGTATTATTGATAAAGCGGAGAAGAGAAATGTACCGCTGAACCGGCTGAGAGAAGATATGCAAGATATCGCGGGCCTTCGAATGATGTGTCAATTTGTTGATGAGATTAAGCCTGTTGTAGAATATCTTCGAAAACGAAATGACTTTGAAATCGTGGAAGAACGTGATTATGTCACGCAGAAGAAAGATAGCGGTTATCGTTCTTATCACGTTGTCATTAGTTACCCAGTTCAAACGATTCAAGGTGAACAAAAAGTATTGGTAGAAATCCAAATACGCACGCTAGCAATGAATTTTTGGGCAACAATTGAGCATTCTTTAAATTATAAATATAGTGGACGTTTTCCTGAAGATATTAAAATACGCTTGCAACGTGCAGCGGAAGCAGCATTTTTATTAGATGAAGAAATGTCTTCTATCCGACTTGAAATTCAAGAAGCGCAGAAAGCTTTTTCAAGAAAGCAAGAAACGAAAGATTCCGAATCATAAACTAAAGGGTGTTGGGCGATGAAATTTACAATTATGTCAAAGGGAGATCAATCATCAGATGCACTGGCAAGCACGATGAAAGAATACTTGCTAGATTTTGGATTCATAATGGATGAAAAGGAACCCGATATTGTAATTTCTGTTGGGGGAGATGGAACGCTTTTATATGCATTTCATCGTTATTATGATCGATTGGCTGAAACAGCATTTGTTGGTGTACATACAGGGCATTTAGGTTTCTATGCAGATTGGTTACCGACAGAAGTAGAGAAATTAGTAATTGCAATTGCTAAAACACCATTCCAAGTGGTGGAATATCCGCTTTTAGAAGTGATTATTCGCTATGTGAATGGGAGTAAAGAGTCGCAGTATTTAGCGATGAATGAAGCGACTGTGAAAAGTGCAGAAGGTACATTAGTAACAGAAGTGGAAATACGCGGAGAGTACTTTGAAACGTTCCGCGGGGATGGCCTTTGTATTTCTACTCCTTCGGGAAGCACTGCGTATAATAAGGCACTTGGTGGAGCGATTATTCACCCTTCTATTGAAGCGATTCAAATTGCAGAAATGGCATCTATTAATAACCGTGTGTTTCGTACGGTAGGTTCGCCGCTCGTACTGCCGAAACATCATACATGTGTGTTGAAGCCGGCTGCAGGGATGAACTTACAAATTACGGTGGACCATTTAACGATGGTTCATCAAGATGTGAAATCAATTCAGTATCGCGTTGCAAACGAAAAAGTACGATTTGTTCGTTTCCGTCCATTCCCGTTCTGGAAACGAGTTCGTGACTCGTTTGTTGCAGATAAATAGAAAGGGTTTATATATTTGAACAGATTTACATTGAAATGGGATATAGAATCGGCCCAAGAGGGAACTTTAGTTAGAGAATTTTTAAAAACAAAAGGGATTTCTAAAGCCGCATTAACGGATATAAAGTTTCACGGCGGAGCTATAGAAGTAAATGGTCAACATGCGAGCGTTCGTCATCAGTTGCAAGCTGGTGAAGAATTACGTGTCTTTTTTCCAATAGAGGAAAGAAGTGAAGGGATGAGTGCAGAAGATATTCCTTTATGTATCGTATATGAAGATGATGCAGTTCTTGTCATAAACAAAGAGGCAAACATGTCAACGATTCCGTCTAGAGAACATCCGGCAGGAAGTGTTGCGAATGCGCTCTTATCTCATTATGATAAGCAACATCTTGCAAGTACGGTGCACGTCGTAACGAGGCTAGATCGCGATACTTCAGGGCTTATGCTGATTGCAAAAAATCGTTTCGTACATCATCTTTTATCGAAACAGCACCAACAAAAAGTTGTGAAAAGAACGTATGAAGCAATCGTTCATGGTGAAATGAGAGAACGAGGTGGAACGATTGATGCACCGATTGGACGAAAATCGGATAGTATTATTGAGCGAACCGTTTGTGAGGAGGGGCAAAGAGCAGTTACTCATTTTAGAGTGATTGATAGCGCCAATCATAAGACGCATGTATCGCTTGAGCTTGATACAGGAAGAACGCACCAAATTCGTGTACATATGGCGCACATAGGACATCCGCTACTTGGCGATACTTTATATGGTGGAAAAAGGGATGAAATGAAACGACAAGCGCTTCACAGTACATCCTTGACGTTTTATCATCCTATTTTAGAGAAAGAAATGTCTTTCACTACACCGATTCCAAGCGATATGCAAGCGGTATTAAGACATACTTAAAAAGGGAACAAAATTCTTATGTAACGAAGAATTTTGTTCCCTTTTTTCTTAGCGGAATAATATTAAAATTTGGTTTTCACCCGTGCGCTTTATAACAAAAAAGCCACTTTCGGATTTTGTAGCAATGCCATCTTTATTTGGACGACAATATCCATGCGTTTCGCAAGTACCGTCATCACGTACTAACATTTGTCCAATTAATCCGACAGGAAGCCACTCGGTACGATCTTTTCTTGCTATATATTTGCAAGCTGGATCCCATTCTGTATTTAAAAGAGGTTGTATGTCTTGCAACTCCGTGCGTACATATTGACGTTTTCCAAAGTTATCTGTTTTGTAGCGTTTTTGCCAACTTAAAGCACCGCTATTTCCTATCAGAGCGGGTGTCGCGCTAGATATTCCTAAGATGAATGAATCGTTTGAAGTAGCGATTCGAATTTTTTCTTCGCTACTAAATGTAACGAAATAACCTACATCAATAAGGCTATTGTCTGCTGTTTCAAACATTTGTGCAAAATCAGTTCCGCTTGCATTGTAAGAAGCGCCATCAATGTACATTTCTCCATTATGAGCAAGCCACTTTGCACCGATATTATGATCGGTTTCATTTGTACCGTTTGCAATAAACCAAGAATAGGATTCTTCTGCTGTACCGAATCGTCCCATAATATGGCTACCTGCAAAATGAGCTGTTGATGTATGATTACCTTCCGCATGAGAAGAAAATCCGTTAGCGATAGTCGCGGTTCCTTCTGCATGAGCTGCTTCGCCTAAAGCGATTGTATGTTTACCTTCTGCATGAGAATAAGCGCCACCTGCTGTCGTTTCACTTCCTTCACTATGGGAACTATGTCCAGTTGCTTTTGTTTTTGATCCTTCTGCATGAGAGAAAGAACCTTTTGCGTGTGTCAGAAGCCCTTCTGCATGTGAAACTGTACCCTCTGCATGAGAGTGAAGTCCCTCTGCATATGCATACCGTCCCTCTTTTTTTACTTTTGTATTTTCAGGTGTAGGGGTCTGAATGATGATCGTTTTTTCTGTTTGTATATCATTGGATGGTGCTAATGCTTCTTTTATTTTCTTCACTTGATTTATAATAGCAGCTGGAATTTCTGCTTCCGTTTTTTTATTTATTGTTACAGGGATGTTTTCTTCTGTATTTTTTTCTGTTTGCTCAGAAGATATAATCTGTTCAGCATGAGTGGAGAGAGGTTTATTTTTTTGCTGCATCTTTGTTTTTCTATTGTCAATTATGCGGCTCATTACAGCATTTTCTAAAGAGACATATTTTGGTCTAGCTTTGTTTTTTGGGGATGCCTCTTGTCCTTCCAGTCCTTCCAGTTCTTCCAGTTCTTCCAGTTCTTCCAGTTCTTCCAGTTCTTCTACAGCTGCAGCTCGAATGCTACACCAGTTGTTAATTCCGTACATGGGTAGATAAAAAGGCGGGCATTTTCTTTTTTGTTTAGAAGATTTTTTCTTCATTCTGTCACCTCCTGCGACAGTATATGCCGTGTAATGAAAAAAAGATGCACTTTATTGCATCTTTTTTTCATTACTTTAAGCAGTTTTTATCCCGCTTTAATGGGCAGTAAGATCCCCATCTCAAAATTCAGCGAAATTAAAGAATTTAGGTGGGGGTCGGGATGCCCATAAAAGTCCGATTGGTGAGGGATGATTAAAGCTTCACTTTATATAAGAGCTGCCTAAATGATACGGTCAGTCTTCGTAAGTTATGAAATTGGGCGGAATTTTTCAGGAACAAAGGGCAAGGAAGAAGGGACAGAAACAGTCTCCATTTCAGGATAACGTAGTCCAGTTAGTTTGCCACCAAACACAGCGCCAGTGTCAATATTGACTGTATGATTTACAAAGCGAGGTTCTTTTACGGGTGTATGTCCATATACAATCCAAGCTGTTCCTTTATACTCCTTCGCCCAGTCGCGACGGACAGGTGAGCCATCGGCATGTTTTTCTCCTGTAATATCGCCATATAATACAAAGGTTTGTACTTTTTTATCTTGTCTTCCTATGTAATCTTGCCGAATTCCAGCGTGACACACAATTAACCTTTTCTCATCGAGTACGTGATATAAAGGGGATTGCTCGTAAAGTGTGATGAATTTTTCTTTTATCATCTTTTGTTTATGAGAAGGCAATGCTTCATATTCGGCAACAGTTGTTTCGAGTCCATGAGCAATTGTCACATTACGTCCAAGGAAAAATCGGTATAGTTTATTGCAGTGATTTCCCGGAGCGTAATAAGCTGCTTTTTTATTTATGACAAGTTCCCATACAATTTCAATCATACGTAATGAATGAGGACCGCGATCTGTAATATCGCCAACAAAAGCAAGCTTGCGTTGATCAGGGTGAATCGGCAGGTCATTATTCCAGTTATATCCGAGTTTCGTCGTTAAATCTTGAAACTCTTGGAAGCATCCATGAATATCCCCTATAATGTCATATTTCATATTTAAACCTCCATCATATTTTTTATTAGTATATCTAAAAAAGGATAGAGATAAAGTGAAACTTTAATCAGTGGGGGTTTTCTTCATCCCCCACTGATTATTAGTTGAACCAATCGGACTTTTATGGGCAGTTGATCCCCCACCTAACTTCTTTGCTTTCTCTGAATTTTAAGGTGGGGGTCTTACTGCCCATTAAAGTGGGATAAAAATATACCGTATCTATGCTTCAGTTAAACATAAAGACTTTTGTCCTTGAGCGAACGTTTAAAACAAATCCAATCGCTATCATGTATGTGAGTAAGGAACTTCCTCCGTAGCTCATAAGGGGCAATGTGATTCCTGTAATAGGCAGCAATCCGATAGTCATCCCGATATTTTGAAATACTTGAAAAGTAAACATACCGATTGTACCAGCGCAGATGTAACTACCGAAAGGGTCATTACTTTCTAAAGCGATATGAATCATGCGGAAAATAAGTAGGAAAAAAAGAGCAATAATGAAACTTGCGCCTAAAAAGCCGAATTGTTCAGCGATATTGGTGAAAATAAAATCTGTATGTGGTTCTGGAAAGTATACTTGTCCATTTTCCCAACCTTTTCCTTGCATTTCCCCTGATCCAGTAGCTAAGAAAGCTTGTCTTAATTGATAGCCTTGCGCATCATATTTATATGGTGCTAACCAGCCGTAGAAGCGATTTAGTTGATATTCTTGTAAAATGTGTGCTTTAAAGAATTTTGTATGTGTGAAAAAAATATACGTTAATGTAACGCCAGCTGCAAAAATACCGGAAACTAATCCGAAAATAAACCGCCAACGTATACCAGAAACTAGTATCATTGCTGCAAGCATAGCTGAAATTACCATTGTGTTTCCTAAATCAGGTTCCTTTGCAATAAGGAGCAGGGGAGGCAAACTTGTTGCGCATATTTTTCCGAGTAATAAAAAATCATCGTGTATGGTTCGGTAAAAATATTTCTCATTGTGATTTGCTATAATTCGTCCGGTGACGATAATTAAAAACAATTTCATAATTTCAGAAGGCTGGAAATTTCCGATGCCTGGGAGCCTGTACCAAGCGGTCGCACCTTTAATTGTAATGGCACCTGGTACTTGAAGTTCTAGCCCAATTAGTAGTACCAATGCAAAGCTATATAAATACCAAGCAATTTTTTGATAACGATCGAAATCGATAATCATAATAACACCAATGGCTATGAATCCAATGAAGTACCACTGGATTTGCTTTAATACAAAATTTACATTTTGCAAAAATGGTGGTAAAGAGGCTTGTGCACTTGCAATTGCAAAGCAACTAACAGTCCCAATGGCAAATAAGATGCATAGTAATACGTAGTCTATTTGATATTGAGAATTTGGATCTTTCAATGTATGTATTCCTTTCTATCGCCTAGTAAATATATGGATTATGTCATGATAAAAATAATATACAAGCAGACTATGCATACATTTATTCCACTATTTGCGGGAAGTCATACATCACAAGGAAGGAATCCTCCCTTGTGATGGATTATATTGCATGGAGTTCTTTGGTAACTATATTCAAACAATGAGAAAGGCGTGTATGTGTATCGGTCGTTGGAATGAGTTCTGGATATAGCTGATAAAATGTTGTAGCATTTTTATACCATTCGCAAGCTTTTAACAGACTCGTTTTGTAATAGTCAATCTCTTGTAGAAAACCATATTTTTTTGAATGTAAAACGAGATGTGAAAAATCTTCGCAACCTTCAAGGTATTTGTGATGTACTTGCTGTCCCGTATGAAGGCGGAAAGAACTTAAAGGTTCCGTGATATAGATCGCATCACCTTTGGAAAGTAAACTGATCCAAGAAGCCATATCCACACTACAATTATAATTTCTACCATTTAAAGTACCGAAAGGCTCTGTTAATAGGCGTTTTCGAAAGAGTACAGTCGTAGGTTCACCAATAATATTTTGCCCTAGTATAAGCATATGGTTTCCAAGATCTTTCCCATTTAATAGAGTATCTTCATCATATAATCTTTTCATGGAGGGATGTTGTTCAATTATCTCTCCATCATCATTAATCCAAGTACGATAAGATGTAATAAGTGCGAGATTTTGATCTAAGTCTTTTTGGAAATAAAACATCATTTTTTCAATTTTACTATTATAAAATATATCATCATCCATTAAGAAATTTATGTACTCTCCATGGGACTGCTTTAATAGCATAAGTGAGTTATTAAATTGTCCTAGAGTCGTGGCATTTCGAATATATGTTATGTGTTTATGATTAGGTAAATAATGTGTCTGCATTAAAATCTCTGTTTCATCATTCGTACTATCGTCTCCTACAATAATCTCAATGTTTGGATAGGTTTGTGTTAATGCACTTTCTAGAGCGATTTTAAAATAATGAGGCCGATTATAGGTTGGAATAAGAATGGAAACGAGAGGTGGATTTTTTATATTATTCATATACAACTACCTTTCGGAAATTTTTTGTGTAAGAATAATATCTTGATAGCTTGTGTGTTGAGTTCTGCTACACCATGATCCATAATGGGGGGGAGTCTGCATTTCTAGTCCATACTTATTTAATAGGGTACGAATATCTTCCTCAGGATAGGCAACTGCGAAATTCGGGATTTCTTTATTTAGAACATAACAATTGTCAATTTGATGATAAAAACCTAACGTACTTAATCCTGCATTTAAGTAATAGGAAGATTCAGGATTAATTAAAAAGAAAGTAATAAAACATCTTCCGTCTTTTTTTAGAACCCGAGAAATCTCACATACGTAATGTTCTAATTCATTCGGAAGGAGATGGGTAAATATAGACGTTAAAAAAATAAAATCAAATGATTCATCTTCATATGGAAACTTGTATTGGGAAGCATCTTCTTTTCCATCGGGATTGTAGAATTGATTATATATATCGACATGTTCGAAATGGAAATTGTTACGGCGTGTTGAAATGTTGTTTTTGCACCATGTAATGCCCTCATTGAATAAGTCAAATCCATAATAAGTACCATCATCGCTTAAATAATTCATTAATGGAACCGCCATCCGGCCGATACCACAGCCTACATCTAACACTGTTTCATTTGATTTTAAATTTCCAATTTCAATAAAATACTGCATAAACTCTTTTCCAACTTCTTCAAAGTGACCACCTACATATTGAACGAGTTCTGGAGGTGGAATTAATGTGGATTTTTTCTTATTTTCGTTCATACATTCACTCCGTCCTTGTAGTAAAGTAGGGGATTTCTATTGCATATAAGTTCATCAGTTATAGTGAGAGGAACTTTACACGATAATAAGTAGTGTAAAGTTCCTCTCAAAAAAATAAACTTGTATTCTATTCTTTTCTCCAATAAATACCAAAATCATCAATTTTAATAATAGGAGCTTGTAAGTTTCTTTCATTTCTGAAATCAGTTACAGCTTCTGCGCATGTTACTAATCCATAGTCATCAATAATAATAAAGCCACCTGTTGTAACTTTGTCGTATAAGTTTACAAGACTATCCATCGTTGATTCATACATATCGCCATCAAGGCGAGCAATTGCAATTTTTTCTATCGGTGCTGAAGGCAATGTATCTTTAAACCAACCCTTTAAAAATTTCACCTGATCATTTAATAAATCGTATTTTCTAAAGTTTTCTTGCACTGTTTCTAAAGAAACTCGTAAGTAATCGAATGTATGCAAATAATCACCGTAATCTTTCGGGTATTGTTCTAAGTTAGGTGCTGGCAAACCTTCAAATGAATCAGCGACCCACACAGTACGATCTGTAATATTGTTTGCTTGTAAAAACCCATTCATAAAAATGCATGATCCCCCGCGCCATACACCAGTTTCAATAAAATCACCTTCTATATTTTCACGGACAACAGTTTCCATAGCCGCATGTAATTGATTCATACGCTTTCGGCCAACCATACTGTGTGCTGCTCTTGGCCAATCCTTACCACCTTGACGCTCATTGTTTGAAACGTTAGGATTAACGATTTTTAAATTGTGGTTTTCTACATACTGCTTAAGAAACAAAGGAAGTGGAACTGTAACTGGTTCATATGATAGCTCTTTAGATATATGTAACGAAGCAGGTAAGTATGGTTCGTATTCTAACCATATTTCAAATAAAATGGTTTTCTTTAATAGCTCAAGATAAAGCTGGACAGCTGATTTATTTTCCATATAAGTGCCTCCTGCGGAATGTCATACAACATTATGACTATGTAGAAAAGGAAGATTTAATGATTGAATTTAAAAATGAAAAAGCAGTAAAACTGATATCAGTTTTACTGCTAAGTAAAAAATTAAGCAACTTTTTCAATAATAATAGATGCACTCGTACCAAGAGCTAATGATAGCCCAAGCCCTGTAACAATTACTTCAACTAATGATGGAGTTGTCGTAATTTGCGTAATTGCTTGAATAACGATAGGTGCTCCAAGTGAGATTAAACTTGATCCGGTACCTGGTACAGGTACTCCATTCACTTGGATTGTAAGACCCCCTAATACACTGGCTGTTGCAGTATTAGCGATAACAGTAATTTTATAGAATCCAGTTTCACTAATTACGAAAGTATCAGCATCTAATTGAGAAATTGCTGTACCAAACTGAGATCCAACAGTATTAAATGGTACTGGATCATTAATTCCTAGATCTAAAGAAATTCCACCGGAGTTAAATGCATATAGTCCTGCTGGAAGTCCTAGTCCGGATGGCCCAGTTGGCCCAGTTGGCCCAGTCAGTCCGGTAGCACCAGTCGGCCCAGTAGCACCAGTGTCTCCAGTTGGCCCAGTTGGTCCAGTAGCACCAGTGTCTCCAGTTGGCCCAGTTGGTCCAGTAGCACCAGTGTCTCCAGTTGGCCCAGTTGGTCCAGTAGCACCAGTGCCTCCAGTTGGCCCAGTTGGTCCAGTAGCACCAGTGCCTCCAGTTGGCCCAGTTGGCCCAGTTGGCCCAGTTGGCCCAGTCGGTCCAGTTGGTCCAGACGGCCCAGTTGGTACAGTTGGCCCAGTCGGCCCAGTTGGTCCAGTCGGCCCGGTTGGTCCGGTAGGAAGGGTAAACGGTGGTATCGGTGGTAATGTTGGTCCTACAAGATTAGGGTCAAATGCACTAGCTGATAAAGACTCATCGGGATTTAATCCATCTGAATAATTATTATTTGACATAAATTCACCTCCATAAAGCGTTCATTATATAGTAGATGCAAAACCGAAAGAAAATGACACGGACATTTGAATTATTAAAAAGAAATCTTAAACTGCTTGAACAATTTAAAAAATTGGAAAGTTTAGTATATGTATAACATATGATTGATTTGGAAGAGGGTGATTATGTTGAACAAGCAAGGAATTACAATTAGTTTGTGTATGATTGTTCGAGATGAGGAAGAGACCATAGCCCGTTGTTTAGACACCGTAGAGAAAATTGTGGATGAAATTATAGTTGTTGATACAGGTTCCGTTGATCGAACGAAAGAAATCGTAGAGAAATATACTTCTAACATATATGATTTTCAGTGGATTGATGATTTTGCGGCAGCTAGAAATTTTTCTTTTTCAAAAGCGACGCAAGAGTATATATTGTGGCTAGATGCAGATGACGTATTATTAGAAGATGCTCAAGAAGCATTGAAACTGTTAAAAAGAGAATTGGATCCTAAAATTGATGCTGTTTCGATGCCTTATCATCTTGCAATGGATTCTAACGGGAAACCTTTATATTGTACAAAAAGAAATCGACTTGTAAAGCGTGAAAAACAATTTCAATGGTTTGGAAAGGTCCATGAATATTTAGCTATTTCTGGTGAAACTTTTAGTAGTAATGTTGCTATTACACATAAAAAAGAAAAAAAGGTAACAAATCGTAATTTGAAAATTTTTCAAGATGCTGTAGCAGCTGGAGAAGAATTGAGTCCGAGAGATTTATTTTATTACGCAAATGAATGTATGGATAACCAAAAATATGATGATGCAGTTCTTCTATATGAAACATTTCTTAATCAAGACGAAGGATGGTATGAAGAGAAAATTTATGCATGTGGTAAATTAGGAGATTGCTATGCAAAGCTTGGATTATGGGAAAAGGCAGTTGAATCTTGTGTGAAGTCGTTTCGGTATGCTATTCCTAGAGGAGAGAATTGTACAAGAATAGGATATATATATATGGAACAACAAAAATATAATGAAGCGATATTTTGGTTTAAACTTGCAACGGAAGTACCAATGGCCACGGAGAGTCCATTTCATAGTCCAGCTAGCTACACATGGCTTCCCTATTTACAAATGTGCATTTGTTATAGCAAGTTAGGAGAACAAGACAAGGCTTATTATTACAACGAATTAGCAGCTTCTTACGTTCCAAATAATGCTGCAATTGAATATAACCGCAAATATTTTCGGAGCATTTTTGATCAACAAAAAAAATCGTTATAGGTTGTTTTTTTTAGAAATAGTTTATCACGATTCTAACTCTAATAGATTGACTATATAGTAAAGTATCGGTAATGTAACCAGCAATGGTTATATTTATAGACTTCATATGAGGTTTATATTTCAAATTCAATTTGCATAAGGAGTGTGTGAAATGAATTCCCCAAAAAATTCTTTATATGAAGAAAAATCTGGTCATTATTATAATGCAGTGAATCCGAATTTATTAAAGCATATAAAAAAGGAATGGAAAGAAGTTCTTGATATTGGTTGCTCGAGTGGTGCGTTGGGAGCAGCAATAAAAGAAAATGGCACACGTGTATCAGGAATTGAGGCATTCCCAGAGGCAGCAGAACAAGCAAAAGAAAAACTAGATCATGTTGTTTTAGGTGATATAGAAACAATGGAGATGCCGTATGAGGAAGAGCAATTTGATTGTGTTATATTTGGTGACGTATTAGAGCATTTATTTGATCCATGGGCTGTAATAGAAAAAGTAAAACCGTATATAAAGCATAATGGTGTGATTTTGGCTAGTATACCGAACGTTGCTCACATCTCAGTATTAGCTCCCTTACTTGCTGGAAATTGGTCGTATACAGAATATGGTTTATTAGATAAAACGCATATTCGTTTCTTTACATTTAATGAAATGCTCCGAATGTTTTTAAAAGCAGGATATTCTATTAGTAAAGTAGATCGTGTATATATTGATCATAAAATGTATGAACCGTTAATTGAGGAGTTATATGGAGTTTGTAAAAAATATCGTCTTGGAAGTGGCTTCATGGCTGAGACGGTAGTATTTCAGTATATTATTGAAGCAGAAAAATCACCGTTATGAGCGCTGCTGAGAAAACGATATTATTTGTTACATGTATAAATGATTCGAAAATGTATGCACAGTGTGTACGACATATATTGAGATTGGCAGTGCCGCCAGGATATGTTGTACAGTTTATGCCAATTCGGAATGCGAAAAGTATGACGAGCGGATATAATCAAGCGATTTCGCATCCAGCAAAATATAAAGTGTATATACACCAAGATGTTTTCATTATGAATGTAGCATTTTTACATGGACTACTGCAATTATTTAACGAACATGAACATCTTGGGATGATAGGAATGATTGGAGCACAATATGTTCCTCCAAATGGGGTATGGAATGAAGGAAAAGGAGTTGTTGGAAAGGTAATTGGTTATATGAATGATTTATTTTATATGGCAAGTCAAGAACAGCCGTACCATGAGTCAAAAACATTTATGCCTGTGGAATGTATTGATGGTTTATTGATGGCAACGCAATACGATATTCCGTGGCGAGAAGACTTATTTGATGGGTTTGACTATTATGATGTGTCCCAATCATTTGAATTTAGAAAAGCTGGCTATACAGTTGGGGTTCCTGTACAGCGTGATGCTTGGTGCATTCACTATCATATTGATGTGAATATGACCAACTATGAAAAGTATAGAAAGATCTTTGTGGAGCACTATATGTCAGATGTAAATCAAGACGAATAGAGGGGCTACAAAATGAAAGATCATACAATATTAGTTGTTGTTTGTATAAACAATGAAGAGTTATTTGAACAGTGTGAGAGACAAATAAGAAACCTTTTTGTTCCCCCTGGTTATGTTGTACAAATTTTTCCGATACGAGATGCGAAAAGTATGGCAAGTGCATATAACCGAGCACTTTCATATCCCGCGAAGTATAAGGTTTATATACATCAAGATACTTATCTTATTAATCGTGAGATGTTTTATACACTTATTTCTCTTTTTAAAGATAACGAAAAACTTGGTTTAATTGGAGTAGCTGGTGCTCAGTTTTTACCGAGCAACGGGATATGGTGGGAAGGGAAAAATTTAGTAGGGAAAGTGATTGAGTATAGAAGACAGAATTACCAACTATTAAATTTAGATCAGCTCTTTTATGGAAATCAATCATTTATGTCAGTTCAGGCAATTGATGGATTATTAATGGCCACACAGTATGATATCCCGTGGCGAGAAGACTTATTTCAAGGATTCCACTTTTATGATGTGTCGCAGTCTTTAGAGTTTCAAAAGGCAGGTTATTTAATTGGTATCCCTAATCAAGCAAATTTATGGTGTATTCACTACAACGGGGATGAGTTTGATGCGGATACATATGAGAAGGATCGAAAAGTGTTTGTAGAACATTACAAAGATATACTATCTCCATCATAAGGGAGAGATGCAGGGTGAAAGGAATTATTTTAGCAGGTGGAACTGGATCAAGGTTATATCCAATAACGAAAGTAACGAATAAACATTTGCTTCCTGTTGGACGATATCCAATGATTTATCATGCGGTATATAAGCTAAAACAATGTGAAATCACAGATATTATGATTATTACAGGTAAAGAGCATATGGGAGATGTTGTTAGTTTTTTAGGAAGTGGTCAAGAGTTTGGTGTATCCTTTACGTATCGTGTGCAAGATAAGGCGGGCGGAATTGCACAAGCATTAGGGCTTTGTGAGAATTTCGTCGGGAACGATCGTATGGTAGTTATATTGGGAGATAATATCTTTTCTGATGACATTCGCCCGTATGTGGAAGAGTTTGCAAATCAAAAAGAAGGTGCGAAAGTACTGCTGCAATCTGTAGATGATCCGGAGAGATTTGGTGTAGCGCATATTCAAAACCGAAAAATAATTGAAATTGAAGAAAAACCGAAAGAGCCGAAAAGTTCCTATGCAGTCACAGGAATTTATTTGTATGATTGGAAAGTCTTTTCTTATATAAAAGAATTAAAACCTTCCGCAAGGGGAGAACTTGAAATTACAGATATTAATAATTGGTATTTAAAACGAGGGGTACTTACTTATAATGAAATGAGCGGTTGGTGGACGGATGCGGGAACCCATGTTTCTCTTCAAAAGGCGAATACGTTAGCGCGGGATATAAACTTTGGGAAGCAGTTTAACGGAGAATAGGTGAGAATATGAAAGTTGTCCAAACAAACTTTACTGATGCAAAATTGTTAGAACCGAGGTTATTTGGAGATGAGCGTGGCTTTTTTACGGAAAGTTATAATAAGAAGGTGCTAGAAACATTGGGGATTACGTATTCATTTGTACAGGATAATGTTTCGTATTCAGCAGAAGCGGGAACGATTCGGGGCTTACACTTTCAAAAAAATCCGAAAGCGCAAACGAAACTTATTCAAGTTATGCAAGGAGCAATCTATGACGTTATCGTCGATTTGCGAAAAGATTCCCCAACGTTTAGGCAGTGGGGAGGATATATTTTAAGTGCAGATAATCACCGGCAATTATTAGTACCAAAAGGATTTGCACATGGTTTTTGTACACTTGTTCCGCATACGATTGTGATGTATAAAGTAGATGAGTATTATAGTGCCAATCATGACTCAGGGGTACTTTGGAACGATAAAGAATTAGCAATTCCATGGCCAGTAACAAGTCCTATTTTGTCTGACAAAGATCGAGTATTACCGTCACTTCAGGAATGTGAAGATAGCTTTTGAGTAGGAGAGTTGTTTATGAATATATTAGTAACAGGTGGGGCCGGCTTTATTGGAAGTAATTTTGTTCATTACATGTTACAAAGCTATGAAACATATAAAATTATTAATTTCGACGCATTAACATATAGCGGGAATTTAAATAACGTGAAGTCTCTTCAAGATCATCCGAATTACTTTTTTGTAAAAGGGGAAATTCAAAATGGAGAGCTGCTGGAGCATGTTATTAAGGAGCGTGACGTGCAAGTAATTGTCAATTTCGCAGCTGAATCACATGTGGACCGTAGTATTGCAAATCCGATCCCTTTTTATGATACAAATATAATCGGTACAGTCACCTTATTAGAATTAGTGAAAAAATATCCGCATATTAAAATTGTGCAAGTATCAACAGATGAGGTGTACGGCTCTTTAGGGAAAACAGGTCGATTCACTGAGGAAACTCCATTAGCTCCAAATAGTCCATATTCTTCAAGTAAAGCGAGCGCCGACATGATAGCTTTATCCTATTATAAAACATATCAATTACCAGTTTTAGTAACGCGTTGCTCCAATAACTATGGGCCATATCAATATCCTGAAAAACTAATTCCATTAATGGTTACGAATGCACTGGAAGGGAAAAAATTACCGTTATATGGCGATGGATTAAATGTAAGAGATTGGTTACATGTAACGGATCATTGTAGTGCGATTGACGTTGTTTTGCATAAGGGACGTATAGGGGAAGTATATAATATAGGTGGAAATAATGAAAAAACAAATGTAGATGTTGTGGAACAAATTATCTCTCTGTTAGGAAAGACGAAAAAAGACATTGCGTATGTTACAGACCGTTTAGGGCATGATCGTCGTTATGCGATTGATGCGCAAAAGATGAAAAATGAGTTTGGCTGGGAACCACAGTATACGTTTGAACAAGGGCTAAAAGAAACGGTGGAATGGTATGAACATCATATAGAATGGTGGAAACCACTAAAAGAAAAGTAAGGGGCATATAAATGAAAGAACGGATTATCATAACAGGAGCAAATGGTCAATTGGGAAAGCAACTACAAGAAGAGTTAAATCCTGAAAAATATGACATATATCCATTTGATAAAAAGTTACTAGATATAACAAATATATCCCAAATGCAGCAAGTGGTACAAGAAATAAGGCCACATATCATTATCCATTGTGCAGCGTATACGAAGGTTGATCATGCTGAGAGAGAGCCAGATCTTGCGTATAGAATAAATGCAATAGGAGCTCGAAATGTAGCGGTTGCTTCACAATTAGTAGGAGCGAAGTTAGTTTATATTAGTACCGATTATGTATTTCAGGGCGACAGACCGGAAGGGTATGATGAATTTCATAATCCGGCGCCGATAAATATATACGGAGCTTCTAAATATGCAGGAGAGCAGTTCGTCAAAGAGTTACATAATAAATATTTTATCGTTCGCACATCGTGGTTATATGGTAAGTATGGAAATAATTTTGTGAAAACGATGATGCGATTAGGGAAAGAAAGAGCAGAAGTATCTGTTGTAGCGGATCAAATTGGTTCTCCGACTTATGTGGCGGATTTAAATGTGATGATTAATAAGCTCATTCGCACTTCTTTATACGGTACGTATCATGTATCAAATAGAGGCTCGTGTTCTTGGTTTGAATTTGCCCAAAAAATATTTTCGTATGCAAATATGAAAGTGAATGTATTCCCTGTTTCAACCGAAGAATTTGGGGCGGCGGCAGCGAGACCGAAATATTCTGTTTTCCAACATAACATGCTACGGTTAAATGGTTTTTTACAAATGCCTTCTTGGGAAGAAGGATTAGAGCGTTTTTTTATAGAAACAAAAAGTCATTAACGATTTTGAAGTTAATGACTTTTTTGTTTGCCTTTAAGAGGTTTTATGTTACTATAATTATAGTATCAGGTACTAATAACAAGTATAAGTATTTCTGGGAGGATATATCATGGAACTATTACAAGGGAAAACATTTGTTGTTATGGGCGTTGCGAACCAAAGAAGTATTGCATGGGGAATTGCTCGCTCTTTGCATAATGCAGGTGCAAAATTAATCTTCACATATGCAGGAGAACGTTTGGAGAGAAACGTTCGTGAATTAGCGGACACATTAGAAGGACAAGAATCACTTGTATTACCTTGTGATGTAACGAATGATGAAGAACTTACAGCTTGCTTTGAAACAATCAAGAAAGAAGTTGGTACAATTCACGGTGTTGCACACTGTATTGCTTTTGCAAATCGTGACGACTTAAAAGGTGAATTTGTAGATACTTCTCGCGATGGATTTTTACTTGCACAAAATATTAGTGCATTCTCTTTAACAGCTGTAGCAAGAGAAGCGAAGAAAGTAATGACAGAAGGCGGAAATATTTTAACGTTAACATATCTTGGCGGCGAGCGCGTTGTGAAAAACTATAACGTTATGGGTGTTGCGAAAGCTTCATTAGAAGCGAGCGTAAAATATTTAGCTAACGATTTAGGTCAGCACGGCATTCGTGTTAACGCTATTTCTGCAGGTCCAATTCGTACGTTATCTGCAAAAGGTGTAGGCGACTTTAACTCAATCTTAAGAGAAATTGAGGAGCGCGCACCACTTCGCCGTACAACAACTCCGGAAGAAGTTGGGGATACAGCAGTATTCTTATTCAGTGATTTAGCACGCGGTGTAACAGGAGAAAACATTCACGTTGATTCAGGATATCATATCTTAGGATAAACATAATATGAATTTTTAAAGGACAATCTCTACATGTTGAGATTGTCCTTTTTATTTGTTCTTAGAAAGAACGATTTTTAACGAAAGTTCTTACCACGTTATGAATATAACTATAATAGTACACGATTTATTCAGCTACGTATGGAAGTGGGAGGGACGAGTGTGAAGAATAAAAATAAAAGTTCAACAGTTGGAAAACCGTTGTTATATATTGCGCAAGTAAATTTGGAACTTGCTGCACCGAAAATAAAAAGAATTATCTTAACAAACTTTGAAAATGAGGATCGAAAAGAGGAAAGTAATAGAAACGAAAATGTTGTAAGTAGTGCTGTGGAAGAAGTAATAGAACAGCAAGAAGAGCAACAAGTAGAAGAAACAATAGAAGAAGAGGAACAAGTACAAGAGCAACAAGAACAGAAAGAACAGCAAGAACAGCAAGAGCCAGTGAGAACTGTCCCGTATAATAAATCATTTAAGGATATGAATAATGAAGAGAAAATTCATTTTTTATTAAACCGCCCTCATTACATTCCGAAAGTAAGGTGCAGAATAAAAACAGCTACAGTCTCATATGTTGGATCGATCATATCGTATCGTAATGGCATGGTATCCATTATGCCGCCAAATAGTATGAGAGATATTCGGTTATCTATAGAGGATATCCAATCGATTAGTATGGCAGGCTTTTAAATATGTAAAGGTGGTAGAATGCTTCTACCACCCCAATAGTTTTTTAGTTTACTTCATTATTAGATAGAAACGTCGCGTAAGCACTGAATCGCACAGAAACAGCTTAAATCTACAGTAATACAAGTAGATGTCGATACTAGTCTTGCATTTGGTACAGCTAAAAACGTACAAATTGGGTCATCAGTAGGTGGTACAGGGGAGCCATCACCTAATACTACACTTAATACACGTAGTACAGCACAGCTATCGTCATCTACGCTTTCCACACGGAAAATTGGAGAACGGCAGCTAGTAAGGCTTGCGGATGGTGCAAATGCTTCAAATGGTGTTCCAGCTTTTGTGTATAAAATAAAAGGGCGTGTATTTGCTACTGATGCAGTGTTGTGTGCACCTAAAAATGGAATTTCACAACCAGATCCACACGTTGTTGTAGAACAATCTTGTAATTCATTGATGAATTTTACAACGTCAACTACACAATGAGAAGAGCTATGGTGTTTATTTTCGTTACAACTCATTAATGTCACTCCTTATCTTCTTGTTTGTATTTACATTAATAAGATATTGGAGTCGAGGAGATTTGGTCACAATCTCAAGACCTTTTTTTTTAAATAGGCGAAAGAAGATAAGGGAAGGTGGAATCATGCTGTTTACAAGTTGGCTTTTATTTTTTATTTTCGCGTTAGCTGCTTTTAGGCTCACTCGTTTAATTGTGTATGATAAAATTACAGCTTTTTTGCGAAGACCGTTTATTGATGAATTAGAGATTACAGAGCCGGATGGAAGTGTATCAACTTTTACAAAAGTAAAAGGGAAAGGGTTAAGAAAGTGGATTGGCGAATTATTAAGTTGTTATTGGTGTACAGGTGTATGGGTTAGTGCTTTTTTATTAGTTTTATATAATTGGATCTCTATCGTTGCAGAGCCGTTACTTGCATTATTAGCTATTGCAGGAGCAGCAGCAATCATTGAAACGATTACAGGATATTTTATGGGAGAATAATATATTTTCATAATAAGAGAAAAAGCGGAGTTTAAAAGAAGGAGGGAACGGAAATTAAGAGTTGTTCATATAGTAAATAGACAGAATTGACAGTAGAGGAGATGTTTGCTGTGAGCAATAATCCAAGGCAAAATTCATATGACCTGCAGCAATGGTATCATATACAGCAACAGCACCAAGCACAACAACAGGCATATCAAGAACAGTTACAACAACAAGGATTTGTAAAGAAAAAAGGATGTAATTGCGGGAAAAAGAAGAACACAATAAAACACTATGAAGAATGAAACACTCATGTTACTGTGAGTGTTTTTTATTATACATATAAAAAGCGGTATTTCTAATGAAGAAATACCGCTTTTTACTAGCTAATTTGTGCAACTGTTAATGCTGCAGCACGAACGTCTACAGTTCCAATTAACTCAACTGGTACAATTTGAATTAAATCGCCAGGGTTTAAGTTAATCAGAATAACACCACTGGATACATCTACTTCACCAGTACCAATAACGTTAGATCGAACTGCTGTACCTGACCCAGGAATAATGTTAGCTGGTGTACCTAATGATAAGAAGAAACGACCAGCTTCTGGTGCAACAGGTGCGTTATCCAGACTAATTGTTAATGTATAACTGATTTGATAAATACCAGCTCGTAGAATTCGAATGCCATCTCCGACACTTACTGTATCATTTATTACAGGAACAGTGATATTTGGGTTTGGACTTACGCTAGGTAATAGTAATGGTGTAAATAATGAAGCGAACTGAGGTGCAGACGCGTTGAAAGCAAAACCGAAGGCAGGTAGTGTACTAGCTGGTTTTGCCTCGCAATCAATTTTAGTAAATTCGCAATCAGAAGAGAACATGTTTTTCACTCCTTTATCTGTTTCTACTTTCAGTTAATGAAAAGGACAGGTTCTATGTTCTAGACAAGTTCCCAATTTTATAAAAAATACATAATAATACCTTTTAAGCATGGATTGGGTGGCAGAAAACTCTGCCACCCAATCCATGCTTAAATCATTATTTAGCTTTGTATAGAAACATCACGTAAGCATTGAATAGCACAGAAGCAACTTAAATCAACAGTAATACAAGTGGAGGTTGATACTAATCTTGCATTTGGTACAGCTAAAAATGTACAGATTGGATCGTCAGTAGGTGGTACAGGGGACCCGTCACCTAATACTACATTTAATACACGTAATACAGCGCAATCATCATCATCTATACTCTCGACACGGAAAATTGGAGAACGGCAGCTAGTAAGGCTCGCAGATGGTGCGAATGCTTCAAATGGTGTACCGGCTTTTGTGTATAAAATAAAGGGACGTGTATTGGCTACTGATGCATTGTTATGTGCACCTAAAAATGGAACTTCGCAACCAGATCCACATGTTGTCGTTGCACATTCTTGTAGTTCATGTATAAAACGAACGACATTGGATACACAGTTGAAATCAAAATCATGGTCATGATGATCTTCGTTACAATTGCAGCTCATTATGTTCACTCCTTATCGTGAGTTCTGACATACACTATTACAATATGAACGGGATATGGCTGATATTACGTTAATTCTTACGATCAAAACAAGGAATTTATATAGTAGGGATGTACATAATGCAATATAAAAAAAGACATCCTTATTTCGTGGATGTCTTTTCAGGTAAATCTTTTCGAACAGTATATAAAAAACGAGATATATCTAATTTTTTTCCTCTGAAAAATTGCGGAGAGGAAATGTAAAGTTCTTCTTTTGCACGTGTAATAGCGACATAAAGTAGTCGGCGTTCTTCTTCTAAAGCTTCAGAAGTCTCTGTAACACGATCATTTGCATCTTTTAAAGAAGAAGTATGGGGCAGAATACCATCGCTCGCTCCAAGTAAAAAGACGCATGGAAATTCAAGACCTTTTGCGTTATGAATAGACATAAGCGAAACAGCATCTTTTTGCGGCATTGTTTTTAATGCTTCCATTTCCTTTTGACCTTGAATTGCTTCATTAATAAATTGTAAATAAGATGGAATATCGGTGAAACGATTTGCCGACTCCATTAATTCTTCTAACATTTCTTCTTGTATATCTTTATGCATCGTAAAGGAAGAACGATCGTTACTTTGTAAGTACTCTAAATACTTTCCTTTACCATGAATAATTTCCTTTAATGCTTTTTTCGGTTCTAATTCTTTTATAAATTTAATAAAATCGATACGCTCATTTACCTTTTTCACTTGAAAAGGTTTTAAGCTCGGATTTAATAATAAGAAATGAAGAAGAGAAGGAAAACGGCCTTCACCATATTTCCATTGTTCACGTTCAATAAAGGAAATACAATCATCACGCCCAATATACATCGTTGGTAATATATTTGAAAGTGATTCTAATCGAAACGGCTCAATCACCAGTCTTAAATGATCTAATACAGGCTTAATTAAAGAATGTTCATAAAATGACTGACTCGCCCCATGCTTAATAAACGGGATTTTGTGAATGGTAAGCTGATCAAGTAATGAACGGCTTACAGAATGTGTGCGATACAGTAAACAAAAATCTTTATAGTTTCGTTCACCGGTATCTACCTTTTCTTGAATGAGCTGCAAAATTTGATTTGCTTCATCAAGCGTCGTAGCTGGTCTTGCGTAAAAAGGTTGTACACCTTCTTCACGTACAGAATATAGCTCTTTATCAAAGCGCTCTTGATTTAGTTTAATCACTTCATTTCCAAGTCCGACGATAAAAGGATTGGATCGATAATTTGTATTCAGTGCGATAATCGTAGTGTTATCGAATTCTTTTGGAAAAGATAAAATAATTTGGTGACTCGCTCCTCGCCAGCCGTATATTGCCTGATCGTCATCACCTGCGATAAACAAATTGTTTTTTGGCGAAGCTAACAATTTTACAATTTCATATTGTGCATACGATGTATCTTGAAACTCATCTACTTCAATATAGTGGAAACGTTGTTGTAATTGGGTAAGCAAAGGAGCATTATTTTCTAACATATAATATGTTTCTAATAGGATGTCATCGAAATCAATATAATTATATCGTTGTTTCACTTCTTCAAAACGCTCGTATACTTCTTTAAATTCTTGTTCAACAGGTGTTTTTGCTCGTACATCTTTCGGGCGATTCAATTTGTTTTTCTCAAGTGAAATCATCGCGAGCATCGTTTCAGCATCATAAGCGTCTTTTAAACGCAATTCTTTTAAAATTTTCTTTATCATAATTTGTTTATGTTTTTCGTTTGCTAAAATTTGCTGATTATATCCTTGACTACGAAGCAATTTTAAAAAGACAGAGTGGAACGTACCAGCAACAACGTAGCTACTTGCGGCATGATTCATACCTGGTAAATTCGCTACACGATTTCGGATTTCTTCAGCCGCTTTTTGTGTAAATGTAAGCAATAAAATATTTCGCGGATGAACTTGTTTTACATTTACTAAATAACCTACGCGAGTTGTTAAAACAGATGTTTTCCCGCTTCCGGCACCAGCTAATGTCAGAACAGGACCTTCTGTCGTTCGTACGGCCTCTAATTGTTTTTCGTTTAAAAATACATTTTGTTGTTCGAGAGCACGGAAATACGCCGCATCTGCATCTTCTTCCATAATTAAATGGGTAGATGTTTTTGGAATATGATATGTTGCACGTGGAATATCAGCGTGCGTTAATGATTTTTGTGAAAATTTTTCTTGTGTCATATATTCACCTTCAAAACTATAGCATCAACATTTAACTTTAGCGGAAGAAAAAGAAAATAGCAATGTAAAAAACAGGAGGGGATACCTCCTGTTTTTAAATTACAATTCTTTTATCATAACGACGTGAGGAATATTTGCTTCCATGAATACATCAGAACTCGTTACATATCCAAGTTTCTTATAGAAATCTTCAGCATGTGTTTGAGCATGCAACTTCAATTTTTGTAACGAGTGTTCCTTCGCATATGCTTCAAGTGCATCCATAACAATTTTTCCAATGCCTTTTTTACGATGGGAAGCTAGTACGCAAATGCGTTCCATTTTCCCAATCCCATCAATGGTGCGAAAACGCCCAGCACCAACGGGAACATCATTATCATATATAACAACGTGTATAGAAGTTTCTTCAAACTCATCATACTCTTCTTCGGCAGAAACTTGCTGCTCATTTACAAATACTTGCTTACGTACAGAGAATGCATCTCTTAGTTGTTCTTCCGTTTGTACGATCTGTGCATGCAAATTAGTTGTTCCCCTTTCCAAGGCGGAATGTTTCGTGTACAGTCCATGTTCCGTTTTCTAATTGATATAGAAGATGGAAGCGGTCAATTGGTTGTTCATAATAGAAATCCTTCATACGTAATCGACCTAGTACATCAGCATGCTCTGCATCAGATAAGCCTTGACCGATTGTTAAATGAGGTACGAAAGCGTATTCGCGTTCTTGTGTAAAGAACCCGCTGTGCATTTCCTCATTTAAGAAAGTAAGTTCCGGTGTTTTTTCTACTTTAAAATAAAGAACATTATTAACAGGTGCGAATGAACCAACTTTTCCAACATGAAGGGTAAAAGGGTTCGTTTTACTTGCGATTGTATGTAACTCGTTTACAATCGATTCTAATTGTTCGTCTTGCGTCTCAAAGGGTGTTTTCAATGTAATATGTGGCGGAACTAATGCGTAGTGCGGATCATAACGTTTACGCAATCCGTTCGCTTTATCTTGAATCATTTTAGATGGAAAAATTACAATGCCTAATTTCATGTTCCAATTCCTCCCTTTGTAAGTCTAGTTAGATTTTGAGAAAATAACTCTCTTAATCTATTATATCAAATTATTCTGAATACTGCTCTCTATTATTTCATTGATAGCATATGAGAGAAAGCTTTCGGTAAATCAGTTTGCCAATATTTCCACGTATGATTACCTTCAAATTCCTCGTAATGTGTAATGAAATTTCTATCTGTCAGAAGCGTATTAAGCTCACGGTTCGGCCCTACGAAATCAGATACTTGTCCATCCGTGCGCTTTACAGCTGTTTCTTCTGTTCCAATGACGTGATAAAGTTCTAGCGCCTCCGGATTTTTGAATTCTTTCGCTAAATTCATCACTGTTTCATCCACAAATGGTGATTGCATAACGACTTTACCGAATGTATGCGGATACATAAGTGCAGTCATAAAGGAAACTGTTCCGCCAAGAGAATCACCAATTAACACACGACCTTTTCCCATTTGGTACGTTGGATAATTTTCGTCGATATATGGTGCAAGTTCATGAGCAAGGAAGCGAATATAAGCAGCGTTTTTCACTTCATTTGGGAAATATTTTTCTTTACGATCGTGTACATTTTTATATGGAATACCGACAATAATTGTACGGTCAATTTCTTCAGTTTCACGAAGGCGCTCAATTACACGGTGCGCTTTACCAAGCTGAAAATAATCTCTACCATCTTGTGCAATGACCACTGTATGTTTGTGCAGTGGTGTGTAATTTACTGGTAAGTAAACGAGAAGTGTAACATCTTCTTGAAGTGATGCACTATAAAATGAAATCTCTTCAATTCTCCCTATTGTTTGATTCATGTGGATCCCCCTAAATAAAAATTTACTATAATGATTGTAAGAGCGACGCTTGTAGTGAAAAAGAAAGAAATATTCACTAATAGGTGCTTTCGTTTCTATTTTACCATAATGGTACGAAGAATCTAAAAAATTAGTATTTAAGTTAGGAAAGAAAACGGATATAATGAAGTGGGATTTTTGACAGGTGAGAGGGGAGACGGAATTTGAAACAAGAAAGATCGATTGCACTACCATTAGCTATTTCCATTATAGCCATTTCATTCGCAGCAGTTTTTGTAAAGATGTCCTCAGCACCATCTTCCATATTAAGCATGTATCGATTATGGATTATCGTACTTATTATGTTGCCTATTGTTTTGAAAAAACGGGAAGAGTTTAGTAAGATTCAAATAAAAGATTGGGGACTTTTAATTGGATCTGGTTTCTTTTTAGCACTTCATTTTCTTTTATGGTTTGAATCTTTAAAGCATACGACAGTTGCGAGTTCGACGATTATATTAGCGCTTCAGCCAATCGTATCTTTAGTTGGAGGTTTTTTCTTATTTAAAGAAAGAACAACATACTCAGCTATTGCGACAATGGGAATTGCGATATTAGGCGTAATGTGTATTGGGTGGGGGGATTTAGGACTAAGTGAACAAGCAATTTATGGAGATATATTATCCTTCTTAAGTGTAATAGCAGTTGTCGGTTATTTATTTATCGGACAAACGACAGTAAAGAAAGTATCACACTGGATTTATAGCTTTACAGTCTTTGCATTCGCAGGTATTTTTATGGGGATTTATAATATAGTATTGCAAGTGCCTTTTATAGGTTATACGAAGTGGGATTGGACCGTTTTTCTTTTACTTGCGGTCGTGCCGACAGTGTCACACGTCATTAATAACTGGCTATTAAACTACGTAAATGCAACAACAATTTCAATGAGTATTTTAGGTGAACCAGTTGGAGCATCAATACTAGCTTTCTTCTTACTCGGGGAAAGATTAAATGCCATGCAAGTGATCGGTAGCATACTTGTATTGTTTGGTGTATCTGTTTTCTTACTACAGCAACAAAAGCGAACGGCAAAAAATGTAGTAAACGAGCCAGCGTATACACAGGAATTATAATGTTAAGAGAGAAAAGAGAAGTGGTGATACTTCTCTTTTTGTTTTATAGAAATACGGGTGTAGAAGGGGGAGGGAAATGGAGTTTCCATCAAAAAAAGATGTCTGGTTATATCCGATTTTTTTCGTTGTCATTGGAGCGTGTTTTGCTCCTTTATTTGCAGGTAGAGAGTATTTTCTTTTATTTTTTACAATCCCATTAGCCATATTATTTATTTGGAGTTGGTTTTCCACAAAATACATCGTCGCAGAAGAAACAATTACTATTAGATCCGGTCCCGTTAAAAAGCGCATATTGATACGAGATATAAAACA
This sequence comes from Bacillus sp. BC05(2025), assembly GCF_056725905.1. Lineage (NCBI taxonomy): Bacteria > Bacillati > Bacillota > Bacilli > Caryophanales > Bacillaceae > Bacillus > Bacillus sp. BC05(2025). Next base: position 461,061 of record NZ_JBWYRA010000002.1, on the reverse strand, counting down.
AATTTCAAATACGAAAAATCCAATTGCGGCTCATGCTTTATCATTTGATCGATTTGAAATTGTTTACGGCGCGCATCAAACAGAAATTATTTCTCCTAAAGATAAAGCGCAATTCATCAATCTTGTTAAAAGTAAAAATCCGCACATTGAAATGAAGTAAAAGAGTGGCTCGGAAGCCACTCTTTTACTTTGGGTTTGTCATATAAGGTTGTACATGAATCATACATAGATCACGGAACTTTCCTTCAGCAGTTGTGACAATGACGACTGCTCTTCCGGCACTTTTTCCAGTAATCGTTACCGTATCCCCATTTGGATACATGGTGATGACATCAGCATTCATATTTGTCCAAATAAGTTCTTTATTCGTCGCTTGCATCGGCAACACGGAAGCTGATAACTCAGTGCTTTGTCCCGTTCTTATTTTCAACTTATTTTTTCCCATATGAACACCAATGACTGAAATAACAGAAGGAGCAATTGAAATTTTAGGTGGATTAGGTTGTATGTTCAAACAAGACGCAGAAGTATTTGTGATAGGTGAAAATTTTCGTGTTTGTTGTTGCTGGAAAGCCGCTAACATGTTGGAGTCCCCTTTCTGTATAAGTGCTGATAGTACTACTATAAAGGAGTAGTGTTATGTTTAATTTAACGAAACATAAAGAAATTGTTAAATTCGAGCAGAAGATTGTCGAACTTTGATAAAGTCGAACTTTGATAAAGTGAAACTTTAATCAGTGGGGGTCTTACTGCACGTTAATGCGGGATAAAAAGAAAGCTCTGCTGATACGATAACAGCAGAGCTTTCCCTCTATAGATTATGACTATGTTGTTTTTCGAAATTCTCAAATTGCTCTTCAACTTCTTTTGAAGGTTGTGTTAGTAAACTAACAATTACGATAGCTAGTAAACTAATAGCGAAACCTGGAATCATTTCATATAAGAAATCTTTTAAGAATTTGAATTGAGTCCATATAATAACAGTAGCGGCACCAGAAATCATACCAGCAAGCGCGCCCCATTTCGTCATACGTTTCCAATATAAGCTTAATAAAATAGCAGGTCCGAATGAAGAACCAAAACCAGCCCAAGCGTATCCAACAAGAGCTAAAATCGTATCATTTTGTTTAAACGCTAATGCGCACCCAACTAATGCAATAACAAGTACAGCCATACGACCGACAAATACAAGCTCTTTATCAGAGGCAGAGCGTTTAAAGAATGTACGATATAAGTCTTCCGTTACGGCACTAGAAGTAACGAGTAACTGAGATGAGATTGTACTCATAATAGCTGCTAAAATAGCTGCTAATAAAAATCCAGTAATAAGTGGATGGAATAAAATTTTTCCTAGTTCAAGGAAAATTGTTTCTGGGTTAGATAATGTTAACCCTTGTTGTGAATAGTAAGCAATACCAATAAGACCAGTAAACATAGCTCCGACAACAGAGAAAATCATCCAGCTCATACCAATTCTTCGTGCGCTTTTCAGTTCTTTTACAGATGAAATCGCCATAAAGCGTACGATGATATGAGGTTGTCCAACATAACCAAGGCCCCATGCGAATAAAGAAATCATTCCTAAAGTAGAGGCACCTTTAAAAATATCTAGACGTGTTGGATCTACAGAACGAATTGTATCAAATGCAGGTCCAAGTCCGTTCGAATTCATAATTGTTACGATAGGAACAAGAATAAGAGCGACTACCATAATGATTCCTTGCACGAAGTCTGTCCAACTTACTGCTAAGAAACCACCAAATAATGTGTAAGCTACAACAACGCCTGCAACAATGAATAATCCAACGTGGTAGTTCATACCAAATGAATTTTCAAATAATACAGCGCCTGAAACTAATCCTGAAGCTACATAAAAAGTAAAGAAAATCATAATAACAAGTCCGGATACTAAGCGTAGCATATGAGATTTGTCGTGGAAACGGTGTTCCAAAAATTCTGGGATAGTAATAGAGTTGTTTGCAATTTCAGAGTAGGTACGTAAGCGAGGAGCAACATATAGCCAGTTTGCGTATGCGCCTAGTGTTAGGCCGATTGCAATCCAACTGCTACTTAATCCAACGCTAAACATTGCACCGGGTAGTCCCATTAAAAGCCAACCACTCATATCGGATGCTCCAGCGCTTAATGCTGTTACTGCGGGGCCTAGTGTACGCCCGCCAAGCATATAATCTGTTAAGTTGGACGTTCGTTTATAGGCGAAATAGCCAATGACTAACATCCCGAGCATGTAAATAGAGATTGAAGTTAAAGTTAACATCTGCGTACTCATGTAGTTCCCCTTCCTTTTGTCATGTCTTTTGATGCATTATGCATATTTATAATCTATCATGATTATTCTGAAAAATCCATACAGAAATATGAATTTTCAGAAATGTAAGCGTTTTTTGATATCATTTTATTTTTTTAATATATAATATTCATACAAAAAACCTTATTTTTAATAGAGTATTTATTATATTTACATAAAAAGAGGTTGTTTTGTCAATATAATATTGAAAGGAGAGAAAAATAAAATTTTTTAAAAAGTATTGACTTATGAAAAAAGTTAAGTCTATAATGAGTGCAACTTAAAAAAATGCAAGCGTTGATGAAGAAGAGTACACATGATGAACATGTCAGAGAGCTGATGGTTGGTGCGAATCAGTATGGAATTGATGTGGAATGGGCTTCGGAGCTTCCAAACCGAAACGAAAGAAGTAGGCTTTGGCGACATGATCTCATCGATACAAGAGACACGTATTGTTTTTGATACGGTAAAGTGCGTTACATTCGTAACGAATTAAGGTGGCACCACGGGAGTACCCGTCCTTTCTATAGGATGAGTACTCCCTTTTTGTGTACAAAAAATTAAATAAATGAAATCGTTGAAGTAAGAAGAGTACGTATATTGGAGACGTTACAGAGAGCCGGGGATAGGTGGAAGCCCGGTGCGGTGCCATATACGGAATGGGCTTACGAGAGGTATGCTGAACAATTCTTTTCAGTAGGCAACCCGGGTTCCGCCGTTACAAGGATAAGGTATATATTTTGTACCTGAATAAAGCGGGATGCTTTTGCGTCCAACATGAGGTGGTACCACGGTAAATTTATCGTCCTCTACATATTTTCGATATGTAGGGGACTTTTTTATTTTTGAGATTGAGGTGAAAGGCATGATGACAAAAGAGGAATTTATGAAGCAAAAAGAACAGGGAAGAGCATTTTTAGTAATCGCTGAAGAAGAAGGGGATAGCATTACGCCAATTTCTTTATATAGACGTATGAAAGGAAAGAAAAAGTTTTTATTAGAAAGTTCGCAGCTTCATCAAGATAAAGGACGCTATTCTTACTTAGGATGTAATCCATATGGTGAAGTGAAGAGTGTTGGTATGGAAGTGGAACGAACGATTTACGGCCGGACAGAAAAGTTGCAAGGTAACGTACTACAAGTGTTAGAAGGAGAAACCCGGTCAGCTCAAGTAGACAGTCCATTTCCATTTTGCGGAGGAGCAGTTGGTTATATTGGCTATGACGTCATTCGGCAATATGAAAACATTGGAGCAGATTTACATGATCCATTGAATATTCCAGAAGTACACCTTTTATTGTACCGTGAGTTTATCGTGTATGACCACTTACGCCAAAAATTATCATTTGTATATGTATGCAGGGAAGATGATTCAGCAGATTATGAAGAAGTATATGAAAGATTGCAAGTATATAAAGAGCAAGTGTTACAGGGAGAAGAAGCGGAAGTAATTGAAACAAAATCGACATTATCATTCACTTCTTCTATAACAGAAAAAGAATTTTGCGTGATGGTAGAAACGGCGAAAGAATACATTCGGGCCGGGGACATATTCCAAGTCGTATTATCCCAGCGTTTGCAAAGTGAATGTATTGGTGATCCATTCGCGTTATACCGAAAACTACGAATAGCCAATCCATCACCATATATGTTCTATATTGATTTTCAAAATTATGTTGTACTCGGTTCCTCGCCGGAAAGTTTGTTATCAGTAAGAGAAGATAAAGTGATGACGAATCCAATTGCTGGTACGAGGCCGAGAGGGAAGACAAAGCAGGAAGATACGGAAATTGAAAAAGAGCTGTTAGAAAATGAGAAAGAACGAGCGGAGCATATGATGCTTGTGGACCTTGGGCGGAATGATATTGGCAGAGTAAGTGAAATTGGATCCGTGACGATAGATAAATATATGAAAGTAGAAAAATATTCTCACGTTATGCACATTGTATCTGAAGTTTACGGAACATTGCGAAAACAAATGAGTGGATTTGATGCATTAGCATATTGCTTGCCAGCAGGAACAGTGTCAGGCGCTCCGAAAATTAGAGCGATGGAAATTATAAATGAGCTAGAGAATGAAAAAAGAAATGTATATGCGGGGGCAGTTGGATACGTTAGTTTTTCAGGGAATCTTGATATGGCGCTCGCCATTCGAACGATGGTCGTAAAAGATAAAAAAGCATACGTTCAGGCAGGAGCAGGAATTGTTTACGATTCAGACCCAGTAGCTGAATATGAAGAAACGTTAAATAAAGCAAGAGCGCTTTTGGAGGTAATGAAATGATTGTACTAATTGATAATTACGATTCATTCACATATAACTTGTATCAACTGTTAGGTCAATACGAAGAAAATATTGTAGTCGTAAGAAATGACCAAATAACGATAGAACAATTAGAAGAAATGAAGCCGAAAGGAATTGTACTTTCACCAGGACCAGGAAAACCAGAGGATGCTGGCATTTGTATCGAAGTGATTCGTCATTTTTATAAGAACGTTCCCATATTAGGTATTTGTCTTGGTCATCAAGCGATTATATCAGCATTTGGAGGAGAGATTGTAAGAGCAGAACGTATTAAACACGGAAAAACATCTCGTGTGAAACATAATGGAACTTTAATCTTTTCATATGTAACACAGCCATTAACGGCGATGCGTTATCATTCCCTTGTTGCAGCGCAGACAAGTTTGCCAGAGTGTTTTGACATACTAGCGACAGCGATGGACGACGGAGAAATAATGGCAGTTCATCACAATTATTATCCGCTATTTGGATTACAGTTTCATCCGGAATCAATCGCAACAGAAGAAGGCGGAAAGTTAATACGTGCCTTTTTAGGCGAAGTGAAAAAGGAGGAAAGAGTATGAATAACTATCTTCGTAAATTAGTGGAGGGGCAACATTTGACAAAAGAGGAAATGTATAGAGCAGGGCTTCTTTTATTAAATAAAAACATATTGGAAAGTGAAATTGCAGCTTTCCTAGTATTACTGAAAGCGAAAGGTGAAACAGCAGAAGAAATATACGGCCTCGTTCGAGCGCTTCGTGACAAGGCATTACCATTTTCGAACCATATACAAGGAGCGATGGACAATTGCGGGACAGGTGGTGACGGTGCTCAAACGTTTAATATTAGTACAACATCGGCATTTGTACTGGCGGGAGCTGGTGTAAAGGTTGCCAAACATGGTAATCGTGCTGTTTCTAGTAAAACAGGAAGTGCAGATTTATTAGAAGAACTCGGTGTAAATATTAGCAGTACGCCAAACGAAATTGATTATTTATTAGAGCATGTCGGGATTGCATTTTTATTCGCACCAGCGATGCATCCAGCATTAAGACGCATTATGAAAATAAGAAAAGAATTAAACGTGCCGACGATCTTTAACTTAATTGGCCCTTTAACAAATCCGGTGAATTTAGAAACACAATTTGTTGGCATTTATAAACGAGATATGTTACTACCAGTTGCGCAAGTATTACAGAAACTAGGAAGAAAACAAGCGCTTGTCGTAAACGGGAGTGGTTTTTTAGATGAAGCATCATTACAAGGAGAAAATCACGTTGTTATTTTAAAAGATAATGAAATAGTAGAAACGAGTATTGAACCTGAGAAATACGGTTTCCAAATAGTGAAAAATGAAGAGATTAGAGGCGGGAATTCGAAAGAGAATGCAAAGATTACGCTCGGAGTATTAAGCGGAGAAAAGAGTGTTTACCGCGATACTGTTTTATTCAATGCAGGTCTAGCTCTTTTTGCAAATGGAAAAACGGAAACGATTGAAGAAGGAATTACACTAGCGGCACATAGCATTGACTCTGGAAAAGCATTAGCCAAACTAAACTTATTAATTACAGCAAGTAATGAGAAATTAGAAAGGGTGAATTAACGTGGGGACGATTTTAGACAAAATTGTAGACCAAAAGGAAAAGGAAGTTGCGGCATTATATGAAACGTATACACCAGTAAAAGAAAATAGAAAGACATATTCACTTGTAGAAGCATTACAGCAGTTTACTGTCATTGCAGAAGTAAAGCGAGCATCACCATCAAAGGGAGATATCAATTTACACGTTGATGTACGAAAACAAGTAAAAACATATGAAGAATGCGGCGCAGGAGCAGTTTCTGTTTTAACAGACGGTCAGTTTTTTAAAGGATCGTTTCATGATTTACAAACGGCGAGAGAAGAAAGTAACATTCCGCTTTTATGCAAAGATTTTATAATTGATAAAATTCAAATTGATAGAGCGTATGAAGCTGGCGCAGATATTATTTTACTAATCGTAGCGGCGTTAACGGAAGAGAAGTTAAAAGAGCTGTATAGTTACGTACTAGAAAAAGGATTAGAAGCAATTGTTGAAGTTCATGATGAGCAGGAATTAGAAATTGCGATCCAATTAAATCCGCACGTTATCGGTATTAACAACCGTAATTTAAAAACGTTTGAAGTGGATTTAAACCAAACGGAAAAGCTCGGGAAACGATTAAATGAGGAGAAATTACTTTGGATTAGCGAAAGCGGGATTCATTCAAAAGAGGATATTATTCGTGTTAAAAAAGCAGGAGCAAAAGGTGTATTAGTTGGGGAAGCGCTTATGACATCATCTTCTATTCGTACCTTTTTTGAAGATTGTAAGGTGAACATATGAAAGTGAAAATTTGCGGCATCACTGATATGGAAACAGCAAAACGTGCTTGCGAATACGGAGCAGATGCACTCGGATTTGTTTTTGCAGAAAGTAAACGGAAAATTACCCTGGAGCAGGCGAAAGAAATTATTACGGAACTTCCGGCACACGTGTTAAAGGTTGGTGTTTTCGTAAATGAATCAGTAGAGGTAATCCAGAAAATTGCAGATGAATGCGGGTTAACGCATGTGCAACTACATGGGGATGAAGGTAATCATCAAATTAAGAGATTGAATATTCCGTCTATAAAAGCTCTCGGAGTAACTTCAGAGGCCGATATGAAAAACGCTCAAGCATATGAAACGGATTATATATTGTTTGATAGCCCAAAAGAAAAGTTTCGCGGTGGAAATGGAAAGAATTTTTCATGGGAACTACTCGCACATATGCCAAAAGAGTTGCGAGAGAAAACGATATTAGCTGGTGGATTAAACGCTCTTAATATAGAAGAAGCAATTCGAACTGTTCGGCCATATATGGTCGATGTGAGCAGCGGAGTAGAGACAGAAGGAAAGAAAGATGTAGAGAAAATAAAACAATTTATTATAAAAGCGAAGGAGTGTTCCAAATGAACTACGCATATCCAGATGAAAAAGGACATTACGGTATATACGGAGGACGATACGTTCCAGAAACGTTAATGCAATCTGTACTAGAACTAGAAGAAGCATATAAAGAAGCGATGCAAGATGAGGCGTTTCAAAAGGAATTAAATCATTATTTAAAAACGTACGTCGGAAGAGAAACACCGCTATATTATGCTGATAATATGACGAAGTATTACGGCGGTGCAAAAATTTATTTAAAACGTGAAGATTTGAACCATACAGGAGCTCATAAAATTAACAATACAATCGGTCAGGCACTACTTGCAGTACGAATGGGCAAGAAAAAAGTTGTCGCTGAAACAGGGGCAGGACAACACGGTGTTGCAACCGCTACTGTATGTGCTCTACTCGGATTAGAATGCGTCATCTTTATGGGAGAAGAAGATGTGAGACGTCAAAAATTAAATGTGTTCCGAATGGAATTACTCGGAGCGAAAGTAGAAAGTGTAGCGGCAGGTAGCGGCACATTAAAAGATGCGGTGAACGAGGCGCTTCGCTACTGGGTTTCACACGTGCATGATACACACTACATTATGGGATCTGTTCTCGGACCGCATCCATTCCCACAAATTGTTCGTGATTTCCAAAGTGTAATTGGGAAAGAAACAAAAAAACAATATGAAGCGTTAGAAGGGAAGTTACCAGAAGCTGTCGTTGCTTGTATTGGCGGTGGTAGCAATGCGATGGGCATGTTTTATCCGTTCGTGCATGATGAAGAAGTTGCTCTTTACGGCGTAGAAGCAGCTGGAAAAGGCGTTCATACAGAAAAGCACGCAGCGACTTTAACGAAAGGAAGCGTTGGTGTTTTACACGGATCGATGATGTATCTTCTGCAAAATGAAGAAGGGCAAATTCAAGAAGCTCACTCTATTTCAGCAGGACTTGATTACCCAGGTGTTGGGCCAGAACATAGTTTACTAAAAGATATTGGACGCGTTTCTTATCATTCCATTACAGATGATGAAGCGTTAGAAGCATTTCAATTATTAACGAAAAAAGAAGGGATTATTCCGGCTTTAGAAAGCTCGCATGCTGTCGCATATGCATTAAAATTAGCGCCGAAAATGAAGAAAGACGAAGGACTTGTCATTTGCTTATCTGGCCGCGGAGATAAAGATGTAGAGAGTATAAAACGTTATATGGAAGAGGTGTAAAAAATGGGAGTAGAAAAAATTAAAGTAGCGTTTGAAAATGGTAAGAAAGCATTTATTCCGTACGTAATGGGCGGAGATGGTGGCCTTGAAAAATTAAAAGAAAGAATTCGTTTTCTAGACGAAGCAGGAGCAAGCATCGTTGAAATTGGTATCCCGTTTTCAGATCCAGTTGCAGATGGTCCAACAATTCAAAGAGCAGGGAAACGAGCGCTAGATAGCGGTGTAACAGTAAATGGTATTTTTCAAGCATTGATAGAGGTAAGGAAAGAAGTGCAAATTCCGTTTGTACTCATGACATATTTAAATCCAGTACTCGCATTCGGAAAAGAAAGATTCATCGAAAACTGTATAGAAGCAGGTGTAGACGGCATCATCGTTCCGGATTTACCGTATGAAGAACAAGATATTATTGCCTCGTTACTTCGAGAGGCAAACATGGCCCTAATTCCACTCGTTACCGTAACGAGCCCAATTGAGCGAATCGAAAAAATTACGAGTGAATCAGAAGGATTCGTCTACGCCGTTACAGTAGCGGGCGTAACAGGCGTACGTCAAAACTTTAAAGGTGAGATTCATAGTTACTTAGAAAAAGTAAAATCACATACGCATTTACCGGTAGTGGCAGGGTTCGGTATTTCAACAAAGGAACATGTAGAAGAAATGATTACAATATGTGACGGCGTTGTCGTTGGAAGTAAAGTTATTGAGCTGTTAGAAAATGAAAAACGAGAAGAAATATGTGAATTAATACAGGCAACAAAACAAAAAGAAGAGGCATAAGTCTCTTCTTTTTGTTTTACGGAATAAATGTTAAAATATACAGAAAATACATATAATTTAGAGGGTGAGAAAGCATGCTAAGACGGAAACTACTATATCTTCTTTTAACTGTACCACTATACGCTTGGCTCATTAGCATGACGAAAATAGAGTTGATGGCTCTATTTTTAGGATATGTATTCATCTTTTCCAACTTAAATCGCATTCAAGAGCAATCTATTTTAGAAATATGTATATTTTCGATTAGTATAGAACTATTTAGTATCGTTTCGATTGTATTATTAAATGAATTATTCCGCTGGATTCATTCATTTGAATTCATGAAATTTGGAAATGTTGTATTGCAAGTCATATGTGCTTATATTGTGTTTGTTCTGTTAAACAAAATGGTCGGACAGCAGACAGTTTTTCAGGATAATAGAAAATGGGAGTGATTAAAAAAGGAGCCATTCGGTTCTTTTTTTGTATCTGTTGCAAAAACAATTGAAATTTATGACATCTGTTATATAATAGTTAAAAATTGTATTTTTAATGAAAAGAGATGATAACATGTCCATATTGTTGGCACTTATCCCAATTATGATGATTTTCATTTGTTTATTTTTATTTAAACAAACGTCATTAAGATCCTCTTTAATTGCTTACGTTGTGTCTGTTGGAATCGTTTTACTCTCGCCAACGTTTCAACTAGGGATAAGTGAAACTGTGCACGCAACGATTAAAGGTTGGTTAATTTGTTTTATTGTCGGATACGTTTTATTTTTCGGTATTTTTTTATTTCACCTCATGAACAAAATGGGGTACATCGATCAAGTAGCACGTTTTCTAGAAGAAGTGACACACGATCGTTTATTACAAATGCTTCTTATGTGTTTTGGTATTTGCCCACTAATTGAATCAGTAAGTGGATTTGGAATTGGCTTTATGGTTGCAGCACCTATTTTTCTATCATTAGGCTATAAACCGTTTCAAGCTGTACTACTTTCATTTATTGGTTTACTAGCTAGTTCATGGGGGGCAATGGCAACTGGTACGATTATCGGTTCGCAGCTTATAAATATGCCGCTTACAACACTTGGGACAAATACGGCACTACTAAGCATTCCGATGTTTGCTTATTTTGTCATTCTTTCCTTACACGTTGTAGGTGGCTGGCAGGCTGTGATTGAAAAGTGGAAAGAAGGATTCGGTTTCTTTTTATTATTCTCTCTCGGAATCTATCTTTCTAACGCATACGTAAGTGTTGAACTCGCAGGTATATTAAGTTCTATCGTTACAATTACATTTGGCTTTCTTATCGTTAAATTAAAAGGAAAAAACGAACAAAACCTAATAACAGAACATGCTGCTACAACGGAAAGAGAAGTATCTATTATAAAAATTATTAGCCCTTATATATTCTTAACTGTTTGTATATTGCTTTCTCGCCTCGTGCCAGCATTACATGATTTGTTCAGATCATATGCAGTCCTTGATTTAAAATCATACTCTTACAAGCTAGAAATGCTATATTCACCAGGATTTTGGCTCGGTATGACTTGCTTATTTACGATTATTTTCTTCCGCATTCCATCTCATATTATTAAACAATCATTCTCGCAAACGATAAAACAATGGATTCCGTTTGCAATTACGACAACAATGTTTATCGCCATTTCAGAACTAATGGGTGCATCTGGCATGCATTCGTTACTGGCAAAAACAGCAGGTGAAACATTTGGAACGTTTTTCGTTTTCGTTGCTCCGTTCATCGGAGCAATAGGTGGATTCTTAACAGGTAGTAACGCAGGATCAAATGCGATGTTTATAAAACTACAAATGCAAACTGCGCAAAACGTAGCACTTCCGTGGCAATACGTCACAACGCTTCAAAACACCGCGTCATCAGTAGCGACAATTGCTTGCCCGTCACGTATTACATTAGGTGCGTATTTATGTAACATCCCGTATCGTGAAAATGAACTATTAAAGAAGACGACGTTAATGATCTTTGGTGCGGTGTTGCTCGTAGTGATGGAGGTTATTGTTTGGTATATGTTGAGAAAATAAGAAATCCTCCTGAGAAAGGAGGATTTTCTTTTTATATGGATAATGCCTTAAGTATGTAAAGCTTCTACTAAATGAATAGGAGATGAAATGTATGCCCCTAAAAAACTACGGTGTGTTAAAAGGTACAGTTATACAATCAAAGATTGGAAAAGGGAAAACACCTCATTATCAAGTTCATTTACAAGGCGAAGCAGAAGTAGATTACCGTATTGCAATTAACGTAAAGTCGCAAAGTTATCCGTCAGAAGTTTTATATTTTGCGAGTAATGATATTCGGTCAGAGGTGATTCATATTTTACCGACATTACCGTTTGGTTTTACAGAAATAAAAAACAATGAACCGAAAGTAGCTTTAGATTATGTGAGAGGTAATTTATTTGATTCAAAACAAATGATTCCTTTACCTGCTGAAAAAGCAGGAGTAGACAATGATTTAAATGAAAAAATAGAACGTTATATAAAACGAGCGATAGAAGAAAAAGCAATTATATACGCATTCGGTGAAAGATGGGGACCAGAAGAAAATACACCTGATTCTTACTTTCATTTCGAACCAGGAAACGGTATACATGATATTCATATGAATCAAGGAAATGTAGAGAAATGGAAAGGCGATAATGGTATATGGCAAGACGGAGGAATACTCATTCACTTCGAAAAGGAAGAAGAATGGATCGGTATCTTTCTTGCCTTCCAGTCGCAATCATGGTGTACGGATGACGAGGGACATGCTCGCGTTCCTGTTGAGCATTGTGATTATAAGAGTAATAATTGAGGAGAAGAGGGCGTTCAAAACGAACGCCCTCCTCTTATTTTATAAAACCCAAAACTAACAAGTGTAGAAATACAAGAAAATAGTAGTGCCACACTAGAAAATGCGATGAGGTACATATTATACTTCATCACTTTTCCAATGAGCTGGTTACTATCGTACTGAAATAGTCCTGCGATTATGTTGAATAAAAATAATACGATAAACATGACGATAACACCGTCTATTGAACCTTTAATATCTGGTTTACTTAAAGCGATATGTGCAGAAATACAAATGGCGATAAATAAAAATAACCAAAAGGAAGGATTCAATACATTACTTATTGTAAATAAGCTTTTCAATAATACGAACGTCGACAAGAGCATGTTTTGAACCATTTCTACATTAATAGAAGTAGAAGCAATTGTTTTTTCGAGAGTTGTATTAAATAAAAAATATGAATCTGGTACAAAATAGCGCATTAAAAGGATTAATGCAGTAATACCAGAAATAATAGGCCCAATTCCAATGAAGAAGTTCCCAATTCGTTGATATACACTTTTTTGATTGTATTGATGTTGTACGTAGCCTAAAGCGCCCTGACTTGTATCTGTTGGGAAAAACTGCGTTGCTACAATTTTATGACGAAATAGTACACACATAATGGCATGTCCAAGTTCGTGAATCGGAACACCGATCCAAGCCGTTAAAAGGAATCCTTTTCTTCCGAAAGCTCTCGACCAATACATGCGTGTGAGAGATTCTAAATAACCTAATAGAAATCCAATTACAATGATAACGCCAATTAAGGAAAATAATTGGATTACGCTTGTAAGGAGTATGTGAAAAATTGAGTTTACCAATTCCATTGCCTGTCATCCAATCTGTTAAAAATGTTATTTGTTCTGTTTCATAATAGCATTATTTTTCAAGATTGCTAGCACATATATTTTCATTTGAAAGAAGGATTTCATAATCTTTTTCTTGTAGTCATGTTTTATGTACAAAGTCATATATTGAATTTGTAACACCCTATATGGTATCTGCTTAAGGGGGGAATGTGAGAATGAAATGTCCGGCGTGTCATACGGAAAATACAGCAGAGGCAAAATTTTGCGGGAATTGTGGACATTCGTTGACGGAGGAAGAAGGTGAGCAACAGGAGCGCGTAGCTTTAGCAAAGGAAACTCGACCAAATGAAACGGTAGAGCAAGCGAAGCGGTTTGCAAGTGGCTATTTTCAGTTTTTTAAACACGCATTACAAGCACCGACAGCTATTATGAAAAGTGGCAAGGTTGAAGTACGAAATGGAATTGTAAGTCTTGTTCTTATTTGTTTTTTAGGAGCATGTATTTTTTATAGAATGATGAGTGCTGCAGCAACTGTTACGAGAACATTTGCACCAGATATACCTACTCCTACATTCTTTTTGGACTCTGTAACGGTCTTTTTGTTTTTACTCATTTTAACTTTATTTGTCGGATTTATTATTTTTGTCAGTGGGAAGATGATGAAATCATCTTTTTCATTTCTTGAAGTATTTGGAATATGGGGAACGATAGCAACTCCGGTAATTGCTATATTAGTGCTTTCTTTTCTGTTTAGTTTTTTATTAATCTTTTTCTTACCAATTTTATTAGGGCTGGCTACAACATATATGGGAATTAGTATAATTGTAGCTACAGTAAAACTAGATAACGGTGGATTAGATCTTGTTTACACTCTTTTTATCGCAAATATTTTCATTGGAATTGCAACGTTTATCGTGTTTTGGTCTTACATAAACACGATAATTCAAACCTTTACACAGGGATTAACTGGCCTCTAAAGAAAAGGTGGTTGAATGGATGAATGTATGTACAAAGTGTGGGACTCAGCTTGAAGACGGTGTGCAATTTTGTCAAAGCTGCGGTCAGAAGAGGGAACGTCTTGTCGTAAAGAAGAAAATGAGCGGCGGTACAAAAGTTGGCATTACACTTTTAACATTACTTGCAGTAGTAATTGTTGGACTGTATTTGTACGGATTATCGTACTATAAGCAGTCGGCACAAGTAGATCGGATCATTACTATTGTACAAGAGCGGGACGGGGAGAAGTTAGCTGAAATCGTCACGGCAGATGATCCATCAGTTATTGTAACGAAAGAGAGTCTAATGCCACTATTTTCGTATATAAAAGAAAATCCATCTTATGTGAATCAATTGAAAGAACAGTTAAGGATAGGTGAAAAACAAGGGAACGGAATCGAAAGAGCAGATTTTACGTTAACGAAAGACGGAAAGTATTTCTTTTTATTTGATCGGTATAAATTAAAAGCAAAGACGTATTATACGACATTGCTTTCAAATGAAAAAGGTACGTCTTTAAAAATGAACGGAAAAGAAATAGATAAAACAGATGACAAAAAGTTTGAGAAGCAATATGGACCGTTTCTTCCAGGGGCTCAAGTGTTTCAAGCAGAATATAAAAATGATTATGTGAAACTATCACGTGAAGAAAAGGTTGTACTTATGAAACAAGATCAAAATAACGTAACGATAGATTTAACGTTGAAAGGACAATATATTACGGTTCAAACGAACGCGCCTGGTGCAACATTGTATGTGAATCAAAAGCCAGTTACAGCGCTGGCTGGAGAAGAAATTATGTGGGGACCGGTAGCAACTGATGGAAGTACGACGATTTATTTAGAACGAAATGGAGAAAATGGAAGGGAAACGACGAAGGTAGAAACGGTAACGCTACTATCGTCTTATAATCTTCCATTCCAAAAGAAAGGTACAGAAAAAACAGTTGTTTACAATGTTACTCCGCCATCTACCACTCCGTATGTATATAATGGTTTCATTTTCCCAGATAGTGATATTCGAAAACTAACGAGTGCAGAATTAGCATATTTATCGAAAGAACAATTGAAAATAGCGAGAAACGAAATATACGCAAGACATGGACATATGTTTCAAACGAAAGATATGCAAGCGTATTTCTCAAAACAGTCTTGGTATAGAGAAAATCCATATTTTACAGGGAAACTAACAGATATTGAAACTTATAATATTGAACTCATCAAATCAAGAGAATAAACATGTGAAAAAGGTACAGTGCATAACTGTACCTTTTCTATGGTTTTTTAGCTGGACCAGGATCCCTTGAGAAAAAGATATGAAAGAGGAATGTGACTTTACTTGCTCCTCCTGATGTACTTGCTTGCACATCAGATAATGCACTAGATGTTAACACACCTTCAGAATGAGGCGGTACGACTATTTTGAGGGCATTATCTGATTCTGATGATGCAGTAACTGTTATTGTATCATCAGATAAGTTCAAAATTTTTACAGTACCGATTGGTAAGATGGACTTGCCAGCGTGTGATGCTGAAGCGAAGTGAGAGCCTTTCCAAATCGTTTGTGCGAAAGTCTCATCATTAGATAACCAAGCGCGAGCGCTGTATAATGTTGCATTAATAGAAAATTCTTGATCAAGCGACACGGCGGGTTTCGGTTCTTGCGGTTCCTCTGGAGTTTGAGCGAGAAGGCCGGCACACATATATATTTCACCTACTTTCAATAGTAACTGTTATAGCATATTAAACATGTTGTTTATAAGACACGACGGCTACCTATTTAGGCATAGGTTTGTGCACCAAATTTGAAGATGAAATTATCTTTCTTTACAATGGAAGTAGGTGTTATTTCTGAAAAATATGGAAAACGTAAAGAGTATGTAGAAAAGAAGGAGTGGTAAAGTGAACTATGTCATTATTGGCGGAGATGCAGCTGGTATGAGTGCAGCGATGCAAATTGTTAGAAACGATGAAAATGCAAATGTTGTAACGTTAGAAAAAGGTGAAATTTATTCGTACGCACAGTGTGGGTTACCATATGTCATTAGTGGTACTATCGCGTCAACGGAAAAATTAGTCGCGCGCAATGTGAAGACGTTTCGTGATAAATACGGAATTGATGCGAAAGTACGACACGAAGTAACGAAAATAGATACAGAAAAGAAAATCGTGTACGCAGAGCATACGCAGACGAAAGATGTTTTTGAATTTCCGTACGATCGATTATTAATCGCGACTGGAGTACGTCCTGTTATGCCAGAATGGGAAGGTCGAGATTTGCAAGGCGTTCATCTTTTAAAAACAATTCCTGATGCTGAGCGCATATTAAAAACGTTAGAAACAAATAAAGTTGAAGATGTAACGATTATTGGCGGCGGTGCAATTGGACTGGAGATGGCAGAAACATTCGTCGAACTTGGTAAGAAAGTAAGAATGATTGAGCGAAATGATCATATCGGTACAATTTATGATGCAGATATGGCTGAATATATACATAAAGAAGCAGATAAACATCATATTGAAATTTTAACGAATGAAAATGTAAAAGCGTTTAAAGGAAACGAAAGAGTAGAACAAATTGAAACAGATAAAGGAACATATAAAGCAGATCTTGTTTTAGTATCGGTTGGAGTGAAGCCGAATACTGATTTTCTTGAAGGAACAAATATACGTACAAATCATAAAGGGGCAATTGAAGTAAATGCATATATGCAAACGAATGTGCAGGACGTATATGCAGCTGGTGATTGTGCAACACATTACCACGTTATAAAGGAAATTCATGATCATATCCCGCTCGGAACGACTGCAAATAAACAAGGCCGACTTGCTGGACTGAATATGCTTAATAAACGAAGAGCCTTTAAAGGTACGTTAGGTACAGGTATTATTAAATTTATGGATTTGACGCTTGCAAGAACAGGTTTAAATGAAAAAGAAGCAAAAGGACTACATATTCCGTATAAAACAGTTAAAGTAGATTCTACAAATATGGCTGGTTATTATCCAAATGCGAAACCACTTTATTTGAAATTACTATATCGTTCTGACACGAAACAATTATTAGGCGGACAAGTAATTGGAGAAGAAGGTGTAGATAAACGGATTGATGTGATTGCAATGGCACTTTTCAATAAAATGAGCATTCACGATTTAGAAGATGTCGACTTAAGTTACGCACCACCATATAACAGCGTTTGGGATCCAATTCAGCAAGCGGCAAGGCGAGCAGAATAGCACTTTTTAAGTGCTATTTTTTTTTGTTAAAGGGGAATCATTATTTTTGGCGAATGAAGAGGATTGGGAAATAGTTACATATAGGGAAGGGGATCATTAAAAATGGGTGTAACACTTCAAACAGTTCAAGAATCAGAAAAAGAAATATTACGTAATTTGTATGCACTATATCTTCATGACCTCTCTACATTCACTCCTAATATAAAGATTGGAGCAAATGGGTTTTTTGAATACGAAGATTTGCATATGTTTTGGGGAAATGAAGGAATTACCCCGTATTTTATTAAAAATGATAATGATATTGTAGGATTTTTATTATTACTGGAACGTCCATTCTTGAAAAAAGAAAATGACTTTGGTATAAATGACATTTTCATATTGAATCAGTACAAAGGAAAAGGAATCGGTAAACAAGTTATTGAGAATGTATTAAAAGAGAAACGAGGACAGTATTTCGTTATCGAACTTGTGAAAAATGTACCAGCTGTTTCTTTTTGGAAGAAAGTATATAGGGAACTAAACATCGAATTTGATGAGAAAAAACAGTTAATCGATGATGAAGAATGTCTCGTTCAAACGTTTAAAATATAATGAAATGGATTCTTTTAGTATATTACTTTGAAATTTAACTTTATTTTGAATATATCTTTCACCCTTGAAAACATAGTATGTATCGCTTATATTGTCATATAGTATTTATTTTAAAATAAAGCAATGAACGAACCAGGGGGCGCAGTATGGCAATTAATATGAAAACAATCGAAGAATGGATTGCTGAATCAAACACAAGACATGAAGAAGACTTTGGACACGTTATTGAAGAGATGAAAGAAGTATGCGTCGGACTTGATAATGCGACATTAATTTATACGAAAAATGTATTTTGTTTCGGTAAGAAAGTAGAAGTATTGTTCTTCTTCCAAGACCATGTCGTGATTGGACAAGAAAAAGAAGAGTATATTGAGATTGAAAAATTAAAGTATGATGCGATTACACATAGTAACTTAAAAACAAATGATAAAAATACAACGCTAGAATTAAAGTTTGCTAACGGACAATCTATCAATTTAGATAGTTTAAATGATAACTACGGTACGAAAAACTGGTTATTTGCGAGACAAATTAAGAGTATTTTTAAGCTAATCTAAGTAAAAAGCAGACCTTAAAAGGTCTGCTTTTTACTTGTTTCCTATTACACAAAGGCATCCTCTTTCTTCGTAGCATTTCACGCTTGTAAAACCTGTTTTATAAAATAGATTTATTAATTCTTCAGTCGTTTTATATTTCTCCATATGATATTGAATTTTGAAAGTTTCAGCGACTAATAAAAAGGATCCGTTCGGCTGTAGGACGCGAAATACTTCTTTTATATCTTGTTCCACATCAGGCCAGAAGTAGTGCGTTTGAAAAGCGGTAACGAGATCGAAGAAGTTTGTAGGATAGGGGATAGAAGAAACGCTTGCTTGTTGAACAATGACTTTTTGTTTTTGAGCATCCTTTATATTCGTCTGTATAGAATTTTTTACAGCTTGGTCGGAGCAATCAATCCCGTATATTTTCCCAAGTGGAGTTCGTTTTGAAAGAGTGTGTATCGTTTTACCGCCGCCACAACCGATATCTAATATGATTGCATCTTTCTTTATATGTACTTTCTGTAGTGCCCAATTGGTTAGTCTCGTATGTGCACTGTTCATAATACAAAGCATGGAAGAACCAATTGTCCCGCGAGGATTTTTTGCTTGCTGGATTAATCGTTGTAAAATGCTCAAGTTAAACTCTCCTTTTATGTAAGAATATATACTCATTTCGCTTTTTATAAATTAAGTCCTTTAAAAAAGCACGCCGTACACCGGCGTGCTTCTAATTACGCAAATCCCCTTTTAACCAATTCCGCGCCCGATAAGCCCCAACGGGAATTTGAATGAGAGACGTTTCATTCCCAGTATCTATCCCGTACAACTGATCACATGAATTTGTATCAAAACTAAGTAAAGGATGCCCAGCCATTCCCATTGCGGTCGCTGCAAAAACGAGTTTATGAACGAGTATACCAGCTTCCATTTGGTGAATACGGTATCCTCTATAGCCTAATGCATTTGTATAGTAATCTTTCTTTCCGACTACATGTAGGCAAAGCGGTACTTGAAAAAGGTTTACATTATCCATCGTCATACTAGATTGAAGAGGGTAACGAAGGTCTCCGTATCGAAGTGGCTGTATGGAATGCGTTTTACTGTTATAAGTGTAAGCACCGTTTTCTATATCTTTTACGTTATAAAAACATCCATATAAGGAGACACGTGCATTTTCATTTACATACTTACCGTCAAGGTCGTTGTAATAAGGGAAGGAGAGGCTCGCTTCTTGTAGTAAAGTAGCGAGCTCGGCTGCCTCCCATTTCGTTAAAGTAAAGTCAGCATCGGGTGAATAGCGTTGTTTACAAAGTTGTAAAAAATCGTATGATAATCGCTCTACTTTCGGTAGTTGTACAGCGTGTGAATGATGTTGATAGTGCTCTTCATGATGTAGTGTTTGGAAGTGCGCTGTCGATTCGATCATAGAAGCATCATTTATTTTTGTTATCAACGGATATTCATTTACATGTTTTGAGCGAACGAAATGTTCATGTGCTAACGGCGGGATTTGCTGTAACAACTCATGAGAAGTAACGGTTTTATTTTCACGGTAATCATTGTGAAACCAATTCGTTTGTGGTTCTGTACTTAAAGGAACGACAGCATACACGCTTTCTTCGCCTTCTGACAGTCCGAGTAAATGATTGATTGCCCGGTCTAGAAACTGAAAGTATACGCCATTTGTGTAACCGAATTGTTTGGCACATTCAAGTAATTGTCCGATGAGAACACCACTATCTAATCCTTGAAGTCGATAGGAAAAGTTATTGTATTTAAAGTAGTTTTTCCAAAACATAGTGGATACGAATGCAGCGCCAAAACAAGACTGTATGTTACAACGATTGCCAAGTGCTTCTGTAATATAAGAATCGAAATTTCCTTCGCGAAGTAAAATAAGTCGGTGGTGCGCAGCGTCGTAATGGTAAATACCGTCTGGGTAATCGTCAATTTTTAAATATATATACAATTCATTTGGATATAAAGCGCCGCCTGAAGGGATAGATCTTCGGAATAAAATCTTCTCGCTATTTAGCTGACATAACTGTGTTAAACCAAATGAGGTCCAAAGGTAATGACCAATCTCCTTCAAAGTAGGTGTAGTAGAAGAGTTAGGTAAAGATAATGGGATTTCTAAAGAGAGTGGAATGATGGGTACATTTCGATATAGTTTATAAGGAAGCGGTGCATCTTCCCAGTCCACTTCCTGATTCGGCATAATTTCATCGATAGAAAAATGGAGATGATGTAAAAAAGTATCCAGCTGCATAAAATCCCCTCCTTTACTATGGAAACGGATGCGGATGTGGATTTAATTGTTCATTCGTTAAAGGTTCATTTGTATATCCAAGTGTCATCGGCACGGTATACACTCTATCCAGTCCTGTAACCCGAGTGAGATGGTGGCCGAACGTCATCGGTAGCATGCCTGGGATAATGACTTTTACACAATGTAATCCGTTTTTTTCTATAAGAGGTACTGTTTGATTTACAACGATTACGTCAAGTCCAGATTGCTGCAGGCGGTTTAAAAGTTGATGAAGATCGGATGTTAAATCTAGATTAACTGATTGTAATGTATTCATTTCTTGGAACGATTGCACCGGAGCATCGTCACGTAAAAGGAAGTGAAGGCGTTCTTCCGCTTCTTTCAATCCGTACAGCATACTATGGTCTTCCATTTTATTTACGAGATAAGGGTCTTGTAAGCAATTTTCGTAGTGCTCTCTTTTTTGTTCGAGTTCATCGTCTGTTATAAGTAACATACCTGCTATTTCGTGAATGGCACTCTTTAAAGCGCGGATTGGGTCCAAATGAGAGCCTCCAGCACAAACAACGTTCATTCCATTTTCACGCGTATTTTTCGCGATTACCCATAAGCTTGGGATGCCGTGTTCCATCGTTGCGTTAAAAGCATACAATTCATAACCGGTAATCGTGTACAGCCGCTGAATCATTAATTGTAATTCCGTATCATTTGCTGAACTAAGATCAAGGCGGGGAAGAGGTAATTCGGCATACCAAGTGAGCAAGAAGGCGTCACGCTCTACAATTTCTAAAATGCCGTGAAAAATCGCTTCTTCTAAACTACCACCAATGGCACATCCATTTGATGTTTCATATACGAAGGCATCTCGATGACCGAGGCTATAATAAGCGATTGATTCAGGAACTAAAATTGGCTGGTTTTGTAGTAAAGAGTATCCCCATACCCAGTTTTGTTCATAGTCAGGATCAAACGGTTTAAAGGGAAAACTATCACGATTATAATGTTCATTGGTATGTACACCGAGCGAGAGGGGATTTAGTGCATAATCCTCTAAATCATGAAAGCTACCATGCACATTCGTTTTTTTTCCTCGAGGTGACATACCACAATATCTTTCTAAACCTTCTAAAATAGCAGTTGCTTCACTTATTGCAAATGAATGAGTTCGGCCTGCAACACCTTCATTTCCAAACAGTAATGGCATGTTTATAATAACGTCAGCAAACGGTAATAAAGAATGTTGCATTTTTCCGTTCAACATACCGACGCGGTAATCTAAATAATCTCTCGTTAAAAATGTGTTTAGTTCATGAATGGAACGACAGCGATATGTGGCATCACTTGTTTTTAAGCTCGGTTGTAACGAAATCACAGCTGCATCTGCTGTGTCATCAGGCAAATTGCTGCATACCGGGCAGAGCGGATCTGGAAGAAAAGAATGCCGTGTACATTGCAGTGTTTGTAAGTTTAGTAAAATGAGTTCATTTTCTAAAGAAGAATGCTCATGAGCTAATATCTTCTCTGTTTCTGCGCAAATAAGATGGCACATTTGTAACATCCCATTTTGAGTGGCACGTACATCACGCCTTGTTACATTATCTGTCTTTAATGCATATTTCCGCTGTAGTTCCCACATTTCTTGTTGATCAAAGCCGGCGATAAATCGGCGTCCATCAGAGCAATGGGAACAGCCAGTTGCAGAGGGATGAATGTAAGGACCGATAATACCTTCACCAAATGAAGTAAACCCGCGTAACCACGGAATCTGATTGGAACGGAAAATTAGCTCAGCATCATGATGAATAGCAGAAGGAGAGCCATCATGTAAGACGAGAGCGAATGTAATGTTTTCAGGGAGTTCGTCTGTAAGGTTATGTTGGCGAATGATAGAATATTGATGGCATAGTTGATCATGTACATAGTTTGCCAGAAGGCCATCTCCTATAAGCAATATATTTTGAGTCATAGACTATCCTCCTTTGCAATTAATACCCCGTACACACCATCCAAGTTTTCTTTCAAAAATGGTTCAATAGCTAAATCAAACACGAATGGATAAAAATTATGTTCTTCTAAATGTTGCAAGGCAAGCTGTACAGATTGCGTGCTTGGAATTTCTTCTTCCGCTTGTATTTCTAACCTAAAAGAATCAGTGTCATATAAAATAATAGAGGATTCAGGCAAGATATTAGCTCTGTAAGGAGTCTCTTCATTTTGAATGTGAAGAAGGGATAGTTGTAGTGCGTTTCGTAACGCTAACGTTGTATTAATATTAGATGCGCCGTACCATCGATCATGTATACCGACCCAAACGACTGGAAAGCTGAGAATCTCTTCACTTACTGCTATTTTAGGTGTTTCATGAATTGTAGCGAGAGCATCGTAATAAAATCTACAATGTTTATCATGAATTTCGGTTAAGTCGACTGTCGTAATTTCTTCTAGCATATGTGACTGCCGCTCATACAATTTATTATTTAAATGTTGTTGTAGCGCCCGGTATACACCTTCTGTCATCGTCTCTCCGGCGCCAATACCGATATCGTTATGTTCAGGGATAAGGCGGTGCATAATTTCTGCTACATAGGTTTCAATTCCTGCTAAACCAGCTTCTCTGCGTGCTTCATTATGAGTCAAACCACCACAAGTCATAAGAGGCAGGAGGGAAGCAGGACCATCTGATAGTGGAGTAGCTACTTGAATATGGCATTGTGATAACGGTAATTGATGTAAATCTTCTTCATCCCATACGTGGAATATACCAGCCTCTTTAGAAGTTAATGAATCGAAAAAATGGAATAAATCAGTTGAAGTATGTTCGTTGGACCGATGCTCAAGTTGTGCAGAAAGGTTTTCTATTGTATCAATTGTAAAACTTTCATCGGTTGCGAGAGGATGTTTTATAAAAGGATGCCATGTTCCTTCGAGTGTTTCATAGTTTAATAAAAAGAATTGGGGACTCTTTTCCCGATGTGAATCATCAGCAACATGTTTAAATAATTCAAAAACGATTATATTTGCTAACATTGCAGATGTAACTGGTGAAAAGGATGCTGATGAGTGTTCATTTTGTAAAGTTGTTTCATGTAGCCGATGCCATGCGGACTCCCAGCATTCTTCACGATTAGCTGTTACGACAGGACCAGCTATACCAAGTGTTGATAAACAGACGGCTGGTATGAAATTCTTTCCTATTTCTCTACAAATCGTATGAATTGCTCTTAAGCCTTCAATATCCCCATTTTGAGAAACGTACAAAATCCAATCGAAAGGCTCGAACACTTCATGCAGAGGTCGATCAATGGTCGTATCTATTTCTTGAACAAGTACAGTATCATCAACTTCATGGGCAAGTTCTACTAGCTCATGAATGCGGTCGTAATTTGTTTCCGCATAATCTGTCACAAGGTAATGAAAGGTAGGTAATCCGGATTCTAATAAAGAAGAAACTAAGGAAGTAAGCATATTACCAGAACCAATTATAAGGACATTTGCTGTGCGGTACGTTTCGAATTTTAGAGCACCTGAATGAGAATCTGCTTCTAAAAATTCAATTTGCGAAGCATATCTATCAAGTAATGCGCTGTTTAATTCATGAGGTGCATCTTGACTTACATCACGGACAAATCCATTTGTATATAAAATCTCTCCAATTTCAAGTACACGATTTTGATAGGGAAGAGGGAGACCATCCGTTATTTCTGCTAAAGAATAATTACCGTCAAACATCGGCATTAATTTTTCAATCCAGTTATAAATTCCGTCACCGTCCATACGAAATGAACTGGCGTTATTTCGAAAATAGACACCCCCGTTTGAGTCGGGGAGGAAGAAGGTATCCTTATTTGCTTTCAATTTTGCATGAATTGGAAGGTTACTCATTTGAATCCTCCTTACGTTATAGGCATACATTATTAGCTTATGTCATGCAATTTGTCCCGTATGAACGCAATAAAAAAAGGCTGTAGAATGATTATTCTACAGCCTGCAATAGATTATTAATCTATCAACCTTCTAATAATAATGATTTTGGATCTTCAAGCATATCTTTAACAGCAACAAGGAAGCTAACTGCTTCTTTACCATCAACGATACGGTGATCGTAAGATAAAGCGATGTACATCATTGGACGGTTTTCCATACGTTCTGCATCAATAGCAACAGGACGTACTTGGATTTTGTGCATTCCTAAAATACCAACTTGTGGGCTGTTTAGGATCGGTGTTGACATTAAAGAACCGAACACACCACCGTTTGTAATTGTGAATGTACCACCTTGTAGTTCTTTTAATGAAAGTTTGTTGTCACGTGCTTTTTTACCTAATTCACGAATTTCGCTTTCGATTTCAGCGAAGTTTAATTGGTTCGCATCGCGTACAACTGGAACAACTAATCCATCTGGAGCTGCTACTGCAATACCGATATCATAGAATTTTTTAATGATAAGCTCGTCGCCTTGAATTTCAGCATTTAATAATGGGAATTGTTTTAATGCTGCAACAACTGCTTTTGTGAAGAATGACATGAAACCAAGACGTACATCATGTTTTTTCTCGAAAGCGTCTTTACGCTCTTTACGTAATTCCATGATTGCAGTCATATCAACTTCGTTAAATGTTGTTAACATTGCAGATGTTTGTTGAACTTCTACAAGGCGTTTTGCAATTGTTTGACGGCGGCGGGACATTTTCACGCGCTCAACTGGTTTTTCAAATTCAGTTTTTGCAACTGGAGCAGGAGCTGGACTTTTTGGAGCAGCTGGTGCTTCTTTTGGTGCTGCAGCATGAGCTTGTACATCGTGTGGTCTCACACGTCCAAGTGGATCTGTGCTACGTACGTCATTTAAGTCGATTCCTAATTCACGAGCCATTTTTCTAGCAGCTGGTGATGCGATAGGACGGTTCGTATTTGGTAACCCTTGTAGAGTTGCAGTTTGCTCAGCATTTGGTGCCGCAGCTTTCGGTGCTTCAGCCGTTTCTTGTTTTGGTTGCTCAGCCACTGGTGCAGGTGTACTTACTGCAACTGGTGCTCCGTTTGCATCTAAAATTGCGATAGTTGCGCCAACTTCAACTGTATCCCCAGGTTCGCCTAGTAACTTCGATACAATACCTGAATCTTCTGCAATGATTTCTACATTGACTTTATCAGTTTCAAGCTCAACAACGCTGCCACCTTTCTCAACTTTGTCGCCTACGTTGATAAGCCATTGTGAGATAGTTCCTTCAGTAATAGATTCTGCAAGCTCAGGTACTTTAATTTCGATCATTTTAAATGTCCTCCCCTTATTTGCCTAACGGTGTGTTTTTTCTTCTTTTGTTTTCGGTAATCTCCATTTGTTAGCCTACCCCTGGGCAGATATTCTGCCCAGGGAACAAGCTAGAAACCTTCATTGTTACTTTCAGTTGCTGAAAACTTCAATTTCTTGTTTATCTTGACGAAAGTTATACTTCACATCTAAAGCGTGTGAAACAATTAGTTCTTGCTCAGCTTTGTGAGCGAATGGATCGCCACCAGATGGGCTAGAGCGATCTGGGCGTCCAATATAACCTGTTTTCACTTTATCTCCAGCTAGCTCGAACAGAATTGGAGCCATGTAATGCCATGCGCCCATATTACGAGGTTCTTCTTGAACCCAAATAATTTCTTCTAAGTTTTTAAAGCGTTTAATAATAGATTGAATTTTCTCAGCAGGGAATGGGTATAGCTGTTCAATACGAACGACATGAATTTCATCTAAGTTGTAGTCATGTTTGCCAGACTCGATTTCTGCTGCTAAGTCAATCGCCATTTTACCTGTGCTTAAAACAAGGCGTTTTACTTTGTTTGGTTTCGTGCCAAGGTTTTCTTGTTCTAGAGCAGGTTGGAAACGTCCTTCGCTTAACTGACTAGCAGTTGAAAGCGTAAGTGGGTGACGTAATAAACTCTTCGGCGTCATCAGTACTAATGGTCGAACAGCTTCTGTTCCTAGGATAGATGCTTGGCGACGTAAAATATGGAAGTATTGTGCCGCACTCGTTAAGTTTGCAACTGTCCAGTTATTCTCAGCAGCTAACTGTAGGAAACGCTCTGGACGTGCACTAGAGTGCTCTGGTCCTTGACCTTCATAACCGTGTGGTAATAGAAGAACTAAACCAGATTTTTGACCCCATTTTGCTCTTCCTGCTGAAACATATTGATCAAATAATGCTTGCGCAGTATTTGAGAAGTCACCATATTGCGCTTCCCACATAACAAGCGTTTCTGGAGCGAATACGTTATAACCATACTCGTAACCAACAACAGCAGCCTCTGATAGCGGACTGTTATGAACAGAGAATGAAGCGTTAATGTTTGGTAAGCGATGTAATGGTGAATATGTTTCATTTGTATCAGTATCGTGTAATACGATGTGACGATGTGCGAATGTACCACGTTGTGAATCTTGACCAGTTAAACGAATTGGTGTACCTTCTTGTAAAATAGAAGCGAATGCTAATGACTCAGCAAGTGCCCATTCAATTTTACCGTTCTCTTCAAGAGCATCTTTACGGCGTTCAAGAATTTTCTTCACTTTCGGATATACGTTAAAGCCTTCTGGCCAAGATAGTAGACCTTCATTAATTGCACGAAGTGAGTCAAGCTCAACACCAGTATCAATTGACTGAATGCCCTTTGCAACAACATCTGGCACTTTAACGTGAATTGTTGCATCGCTCGTATCAGCTGGTGGTACTTGTGCATAGTCAGATTTTAATTGTTCTTGTGTAAACTGAGTAATTGTTTCAATCTCATCTGCATTTAGAACACCGGCAGCTTGTAATTGATCTGCATAAATTGCTCTTACAGTTGGGTGATTTTTAATCTTTTTGTACACTTGTGGTTGTGTCACTGCTGGGTCATCCATTTCGTTATGACCGTAGCGGCGGTAACCAATTAAATCGATTAAGAAATCTTTTTTGAATAACATGCGATATTGAATCGCAAGATTAGCAGCTGCAAGACAAGCTTCCGGATCATCAGCGTTCACGTGAACAATCGGAATATCGAAACCTTTTGCAAGGTCGCTTGAATATTTCGTAGAACGAGAATCATAGCTATCAGTCGTAAAACCAACTGCATTGTTTGCGATAACATGAATTGTTCCACCCGTTTGGTACGCGTTCAATCTGCTTAAGTTCAACGTTTCAGATACAATACCTTGACCAGGGAATGCAGCATCACCATGAACTAAAATTACGAATGATTTTGAAGTATCTTGTTCTGGAAGACCAGATTTTTTACGGTTTTCTTGAGCCGCACGTGCGAAACCTTCTACAACAGGATTAACGAACTCAAGGTGACTTGGGTTATTTGCTAATGTAACACGAGTGCTAACTTCTTCGTTACTAACGACTTGTTCTCTACCTAAATGGTATTTCACGTCGCCAGTCCAGCCTGAATTAGCCACTGCGCCTTCTATTTTTGCATGTTTGAATTCAGCAAACATGTGACTATATGGTTTTTCTAATACGTGTGCAAGTACGCTTAGGCGACCGCGGTGAGCCATACCAATCATGACATCCTCTACGCCATTTTTAGCACCTTCTAGCACAATCTCATCTAGAACAGGTACAAGCATATCAACGCCCTCGATAGAGAAACGTTTTTGCCCAACGAATGTTTTATGCAAGAATTGCTCGAAACCTTCAACAGCTGTTAAACGTTTTAAAAGAGCAGTTCGTTTTTTATTTGATAGTGGTTGGCGCAATGAATTTGATTCCACCATTTGATGCAACCACGCGCGTTCTTCACTATCTTGTATATGAGAAAATTCATAAGCTAAAGTTTGTGTATACACTTCTTTTAATCTATGAATTACATCAAGTGCAGTGTGAATACCTTCTGGTGCATCTTGCCATACTGTTTTTGCTGGAATCGCTTTCAAATCAGCATCGCTCAGTTCGTTCATTGCTTTCTCAAGAAGAGATTGTCCATTTGCCGCATCTTCCATCGGATTGATGTGAGCTAACGTATGCCCGAAAGAACGAATCTGTTCAACAAGCTGAACGACTTTAAGAATTTTTTCAATGTTCCCTGTGTTTTGAGGAGAAAAATGTGTTGCTGTGTTGTCCCCTGTTACGACATCATCTTGAAACGAAGGAGCTCCAAAAATTTCAAAAAGCTCTTGTAATTCCGGATCAACAGAACCTGCTCCAGTTACGTAAAGATCATACTGCTCAATAACATAACCAAGGTTCGGACCGTGGAACTTGGCCCAAGGGTTTGTCGTTGTATTCTTCCTCGTCATTTGTTTAAACCTCCCAATGCATATAATCCTTTTTCTATACAAAAGGTGCATTTTGCTCTTTTCAATAATTGATGAACCAATAATCAATGTAAATGTTTTCTTTACTCTTATGTTATTACAATAATTTACATAATACCAAACACTATTACTTATCTGTTTTGTAAAAAAACATTCACAATAACTTATCACCCAAGTTAATCTTTCATGTTATAAAGTAATTTTACAGAAAAATGGGGTGGATATATTTGGTATACCTATACAAATAACTAAAATTGTTGCATGTAAATATAAGTATAATAGTTAGAATGTTTCGATAAAAATGAGTTCGAATTATGTATATTGAAATAATAAGCGCTTTCATTGATATTATACAACAATATAACGGAATATAGTATAAAAAATAAAAAATTATGAATTTAGAGTAAACTTTATTTAGATAGTGTTAAATATTGAAAGGAAAGTGAAGGATTTCTACAAAAAAAGTTGCTAAACATAAAAAATGCTTCATAAACAGTTAGTTTCTATAAATATGACGAAAAACACAGTAAAACCAATAACGCATTTCGTGGAATAAAGAGAGAAATGAAATATTTTAAAAGGATAAAACAAATATGGAGATATTAAATTTTAAAAAAAGAGAGGAGGAAATATAGTAACAGTTCATTACAGTGTTCCATGTTTCATTACAAAATAGACGTGCCGAAATTGAAAAAGTTTCTTCTATATAAATAGAGTGAAACAAACTAAAATGCATGTAAAGGAAACTTGACGTAAAGGATGCTTTACATATATACTCAGTGTAAGGAAGGAGGGAGAAATTTCCTTGGAAAATAAAATGGTCGAATACCGAAAAAAATTTGGACTATCTCAAGAAAAATTGGCTGAGAAACTTGGAGTTTCTAGGCAAACCATCATTTCAATTGAAAAAGGAAAATACGATCCATCAC
Organism: Bacillus sp. BC05(2025); assembly: GCF_056725905.1. NCBI lineage: Bacteria > Bacillati > Bacillota > Bacilli > Caryophanales > Bacillaceae > Bacillus > Bacillus sp. BC05(2025). Next base: position 431,018 of record NZ_JBWYRA010000002.1, on the reverse strand, counting down.
TTCCGTTAGCATTTGAAATCGCGAAAACATTTCAGACAACGATAGAACATGTATTTATTTATGAAGGAAAAGAAGGGGAGGAATAGGGATGAATTATTCACAAAAGTACTTCGTTATCATGGGAATTATTTTTCTATTTATGAGTGGATTTATGATATTAACAGGTATAATGACGCATTCTGCACCACCACCAGCAACTTATCCATTGCTTGGTATGATGATTATGTGTTTTTGCTTAAGTTATTTACACCCACAATTTAAAGAAAAAGATGAGCGAATGAAACTTATTCGTTATAAAGGAATGTTCTTCAGCTTTTTTGCGCTAACGGCATATTATCTTCTTTTCTCTTTCGGCTTAAACTTAAAAATACTTACACTATCTGCTACTGAACTATTGAATATACTTATGGCACTTACGATGAGTACAGTTTTTATCTCATTTGTTGTTTTGTCGAAAAGATATTAAGATGGAAGAGAGAAAGGAAGATTAACATATGCAAATGATGTATGCTTTTGGCATTGGGCTTGTATTATTTCTAGCTGTATTCTTATTTATTCGGAAAGACGTTCAAGGCGGGACGTTAACGAAACGAGGCTTTTATAAAATGATCGGCTGTTTAGTTGTTATGTTTATAGCGATTATCGTAATGATCGTTTTAATAAATCAATCACTATAGAATGAACCTTACTGGAGTAAGGTTTTTCTTTTTTGTATAAAATCCGAAAATTCCTGCTAAATCAATTTACTGCATATAATCGATATTATATAATTTAATAAAATGATAGATAAGGAGAATAGTATATGAATAAAAAAACTATCTTCTTTTTATTAACATGTATACTATTTGTAGCTACTGCTACTTATATAATATGTAACAAACGAGAACAAGTGCCACCTATGTTAGTATGGGAGGGGCAGGAATATTATGTAACGCATGAACCTGCCAAAACAGAAGAAGTAGGGCAAAGGCTCGGAGAAGTAACAAAGAAAATCAAAACAAGTAAAAAACCTACTAAAAATAGTGAATCCAACATAGTACAAGAAAAAACAGAAGTATTCACAATGATAGAAGAAGAAAAACATCCTCACTCACCTTTAATCATAAAGGAGCCTCATAGTGATGAATATAGGGTAGTAAGACCGATGTTAAAAGTACTATAAAATAAAAAGGAGATCCATATGCAGACAGTAACTTCATATCCATGGTCGTTAAGAAAAACGTTTGTTTTTTTCCTTTGCTTCATCCTTCCGCCAATTGGTATGATTTATATTTTGATGAATAAAGAAGCACTACAAAAGAGAGACTTCATTTTATATGTATTATTTGTTGCTATTAATATATCGCTTTGGTTATCGCTTATGATCTTTGATTGGAGTATGTGGATGGTAGCGGGGCATTATGTGCTTGGAGCAATTGTTATTGTTTGTTCGAATATGAATAATAGATAAGCCAGCCACCTTAAAGTTGCTGGTTTTTATTTTGCTATTTATAATGAAGAAACAAATTTTAATAGAGAGTAGTGGACGTTATGAGATGGAAAGAGGGAACATTTGAAAAAATAGAAACGAATGACTCATCTGTTGAGCAACTTATACATACATTCAAGGAACAAAACGTAAATGGCGGAGCGGTTATAAGTTGTTTTAAAGTACATAACGAAAATTTTTTCAAAGAAATACCACATTCGAAAGATGGATACGAGCACTTCTTTCGAAGAATCTTTAACTCTTTAGATATAATTAATAGCTTAGAAGAGTTAAAAATACATACGTCAGAAAAATATAAGTTTCATTTTAAAGAGCAGCTAGCAGTCATGCTTGATGGTAGCATTGCCGCGCAAATTTTGTGGGGCGGAGCATATGAAGCATTTAAGGAGCGACCAGTTATCGCCAAGCAATTAGCAGTCAATGTATGTCAATATATGTTCCAAGATCGATACGAAGATATTAAAGTGTTTGAAAGCTATCGCCCATGGACGGATTGGTTTTACGATGTTGCGTGGGATGTTACTTGGATGGTGTTAGATAGTAAGGAGCATAAAATGTGGTTCATTTGTGCTACGGATACGGATTGATAGAAGAGGGCCTTGTAGGAATGCTGCAAGGCTCTTTATCTTTGGGAATGAATAGAAAACGAATCATATAAATGCTATACTAAAAAATGTTTGTAATGTTAGTTTCATACTATTTTATAGTGATGACTTACTAGAAAAGATAAGAGGAGAATGAACGTGCAAAAGATACAAAAATTATTGCTGTTAATGATGGTAGTAGGATTAACAGTAGGTGTTTTAGCAGGGTGTGCAAACCCGAAAGATACGACAGAAGAATTTTTAACTGCGATACAAAAAGGTGATGTAGAAAAGGCTCGTACATTTGTTGAGAATGACAAGGAATTTAATAAACTAAACGAAAAAACAGATGATGCTGAGGCAAAAGCGATGCTAAGTGCAATTACGAAAAACTTTAAATTTGAAAAGCCAGAAGAAGTATCGAAAAAAGATGACAAAGCAGAAGTGAAAGTAAAAATTACATCTGCCGATCTATCCGTTGCTGTAACAAAAGCAGTGGGAGAAGTTATGCCAATGGCCTTCGCTAGCGCTTTTAGCGAAGACAAAGAGCAATCTGAAAAAGCAATCGAAAAAACAATGACATCAGCAATCGTCAAACACTTATCAGATAAAGATGCAATCATGGCAACTCGCGAAGTTACATTGAACTTAAAGAAAAACAAAGATGGCGACTATAAAATCGTTGCAGATGATAACTTGAAAGAAGTATTGTTTGCTAATGCGAAGTCTTTGGAGAAGATGTTTGGTGGGAAGTGATTGATTTAGATAAAAAAGAGAAGCCATATCACGTAGAAGGTTGATATGGTTTCTCTTTTTTTATGACCCCGGAGAGGCTCGAACTCAGAATCTCCATCAACAATCTTTCATGGTTATAGCAGATGATAGGGGATGAAAGTTGTTGTAGCTCCGTTACATAGTGATACTATACAGTAAACAGTTGATAGGTATACCTCTTTAGTTTTATCTAGAAAAATAGGATGGGAATAGGTCTACGTATTTAATAGTAGATACTTATAGTAGAAATAATTTCGTAGAATGGGACTAGATGATATTACTGAGTTAGCGCCAATGCATAAGGTATAATTTCAAATGCCGAAAGGATAACTTTTAGGATAGAAAGAGTTTGGAGTTGTAAGATTATATAAAATATTCGTAGTTGCAACAATTCTATTGTGGTAAAATATTCTATGTAAATATTTAAAAGGGGAATGGCTATGGGGGATATAAAAGTTACTCCTGAACAGTTGCGAAAAGTGGCAGGGACTATTAGATCAACTATCACAAATGCAACTGCAACACAGGAGCGACTAAAACGAGATATTGATATGATTTCTAGTAATTGGTTGGGCTCAACCTATATGAAATTTAATACGGATTTCCGTGATTCATCATTTAAAATGGCACAATTTATAACCATATTAGAGCCGCTTGAGAAGTTTCTACTTGATTCTGCTAATAAATTCGAACAGGTAGATAATATGGATGTTGCTATTGCGATGGCTTCTGGTATTCTTAATAAAAATAATGATAAAGTCGAATATCTTACGGGTAAGGCAGAAGGTGCTGAAGGAGATCGACTTGGAGGGAAATTAGAAGGTACAGTAGTAAATGGTGAGTTTGAATTAAGTAAGGATAGTAAAATAAATACAAAGTTCGGTACTGGTTCTGCAGAGCTAAATATTCCGTATAGTAAAGAAACACTCCGCGAAGATGCTTCTAGTGGTAACTTGATTGGTGGAAAAGTGGAGGGACGCGCTCAAGAAACATCTTATGTAAGAACGGATATTCCTTATATGGAAGATATAACTGTAACTCAAAAAATGCACGATTTTAGTAGTATTGTAGGTTATGATGAGTATACAGCGAAGGTAGGTGCGGAATATAGTTCGCGCAAGTATGAATTGCTTTTAGAGAAAATTGATGTTCCGGATATTATTCCGTATTTCAGTGATCACGATATAACAATCCGCTTAGAATTGGGAGTAGGGACTTATGGGTATAAGCTTCACATGGGTCAAGAGAAAGGTTTTTATGCATCATACGAAGGTTTTGGAGGAGGTTTTTTCTTGAAACCTGAAAAAAAGGAGTAATCACACATGTTTAAACAAGGACGTATTTTGATGTATATTTTTACCGCGGTTTTATTTTTTTCTTCATTCTTTTTTCCGCAGCCAATGGAAAAAAGGTTTTTAACAGCTATTGCAGCATTGATTATTGGTGGAATAGGTATTGGAATTTCCTATCTATTAGAAATTTTGAGTAACAAGTCGAAGAATATATCTAAAAAGAACGGAGAATGACGATGGAACTTTTCCCGATTGGTTCAGTTGTAAAGCTAAAAGATCTAAACCAACCTGTTATGATTATTGGAAGAATGGTCATTTCAGCGGATAAACGTGATTTTGATTATGTAGGGGTTCTTTATCCGGTGGGTTATTTAGGTGATGAAAAAGTATTATGTTTTAATCATGATAAAATTGTAGAGGAAATGCATAGAGGGTATATGACTGAGAGTGAATTGGTTCTACGTGAGAAATTAGTAGAATTGTAAAAAGAAACGTAAATCTTAAAGATATAATAGGGGAAACAAAATGGGAAAGATAATGAGAACTCTTGTAATCATAGGTATACTTATCCCTCCGGTACTACTGTGGAGTGCACCTGATATTCCTCTAAATGATAAACTGCTGTTTACAGGTTTACAACTAACTGTAGGATTCACCACAGTAGTAGTGTTAGAGGTTATATTTAGAAATCGAAAAAAGAAGGGGGTAAAATAGATATAAATTGTATAGAATGGCAGATAAGAATATTGGTGGTTAATCATCTCAATAAAAGAAGCTAACAGAAGCAGGGAGAAATCCTTGCTTTATTTTTTGTATAGAATTGCTAAGTAGAGTATCGTTAAATTAGGATATCTGAAGGGGGAATAGGGATCTGAGTTAGATAAACGGTAGTCTTAAGAGTTATCTAACTGATTTCAATGAGTGTAAAAACTATAATTTTAATTACTATACAAACTTAAGTAGCATTTTCTTTTTAGTCCTTTCTCAGTTTTATGGAAACAAAAAAGAGGACGTCCCCTGAGCCAGCTGGTTTGCTGACTAGAAGTAGTCCTCTGTTAACTTGTGGTGTCTGATGGAGACCTCCACAGTTTTAGCTTTTGAGAATACTCCCTCAAGCCTTGATACTATTAGGTTTTATGACCCCGGAGAGGCTCGAACTCACGACCTCCACCCTGTCAAGGTGGCGCTCTCCCTGCTGAGCTACGGGATCTTCAAAAATGCGTATGTAACAGCATCTGTAATCTTTATGCTAAAGTAATTATATGCAATTAACTGAAATTTTGCAATATTTTTAAATTAGGTTTTAAAAAGGAAATCATATGCAATTATACGAGTAGTGTCTGAAGGGATAATGATAAGAAAAAACTTAGTAGGATGTAGCGGTCATATTATTTAAGATATTTATCTAAAGGGTTTTCATCGCTTAAATCAACAAGTAAAGGGCATAAGAATAATAGAGGTAGAACGGCATTAGCATGATGAAAGGTGTCATTAGATACATATTGCCTCCTAAAACAATACGGGCAATCTTTTTCAAATGTCACGAGTATTGACCATACATCTTTTATTGTCCACTTCGTGTTACAATATGTACAACGGGCCATAGAGTTCCTCCTTATGTTAAGGTTACTTCTAGTATATTCCATTTTATTGTACTGAAGTCATTTGTATTTGGTGTGATAAAATGTAATTTGTTTTGTTTTTTATGTGAATTTATTTAGTCATCTATGATCATTTACATATCGTTTGCTATTTTTGTATGATGGTAGATTTTCAGTTTCAATATGCAAACTGGCCAATATATCCTTTTTACAATTTACTTAAAATCATGTATAACAGAGATACAAGATTATTTTATAATTATTCAAGAGTAGAGGGAGAATTTATTATAATGGTAAGGAAAACGTTCAAGATGCGTGTATCTAGAAATAGAACGATTTCGATTAATGGATCAATTCTTGATGTGGATGTTACACATGATGAGTTTTTACAAGAGTTTGTTGAGTGGGTTGATTCTAAAGGTTGGTCGTTTATGGGGATGACAGATGAGATTACACCTGAGGAAGCTAGTCAAAAATTAATAGATTCATTGATTGATGAGAAGGATAAGAAAGAATAATTCTTTCTTATTTTTTATTGTATATTTATGTCATTCATCGTAAAAGTATGATATAGTAAAAAACAGTGAATATTCTTCCAATTTAATACAAATTACATATAGATTGGTAGATTCAATTTTTAAACTGTGAGAGTATAGGGAAAAGGGAGAGTCATATGGTAAAATTTAAGAAAATTTTGGCTTTTATTACCGTTATTTGTTTATTTTTTTTGACACCTATGACGTTACGTGCTGAGACAAATATTGGAGTGAATCCAGAACAAGTAGCCCCACCACCTAAGGAAGGGCCGAATGTTTTTAGTCAGTTTGCAACTACGATTGATGCGAAAACTGGAGATATTTTGTATGATAAAAACGCACATCATCGTGCATTTCCAGCTAGTATGACGAAGGTGTTAACGGCGATTTTACTTATGGAGCATACGAAGCCTGAGGATGAATTTACGTTTTCACAATTAGCATTAGATCAAGAGAAGAGTAATTATCAAATTGAGTTTCAACCTGGTGAGACGATTAATAGAAATACTGCGCTTATGATTTTAATGGTGCTGAGTGCGAATGATGTGTCGTATGCGATTGCGGAGCATATTGGCGGAAGTGTTGAGAATTTCGCTCATATGATGAATGAGAGAGCGAAACAATTAGGGGCTACAGATAGTCACTTTGTCACGCCAAATGGATTGCATGATCCGAATCATTATACTACGCCATATGATATGGCGATGATTACGAGAGGTGTACAAAAGTATCCTGAAATTCTGCAAGCAATGAATACGAAAAGAACGACAGTTACGACATCTAGACAGACGGTGTCTATTTTTAACAAGTCTACTTATTTTGAAAATCCATATAGTATTGGTGGAAAGACTGGTTTTACAAATGAAGCGCGCAATACACTCGTTTTATTAAATGAGAAGGATGGAAATCGTATTATAAATGTAGTAATGGCTTCTCAAAGACCTGAAATTTATGAAGATTTGAAGCAGATGGCGGACTATTCTTTCGGTCAATTTGTGAAGCAAACGGTACTAGATAAACAGAGTTGGCATCAAAAAACAACATATTTAAATAAAGATATTGATAGCGAACTTGAGCAAAGTGCAGTACTTACGCTTAAGAAAGATGAAGGGAAAAACGTAAGGACGATTTTCCGTGCGGCTTCATTAGATAAAGATTCTTTATATCATAAAGGAATCCATCGCGGTGAGGTAGTTGGGGCAGTTGATATTACGAAAAATAATCAAACAATTGCGACGGTAAATGTTCTTTCAAAAGAAGATGTTACTTTTGCGATGCCTAAAAAAGATACGGCTACGCCTGAAGTAAAAGAATCAAATGTGAAAATAATAAGCATTGGGATAGGGGCTGCTGTACTATTTGGAGCTATTTTATTTGTAGTGCTACGCCGAAATACAACAGGAATGAAATCAGAAGAAAAATAAATTACTAATTAAAAGGCAGTTCAGCGTGAACTGCCTTTTTTATTTTTGAAATAACTAATAATTGTAAATCTTCTTATTGCATTTCTAGTTTGTTCGTTATATTATTTAGTTGTGTTCTTGTTAAAGAACGAAAATGAATATTGCATACTTCAAATAATATAAAACAACGGAGAGGAAGAGAAACGATGAAATTAATTTGGAAGGTGATTAGCAACGTTATCTCATTTGTTTTATTTGCGTTGATGGTTTGCTTAGCTTTTGTAGTTATTTCTTCAAAAGCAAGTGGTGGTGATCCAACGGTAATGGGATATCAATTTAAGAGTGTTCTTTCAGGATCGATGGAGCCAACATTTTTAACAGGATCAATCATTGCGATAGAGCCGACGAAAGATGGTTCTAAATATCAAAAAGGTGATGTTATTACTTTTAAAGAGAAAGATCAAAAAATTATCACTCACCGTATTATCGGTGTGAAAGATATAAATGGAAAAGTAATGTATGAAACAAAAGGGGATAACAACAACGGCGCTGATTTAGAACCAGTACTTGCGGAGAATGTCATTGGAAAATACGCGGATATTACAGTTCCTTATGCAGGGTATGCATTAAATTATGCAAATTCAAAAGCTGGAGCTGCTTTACTTCTTATTATTCCAGGAGTCTTTTTATTAGGATATTCCGCTATTACTATTTTTGGTGCTATTCGTAGCATAGACGGAGAAAAGAAAGAGAAAAAAGTAGAACAATCTGTCTAGTTCATTTGGTTATACTTTCCGTTTAGGAAGTTGACAAATATATAAATCAAGGGGATATGGACATGACTTTAAAGAAAAAATTAGGAATGGGTATCGCATCAGCAGTATTAGGAGCAGCGTTAGTTGGCGGAGGAACGTTTGCATTTTTCAGTGATAAAGAAGTGTCAAACAATACATTTGCGGCTGGTACGCTTGATTTAGCATTAAATCCATCAACAGTTGTTAATGTATCGAATTTAAAACCTGGTGATACAGTTGAAAAAGAATTTAAATTGGAAAATAAAGGAACATTAGATATAAAAAAAGTACTACTAAAAACAGATTATAATGTAGAAGATGTGAAGAAAGATAATAAAGATGATTTTGGTAAACATATTAAAGTAACATTCTTAAAAAATGTAGACAAGCATGAAACAATCGTAAAGGAAACAACGCTAGATAAATTGAAGGGTGACACACTTACTGCGGTAAATAACGATTTAGCTGCTTGGTTCTGGGATGAAAAAGGTATTTCTGCAGGTAAGTCTGATAAATTCAAAGTGAAATTTGAGTTCGTTGATAATAAAAAAGATCAAAATGAATTCCAGGGGGATAAGCTACAATTAACTTGGACGTTTGATGCACAACAAGGTGAAGCTGAAGGAAAATAATAAGGACAAGAAAAAGAGACTATCAAAAATGATAGTCTCTTTTTCTGATAAAAGGGAAATGTAAAAAGAAAGATAATTTTTATATCATTTTGTAATTCACTTTATTATAATAAAGATATAGTTCTTGATAAAGAACGAGTTGTTCGATAGGAGAGATTAAAATGCTGAAGCCACCTCGCAATTTTAAAAAGATTCTTATATTGCCATGTTTGTGTTCTATTACTTTTTATTTAGGCTCTCAAATGATGACTTATACAGAAGCAACTTTCGTTCATGAAACGAAAGTAACGGCTACGATTTCTACAGCAAGTATTTTTCCAAAAACAGTTGATCAATTAGCAGAACAAGCTAAGAAACATAAGGAATTTATTTTACATGAGTATGGAGAGATGAAATCAAAAGTAACTGTTACCTCCGTTCAAGAGTTAGAACAGGCGCTTGTTACGTGGAAGCAAGGGCGGGAGAAAATAGTTGCTGAGAGAGAATCTTTACAAAAAGTGTATAAGTCAATAGAAGAACCTTATAATCAAGTGCAAGAAGAGTTAAAAGGAAATACAACTGAATCGAATAAGCAAGTATTCTCGTATGTGAATGCTGGTTTTCATATAGTGAAAGAAAACTGTGAGTATGTTGATAAAGAAGTTAATTTACAAGTGATTGATAAACAAATTCAAGATTTTGAGAAGTTACTAGTAGATGAAACAGCAAAACTAGAAGAGAGTAAGAAACAAGAAGAAGCAAAAAAACTAGAAGAGAGTAAGAAACAAGAAGAAGCAAAAAAACTAGAAGAGAGTAAGAAACAAGAAGAAGCAAAAAAATTAGAAGAAAAGAAACAAGAAGAAGCGAAAAAATTAGAAGAGAAGAAGAAACAAGAGGAAGCAAAAAAGCAAGAAGAGAGTAAAAAACAAGAATAACAAGTAAAATACAGCAACATATAGAGCGAATAGCGGTTATACAGCCGAATAGGTGAGAGAGCATTGCGACTCACCTATTTGGCGTATCCTCTTTATTTTAACGATACATGTAAAAATCTAGAAGATAGGAGAAAACTAGTTGGCAGTATGATAGTGAAGGAGAATAATTAGTTTAAATATTAATTAACATTTTTTATTTCTCAATATTTTTTAGAAATTTCGGAATAATATTGAGAAATAAAAATAACTGAAAATATTAATAAATATTTGTTGTATTTATATAGGTTTGTTCGTTATAATGAACATAAGGTTTTTAAAAAAGAACAAATATTAGCTAATGCTAATATAGTTTTAGTTACATCTCTTATTTTAAATAAGAGATAGCAATAAAAATATAAAAAAACAGCTAGGGGGAATTGATTGTGAGTCTGAAAAAGAAATTAGGTATGGGAGTTGCATCAGCAGCATTGGGGTTATCTTTAATTGGTGGAGGAACATTCGCATACTTTAGCGATAAAGAAGTATCGAATAATACATTTGCGGCTGGGACGTTAGATCTTACATTAGACCCTACAACGCTTGTAGATATTAAAGATTTAAAACCAGGGGATTCTGTTAAGAAAGAGTTCTTATTAAAGAATAGCGGTTCATTAACAATTAAAGACGTTAAATTAGCGACAAAGTATACTGTGAAAGATGCAAAAGGCGATAATGCTGGTGAAGACTTTGGTAAGCACATTAAAGTGAAATTCCTTTGGAACTGGGATAAACAAAGTGAACCTGTATATGAAACAACTTTAGCAGACTTACAAAAAACCGATCCAGATCTTTTAGCTAAAGACATCTTTGCTCCTGAGTGGGGAGAAAAGGGTGGATTAGAAGCTGGTACAGAGGATTATTTATGGGTACAATTTGAATTTGTAGATGATGGAAAAGACCAAAATATCTTCCAAGGCGATTCATTGAATTTAGAATGGACATTCAATGCTAACCAAGAAGCTGGCGAAGAAAAATAATAAAAAAGCGGGTATCCCCCGCTTTTTTTATAAAGAAAAAAGAAGTGCTGATTGTAAGCACTTCTTTCTATTTATTATTTTTGATCTTGCTTCCATTTTGTAAATTCAAGAAATTCACGAAATTGTTCTTTGGAGACGCCGGAGTTCATTGCATCTTTAACGAGCTGTGTCCATTCGGAGTCTAAGTGATTTTCCTTTGTTGTTTCATCATGAAGTAAAGTATCAACTGGAATTTGTAGAACTGCTGCAATTTTTTCAAGAAACTGAATGGAAGGGTTTTTTTGTAAATTTCGTTCTATAGAACTAATGTAAGATTTAGCAACGCCAGCTTTTTCGGCAAGTTCAGTTAATGAAATACCTTTTTGTAAACGCAGGCGTTTTATACGTTCTCCAATCATATTTGCGCACCTTTCTATCAATATGTCGTCGTCTTATGATGTCATTATTATAACATAAACTTCGCTAAAAAGAACAAACCTATTGAGCCTGAGTGGCCGGCTTCATACGTTGGAAAAAATGTTCGATATCTTGTAGTGCGATACCAGCGTCTAGAGCTTCAAGTATTAAATCAATCCATTCTTGATCCAATGCGTCAGTCTTATCTTTGTACAAATGTAATTCCTCCCTAATTATCGGTCATAACTGCTGCTACAGAATACGTGATAATACAATCAGATTTTGTATTTTTATGTAGTGAATTATCAAATATTTTGTAGATAAAACAAAGATAAAATCCCCATTAAATTCCCTCTATGGCGATTATAAAGTTTCTGACAAATATTTTCAATATTTTCAGAAAACATTGTTGAATTGTGATATATTCGTATGCTAACTATGGAATTTTTACAAATATATTAAAAACATTACATAATATGACTAAATATTGAAAAAATATTGAATTTTTAATAAAATTCAATTTGTAATACATATTATTTATTAGGGGAGGAAATAAGGGATGAACAAGAAACCGTTCAAAGTTTTATCATCAATCGCTTTGACAGCTGTATTAGGTCTTTCATTCGGAGCGGGTGGCCAGTCTGCATATGCTGAAACGCCTGTTAATAAGACAGCTACGAGCCCAGTTGATGATCATTTAATTCCGGAAGAACGTTTAGCAGATGCGCTAAAAAAACGTGGGGTAATTGATTCGAAGGCTTCAGAGACAGAAACAAAGAAAGCTGTCGAAAAATACGTAGAGAACAAAAAGGGTGAAAATCCTGGGAAAGAAGTATCAAATGGGGACCCACTTACGAAAGAAGCATCTGACTTTTTAAAGAAAGTGAAAGATGCAAAAGCAGATACGAAAGAAAAGTTAGATAAACCTGCGACAGGAACACCTGCAGCGACAGGGCCAGTTAAGGGTGGTCTAAATGGTAAAGTACCAACATCTCCAGCAAAGCAAAAAGCGTACAACGGTGATGTTCGTAAAGATAAAGTACTCGTTCTACTTGTAGAGTACGCTGACTTTAAACATAACAATATCGATAAAGAACCTGGTTATATGTATTCGGAAGACTTTAACAAAGAACATTATGAAAAAATGTTATTCGGTAATGAGCCATTCACATTAGATGATGGAAGTAAAATTGAAACATTTAAACAATATTATGAAGAGCAATCTGGCGGTAGTTATACAGTAGACGGAACGGTTACAAAATGGTTAACAGTTCCTGGTAAAGCTGCTGATTACGGTGCGGATGCTGCAAGCGGCGGTCATGATAATAAAGGACCAAAAGGACCACGTGATTTAGTAAAAGATGCATTAAAAGCAGCTGTAGATAGCGGTATTGATTTATCAGAGTTCGACCAATTCGATCAATACGATGTAAATGGCGATGGAAATCAAAATCAACCGGACGGTTTAATCGATCACTTAATGATTATTCATGCAGGTGTTGGACAAGAAGCAGGCGGTGGTAAATTAGGTGACGATGCAATTTGGTCACATCGCTGGACTGTTGGACCGAAACCATTCCCAATCGAAGGCACACAAGCGAAAGTTCCGTATTGGGGAGGAAAGATGGCAGCATTTGACTACACAATTGAGCCAGAAGATGGCGCAGTTGGTGTATTCGCACATGAATATGGTCATGATTTAGGTCTTCCAGATGAGTATGATACACAATATAGCGGTCAAGGTGAGCCGATTGAATCTTGGTCTATTATGAGTGGCGGTAGCTGGGCTGGTAAAATTGCAGGAACAACGCCAACAAGTTTCTCACCGCAAAATAAAGAGTTTTTCCAAAAAACAATCGGTGGTAACTGGGCAAATATCGTAGAAGTAGATTACGAGAAATTAAATAAAGGTATTGGTCTAGCAACATATTTAGACCAAAGTGTTACGAAATCTAACCGTCCAGGTATGATTCGTGTAAACTTACCTGATAAAGATGTAAAAACAATTGCCCCAGCATTTGGTAAACAGTATTACTACAGCACAAAAGGTGACGATCTTCATACGAAGATGGAAACACCACTGTTCGATTTAACGAATGCAACGACTGCAAAATTTGATTTCAAATCATTATATGAAATTGAAGCAGAGTATGACTTCCTTGAAGTACATGCTGTAACAGAAGATGGTAAACAAACGTTAATTGAAAGACTTGGTGAGAAAGCTAATAGTGGAAATGCAGATTCGACAAATGGAAAATGGATTGACAAATCATATGACTTAAGCCAATTCAAAGGTAAGAAAGTAAAATTAACATTTGATTACATTACTGATGGTGGTTTAGCATTAAATGGATTTGCTCTTGATAATGCTTCATTAACAGTAGATGGTAAAGTAGTATTCTCTGATGATGCAGAAGGGACACCACAATTAAAATTAGACGGCTTCGTTGTATCTAACGGAACTGAGAAGAAAAAACATAACTATTATGTAGAGTGGAGAAACTATGCTGGTGCAGATAACGCATTGAAATTTGCACGCGGTCCAGTATTTAACACTGGTATGGTTGTATGGTATGCGGATTCAGCTTACACAGATAACTGGGTTGGCGTACATCCAGGACACGGTTTCCTTGGCGTAGTTGATTCTCACCCAGAAGCAATTGTAGGAACTTTAAATGGTAAACCGACAGTTAAGAGTAGTACACGATTCCAAATTGCTGATGCGGCGTTCTCATTCGACAAAACACCAGCTTGGAAAGTTGTATCTCCAACGCGTGGAACATTTACGTATGATGGCTTAGCGGGTGTACCGAAATTTGATGATTCAAAAACGTATATTAATCAACAGATTCCAGATGCAGGACGTATTTTACCGAATCTTGGCCTGAAGTTTGAAGTAGTAGGACAAGCTGATGATAATTCTGCAGGTGCTGTTCGTTTATATCGTTAATACAGTAAAACTACCGAGAGATTTTCTTTCGGTAGTTTTTTTGTGAGCAATGAATTTTATATAAAAGAAGAAATTATATATAATGTAACTTTATGAATAGAAATTTATTATAGATAAAGTCTATATAAATAATGAAAGAATTGGATAAAAATAGTGGGAGAAGGTGAATAAATGAGTGTTTCTTCTATTGTAAATAAACAAAAAGCATATTTTTATAATGGTCATACGAGAAGTATAGAAGTGAGAAAGAATAATTTGAACAAGCTTTATGAAGGCATTCAGCGTTTTGAAGAAGAAATATTTCAGGCATTGAAATTAGATTTAAATAAGTCAGCTCACGAGTCATTTACAACGGAAGTTGGATATGTATTAAAGGAAATTTCCTTTCAATTGAAGCATATTTCATCGTGGAGTAAACCGAAACGAGTTCGAACAGCACTTACTCACTTTGGATCAAAAGGAAAAGTAGTGCCAGAGCCATATGGTGTGACACTTATTATCGCGCCGTGGAATTATCCGTTTCAATTAGCAATTGCACCACTTGTAGGAGCGCTGGCAGCTGGAAATACAATCGTTTTAAAGCCGTCAGAGTTAACGCCAAACGTTTCTAAAGTACTAACGAGAATGTTAGGTGAATTATTCCAAGAAGAGCTCGTAGCGGTAGTAGAAGGTGGCGTTGAAGAGAGTACAGCTTTGCTGAAGGAACCATTTGATTATATTTTCTTTACAGGTAGTGTGGGCGTTGGGAAGGTTGTCATGGAGGCAGCTGCGAAACAGTTGACGCCGCTTACGTTAGAACTTGGCGGAAAAAGCCCATGTATTGTACATAAAGATGCAAAAATAGACGTAACAGCAAGAAGAATTGTTTGGGGGAAGTTTTTAAATGCAGGGCAAACGTGTGTAGCACCTGATTATATGTATGTGCATGCTTCCGTGAAAGAACAGTTAATTGAAGCGTTGCGACATGAAATTGAGGAGCAGTATGGAAAAGAGTCACTGCACAATGATAATTATGTACGAATTGTGAGTGAACGTCATTTTGAACGTTTATGTACGTTTTTGAAAGATGGTAAAACTGTAATTGGCGGGAACTATAATAAAGAAACTTTACATATAGAACCAACGGTGTTAACTAATGTTACATGGAAAAGTGCTGTTATGGAAGACGAAATTTTTGGTCCGATTTTACCAATTATAGAGTACGACAACATAGAAGAGGTAATTGACAAGATTCAGCAACATCCGAAGCCGTTAGCGTTATATGTATTTTCTGAAGATAAAGAAGTACAAAGGCAGGTAACGGGTAATATTTCGTATGGCGGAGGCTGTATTAATGATGTTGTCTATCATCTTGCAACGCCATATTTACCTTTTGGTGGCGTCGGAAGTAGTGGATTAGGGAGTTATCATGGGGAAGAAAGTTTTCGGACTTTTTCACATTATAAAAGCATTTTAGCCCAATCTACGGCGTTCGATATGAAAATTCGTTACTCTTCTACAAAAAGTGCTTTAAAATTCATACGAAAGTTGTTAAAATGATGATGGTGTTTATCAGTAGGCGTAGCCGTATGATAATAGCCCCTTCGTAATGGAAGGGGTTTTTCTGTTCGAGATTATGTATCATGCGAAAATGAATCAAACATACTACATAAAGAATAGAAGTGAACGCTTGCTAAATAACCATTTTTGTTTGGATCGAAACAAAAAATAGTCTATAGAACATAAATATGTATTCATGAATATAAAAATTAAAATTTAAGGTAGATTGGACGGGAAAATGAAAAAGATTATTAAAGTTGAAGCAGTAGAAAAACATTTTGGAAATCAAGTGATTATCCCACCGCTTTCTTTAGATATTAAAGAAGGGGAATTTTTAACGATTTTAGGGCCGAGTGGTTGCGGAAAAACGACGTTACTTCGTATGATCGCAGGATTTGAAACCCCAACTAAAGGGAATCTTTTGTTAGATGATGAAAAGATTAACGATTTGCCACCATATAAACGTCATATGAACCTAGTGTTCCAACATTATGCGTTATTCCCACATATGAATGTGGAGAAAAATATTTGTTTCGGTATGAAAATGCAGAAAGTATCGGCAGCAGAGCAGAAAGAGCGTGCTGAAGAGGCAATGCGTTTAACGCAGTTACTTGAGTTCCGTAATCGTAAACCTGCAAAGCTTTCTGGTGGACAGCAGCAGCGTGTAGCAATTGCGAGAGCGATTGTAAATAATCCGCGTGTATTATTACTAGATGAGCCACTTGGGGCGTTAGACTTTAAGTTAAGAAAAGACTTGCAACGTGAATTGAAAAACTTACAACGTAATTTAGGAATTACGTTCATATACGTAACGCACGATCAAGAAGAAGCGATGAGCATGAGTGATCGTATCGTTGTTATGAATAAAGGACATATTGAACAAATTGGAACGCCGAAAGAAATTTATAATAAGCCGAAAACATTGTTCGTTGCGACATTTATCGGTGAAAATAATATTGTGAAAAACGGGGAAGGCTATGTAGCAATTCGCCCTGAAAACGTAAAAGTGCGTTCGGTTGAAGAGCCGGTTTTAAAAGAATACCATCTTGGACATATTGAAGACATTGAGTTTGTTGGAAATATGGAAAAGCTTTATGTACGTGATGAGAAAACATCAGAATTACTAATGGCATATCAAACTGCTGAAGAAGCAGCGCAGTGGAGCATTGGAGATAATGTATACGTAGGCTGGGAGCAAGAGGACGAGGTGACCTTAAATTGAAAAAAGGGAAATTACTCGCACTACCTACAGTCGCGTGGCTGTTAATATTCTTCCTAATTCCCCTTCTGTTTGTATTGGCATTTGCCTTCATGCAGCGCGGAGCATATGGGACAGTGGAAATGCAATTTACATTAGAGAACATAGCACGTGTATTTGATCCATTATATATGGGGACGTTATGGGAAACAGTGAAAATTGCGGTTATTACGACAGTAATATGTTTACTAATTGGTTATCCATTTGCGTATACAATTACAATTGTTGATCGTAAATATCGTTCCATTCTTTTATTATTGGCAACGATCCCGTTTTGGATTAACTTCCTTGTTCGTTCATACGCATGGATTGTTATTTTACGTTCACAAGGTCTTGTAAACACATTGTTATTGAAGCTAGGCATTATTAGTGAACCGTTAAATTTACTATACAATACACCTTCTGTAATACTTGGGATGGTATATTCTTTATTACCATTTATGATTTTACCGGTGTATGCAGCGATTGAGCAGCTTGATAAGCGTAAGCTAGAAGCAGCCTATGATTTAGGGGCGACACCAGTAAAGGCATTTTGGAATGTAACAGTACCAATGACGATGTCAGGGATTGCTACTGGTTCTATTTTAGTGTTTGTTTCTTCTATCGGAATGTTTGTTGTATCAGACGTTATGGGTGGATCGAAAGTAGCATTAATCGGAAACGTAATTCAAAATCAATTCTTAGGAGCGCGTGATTGGCCGTTTGGATCTGCGTTATCTATGATTGTTGTTCTATTCTCTGTTCTGTTAATTTACTTATATTATCGTGCAACGAAAGTATATAAATATGATGGGAACGGAGGGGAATAGGCAAAAATGAAGAAGTTTTTAGTTTCTTATTCTTGGTTAATTTTATTGTTCTTGTATTTTCCAATGATGGTTTTAATGGTATATTCCTTCAATGATTCTCGCATTAATGCGGAATGGGAAGGGTTCACATTCCATTGGTATACAGATTTATTTCAAAAACAAGATGTTATTGATGCATTTGTAAATAGTATGACGATTGCGATCGTAACGACGATTGTAACGACTGTTCTTGGTGTGATTTTCGCAATTGCATTACATCGTTATAAATATCGTTATGAAGGGGCCATTAACGGTCTTGTGTATTTACCAATTTTAATTCCTGATATTTTAATGGGATTATCTTTACTTATTTTATTTAGTCAATTAGGTATGGAGCTTGGTAAAACAACAATTATTATTGCACACATTACTTTTAGCATTTCATTTGTTGTCGTTATTTTAGCAGCACGTCTTTCTGGTATGGGACGTGATTTAGAAGAGGCTGCGAATGATTTAGGAGCAACGCCGTGGCAAACATTTCGTTTTGTAACGTTCCCAGCGATTGCACCTGGAGTTATTTCGGCTGCATTATTAACATTCACATTATCAATTGATGATTTTGTAATTAGTTTCTTCGTATCAGGACCAGGATCAACAACATTGCCATTATACATTTACAGTATGGTTAAGCGCGGAGTATCACCAGAAATTAATGCACTTTCTACAATTTTAATTGTAGCTATCGTAGGATTAATGGTTCTATCTGAAATCTTCCGTAACAAAGGTGCAGATGGTGAAGAAAACTCTGGAGGACACCTTCCTTTATAATACGAACGATATAGAAAGTACGAGGGGGTAATAAACCGATGAAATTAATGAAAAGATTAGCCGGCGCAGCAATTAGCTTTAGCCTTGTTGCTGGTGTACTTGCTGGTTGTGGTGAAAAAAAAGAAGAGTTAAACATTTATAGCTGGGCTGACAATTTTGATGAGCAAGTGCTAAAAGATTTTGAAAAGAAATATAACGTGAAAATAAACTATGATAAGTATGCAAGTAATGAAGAAATGCTTGCGAAATTGCAAGCTGGTGGTGCGAAGTATGATTTAATTCAGCCATCTGACTACATGGTTAAAACAATGGCGAAAATGGACTTATTAGCACCGTTAGATAAGAAGAATATCCCGAATATCGAAAATATGGTTTCTAATTTCAAAACACCTGCGTTTGATCCAGAGAATAAATATTCTTTAGTATATACTTGGGGTGTAACAGGAATCGCATACAATAAAAAGTATGTGAAAGAAGCACCTACAAGCTGGGCTGACTTATGGAATGAGAAATATAAAGGGCATGTAACTTTATTAAATGATTCTCGTGAAGTGTTAGGAATGGGTCTTAAAAAGCATGGTTTCTCAAACAGCACGAAAGACGATGCGCAGTTAAAGACAGCAGCAGATGATTTAAAGAAGCTGCTTCCAAACTTATTAGCATTTGATACAGATAATATTAAACAGAAATTTATTACAGAAGATGCGTGGATCGGAACAGTTTGGTCTGGAGATGCAGCATTTATCGCTAAAGATAATAAAGATGTAGAGTACGTTGTACCAAAAGAAGGCGGCACAATTTGGGCTGACACGTTAGCAATTCCAAAAGGCGCGAAAAACAAAGAGCTTGCAGAGAAGTTTATGAACTACTTATTAGATGAAAAAGTAAGTGTGAAAAACTACGAGTCAATTGGATACAGTAATCCAAATGAAAAAGCTCATCCTCTTCATAGTAAAGAATATCGTGATAACCACATGATCTTCTTAACGAAGGAAGAATTAGATCGTACAGAATGGCTTGTTGATGTGGACGATAAGTTAAAAGACTATGATCGTTACTGGACAGAGCTAAAAACAAAAGGTAAATAAGTAAGAAAATGCGGTTTCTACAGTAGAAATCGCATTTTTTCATAGTAGGAGGAAATCGTTTGAAGAAGAAGTTACATCAATATGAGCTAATATGTATCGCTTTATTACTTGCTGTATTTGGCATTGTTGCTTGGCGCGTACATGCGGGTGGCGTTACAGTGATGGATACATATGTCCGAGGATTAGTAAAAGGAGTACAAACAGAAGAGTCGTTTGCATTTTTCTCACATTATACAAAATTAGGGTCTGCCATTGGAATCGTAACTACGCTCATTATAAGTTTACTTGTTTTTTGGAGAAAACGTTATTTTGCTGCGATGATTGTATATCCTATGGGCATTTTAGTAACACATCTTGTGAATAAAGGAATAAAAGAAATTGTGAAAAGAGATCGTCCTTCGTTAAACGAAGCGTTGGATGCACTTGGATATAGCTTTCCTAGTGGACATGCAATGTTATCTATTATGACATTTGGGTTTCTTGCTTATATCATTGCGGCAAATTTGAAGAGTGTAACAGGGAAATATGTGATAACGATTTTGATGGGAATAGTCATTGTATCGATTGGATTAAGTAGAGTTATATTAAATGTACATTATCCAACTGATATTTTAGCTGGTTATTGCGTAGGTGGTATTTTGTTAATTATGGCGATTTATTGCCATCGTTTACTTACTGAGAGACTTGGTCTTAATAAAGAGAGATAAAAAACGTCTGGAAAACTATTATTATAGTGTTTCCAGACGTTTTTTGTTTGTATGAAGATGTGATACATTATAAGAAACAATTGAATTATGTAAAGTAGGTGAAAATGTGTGAAAACAAATGTACATAAAGTAGATAAGTGGGGGAAGTTAGGCGCTTTTTTATATCAGTTTCGTTATACAGTAATTGTAGCATTACTATTGCTTGCGATAGCACTCGGTATTTTCGCTCCAAAGTTACCGGGAGTATTAGGTGGTGACGGTTTCCAAACAGAAGGAGACTATCAAAAAACGAAAGAAATTTTAGATAAAGATTTTAAGAGGTCTCAAGATACGCTGTTACTCGTTTTTGAAAAAAATAAAGGTGTTTCACATGAGGAATTTCAAAAGCAAGTAGAGGGAATTGTAAAAAATGTACAAGAGAAAGAGACATATGAATCTTTCCATCATCCAGTGCAAAATAAAGAAATGTTACAAGATGATATCGGCTATGCGACAATTTTATTTTCCGGGAAAACAAATAAGGAACGAATGGAAAAGACGTTACAATTTGCTGATAAAGTCGAAAAGGAAAGTAATGCATCGTTAAAAGTAACGCCTACAGGATTTCCGAAAATTAATCAAGAGATTAATGAAAGAACGCAAAATGATTTAAAAGTAGCAGAGATGATTGGATTACCAATTGCATTTCTCGTATTACTATTTTCATTTGGTAGCCTTTTGGCATCTATTTTACCAATTGTAAATGGGGCACTTAGTGTTATTAGTACGATGGGCATATTATACTTTATAGGTGTCGATAAGGAACTATCTATCTTTGTGTTAAATGTTGCACCGATGATTGGACTTGCGTTATCTATTGATTTTGCACTATTATTTGTAAATCGCTTTCGAGAGGAAGTTGCAAAGCGAACGGTAAAAGAAGCAATAGCAATTACATATCAGACAGCAGGGCGTGCAATCGTATTTTCAGGATTATGTGTATTTGTTGGATTATCCGGTTTGTTCTTCTTTAAAATTGATTATATTCAGTCAGTTGCAATTAGCGGAATGATTGTTGTGATTATGAGTATCTTATTTTCACTCACACTCCTTCCAGCGCTATTATCCTTAATTGGTAAACGAATATTAAAAAAGAATCAAGTAGCACATACGCCGGCAAAGGCGTGGCGTAAATTTGCACAATTTGTAATGAAACACCCAATTGCGATGATTATTGTTGTTACAACATTTATTGTGATTTGTTTATTACCATTACGTACAGCTAATTTACAGTTCCCCGACGTAGAAGCTTTACCTAAACAAAGTGATACAAGAATTGCATATGAGAAGTACGAAGAGGCATTTAATAAAACTGCAAAAACACATGCTGATGTTACGTTAGTGGTAGAGACGAAAAAAGATATGAAAGAAAAAGAAAGTTTACAAAAGGTAGAAGAAGTCATTCAAAAGTTAAAAGATGATAAAAAAGTGCATGAAGTAAGAAGTTTATACGACGGGTTAACTGGAATGAAAGCAGATCAAGTTGCTGGAATATTAGCGTCGCCAGAAGTAGCAAAGCTAGCTCCTATATTTGAAGCATACACGAAAGGGAATAAGACGACGATAGAAGTCTTTCTAAAAACAAAACCACGTGATGAAACTGCTAAACAGTGGGTTCGTGATTTTAAACAAAATTATAAAGAAACAGATGTTACGTATTATTTAGGCGGAATGACGACGTTCCAACAAGAGTTAGAAGATGAAATTAAAGATAAAGTTGCAATTGGGATGTCTGTTATATTTGGATCGACCTTTGTTATATTATTATTCGCATTCCGATCTATACTCATTCCAATTAAGGCAATTATTATGAATATACTTAGTTTAAGCGCAACAATTGGAATTGTTGTTTGGTTATTTGAAGGTGGGCATTTCGGTTTAGAAGCAAGTCCTGTTCTATTTGTCTTACCAATCTTCATTTTCGGTCTCGTATTTGGGCTTAGCATGGATTATGAAGTCTTTCTTATTTCACGTATCCATGAATTATATGAAGAAACAGGAGATAACGATCAGGCGACGTTAGAAGGACTTGTTTCAACAAGTAGAATTATTACATCAGCTGCATTAATTATGATCGTTGTAACGGGCGCATTCGCCTTTACTGATATTTTACCAGTAAGACAAATGGGGCTTGGTGTTGCATTAGCAATATTCCTTGATGCAACAATTATTCGTCTTATGCTTGTACCAAGTTTAATGAAATTGTTTGGAGACTGGAATTGGTGGTTACCATTTCGGAAGAAAAGAGAAAAATCATCGTAAAAAATACTCATCTATAAGATGAGTATTTTTTTTATGAATAGCAAGACCTACATTTTGCAAATAGTATGTGATAAGAACATTACATATAAGTAGGTGAAGGCAATGTTTCGTTATTTTAAGTTTAAGCTAAATGATACAGTACAGTTTGCAGAAAACGATGGGCATATGTACCGCATTGTCGGTTATCGGTTAGAAAAAGGGTTTTATCCAAAAGATGAATGGACTCATATCATTTATGAATTGCTTAGAGATTTTGATGGGTATACGATGGATGCGGAGGAAGAGGAACTTGTAAAAGTTATTCAAGTAGAGGATGAGTATTACAAAATACAAGAAGTATCGGGCTATCGTTATCCAGTAAAAATGAAACAAAAACAACAAGTGATGAAAGCAGAAAAGATGGATGACTTATTAGATACGTATAATGATTATAAAAGATTGGCGGATTTCTTTAAAGATTTATCGTATGAACAAAAAGCGGAAGAAGTATTGCAGGAAATGAAAAAGCGTAGAGCGTGAGGGACAGTCTATTATAAGACTGTCCTCTATTTTTGACGGTGCATCAAAGTCTATTTTCCGTTACAATGAGAGAATCAATAGAAATAAGGTGATACAGTATGGAAACGAAGAAGAAGGGTGAATGGTGCGAAATGACTGTTCCAGCGAAATGGAATGGTATAAGCATTGAGTCATTATTAAAAATAGAATGGGAAATACCGAAAAAGTTGTTACATCAGCTTCGTATGGAAAAAGGTGTTACTGTTAATGGAGAACAGAGAAGATGGAATGAGCTTTTAAAAGAGGGCGATAAGTTACAAGTCCATATGTTTATGGAGGAAGAATACGATGTAGAGCCTGAGTATGGTGAATTACATGTAGTGTATGAAGACGATCACGTACTCATTGTAAATAAGCCTGAGAAGATGGATACGCATCCTGCTGAAAAAGGCGGGATGGGAACACTTGCAAACCTTGTTGCCTTTCATTTTCAAATGCAAGGTTTAGAGACGAAGGTTCGTCATATTCATCGGTTAGATAAAGATACGACAGGTGGTGTCGTGTTTGCGAAGCATAGAATTGCTGGTGCAATTATGGATCGTTTATTAATGGAACGAAAAATTAAAAGAACATATGCGGCGCTTGTGGAAGGAAAAGTAAAAAAGAAGCAAGGAACAATTGACGCGGCTATTGGAAGAGATCGTCATCACGCGACGAGACGACGTGTTTCTCCAAAGGGAGACCAAGCTATCACATTTTATAAAGTAGAGAAGTACTTTAAAAATCAAAATGTTACGCTCGTAACGTTACAATTAGAAACAGGTAGAACTCATCAAATTCGTGTTCATATGAGCTATAATGGTAATCCATTAATTGGGGATGTATTATATGGTGGACAAACGAAATATATGTCTAGGCAAGCGTTACATGCCATGAAGATAAACTTCTTACATCCCATTACGAAAGAAGAAATCGAAGTGGATGTACCATTTCCTATAAAATTAAATGATACAATAAAAGAATTTCAAAGAATGAATGCATAAAGTGTAAGGTTGAGAAAAGTAGATTCTTGCAGGAATTTCTCTAAAAGAAGCGAAGCCGTTAAGAGAAAAGAGAGGTGAGAATTGCTTGGTCAAATATAAATATATATTAGGAATATTATTCGCTTGTCTTTTAGTTACTCTATGCCTCTATCCATATTTACCAAATGAGATGGCCGTACATTGGGATGAAAATGGTGGGCCGAACGATTTTATGAGTAAACAAGTTGTTATAGCATTTATTCCTTTTTTTCTTATTTTTTTACATGGATTGATGTATATTATTTCACATAATATATATAAGTTTAATGAAGGCGAGCATGTCATTATAAGTGGATTTCTAAAGACGATTACTTTATTTATGTTGTTTATCCATATGCTCATTCTCTTTATTAATTTTGGAAGTATGATATCCTTTCAAACAGGACTAACAATTGGGATTAGTATGTTTCTGTTTATGCTTAGTAAGTTGTTTAAACAAGTTCAGAGTACGGAAAAAGACCTAATCAAATTACAAAAGATCCGTTTAGTGAGTAGGCGGATTTTTCAAGTGATGGCATGTAGTATATTATTTTCATTATTTTTGAATTTGAAGTGGGGGTTTTATGTATTACTTAGTGTAATAAGTAGTGGTTCTATTTTGTTCATGTTTTACATTTTATACTCATACATAATAGAAAGTTATGAAACATAAAAAAGAGTCTTCTCATTATGAGAAGACTCTTTTAAACTATTTACTTCGTAATAAATTGTTGTGTCCAGTAGTTGCCGCTTTCTACGTAGCCAACACCGATGTGAGTGAAACCGTTATTTAAGATGTTTGCACGGTGTCCAGCGCTATTCATCCAAGCTTGTACTACTTCTTCAGGTGTACGTTGGCCTTGAGCGATGTTTTCACCTGCAGATGTATAAGAAATACCAAATTTCTTCATCATGTCAAACGGAGATCCGTAAGTAGGGCTGTTATGATCAAAGTAGTTGTTTTTTTGCATATCTTCAGATTTAATACGTGCTACTTTGCTTAATTCAGTATCGATTTTTAAAGCTGATAAACCTTGTTTTGCACGCTCAGCGTTTGTTAATTCAACAACACGTTGTTCGAACTCACTTAAAGATTTTGCTTCTTCAGCAGGCTTTTGCTCAGCAGGTTTTTGTTCAGCAGGTTTTTGAGTATTGTTGTTTTCAGCAGGCTTTTGAGCTTCTGGTTTTTGAACTTCTTCAGCAGGCTTTTGCTCAACTGGTTTTTGCTCAGCAGGTTTTTGAGTTTCTGGCTTAGCTGTTGGTTGCTCAGTTACAACATTTTCAGTAGGTTGTTGACTAGGAATATAGCAATTTGGTTGGAAGTTTCCTTGTTGCCATTGTGCTAATGATTCCACGCCCATAGATTGTAAGAATGCTTGTAATTCTTGTTGGCTCATTTGCTTCATCATCACTTTTGAATGCTGAATATTTTGAACCTTTATATTAGATGGTTGTACTGTTGCAGCTTGTGCATCTAGAGAAGATACTCCTAAAGTAAGAGCTGTTGCAGCAGCTACAGATAATAAAACACGCTTTTTCATGATGTGTGTCCCCCTATGTAAAGTTTTAATTTGTTTTCACACGATTTGTTTTTGACAGCCTGTCTGACTGACAAATTCATCGTAGCATACAATTTGCGAGAAAAAAGATGGAAAAAAATTCATAGACTTTAAAATTACCTAATTTATCCTAAGAGGGGAAAAGAGGAAAAATAAGAGAAACATAGAGTATAAAAGGAATTTTCAGCATTTTTATACTATGTTATAGGAGGTGATTTTTGGATAAATTTACCTAAAAATAAAATAAAGAATCCTATTGTATCAATGGTTTGAGAGGTTTTTTGAGGAATATAATGGATTGTTTTTTACAAAACTGTAATGTTTCTGTTGTTCTTTTTTATAATAAAGTAACATATTTTTAATGTTGTAGAGGACAAAAAAGCGGCTATCTCTTTACGTAGACGAAGGAGATAGCCGTTTTCTTATTATTACGTATGTTACGAGTTATTACGAGTTGGTTTCAATTGCTTCTAATAATAAATCTACAATATGAATTCCTCTCATTTTATGAGAAAGACCTTCTCGCTCAATACCTAATTTCATTTGTAATAAACAACCTGGATTTGCGGTAACAATGGTTGCTGCGTCTGTTTCATGCACACGATCCATTTTGTAATCTAGAAATTCCATTGATAACTCTGAATGAACAATATTGTAAATACCAGCAGAACCACAGCAGCGATCCGCGTCTTTCATTTCACGGTATGTTGCGCCTTGAATTGCTTCTAGTAACATACGAGGTTCTGAAGATGTTCGCATAACATTGCGTAAATGACAAGAGTCTTGATACGTAATAATTTGCGGCGTGAGTCGTAAGTCAGTTCGCTTGTGGAAGTCTAATTCTACTAGAATAGCGGTAATATCTTTAATTTTAGAGACAAACTGCTTCGCACGTTCAGCCCACTGTGGATCATCTTTTAAAAGATAATCGTAGTCTACGAGGTAAGCTCCACAACCACCAGCATTCGTAATAATATAATCGATGTTTAAATCTTCGAATGCTTTTATATTGCGTTTCGCTAATTCTTTTGCTCCGCTTTTCTCACCAGCATGCCCATGTAATGCCCCGCAGCAACTTTGTGTTTTCGGAATAACGATATCACAACCAGCTAACTGAAGAAGTTTCATTGTTGCATTATTTGTTTCTAAAAACATCGTATCCATTAAACAACCTGTGAAGAATGCAACTTGTTTCTTTTTTGTACTTTCAGCATGTAAAAATTCAGGGCGATCTTTCATTGCTTTCATTTTAGGGACTTTTGGTAGAACGAGATCCATCGTTGCAAGTGTTTCAGGGAATAGTTTCATAATTCCTGTTTTATGTGTTATCGTTTGTAAACCAGAACGCTGATAAAATCCAATTAGACCGGTTAATGTTCTCATTCGATTTTGATGCGGGAAGAGTCCTTCAAAAACGACTTTACGAACAGCTCTCACTGGCACCGAAAACTTTTTGTTTTGATTTATAATATCACGAGCTTCTTCTAATAAATGTCCATAATTCACACCAGATGGACAAACAGGTTCACAAGCACGGCAACCGAGGCAAACATTTAATGTATTTTCAACATCTTCATCTGGTTCAATCAAACCGTCAACGACCGCTTTCATTAACGCGATACGTCCTCGTGGTGAATGTGATTCTTTATACCCAGATTGAATGTAAGTAGGGCAAGTTGGTAAGCAGAAACCGCATCGCATACAGTTTAGTAGTTCATCTTCACTTAATCGTTCTTTAAATTCCTTTTGAATGTTTTCTTTATTTAATGTTGTCATCGCTCAACCACCACTCTTTTACGAGTGTCCTTCGCGAACATCTTTCCTGGATTCATAATGTTATTTGGATCGAAGGCTTGTTTAATCCCTTGCATTGCAGCAATACCTTCTTTACCTAATTTCATTTCTAAATACGGAGCTTTCATCGCACCAACACCATGTTCGCCAGTAATTGTGCCGCCAAGTTCGATTGCTTTTGCAAATATTTCAGCAAAAGCTTGTTCAGCTCGGTGCATTTCTTCTTCATTACGAGCATCTGTCATACAAGTTGGATGTAGATTACCATCACCAGCATGTCCAAACGTACAAATAGGAATATTATATTTTTTTGCAATGGCATTAATAGCTTCAACCATCGGAGCGATTTGTGAACGTGGCACAGTTGCATCTTCTAGTATTGTTGTAGGTTTTAGTCTTGCAAGTGCTGATAGTGCGCTACGGCGAGCAGTACGAAGCGCATCTGCTTCCGCTTCATCTTTTGCAACGCGAACATCGACTGCATTCATAGAGCGGCAAACGTTAGCCATTTTTTCAATATCTCGATTGACAACTTCAGGTGGACCATCTTGTTCAATTAATAAAATTGCTTTTACGTCAGTTGGTAAACCGATTTGTGCAAACTCTTCTACAACTTCAATTGTCGGCTGGTCTAAAAACTCGAGTGTCGCTGGAATGATTTTATTTGCAATAATAGAAGAAACAGCGCGTGCAGCTTCATTAATATCTTCATAGAGCGCAAGCATCGTTTGCTTCGTTTCAGGCATAGGAACCAGTTTTAATATCGCTTCTGTTACGACGCCAAGTGTTCCTTCAGAACCGATAAATAAACGAGTTAAATCGTAACCAGCTACATCTTTTGCTAATTTACCGCCAGTACGAATCATATCGCCATTTGGTAAGACAAGTTCAAGACCCATCACATAATCACGTGTTACGCCATATTTTAATCCGCGTAATCCACCTGAGTTTTCATTAATGTTACCGCCAATTGTAGAAATTTTCATCGAGCTTGGATCTGGTGGATAAAATAAACCTTTTTCTTCTACGGCTTTAATAATATCAAGTGTAATAACACCAGCTTGTACAGTAATGGTTAAATTCTCTTCATCAATTTCTAAAATGTTATTCATATGACGGAAGATAAGGACGATACCGCCTTCAAGTGGACATGTTCCTGCGCAAAGGTTTGTTCCAGAGCCACGAACATATACAGGAATGTTGTGAGTGTTACATACTTTTAACACTTCTGCTACTTCATTTGTATTACGAGGAGCAATGACTGCATCAGGCATTGCTTGGAAGTTTGGAGTGGCATCATAACTATACGTTAAACGCCCCATATTGGATGTATCTACATTATCTTCGCCAACAATGGATACGAATGAATGAATAATTTGCTTTTCTAACATTGGAAATCCCCCTCAACCTGTTAACGTAATTAGTCATAATAAAAAACGTTGTCACAGTGCTTTCATTATAATGATAAAAAAGTTGGAGGATTCTTTCTATGTATAATCATCTAAAGATTAATCTGTTTTATCATTCTTTTTTGTGTGATTATCTAATAAGAGGAGCGAGAAGTATAAAATATTTAAGTCTTTGAATTGTTTCGGATCAAGTCCTGTATGCTCCTCAATTTTTTTAAGCCTGTAATGTAATGTGTTAATGTGTATATGTAATTGCTCAGCTGTTTGTTTATAAGATTGGTTATAATCAATAAATAAACGTAAAGTGTGCATAAGTTCAGGCGATGCTAGTAAGTTTTCGATCGTGCGTCTTAGAAACTGTTCCCGCGTTTCAGCAGAAATATCTTGTAAGCACATTTCTAAACGTAAATCTTCATTAAATACAATTTTTTTCGTTTCAAGTGATACAGAAAGAGCTTGTAACGCTTGTTCGTACGATAAGTTCATATTGTTTGGCGTAACGGTTTGTCCAATCCCGATATATAAAGGAATAGAAAATAAAGTTTCACAGTCTTGTTTTAATCGTTTTAAAAATTGATACGTTTGCTCTTTGGAGTTCGTGGCTGTAAATAAAATAAATCGATCATTTCCCCAGCGAACAAATAGATGCTCCTTTGTTAATAGATTGCGTACGTGTTGCCAAACTTTACGCTGAAGCATCGTGTCATTTTGATCGATTGAGAACAAAATAAGTTGTTTCTTCTTATATAAATCAATACCAAGTGTTTTTGCGCGATCAAGAAAGCTTGGAGACCAGTCTGTATTTTGAAGCCAATCAAAGACAAATGCTTCATAAGAACGATGTTCAAGTTCTAGTTGTTCTAAAAAGTAGTTTTCGTGAATGAGTAGTTCGGTCATTTTACGTAATATTTCTCCGTATTGTGAAATATTTTCAGGTTCACCTGTAATTCCAATGACACCAATTACTTCGTCATGGAATAGTAAGGGGAGGTTCATACCCGCCTTTACGCCCTGTAAGCATCGTTCATCCTTTTTTGTAATAATGACAGTTTTCTTTTGTTTCGCACAGCGGAGTGCACCTTCATGAAATTGACCGATTCTTTCTACATCTGTACTTGCGATAATAACGCCTTGTATATTAATAATAATGATATTTTCTTTAATTAGTCTGCGTACTTCTCGTACAATTTTATTCGCTAAATCAGGAAAAAGCATAATTTGCACACCTCAAATTCTATTTGTTGTACATTATATATGTAAATGATGTAAGAAAGGGAAATTTCACACTTTCCACACATTTATTTGTTATTTTACAATTATAACGAAATCATCCGAAGATGGAGGGAATCTTTTGAGAAAGTATGTTTTTCTTCTCTGTTTTTTATTTCTATTAGTAGGGTGTCAAGGAAGTTCATATACACCGATTGCTAAAGATAAAAGTGTTATTATAACAACGAATATAAAAGAAGGTAGTCTTAGTTTTGTAGATAAACAAACTAAAAGGTTAATTACGACATGGGAACTTAATGAGCCAATGGCAGGAACCCTACTACTTCCAAACGGTGAGGACATACTTGTATATGGTAAGCAGTTAGAGTACATGTATGTATATTCACTAGCAGAAGGAAGGCAAGTGGAAAAATATAAAACGGGAAAAGGCATTGTAAATGTTGTCGTATCAGAAGATAAAAAACAATTATTTGCTGCCGATCAAAATGCTCAAAAGGTAAGGTTTTTTACGATAAAAGGAAAAGAGACGGGGAGTGTGTCAACCGGAAAAGGACCAATAACGATGGTAGAGCACGATAACCAGTTATCTGTATTAAACTTTTATGATACGAAGCTAACGACAATTGATACAAAGAAAAAAGAAGTGGTCCAATCCTTTATGATTCCCCCAGCGTCAACTGGAGCGACAATTAGTCCGAATGGGAAAGAAATATGGATTGGCGGGCATGGTGATGGAAATCAAGTGAATGAGAAAGTATTAGTGTATTCTTTGCAGAGCGGGGAAATGGTACGTTCTTTACACGCCCCGTTTATGCCTGTGAATATAACGAATGATAATAAGTATGTATATGCATTAAGTCACGGCTCGAATATGCTTAGAAAGTTTGATGTTAGCACGTATAAAGAGGTTGCTTCTGTAGAAGTAGGATCGAACCCATTTGCATTTTTGAAGAGCGGAGCAGAAGGCTACGTAGCAAGCTATGATAGTGATGAAGTGTGCGTCATAGATATGAAGAATTTGAAAATAAAACAAACAATTAAAGTCGGAAAAGGGCCGTTTCAACTCATAGAGAGAGAAGGGAAGGACAATGAGTAAATATAGGGTGCTAGTTGTAGATGATGAAAGTGATATGAGACAGCTTGTTGGAATGTACTTAGATAATTTTGGGTACGAGTGGGGAGAAGCTGAAAATGGAAAAGAAGCGTTACAAAAATTGGAGAAGAATCATTATGATTTCGTTGTACTAGATATTATGATGCCAGAGATGGATGGACTTTCAGTTTGTAAAGAAATTAGAAAAACGTCAGATGTACCAATTATATTTTTAACAGCAAAAGGTGAAGAGTGGAATAGGGTGAACGGCTTACGTATGGGAGCAGATGATTATATTGTAAAGCCATTTAGTCCTGGAGAATTAATTGCTCGTATGGAAGCTGTGTTAAGACGTTATACAAAGCAAGAACAACAAGAGGAAGTTCAATTTGGACCGATCCTTATTAATGAAAAAAGTAGGAAGATTGAGGCAGATGGTGAACCGATCTCTCTTACAGTAAAAGAGTTTGATTTACTCTATTTTCTTTGTCAACATACGGGACAAGTATTTAGCCGAGAACAATTGCTGGAAAAGGTATGGGGATATGATTATGCCGGAAGTACAAGAACGGTAGATACGCACGTGAAAACAATGCGTTTGAAACTTGGAGAAAGTGGAAACTACATTCAAACTGTTTGGGGTGTAGGCTATAAATTTGAGGTGTAACATATGTTTACGATGGTACAGAAGCTTTGGCTGACAGTAGTATGTGCAGTATTTGTAACAGTTTCTTTTCTCTATTTTGTATCTTTATACTCGTACGAAAAACTATACGTTGATAATTTAAAAGATTCATTAGTAACGGAGGGGAAGGGGCTTGCTGCGCAATATGATAAGCGTGAAGGCATATCAAATTTTGAAGAGAAAGTAAGAGCATTTGATCAAATATCTAGTTCAGACGTTCTTTTTGTATCCAACCCACGTGATTTAAGCGCATGCTTACCTTTTGATGTGCATCATCATTCTCTTATAAGTGAAGGGGACAGGCAAGCATTATTAGATGGGAAAACTGTGACAAAGATAGGATATGAGGAACATTTTGAACGTAATATTATGGGGGTTGTCATCCCTGTTTTAGAAAATAAAAAATTAGTAGGCATTGTATATTCTTATATTCCTTTAAAAAGTATAAAAGACTTAATATATGATATGGGCCTTATTTTGGCACCGTTAGCACTTGCTATAACTTTACTGACAATATGGATTGGCAGAAAAATTATTATTGCCATTACGAGACCGCTTTCGCAAATGGAACGAGTTGCGAATCATTTGGCTACGGGAGATTTCTCAGAACGAATTACAATTTCTTCTGAAGATGAAATTGGACGATTAGGAAAAGCATTTAATAAAATGGCAAATTCTTTAGAGACAGAAGACGTAAAGCGTAAGGAATTTCTAGCCAACGTTTCGCACGAACTAAGAACACCGCTTAGTTATATAAAAGGATATAGTGAGGCTATTTTAGATGGTGTAGCGAAGGGACCACAGCAAGAAAAAGTAACACAGCTCATCCATAAAGAAGCAGATCGTATGCAGCGTCTCGTACATGATTTATTAGATTTAGCACAATTAGAAGGGGAACATTTTCCGTTAAAGAAACAACCTATCGTTTTTTCACAGCTCATTGAAGATGTGCTAGATACGTATGAGCTTAAGTTTATAGAAAAGAAAATTCGTATTTCAACAAATTTAAACCCAGAAATCATTGTAATGATAGATGAGGATCGTATGCAACAAGTGCTTCATAACGTGTTAGATAATGCGATACGGTATACAAATCCAAACGGGGATATTATGATAACGCTTAGGCAGATAGATGATTATTGTGAATTGAACATAAAAGATACGGGAATCGGTATTGATACAGAGCATTTAGAAAATCTTGGCGAACGTTTTTATCGCGTTGATAAAGCGAGAAGTCGCCAACATGGTGGAACAGGTTTAGGTCTTGCTATTGTAAGACAAATTGTTCATATACATGATGGACAGTGGCGAATTGAAAGTGAAAAAGGGAATGGGACGACAGTTATTATTAAATTGAAAGTACAGGATGAGGCAAGCATGTTCTAGTTTTAGAGCGTGCTTTTTTATTCCGCTATTTGCCGGGCAGTGAGACCCCCACCTCAAAATTCAGCAGAAGCAAAGAAGTTAGGTGGGGGATGAACAAAACCCCCACTGATTAAAGTTTCACTTTATATGGGAGATAATAGTTATACAGAAAGATATAAATTAATATGTAATAAATATCGAAAATTTGACGATTTTATGAACAAAACATTTGTACTTCTTACTAATTCGTTCTAAAATAGTTATGATGCAAAGTTTTTATAAATCGTTTCAATTGTTGTTTGGAAGATACTGAGGTGATTTAACTGGAGTACAAATCGATTAAACCGA
The DNA here is from genome assembly GCF_056725905.1 of Bacillus sp. BC05(2025). Taxonomy (NCBI): domain Bacteria; kingdom Bacillati; phylum Bacillota; class Bacilli; order Caryophanales; family Bacillaceae; genus Bacillus; species Bacillus sp. BC05(2025). The sequence goes on along the minus strand of NZ_JBWYRA010000002.1, from coordinate 397,086 downwards.
AAAAAATTTACGAAGAAGTATCTGAAGCTATTTTAACAATGATTAAAAATGGTACGTTAAAACCTGGTGACAAACTACTTCCTGTGCATCAATTAGCTGAGCAGTTTCAAGTTGGCAGATCTGCTGTTCGTGAAGCGCTAAGTGCGCTAAGAGCGATGGGCTTAATTGAGATGAAACAAGGAGAAGGTACATATGTGAAGAATTTCGATTCTTCTTCATTGACTAAATCATTAAACAATAGATTATTAATGAAGAAAGAAGATATTTTGAATTTATTAGAAGTGCGAAAGGTGCTTGAAGTGGGGGCAGTTCGAGCAGCTGCGGCAAAACGTACGGAAGAGAATTTGAAAAATATGAAACATTGGTTAGATGAAATGGCAAAGAGCATTGGAGATGAAAAAGCTGGTGAAAAAGCAGATTTTCAGTTCCATATGGGAATTGCGGAGTCTTCGCATAACAACATTTTGCTTGAACTCATGAATCATGTCTCAGAGATGATTGCTGAAACAATTGGTGAATCAAGACGCATTATTTTATATGGTGAACAAACAACATCAGAACGACTTATAGAAGAGCATCAAGTTATATATGATGCAGTGTTAAAGCAAGATGTAGAATTAGCGCAACAAGCAATGCTAAATCATTTAACAAATGTAGAACATATTGTCACAGGTATAAACGATATAAATTCGTAATTTAATCTTTTAAAAATCAAATTTTTTGATAAAATAGAGAGAGATTAAGTAAGCGTTTTCTTTAGAAGAGGGAGAGGATAGGCCATGGTTGAGCCTACTTCTTCTTTTCTCAGTCATCTGATGACCATATGTTTGTTGGTGGAGTTGTAAAAAGGGGGAGTAATAATTATGAAAGTTACTTTATTTGTTACTTGTTTAGTCGATATGTTTGAAACAAACGTCGGCAAAGCAACAGTTGAAGTGTTGGAGCGTTTAGGTTGTGAAATTGAATTTCCAGAAGCACAAGTTTGTTGTGGTCAGCCTGCTTATAATAGCGGCCATGTAGAAGCAGCAAAAGAAGCGATGAAACATATGATTGAAACTTTCGAAGATGCAGAATATATCGTTACGCCATCTGGCTCTTGTGCGACAATGTTTCATGAGTATCCGCATGTTTTTAAAGATGATCCGAAGTGGGCTAAACGTGCACAAAAAGTTGCTGATAAAACATATGAATTTACACAATTCATTGTAGATGTTTTAAAGGTTACTGATGTTGGTGCAAGTTTACCAGGGGTCGCTACTATTCATAAATCATGTCATATGACACGTATGCTTGGAGTAAAAGAGGCACCGGGAATTTTATTATCAAATGTAAAAGGATTAACTGTGAGAGAGTTACCAAATGTGCAAAATTGTTGCGGATTTGGGGGAACGTTTTCAGTGAAGATGACTCCGATTTCTGAGCAAATGGTAGATGAAAAGGTAGATAGTGCAATGGAAACAGGCGCTGATTATTTAATCGGTGCAGATTGTGGGTGTTTGTTAAACATTGGCGGACGTATTGAGCGTTTAGGAAAAGAAATAAAAGTAATGCATATTGCTGAGGTACTGAATAGTCGCTCATGAAGGGGGAACATAAGCTATGTCTATGAAAATCAGTGAGAAAAAATTTAATGATCGCGTTGGCGATGGAATTCAAGATTCGTTTATGCGCGGAGCAGTATCTTCTGCACAAACACGCTTATATACGAATCGTTTAAAAGCAGCAGATGAATTAGGAAACTGGGAAGAATGGCGCGAACTCGGTGAAGAAATTCGTCAACATACGTTAGAAAATCTTGATTATTACTTAATGCAGTTAAGTGAAAATGTATCAAAAAGAGGCGGACATGTGTACTTTGCGAAAACGAAAGAGGAAGCAGCAAAGTATATTCAAGACGTTGCAAAAAAGAAGCAGGCAAAAAAGGTAGTAAAATCAAAATCGATGGTAACAGAAGAAATTAGTATGAACCATGCGCTTGAAGAAATCGGTTGTGAAGTGTTAGAAAGTGATCTAGGAGAGTATATTCTGCAAGTAGATAACGATCCACCTTCCCATATTATTGCGCCTGCTCTTCATAAAAATAGAACGCAAATTCGTGATGTATTTAAAGAAAAGCTTGGCTATGAAAATTCTGATGATCCATACGAAATGACAAAGTTTGTTCGTAAACAACTTCGAGAAAAATTTATGGATGCAGAAATTGGTGTGACAGGTTGTAACTTCGCTGTTGCAAATACTGGTTCTCTTTGTTTAGTAACGAATGAAGGTAATGCCGATCTTGTTATGTCGATTCCGAAAACACAAATTGCAGTAATGGGTATGGAACGCATGGTTCCGACAATGGAAGAATTAGATGTTTTAGTTGGTTTACTATGTCGTAGTGCAGTAGGTCAAAAGTTAACAAGTTATGTAACTGTAGCGGGACCAATTCAAGAAGAGGAAGTAGATGGACCAGAAGAATTCCACTTAGTTATTGTCGATAATGGGCGTTCTCAAATTCTTGGATCTGAATTCCGTCAAGTGTTGCAATGTATTCGTTGTGCTGCTTGTGTCAACGTATGCCCTGTATATCGTCATGTTGGTGGACATTCATATGGCTCTATATACTCAGGACCAATTGGTGCGGTATTAACACCACTTTTAGGTGGATATGATGATTACAAAGAGCTTCCTTATGCCTCTAGTTTATGCGGGGCATGTACAGAAGCTTGTCCAGTAAAAATTCCATTGCATGATTTATTATTAAAACATCGCCAAGTTATCGTTGAGCAAGAAGGACGTGCTCCACTTGCAGAAAAATTAGCAATGAAAATGTTTAGTATGGGTGCATCTTCAGCAGCTTTATATAAAATGGGATCAAAAATGGCGCCAGCAGCAATGAGTCCATTTACATCTGGTAACCGTGTATCAAAGGGTGTTGGGCCACTTAAAAACTGGACAGATATTCGTGAATTCCCGGCTCCAAGTAAAGAAAGATTCCGTGATTGGTATAAAGATCATAAGAAAGGCGGGGACAAATAATGACAGGATTAATTCAAAACCGTGAGTCCTTTCTAGATAATATTGCAAAAGAACTTGGACGCACGCGTAAAACGGATGGTGTAAAACGTCCAGTGTGGAAAAATAATGTGAATAAAGAAACGTTAAAAGATTATTCACAAGAAGAATTGTTAGAAGTATTTAAAAATCAATGTACAAACATTCATACGACTGTTGTGGAAACGACAAATGACCGTTTACGTGAAGATATTCAAAAAGTAATCGTCGAAAACGGCGGGGGACCTATTATGTTATCAGCAGATGACCGTTTTGATTCCTATGGATTGACGTCTTTATTTAAAGAAGAGCTTCCAAATCAAAATGTTGAAGTGAATGTATGGGATCCTGAGAAAAAAGAAGAGAATATGCGTATCGCGGAAAGAGCGAATATTGGAATTGCATTTAGTGATTATACTTTAGCTGAATCTGGTACAATCGTTGTACAAAGTCATAAAGGCCAAGGTCGTTCTTTACACTTTTTACCGACTGTATACTTTGCTATTATTCCACGTGAAACACTTGTGCCTCGTATTACACAAGCAGTTGAGGATATGAATTCGCGTATAGAAAATGGTGAGAAAGTGGCATCTTGTATTAACTTTATTACAGGACCTAGTAACTCGGCAGATATTGAAATGAACCTTGTTGTCGGGGTACACGGACCATTAAAAGCAGTATATTTCATCGTATAAAAGAGGGGAAAGCAGGCCAGAAAAAGGCCTGCTTTTTTAATAGAATAGAGATAATATGAAGTAGAAGTTCTCTCCTTTTTTTGCTATGTTCTTCTGGAAAGGAGAGGAAGGGATGTTCACTTATGTATATGCATTGTTAGTGGGGATGGTGTTTGGTTCTTTTTTTATGGTAATTGCGATGAGAGTTCCGCTAGGTGAGTCTATCATTGCCCCGCGTTCACATTGTCATTATTGTAAGTATGTGCTAAAGCCAAAAGAATTGATTCCAATCATTTCATTTTGTATACAAAGGGGACGGTGTACGAATTGTAAGAGAGAAATTTCAATTTTGTACGTAGTATTTGAACTTGTAACCGGAATGATATTTTTTCTTACTGTATATATGATTGGAATGGAACAAGAACTTATTATTATTTTATCGCTTTTTTCATTACTTCTTATTATTTCAGTTACAGATTACATATATATGTTAATCCCAAATCGTATTTTAGCTTGGTTCTCCTGTTTACTTATTTTAGAATGTATTTTTGTACCGTTAGTCACTTGGCCAGATAGTATAGTTGGTAGTGGCATTATATTCATTTTGTTATATTGCATGCAAAAGATATATCCAGAAGGGCTTGGGGGAGGGGATATAAAATTACTTTCGTTACTTGGATTTATAGTGGGACTGAAAGGGATTTTTATCGTTTTATTTTTAGCATCTTGTTTTAGTTTATGTTTCTTTGGAGTTGGTCTTGTATTAAAACGTATAAAAATGAGGACTCCAATTCCGTTTGGTCCCTTTATTAGCCTTGGGGCAATATGTTACATGTTGATCACATATGCGAAATAGAGAGGGGATGGAACATGAATGTATATATGGACGATCAAAGAAGTTGTCCGTACGGATATGTGCCCGCAACTACAGTAGAACGCGCTTTGCAAATGGTTCGGGATTATGATGTGAATATTCTTTCCCTTGACTTTAACATGGGATGGGGAGAAAAAAGTGGATTAGATTTTGTAGAGGCTTTTTGTAAAGAGGGTTTATACGTAAATGAAATGCACCTTCATACGAATGATATCATCGGTATGTACAAGATGAAACAGAGAATTGAAAAGGGAAAGGAAGAAGGAGAAATTAATCCTCATCTTGTTGTTAAATATGTGGGGAGCTAAAAACTCCAAAGTAAAAAACTTTGGAGTTTTTAATGTTTCAAATGCGCTTGCAACGGAATAATCTCTTCTTGTTGAGCTACTACTAATTCGGCTTCTTCTTGTTTGACGTCAGGTGCTTTCTTTGTTATGTAATGGTATACCATACCAACAAATACAGACCCGCCAATAATGTTACCGATTGTAACTGGAATTAAGTTATGAACAGCACCTGTAAAAGAAATTGTCTCCGGATGCGGTGAAACTAAAGATAAAGCAAATAGTGATAAGTTTGCAATGCTATGCTCGTAACCAGATAAGAAGAATGTAAAAACGAGTAGCATCATCATCATAATTTTTGCTGTATCACCTTTCACTTGAGAAGGTAAGAAACAAGCAAGACATACGAGCCAGTTACATAAAATCGCTTTAAAGAATAATTGAATTGTAGGTGTATTCATTTTTCCTTCTACCACTTTATTCATGAAATGACCGTGATCAATTGCTTCGAAAATTCCAGTTGCATAAAATAGTAAAGCAAAGAATAAAGCACCAGCTAAATTTCCTGCATAACAAGCGACCCAGTTACGAAGTGTATCGGAAATCGTTGTTTCTTTTCTTAAAGTTGCTACAGTGAAGTACATTGTGTTTCCAGTAAACAATTCAGCACCGCCATATATAATAAGGACGAGGGCAATTCCGAAAAACATAGAAGCCGCTAAATAAGTGGCTGGTGAATCTGCAATGTGAAAGAAGTTACCTAATTTAAAACATAGTACGATAATAAAACCGATATAAATACCCGCAAGTGCGGCACGAATGAAATATTGCATCGGGTTTATATCTAGCATTTGTTTTTTGCTCTTAGCCAGTTTGACAACATAATCTAATCCTTGTTCTAGCATGAGTAATACGCTCCTTTAGTACATCATCTATAAATGCTCCTTATATGAATAAAGTACATGGATTTGGTCATAGTTTCAATAAGTTTGTGCAATGTTTCACAAAAAGGACATACATACATAAAGAAAACGTTTTCAAAAAGTAGTATAATAGAAATTTTTCTGGACATTGAGAGGGAGAAAGGAAAAAGAAAAAGCGCTGTAATTACAGCGCTTTTTCGTCTAAATTCTTTTCGACTTTTGTTTCTACTTCTTTCGAGAAAAACCAGCCGCCAACTGCGATTCCAACTAATACAATCCAGAATGTAAGTTTCCAAGGTGTAGATTCTGGGAATGAATGTGGAATTACATTTAATGCAGGGTGTGCTAATGTATAAACTGCTAGTTTCACACCAACCCAACCTACAATTAAGAATGCTGCAGTTTCAAGTCCTGGCTTACGTTTTAAGATTTGTACGAAAGCAGTTGCCGCAAATCGCATAATGATTAATCCGATAAGTCCACCTACAAAGATAACAACGAATTGCCCAGTATCAAGACTACCAATTGTACCTAATCCTGTTTTCGGTAAAGTCATTGCTAATGCAACGGCAGCTAAGATTGAATCAACTGCGAAGGCGATATCTGCAACTTCAACTTTAAATACAGTCCACCAAAAGTTCTCTTGTTTTTTCTTTGCTTCTTTTTCTTCTGTTTCTTCATCCGTATTCTTTTTAACATACGTTTTAAATAAGTGATTACCAGCGATAAACATAAGGTAAATGGCACCGATTGCTTGCACTTGCCATACGTCGACTAGGAACGAAATCATAAATAACGATCCGAAACGGAAAACAAATGCCCCCGCTAATCCGTAAAATAGTGCTTTCTTTCGTTTTTCTTCTGGTAAATGTTTTACCATAATTGCAAGAACAAGAGCGTTATCAGCTGCTAAAATCCCCTCTAGTGCAATTAGGATAAGTAATACCCAACCATACTCCAATAATAATGATACATCCATGTACATTCTCCTCTCATTTCTATAAGTACTAAATAAGTGAAGAATTTCCCCACTATTTAGTTTCCCCATACTCCTGCCTATTAACTTTGGAAGAATTTGGAAATGGATGCAAAAAAGACCTCTGCCGTTAATAGGCAAAGGTCTTGCTAGACATATGTAATGAAAATGCCAACAAAGCCGGAAGAACTAAGTTCTACGTAATGACGACTTTGTTTCCAAGAAATATTCTTGGACGCTACTCCCCTTTGGAGATATGCTATTGTACTCTCATTATATGGATAATTTATACGGTTGTCAACCTGTTAAAATATCTTCGTTCGGATATTTTATTTTTCGGTTCTTTTTACGTGCAAATGAAAAAGCAAGGGTTAAAGGTCCCATTTTGCCGAAAAACATCATAAAGATAATAATAGTTTTTCCAATCATCGTTAAGTGCGGTGTGAAATTCATACTGAGACCGACAGTTCCAAATGCTGAAAATACTTCGAAAGCACTCATCAATAGAGGAACTCGCTCAGTAATACTCAAAATTAAAATAGCAAAAAAGATAAATGAAATAGAAATAATAGTGATGGTCAACGATTTGACAATAAGAGTATCTTTAATAGATTTTTTAAACACGACAATATCATCTTGTTCTTGTAAAAATTTAAATACTCCAAAAAACATGATTAAAAAGGTTGTTAATTTAATCCCACCGCCAGTTGAAGCACTACCGGCGCCGATAAACATTAGAAGCATCATTAATAAAAGAGAAGGCTTTGATAATGCAGAAATATCAACTGTATTAAACCCGGCAGTACGCGTTGAAATAGCTTGGAAATAAGCAGCCATGCCTTCTTCAAATGGAGTAAATCCTCTCATAGAGAGAGAATTGTGGAACTCGAATATAAAAATAAAAATAGTCGCAATAATATTGACGATTAGAGTAGAAGAGAGCATAAGTTTTGAGTGTAATGTAAGGTTTTTAAAATTTTTCTTTCTTTTTATATCTACGATTACTGTAAAACCAATCCCACCTAAAATAATGAGGGAGGAAATGACGAGATTGACAAGAATGCTATGAGAATGAGACATTAAATTATCGCTCCAAACAGAAAAACCAGCATTGTTAAAAGCAGAGATGGAATGAAAAAAGCTATAATAGATCCCTTTAGCAATCCCATATTTCGGTACCCATTCAAAAGAAAGAATGAAAGTAGCGATACATTCGACTGTAAAGGAGAATAAAAATAATGCTTTGGCAAGACGGATGACACCGCCTATATTCGTTTGATTTAACGCTTGTTGCAGTAAAATTCGGTTTTGAAGGCCAATTTTTCTGCCGAGCATAATCGCAATTAAAACGGCAAAACTCATAATGCCAAGCCCGCCCACTTGTATAAGCGTTAAAATGACACATTGACCAAATAAAGTAAATACTTTTCCAGTGTCCACAACACCAAGCCCTGTAACCGTACAAGCAGAAACTGTTGTAAATAAAGCATCGAGCCATGAAATAGATGTTGTTGTAGCAATTGGTAGTTTTAATAAGCATGTACCTATAATTGATAACATGATAAAAGACAAAGTAAGAACGCGGGGAGGACTCATGCGAATGTTAATCCGTTTCATGTTACATACCGTTCCTTTCTGTTTGCTCTTACTAGTATGTGAAAAAGTACGTTTATGTATGTTAAAAATAGAAAGAGGCAGAGAATATCTGCCTCTAAGCCATATGTTATAGTGTTATCCGCGTAATTGTTGTTGAGCTAAAGAGACAAGACGTTTTGTTACTTCACCGCCAACTGATCCGTTAGAACGTGATGCAGTATTAGACCCTAAGCTTACGCCGAATTCTTGTGCAATTTCATATTTAAATTGATCAAGTGCTTGTTCAGCACCTGGAACTAGTAATTTGTTTGTTTTTGCCATGATGATACACATCCTTATAAGTAGTCCAGTCCAGCTAAGTACTTATCTGAACTGGTACTGTTATTTTATGTGGAACCGGCGTGCTCATACGCGGAAGTAATCGGTGTGATTAGAAGTTATTGGATAGAAAAAAGAGTAGCAAATTTGCTACTCTTTTTTTAGTATTGTCGCTGTACCTTCCACGACAATATCATCCGATTGATTATATATATTTGTTTGCAACGTAATGATTTTTTTATCGTCACGTTTTTTGATGACTTCTGCCACAACGCGAAGTGTATCGCCAATTTTGACAGGAGCACGGAATGAAACGTTTTGAGATAGATAAATCGTATTTTTTCCTGGAAGTTTCGTACCAAGGATGGTAGAAATAAAACTCGAAACGAGCATACCATGGGCAATACGTTCTTTAAACATTGTCGTTTTTGCAAAAGAGTCTAAAATATGAATAGGATTCACATCTCCAGTCAATTTTGCAAAATTGATAACGTCCTCATCCGTAATCGTTTTTGTAAGTGATGCTTGATCACCGACTTGAATCTCATCATAACGAAGCTCCGGGACGGTTTGTGCTTCTTGAAATGGATTCATTTTGTCCTCCTTCTTTTCCATATCGAAAAATGCTAGCCATCTTGATGTAGTAGGAGGAAGAAAGAGTTTTGTTTGTGCTGCAGTTAGCTCCCACATTTTTCTTACTTGATGGAAGTAAATAGATTTTTTGAGTTTTCCTCGAACTTTTTTGCGAGTTCCAACTGTTTTGTCTTGAAATCTTCCAAAAAACCTTCTAACTGTTTTTGAGCCTCTTCACGTTGTAATTGTTGTTGTTCAATAAATTGCTTAGTTGTTTCTTCAAATTGACCGCTTGTTTGAGTAAGGATAGACAAAGATGTTTTTGTAGGAGAAACAGTTAACTGTTGCATATGAGCAGAAAGTTCTTTCCACTTGTCTTGCCACTCGTTAATTTGATCATTTAAGGAGTTTCCAGTTAATTGCTTCACATAATCTGTATATTGATTATTGAATTGATTAGTGAATTGTTGCAGTTCTTTTTCTAGTTCATCTACTCCTGATGTTAATTTATGCAAAGCGTCTTGTTGTTGTTTTAATGTTTCTAAAGTAAGTTGCTCTAATTGTTTCCCAGCTGAAGAGAAAAGGGAAAGAGATTGAGACCAGTTTTTCCAAAATGCATCGACCAATTCGTATGGTTTAGTTTCCATTGTTTGACCCCCAAATGTTTTTTTGCATATTGTGAACGCAGATTACTCTGCTGTACCACCAGGTGAAGATGAAGAATCCTTTTCATCCTTTTCTGGAGAAGTGGCAAATGGAAAGAATGCGTTCGTATATAACGTGAAAAACGTTCGCAGCATATTTTGGTAATGCTCAAAAGAAGTTGCACATGTTGCTAAATATTTCTCTCCATATTCAGTTAAAGAATAAATTCTTTTTGCTGGCCCTCCTTCGCTTGTATCCCAAGTAGAAGAAATGAGGTTTTCTTTTTCTAATTTGCGTAGTGTTCTATAGACATTACCTTGGTCAACAGAAGAAAAGCCGATATCCATTAGCATTTGAATAAGTTTGTAACCATGAAGACTCCAGTCTTTTAGACATAGAAGTAAGAAGGGAACTAAGAAGTTTTTTGGCATGGAGTTTGGTTGTTTTGCTTGGTTGTTCTCCAAACTTTCGCGTTGTTCTGGTTCATTATGTAGCATGATTGTGCATCACCTCATGAATCAGTTAGATGGAATTTTTTGCTTATAAGTGCAATTTACACCTATCTGTTTTTAAAGTCAATACATTTGTTAGAAAATAGAAAAAAATAAAATATAGACTTGAAGTTTTATTCAGAATATTAGAAAATAATGAATAGGTTGAATTGTTTCAAAAACAAAAAAGGGAGTGTAGGTAAAGTGATTGATCAAAAATTCGATCCACTACAAGCATGGAAAAATGCTTATGAACAAACCGAAACATTTTGGGGAAAAGCGCTCAATGAAACAATTAAAACAGAAGAATATTCTGCTTGGATGGGCAGCGTTCTAGATTTGAATTTGTTTTATCAAAAAGCATTAAATGATACGACAAAAAATTATTTAGAGCAGGTGAATGTGCCTACGAAAGAGGATATCGCTAGAGTGGCTACGCTTGTTATTAACTTAGAAAATAAAGTGGATAACATTGAGGAGTTTCTAGAAGAGAAGGTAGAGTCAGTAGGACAAGCTCCTACATTGAAGCGTGATGTTACGAAAGTAAAACAAGATATTCGCACGCTAGAAACGAAAGTTGATCAAATTTTACAATTGCTAGAAAAGCAAAATGCAGTACTAGCGAAACTACAAGAACCTGTAAAAGAAGAAGTAAAACCTACGAATAAACCAGAAAATAAAAAGTGATAATGGCGCTTGTTTATAACAGGTAGAAGAGAGGGGGAGAATCTCTTTTACGTGTAAAAACAGCGAAACATAATTATATAGGGACTCCATAGTATGAGTACCAAAATGATTCATAATAATCGTTCACAAATTCATTTAAGGGGGAAAAGAAATGGTTCAATTAAATGGCAAAGTAGCAATCGTAACAGGTGGAGCAAAAGGAATTGGAAAAGCGATTACAGTAGCGTTAGCACAAGAGGGAGCAAAAGTTGTTATTAACTATAACAGCAGCAAAGAAGCAGCTGAAAACTTAGTAAATGAATTAGGAAAAGAAGGGCATGACGTTTATGCAGTTCAAGCGGATGTTTCTAAAGTAGAAGATGCAAACCGACTTGTAGAAGAAGCAGTGAATCATTTTGGTAAAGTTGATATTCTTGTTAATAATGCTGGTATTACAAGAGATCGTACATTCAAAAAATTAAATCGTGAAGATTGGGAACGCGTAATTGACGTGAACTTAAGCAGTGTGTTTAATACGACAAGCGCGGTACTTCCATACATAACGGAAGCAGAAGAAGGAAGAATTATTAGTATTTCTTCTATCATTGGACAAGCTGGTGGATTTGGACAAACAAACTATTCAGCAGCGAAAGCAGGTATGCTAGGATTTACAAAATCATTAGCATTAGAGCTTGCAAAAACAAATGTAACTGTAAATGCTATTTGCCCAGGATTTATTGATACTGAAATGGTAGCAGAAGTACCAGAAGAAGTACGCCAAAAAATCGTTGCGAAAATCCCGAAAAAACGTTTTGGTCAAGCTGATGAAATTGCAAAAGGTGTAGTATACCTATGCCGTGACGGTGCTTATATCACTGGTCAGCAATTAAACATTAACGGCGGATTATATATGTAATGAAGTAAGAAAAAAGTGCATATCCATAGCAGGAATGCACTTCTTTTTTTAGAAGGAAATCGACCAAAAAGGAGATAGAAAAATGACTACATTCGTAACAGAATGGGAAAAGCAATTAGAGCTATACCCAGAAGAGTACCGAAAAGCGTACCGCCGTGTGAAAAGGGCGAGTGAAATTTTATTACGTGAACCAGAACCACAAGTAGGATTAACGCCGAAAGAGGTTATTTGGACGAAGAATAAGACGAAGCTTTATCGCTACATTCCAAAACAAGAAAAAACACAAAGAGTTCCAATTCTATTAATATATGCTCTTATTAATAAACCCTATATTATGGATTTAACTCCTGGAAATAGTTTAGTGGAATATCTAGTGGACCGTGGTTTTGATGTGTATATGCTTGATTGGGGCACATTTGGTTTAGAAGATAGTCATTTGAAATTTGATGATTTCGTGTTTGATTATATTGCAAAAGCAGTGAAAAAAGTAATGCGAACTGCAAAATCGGACGAGATTTCTTTACTTGGTTATTGTATGGGTGGAACGCTAACTTCTATTTATGCGGCACTTCATCCACACATGCCAATTCGTAACCTAATCTTTATGACAAGTCCTTTTGATTTCTCTGAAACAGGATTATATGGTCCGCTATTAGATGAGAAATACTTCAATCTAGATAAAGCGGTTGATACATTTGGAAATATTCCGCCAGAAATGATTGATTTCGGAAACAAAATGTTAAAACCAATTACGAACTTTGTTGGTCCATATGTTGCTTTAGTAGATCGTTCAGAGAATGAGCGCTTCGTTGAAAGCTGGAGGTTAGTTCAAAAGTGGGTTGGTGATGGCATTCCGTTCCCAGGTGAATCATACAGACAGTGGATTCGTGATTTTTATCAAAACAATAAACTAGTTAAGGGTGAACTCGTTATTCGTGGACAAAAGGTAGACCTTGCAAATATTAAGGCGAATGTCTTAAATATTTCAGGGAAACGTGATCATATCGCCCTGCCATGCCAAGTAGAAGCGTTGCTAGATCATATTTCTAGCACAGATAAACAATATGTATGTTTACCAACGGGACATATGTCGATTGTTTACGGTGGAACAGCAATCAAACAAACGTATCCGACGATTGGAGATTGGCTTTACGAGCGTTCGAAGTAAAAATGAAAAAGTCCAGCTAGCATACGTTAGTTGGATTTTTTTATGGAAAATAACAAAACATAGAAAGGAGAAATTTATATTTTAGGAGTATAATTATGAAACTTATGACTGGTAAGTTGTTTTGGAATACAGGAGTTTCTATACCTTGTTATCCGTCGTTAGAAAATGATATGATATGTGATGTGCTTGTAGTCGGAAGCGGTGAAGCAGGTGCTCATATAGCGTATTCGTTAGCTAAAATTGGAATGCACGTTACACTCATTGAAAAACGAGAAATTGCTTGCGGCAGTACAGCTGCTAATACAGGTTTACTACAATTTTTGCATGATAAATCGTTAACCTCACTTATCCATACATTTGGTGAAGAAAAAGGGGTACGAGCATATAAGCTTTGTTACGAAGCGTTACGAACGATGGAGAAAGTTGTACCGACTCTCGATATTGATCCCCAGTTTATTCCGCGAAATAGTTTATATTATGCAAGTAAAAGTGAGGATGTCTCATTTTTACAAAAGGAGTACAATACGTTACAGAATTATGGATTTCCGGTTGAGTATTTTACAGAATCTGATGTGAAAAAACGTTATCCTTTCACAAAACAAGCGGCATTATACACACACGGTGATGCCGAGGTGAATCCGTATTTATTAACGCATAGCCTTTTGCATAAAGCAAATCAAATGGGGGCTACTATATATGAACGTACAGAGGCCATACATATAAAAAAAATTCAAAATGATTTAATTTGTTATACGAAAACAGGAAATCAAATTGTAGCAAAGAATATTATTATGGCGACAGGTTATGAAGAAGTTTTCGGAAAGAAAGAGAAAAATACAACAGTGGAAACATCATATGCAGTTGTGACAAATAAGGTAGATTCATTTGAAGGTTGGCACGAACGATCATTAATTTGGGAAACAGCAAGGCCTTATTTGTATTTTCGTACGTATAGAAACCGTATTATTGTAGGCGGATTAGATGAAGCGATGCAAATTCAAACAATCGGTGATACGAAATTATTGCATAAGCGTGATATCCTTATTAACATTGTAAGAGAGATGTTCCCCCAGTATAAGAATATACAGGCAGAGTACTATTGGGCAGCGGCATTTGGCAGTAGTCAAGACGGTCTCCCAATTTTAAAAGAAGATAAAAAGATACATAATTTATTTTACGCATTGCCCTTTGGAGGTAATGGAACTGTGTATGGAATGGTATTTGCCAAAATATTTGAGCAGTTATTTACAAATAAAGAAGGCAAAGATTTTTCTTTATTTAATCGATAGAAAAAGGTAGCGAAGTGATGGAATGAAAGATATAAAAAAGTTTTTACAAAAATTACGACCTGTTCAACTCATTGTTTTATTTTATTTATTAGCAGTAGTTGTATCGGTGATATTGCTTAGTTTCCCGTTTGTTACGAAGTCTGGTGTAAAATGGACATTTATCGATGCTCTCTTTACAGCTGTTAGTGCGGTAAGCGTTACGGGACTGTCTGTTGTTACGATTTCAGATACGTTTACTACGGCAGGAATTATTATTTTAGCCCTTATTTTACAATTAGGCGGCTTAGGAATTATGGCACTTGGTACATTCGTTTGGATTATAACGGGGAAAAAGATTGGTTTGCAGAGAAGAAGACTCATTATGGCAGACCATAATCAAGGGAATTTATCAGGCCTTGTAGAATTGATGCGTTCTATTTTAATTGTAATTATTTCAATAGAACTTATTGGAGCAATATTATTAGGTACAAGATTCCTACTTTATTTTCCATCTTGGCAAGAAGCTTATTTTCACGGTTTCTTTGCGGCTGTTAGTGCAACTACGAACGGCGGATTTGATTTAACAGGGCAATCACTAATTCCGTATAAAAAAGATTACATCGTTCAAATGATTCATATGTTACTTATTATTTTAGGAGCGATTGGTTTCCCTGTGTTAATGGAAGTAAAACAATTCCTTAGTAAAAGGAGACAGCAACTATTTCGTTTTTCGTTATTTACAAAATTGACGACAACAACATTTTTTGCGCTCGTTGTCGTTGGAACGATTATGATTTTTTTACTAGAACGAAATCATTTTTTAGTAGGAAAGTCATGGCATGAAACAATTTTCTATACATTATTCCAATCTGTGACGACGCGAAGCGGTGGACTTGCTACAATGGATATACTTGAATTGTCACAACCGACGCTTTTATTTATGAGTATATTAATGTTTATAGGGGCATCTCCAAGTTCGGTTGGAGGCGGAATACGTACAACAACATTTGCTGTTAGTATATTATCGCTATACACTTTTGCCAGAGGCGGGAGAACGGTTAGAGTCTTCAAACGTCAGCTACATGAAGAGGACGTGCTAAAAGCATCTGTCGTTATGACGATGGGGATTTTATTATGTGCCACGGCACTATTTATCTTATCTATTACGGAAAATGTACCGCTTATGAGTTTAATTGTTGAAGTGTGTTCTGCTTTTGGGACAACAGGACTATCGACAGGTATTACGCCTGATTTAACAACTGTTGGTAAGCTTGTACTCATTGTACTTATGTTTATCGGGCGTGTCGGGATTTTAACATTTATACTAGCGAGTGGCGGAAGAGAACAGCCACCTCGCTATAAATACCCGAAAGAGAGAATTATTATTGGATAGTATGAAACCATTCTACCTATGTTAGGTAGAATGGTTTTTTAGTCGTTAATGCCAAATTGCGGATGCATAAAAGCGTCATTTTTACTATCTGCTTCTTTTTTTAGTAACTCTTGATTTTCTTCTGAAATCCAACCAATATCATTTGTAGGATGGATCCATTCTTCTCCAGCCATAATGGCGGGATCTATTTCATCACTCCAATTGTGAAGTGGACTGTTCTCGGAATCATATTTACTGTCTCCGATTACGACGTCATACTGATTGATGAAAGGTTGTTGCATCTTCTTTCCTGTTCCTTTAAAAGATGGGAAATTCATTTGATGCGGGAGCGTTTCGTCTAAAATTGGTGACTGAATTTTATCTTTCTTCTTCAAAATAATCGCTCCTTTTTATAATAATTTCTTCATAGGTAGTATTTCCATCTAGCGGCTCTTATGTACTTGTTAACACTTGCCAGTAATAATTATGTCGGCTTGCTTCAAACTAGAATAGAAAGTGAATTCTTGAGAGCAGGTGAATGTATTGGTAAAAAGAAAAGTAAAACAAAATGCTGCAATCAACAATAATAAAACTCCGAAAGAAAGCTTACCAGATGCAGAATTTGCATTAGAGTATGAAGGAGAAAATAGTGCGAAGTATGCAAATCGTAATTCAAAAAAAGGTAAACAAAAATGAGGCGTTTTTTACAAACGCCTCATTTTTTTGTGGGATTATAAAGGTTTTTTTAATTATTTGTAAATTTAGTGTTCATTATTAGCAGAAAAATGAGAAAAAACATAGAAGTAGCAACGTATTACACAAAAACAAACAACAAACAAAATATTAATGTTGGTTTAATACTGCTTTTACACTAGTTGTTTATATTTGAGTTGTACATAAGATTTGTAAAAGGAGAGAGAGACAGTGAAAAAAACAATCTTTAAAGCTGTAGCAACTGGAATGGTATTTTCGTTATTAATGGGGTGTGGTGCTAAGAAAGAAGAAAGTGCTGGTGCAAAAGTAAAAGATGATAAACTATCTGGATCATTAACTGTCTACACAGCGATTGAAGAAGAACTTGTACCAATTTATCTTGATTCTTTTAAAAAGAAATATCCAGATGTGAAGCTGAACATTGTTCGTGATTCAACTGGAGTTATTACAGCGAAATTGCTAGCTGAAGGAAAAAATACACAAGCAGATGTTGTATGGGGAACTGCTGCATCAAGTCTATTGGCTTTAGATAAAAAAGATATGTTAAAAGGATACTCTCCAAAAGGAGCAGATCGTGTTCTTCCGCAATTTAAAGATGATAAGCAACCAGAAAAATGGGTAGGAAATACTGCATTTATGACGGGGATTGCTATAAATAAAGAAGAATTAAAGAAGAAAAATTTACCGATGCCAGAATCATACGAAGACTTAACGAAACCAGAATATAAGGGGACGCTTGTTATGCCACATCCGGCTTCTTCTGGAACGGGATTTTTAACAGTTTCTGCATGGTTACAAATTATGGGGGAAGATAAGGGCTGGGATTACATGAAGAAACTTCATGATAATATGGCAACTTATACTCATTCAGGTTCAAAGCCAGCGAAATTAGCAGGTGCAGGCGAATATCCAGTTGGCGTATCAATGGTTTATAGTGCTTTGAAAGAGAAACAAAAAGGTGCACCAGTTGAGGTTGTATTGCCGAAAGAAGGATTAGGTTGGGAAGTAGAAGCAAACGCACTTATTAAAAAAGATAATGCGAAAAATGAAAAATTAGCGCAAGCATTTTTAGATTGGGCAATTACTGATGATGTAATGAAGTTATATTTCGAGAAAAATGGATTTGCGACAATTAAAAATGATTATAAACTTCCAGATGGATTCCCTAAAGATGTGACAGAAAAGTTATACAAAAAGAATGACTTTAAGTGGGCAGCAGAAAATCGCGACAAAATTTTAGAAAAATGGGAAAAAGAGTTTGGTCAAAAAGCAGAACCGAAAAAGTAAGTGAGTGGGAGAGAGAAAAAATGAGCGAATATTTATCAATTCAACACATTCAAAAACAGTTTGATGCATTTACAGCGTTAAAAGATATTTCTTTTACTGTGAAAAAAAATGAGTTTGTATGTTTATTAGGCCCAAGTGGCTGTGGGAAAACAACATTGCTTCGAATTTTAGCAGGGCTAGAAGAGGCAACAACAGGTAGTATAGCTGTGGATGGAAAAGATATTACAGCATTACCTCCTGGAAAGAGAAATTTCGGAATGGTGTTTCAATCCTATGCATTATTTCCGAATTTAACAGCACTTGAAAATATTGAATATGGCTTAAAGACAAAAAAATATGGAAAAGCAGAAGTAAAAGAGAAGGCGCTAGAGGCGTTAGAACTTGTAGATTTGCTGAATGTAAAAGATAAATATCCTGCTCAAATGTCTGGTGGACAGCAGCAGCGAGTAGCACTTGCACGTGCGCTCGCTCTGTCTCCGGATATTCTATTACTTGATGAGCCGTTATCTGCTTTAGATGCAAAAGTACGTGAAAAGTTACGTAGAGAAATGCGTGATTTGCAAGAAAAAGTAGGAGTAACAACTATTATGGTCACGCATGATCAAGAAGAGGCATTAACGATGGCTGATAAAATTGTTGTAATGAATCATGCGGAAATCATGCAGATTGGCACACCAGAGGAAATTTATCAAAGACCAGCCAATCCGTTTGTGGCAGATTTTATTGGTTCTATTAATTTCTTTTCGGAAAATAATGAAGAACATGCCATTCGTCCCGAACATGTAACAGTTGTACAAAACGGTGGTATTAAAACGGTTGTGGAAAGTATGGAATTTCGCGGATCTGTATATCGGGCAGAAGTGAGAGTTGTAGAAGAAAAAACACATCTGTATAATGAGAAAATTGTAGTGGATATATTGGCATCAGAAGTAGAAAAAACCGCTATTAGAAAAGGAAAGCCGATTCAAATCTCTTTCTCAGAAAATCATATGTTGTCATATGGAAAGAAGGTCATTGTATAGATGGAGATGTTAGAAAATTTCGAGGTAGAAAGTACGAAAAAAAAGGTTAAGAGACGTATCGGTAAAGAAGAGTGGATGCAAAGACTATTAATTATTGGTATGCTTCTTACATTTTTAATTATGCTTGTATTACCCCTATTACAATTGTTTACACAAGCTTTTTACGATAAAGATGGAGCATTCATTGGAGTAGCGAATTTCAGTAAATATTTCACAACTCCAACGCTAGTACAATCATTACAAAATACGGTATGGATTTCGGGTGCGACAACAGTTATTGCAGTGACACTCGCTTTCGCTTACGCCTATGCAATCGCTCGTACGAATGTGTTTGGGAAGCGTGTATTTCAATATATTGCGTTGTTACCATTATTCGCACCAACGATGATGCATGGAATTGCACTTACATATTTATTTGGCAATCAAGGGTTAGTAACGAAAGGAATGTTTGGTTTATTTGAAGGGATACAGATCCCTTTATATGGACCAGTAGGAATTGTAATGGCTGAAGTCATGTATACATTTCCGCAAGCATTTCTTATATTATTAATTGCTTTTCAAGGCTCGGATTATCGTTTATATGAAGCTTCTAATATGTTAGGGGCGAGTAAAACAAAGCAATTTTTCACTGTTACTTTACCTAGTGTAAAGTACGGATTAATTAGTGCGATGTTCGTTGTCTTCACACTTAGTTTCACTGATTTTGGGGCACCAAAAATTGTTGGTGGGCAATATAATGTACTTGCTACAGACGTATATAAGCAAGTAATTGGGCAGCAAAATATGCCGATGGGCGCAACTGTAGGAATGATTTTATTAATCCCAGCTATATTTGCGTTTGCAGTTGATCGTATTACGCAAAGAAAGCAGGCAAATCTCTTGTCTTCTAAAGCAGTACCTTACAGAATAATAAATAATAAGAAACGAGATGTTATTTCATTCGTATATTGTAGCGTAGTAACGCTTATGATCATTCTATTGTTTGTGGCAGTTGGTATTGCTGCAAGTGTGAAAGTATGGCCGTATAATATGAGCTTTACATTCGAGCATTTTAATTTTTCTAGTTTAACAGGAGATGGACTTGAAGCGTTTAAAAATAGCGTAATTGTTTCAGCAATCACAGCGGTTATTGGAGCGGTTTTAACATTTATGTTCGCTTATGCAATAGAAAAAATAAATCAGCTACAATTTTTCCGAAAAGCAGGTTACTTTTTCTCTATCGTCCCTTTAGCGATACCAGGTTTAGTACTAGGGTTAGGCTACGTTTTCTTCTTTAGTCAACCAACAATACAAATCTTTGGATTTTCCGTAACGAACCCGTTTCATTCTCTATACGGAACAATCGCTGTGTTAGTACTAGTTAATATCATTCATTTTTATTCTGTAACATTTGTTACGGCAACGACAGCTTTAAAGAAATTGGACCGAGAGTTTGAACTTGTTTCACAGTCAATGGGCATCCCGTTTTATAAAACATTCTTTCGAGTAACAGTGCCGATGTGTTTACCGGCAATTTTAGAAATGGTAATGTACTACTTCGTAAATTCAATGGTAACTGTCTCGGCAGTTGTATTCCTATACTCGGCTGATTTTAAACTAGCCGCCATATCAATTGTAAATATGGATGATGCAGGAAATGTAGCGCCAGCAGCTGCAATGAGTGTGCTTATTGTTGTTACAAATATTGTAGTAAGAGTTGTATATGAATGGGGAACGAAAGCACTTCGTAACCGAACGTCGCAATGGCAAAAAAGATAAAGTGAAACTTTAATCAGTGGGGGGGTTCCTCCCCCACTGATTATTAGTTGAACCAATCAGGCGTTTACGGGCAGTTGATCTCCCACTTAACTTTTTTGCTCCAGCCGAATTTTGAGGGGGAAATCTTACTGCCCGTTAACGCGGGATAAATAAGAAGGGTGATGGACTAAATGAAAATAGAAGCAGTTATTTTTGATTGGGCAGGTACGACAGTTGATTACGGATGTTTTGCACCACTGGAAGTATTTATGGAGATCTTCCATAAACGCGGTGTTGAAATTACAGCAGAAGAAGCTCGTAAACCAATGGGATTATTAAAAATAGACCATGTAAGGGCACTTACCGAGATGCCTCGTATTGCGAGTGAATGGAATCGTGTTTTTGGACAATTACCAACAGAAGCAGACATTCAAGAGATGTATGAAGAATTCGAAGAGATTCTCTTCGCTATTTTACCGCGCTATGCGTCGCCTATTAATGGAGTAAAAGAAGTCATTGATTCTTTACGTGAAAGAGGAATTAAAATTGGTTCAACGACTGGATATACGAGAGAAATGATGAACATTGTAGCTAAAGAAGCAGCTCTACAAGGGTATAAACCTGATTTCCTTGTAACGCCAGATGATGTTCCTGCGGGTCGTCCATATCCGTGGATGTGCTATAAAAATGCGATAGAACTTGGTGTATATCCAATGAATCGTATGATAAAAGTTGGGGACACAGTATCAGATATGAAAGAGGGAAGAAATGCGGGCATGTGGACAGTGGGTGTAATTCTCGGCAGTAGTGAACTTGGGTTAACTGAAGAGGAAGTGGATAATATGGATTCAGTAGAGCTTCGTGAAAAAATAGAAGTAGTTCGTAATCGCTTTGTTGAAAATGGAGCGCACTTTACGATTGAAACGATGAAAGAACTTGAAACCGTAATGGAACATATTGAGAAAGAACAACTTATTATTTCATAAAAGGGGAAGAGGATCATGACTGAAAATCACTATTTATTATTAACGCCAGGACCATTAACGACAACAAAAACGGTAAAAGAAGTTATGCTATACGATTGGTGTACGTGGGATGTTGAATATAACACGATGGTGCAAGATGTAAGAGCTAAACTTGTGTCGTTAGCAACGAAGGAAGAAGAGAAATATACGACTGTTCTTATGCAAGGAAGCGGTACGTTTTCAGTTGAAGCAGTAATTGGTTCTGTTATTCCTAAAAATGGAAAGTTGCTTGTTTGTACAAATGGTGCGTATGGTAAGCGAATTGTACAAATGGCAGAGATGTTACATATAGATGTGGTAGTTAGTCAAACGGAAGAATGGGAGCCTACTAATATTGCAGAAGTAGAAAAGATATTACAACAAGATAAAGAGATTACACACATTGCGGTTGTTCATTGTGAAACAACAACAGGTATTATCAATCCGATTGTAGATGTATGTAAATTAGGGAAGCAATATGGAAAAGTAACACTAGTTGATGCGATGAGTAGTTTTGGTGGTATTGAAATAGATATCGCTGAGTTGCAAATTGACTTTCTAATTAGTAGTGCGAATAAATGTATTCAAGGTGTTCCGGGATTCGGATTTGTTATTGCAAAGCGCGATGAATTATTGAAATGTAAAGGACTGGCACGTTCATTATCATTAGATTTATACGATCAGTGGGAGACGATGGAAAATCAAAATGGGAAATGGCGTTTTACGTCACCTACACATGTTGTACACGCTTTTTACCAAGCACTACTTGAATTAGAAAAAGAGGGAGGAGTAAAAGCGCGTTACAATCGATATGATAACAATCAAAAACTATTAGTGAATCAAATGAGAAAAATCGGATTTAAGCCACTAGTAGAGGAAAAATATCAATCACCTATTATTACATCCTTCATTTATCCAGAAGAATGGTTCGATTTTGAGCAATTATATAATGAATTAAAGCATGATGGATTTGTTATATATCCGGGTAAAATTTCAAAAGTAGATACATTCCGCATTGGAAATATCGGTGATGTACATGAGGCAGATATTCATCGCTTAGTTGATAGTATCGCTAAAGGGGTTGTAATCGGTTGAAAGTATTTTGCTTAGGTGGAGCAGGTAAAATTTGTCGTGAAGCAATTTTAGATGTAGTGCAATTTTCATCTTTTGAGACGATTACAGTAGCGGATTTTAATGAAGAAGAGGGCTTGAAAGTAGTAGAATGGCTCAACGATCCTCGAGTAGACTTTGTGAAAGTAGACGTAACGAATCACGAGGATACGGTTGCCAAAATGAAGGGCTATGACATTGTAATGGACGGTACGACAATTAAGCTAAATGGCTTGTCTACTCGATGTATTGCAGAAGCAGGTTGTCACGGCGTGAACTTGAATGGATTTGGTGAAGAAAATGATTCGCATTCTATATTTGTTCAAAATGGAAAAACGTGTTTACCTGGTTTTGGTATGACGCCAGGTGTAACGCAAATGATGGCAATGCATGCAGCAAATCAGCTACATACTGTAGAATCAGTTCGTGTAAGTCACGGTTCGTATCGTCCCATTGCATTTTCTGCATCCATTACAGAAACGACGACATATGAATATGATCCACATTTACCATCGCGTACAGTGTATGAAGATGGTGAGTTTAAGCAAGTACCTCCGTTTGCGCGTCCGAGAGAAATTGAATTACCGGCGCCTTATGGTAAAGCAACGCAATATATAATCCCGCATTCTGAAACGATTACGTTAGCAAAAGCACTAGAACATAAAGGCGTCAAATTGATAGAGACGAGAGGAACTTGGCCAAAGCAGAATATGCAGCTCGTACGTGCATTGTATGATTACGGTATATTGCGTAATGATCAAGTTGAAATAAATGGGGAAGAAATCGGCATTATGGATTGTATTTCGAAGTATTTATTACAATCGAAAGAAGGACAAGAAACAGAGGTTTACGGTTATGCACTTCATGTAGAAGTAATAGGTACGAAAAATAATGAAAAACAAAGGCACGTCTTATATCATACACACCCGTTATCCGATGGATCTGTTGTAGGATGGGAAAACTTAAGAGCTTATACGAGAAACGTTGGTATTCCATTTGGGATTGCTACAGAGTTAATTGCAAAAGGAAATGTAAATCAAGTTGGTGTTGTGACACCTGAGGAAGCTTTTCTAAATCCACAAATTATTTTTGACGAACTAAAAAAGCGTGGTATTCATATTCATGAAGAAGTTTCTACTTACAAAGAAAGTTATAACTTTGTATAAGCAAGGCAGTTTATGAGGTAGAAAGCAATGGGGTGAGGTTATGTCTGTAGTAGGTGAAGAAAGAAAGCGAACCATTCTTGAGAAGGTAGAATTTAAAGGGAAAGTAAAAGTTTCAGAGTTAGCGAGAGAGTTTGCTGTATCAACAGAGACGATACGCCGTTATTTAGAAGAATTGGATCGTGAAAAGAAGTTGAAGAAAGTGTATGGTGGAGCCGTCCAGCTTCCTGGAGCTGGAATAGAGGCACCAATGTTAGAACGAGAGATGCTGCATATAGAAGAGAAGAAGCGAATTGGGTATAAAGCAGCAACATTTGTGGAAGATGGAGATGTTATTGCGATTGATGACGGAAGTACACCACTTCAAATGGTACCATATCTTGTTCATCGTAAAAATTTAACGATTGTAACAAGTTCATTTCCAGTAGCGACACAATTAATTTCTTCTATTAATAAAAAGATGTTTCACGGTGAAGTTTTATTTATTGGTGGAAAAGTATCTCCAAAGCATTCACGTGTATCTGGGTCTATTTCGCAGCAAGTAATCCAGCAATTTCATTTTCATAAAGCATTCGTTTCGATCGATGGATTGTTACCTGGTTTTGGGGTTTCTAGTTTTGAATTAGAAAAGGCAAAACTGTCGGAAGCGATGATGAAATTAGCAGAGAAAACATATATTTTATGTGATCATACAAAGGTAGGCGTAAAAGGAAATTACCGAATAGCAGCGTTTTCCCGCATTCAACATGTAATTTGTGATAAGAAAATGCCCTATAGTTTTGAAGAGGAAGTTAAAAGGCATAATATTCAATGGACAATTTGCTAAATACATGGAACTCCCACCTGATTGTGAGGTGGGAGTTTTACTGCCTGCAAATAGCGGGATAAAAGATTTGTATTTATGCAAAAAAAGTGGACACATTTTCGCATCTCTTTCATATAATTTACCAATACAAAAAAAGTTGGTCGAAGGAAAGAAGGGAAAGTATGTCAGAGCGGATATATAATAAACTTGTATTGTATGCAAATATTTTGCAAAAAATTGGTGTTATTAATGAAAAAGAAAAAAGTGAAATTCTGCATACGATAAGTAAAAAGGCCCTCTGAATAAAGGGCCTTTTTATTTTTTATCCCGCATTAACGGGCAGTAAGATCCCCACTTCAAAATTCAGCGGAAGCAAAGAAGTTAGATGGGGGTCGGGCTGCTCGTAAAAGCCCGATTGGTGAGGGCTGATAATCAGTGGGGATGAACAAAACCCCCACTGATTAAAGTTTCACTTTATCTTTGGAAATATAAATTTAATGTAATATTCCCATTGACAATGATAATGAGATTCATTATCTTTTATTTGTGGTTAATTGATAAATATTATCAATTATAAAAATTATATATGATAGGGGACATTATTTTGAAAAAAAAATATATGAAGGCGTTAGTAGTAGCAACAACATTAGCGATTCCATTTGCTGCATACTCTACTCCAGCATTAGCAGCACTAAAAGCTGAAGCAAATCAGTCGGTCGTAGCAGCGAGTGAACGTTCATACGATACTGAGATTAAAATATATAAGGACCAAAAAGACGAGCCATCTATGGTTTCTCAATATATAAAGGATCCTAAAGTAACAATTGCAGACGGGAAAAAAATTGTTACTGTAACAATGCAAGATAGCGATTATTTTCAATATCTTAGAATAGAAGATAGAAACCAGCCGGGTGTATTTCATGATGTGAAAGTTTTGTCAGAAGATAAGAGGAAGAATGGAACGAAAGTAGTTCAATTTGAAATTGGCGAGTTTGAGAAGAAGCACAATATGCAAATGCATATACTTATTCCGGCTATTGGATATGATCACAAATATCAAGTTCAATTTGAAATGAAAGATCCAACTGTAGGTGACAAAGAAACAGAGAAACCAGATGATAGCTCTAATTCAGGCAATACGGAAACGGATAATCCAGTTGATAATCAAAATATGATAACAGATAATAAATTAAGAGAACTTGTTAATAAAAAAGTATTTAATAGAAAAGATTTAAATACACCTATTACGAAAGAAGAGTTATTACAAGTAAAGAATTTGTTTTTAAATACGAATGAGATTCTTGATTATAGTGCATTAAAATATATGCCAAACTTAAAATCTTTAACAGTTGCGAATGCGAAGATAAAAGATCCGTCGTTCTTTGCAAACTTAAAGCAATTAAATCATTTAGCTTTACGTGGTAATGAATTTTCAGATGTAACGCCACTTGTTAAGATGGAGAATTTAGAATCTCTTGATTTAAGTAATAATAAAATTACAAACGTTGCACCATTAGTTGAAATGAAAAATGTAAAAAGTTTATATCTATCAGGCAACCAAATAGAAGATGTAACAGCATTATCGAAAATGGAACAACTAGATTACTTAAATTTAGCAAATAATAAAATTACAAATATTGCTCCATTAAGCGCGTTGAAAAATGTAACATACTTAACTTTAGCGGGTAATCAAATTGAAGATATTAAACCATTATATTCATTACCTTTAAAGGACTTAGTATTAACGCGTAATAAAGTTAAAGATTTATCGGGTATTGAACAAATGAATCAATTAAATAAATTATTTATCGGGAAAAACAAAATAGAAGATGTGACACCACTTGCTAAAATGGCTCAGCTTACAGAATTAGATTTGCCTAATAATGAGTTAAAGGATATTACGCCATTAGCAAGTCTAGTAAACTTACAAAAGCTTGATTTAGAAGCAAATTATATTTCAGACTTATCGCCAGTTAGTAAGTTGAATAAGTTAGTATATTTAAGTTTTGTTGCAAATGAAATCCGCGATGTTAGACCAGTAATAGAGTTAAGTAAGAAAGCGTATATTAATGTTCAAAACCAAAAAGTCTTTCTAGAGGATACAGAAGTAAATAAAGAAGTGAAAGTACCTGTATATGAAAAAGATGGTAAAATTTCTACAAAAATTCGTTTGAAGAGCGAAGGGGGTACGTATAGTAACGATGCAGTTACGTGGAGTACACCAGGTGAGAAAGTATATGAATTTGGAGTGAAAGACCCATTTGCGGATACAGGAATCTTCTTTACAGGATCGGTAATTCAAAATGTGGTAGAAGGTAAAGAGGGGAATACTACTAAAGAGGATGAAAAAATAGAAGTAGTAGCATTCAAAGATGTACCAAAAGGACATTGGTCAGAAGAAGCAATTCATTATTTAGCGAAAGAGAATATTTTTAAGGGATATGGAAATGGGAATTTTGGATTTGGTGACAATATTACGCGCGGACAAGTTGCGGCTTTAGTACAAAGGTACTTGAAATTAGAAAATAAAGTAGAGCAGAAAGAACGATTTACAGATACGAAAGGGCATATGTTTGAGCAAGATATTGCTACAGTTGCGCAAGCTGGAATTATGCAAGGGGATGGTACTGGGGAGTTTCGTCCAGATGGAATATTAACTCGATACGAAATGTCTGTAGTATTATATAAAGCATTTCAGTTAAAAGAAGATGGAAATAATAAAGAGAACTTTAAAGATGTACCAACTGGCCATTGGGCAGAAGGATATGTGAAAGCGTTAGCGGATCATAATATATCAAAAGGTGATGGAAACGGAAAGTTTTTAGGTGATGATGTCGTAACACGTGAACAATATGCGCAGTTTTTATATAATGCAATAACTAAATAATCAGTGAAAAAATACGTTATTTTCCATAAGGAGAATAACGTATTTTTTATTGCGAAATCAAGTAAAGAATAGATAGGAGTATTGACATATGAATAGCCTATTTTAAAGAGGAATGATGAAACCATATTGACAAAAAAGCGTTCTCATGTGATAATTCAATTAAATTTTTAGAATAATCAAAAAATATTCCTTTTACATAGAAAGGATTCGAACATTATATGAATATTACGCCGGGGGTGAAGAAATGTTATTTTTTCTAAAGAAATGGAATGAATTAAAAGATGTGAAATCTGAATTGGCACTTCGTGATTGGTTTTATGGTACAAAAATTAGTTTATCACTCTGTACGTCAAAAGAGCCGTTAACTTTTTTAGTGAACGTTGAGGGAAGAGATAAAGGGTTATTTTCAGAAGAGGACTTTATTGTTGTAAATTGTATGTGTGAGCCAGTATTTGAAAATGAAGAAAAACCAGCTGCCGAATCATTTATGCATGCGGATATTTATAAAAAAAGTAGTGCAGAATGTATTTTACAAGTGCAAACTGTAGATAGTCATTTAATATCAGAGTTGTATGGAGAAACTGGGGAAGTAACATTTGATAAGCGTAGCGTGGAACGTGTTTTTGGAAAAGAAGGTATAACAGAAATGACCATTCCTATTGTAGAAGACGAGAAAAAATTCGCTAATTTATTAGAAAATAATGTACCTAATTTTATTGAAGGCGGAGGCGTAGTTCTCGTTCATAATTATGGCATGATCGTGTGGGGGAAAACGCCAGAAGAAGCGAAAAAATGGCTAGAGGGTATAGAGTATTTAATGAATTATCATGTGAAATTGTTAATGATAAAAGGTGCTAAGAGCTCTGTTATATAAAATGCTTGTGATGTTGTTACGAGTTAATAAATAAATGAAAGCGTTTTTAAAATAAATTTACTCATAAAATATAGGTCTCCTTATTATATATAGATTACATGTTGACATGTAAGGAGGAACATATTTTGCGAGTTAAATATCATTTTCTGCCAAAACCGCAAGTAACGTTTTGCAAAATGAACGATTCAGGTGAAAAGGCTCTGCAAATTATGAATGAAACGGGATTTCGAGCAATCCCAGTATTAGCAGAAGATGAAAAGAAATTCAAGGGGATTATTTATAAAGTAGATCTTCTAGAAAAGAAGTGTAATGGCGGATTAGAGAAATTAAGTATGGATCATATGTTGGAAGATTCCTCTGCTTTTATTTTTGAAAAGGATTCTTTTTTTAGGGCATTTTATGCTATTCGTCGCCTTCCATTTTTAGCTGTGCTAAATGATTATAATGAATTTGTTGGTATCTTAACCCATTCCAATATATTTGATGTTATTGAAGATTCATTCGGTATGCGGACGGGGGGGTATATATTAACAATTGCAACACAAGATTGTAAGGGAACGATTAAAGAACTTGGAACACTGTTGAAAACATTTCATATCGGTGGACTATTTACGCTAGATAATGGCGATCAATATATTCGCCGCGTTATTGTAAATATAACAGATGAGTTAAATGAAAAAAGATTAAAGCAATTAATCGAAAAAATAGAGAAAAAAGGATTCAGGGTGAGTCATGTAGATTATATTTAAGGCGAAAAGGAAAGGGAGCAATTTGCTATATGCAGATTGCTCCTTTTTTAGTTAGAGTAATGAATCTTATTTTGAAACAGGAGGCGGAGATAATGCTAAATCGGATAAAAAGATAAAATCTGCATGTTGGCGAATTTTAGGAATAGAAGTTTCTATAACACGGGATGTAATTTCACCTGGAGGCCCAACATGCCCGATAGCTACCATAATCGGTTTTTCTTGAAGTTTTTTAATGAGTAATTGGGCTTGTTTTGAAATATGTGCCGCTGTGTATACGTCATCGAAAAATAATTGATTTTCAATAATTGGTACTCCTAATTCTTTCCCGATTTTTGGAACAACACTTTTAGGATTTGTTTTGCTATCTAAATAAAATAAACCATGTTTTTTACAAGCTGCAAGTATAAGTCGTACAATCCTTTCGTCCGCGGTCACTTTCGATCCCATATGATTGTTCATCCCAATTGCATGTGGTACTTCTTGAATCGCTTGTTCGAGTCGGTTAGTTATTTCTTCGTCGCTTAAATCAGTTGTAATTGCTTTTGGTCCAAGCCATTCTTTTTTACCTTTAATGGGTTCCATTGGCATATGTATAATAACTTCGTGCCCTTTCTTATGAGCTGCTAGCGCATCTTCCTTTGTGGAAGGGAGAAAAGGCATAACGGCAACAGTAAGTGGAATAGGAAGTGATAACATTTTATCAGTCCCCTTCATATTATTGCCGAAGTCATCGATGACAATAGCTACTTTGTTTGTATGGGCCTGTGCTTGAATAGGAAACAAGAAGGTTGGTAAAAACAGAGTAAACATAAGCAATGCAATCGTATATTTGCGCATATAAATATTTCCTTTCTATATTATCAATTATCATTATGGTTTGCGTTTTTGTATAAATTAAACAAAAAATGTCGAAGAAAAGTATAGAGAAAATAGAGAATCCGCTATTTAATTGGTGTTTGTAAAAAAAGAAGATAAAAAAAATGTCTATTATTGCGAATGTATTTACAAAGATAGAATAATTTGTAATAATTCTCAAAGTGAGGGTAAAGATTTGTAAATTACAGGGAGAAAATGTTAAATTTTCTGATTCTTCAAATTCAAATATGATTAAGTAGTTAAAAGGTCAATGGAGAAGTGAAGTAGAGAGCATGGAAGTATAATAAGGGGGATATGAATGTTTACTGTAAAAAGGAAGTACACATTAGAAAAGCTTTCACGTGATATTCATATGAAACGTGAAGAGATGATTCAATTAGGTTTAACGAGCGGATTAAATAGTATGGAGACAATTCAAGTGAGTCAAGAATTGGACAAGCTTATTTTACAGTACCAATGTTATAAAGAAAAACAAACACCAAAATGGTTATCTATTATAAAGGTACCTATTTTTCAAATTGGGTATGAAGGGAAATCGAGTAATTTTTGGCGAATGCTTGTGGCTGGTTTTATGAAATAAGTATAATTACCCTTTTGGGAAAAGGATAATTATACTATGTGTAACGGAATTTCGATATGAACTGTCGTTCCTTCATTTTCTAGACTGTCGATAAAAATATGCCCATTGTACATCTCTACAATTCGTTTACATATGACAAGTCCAAGACCTGTTCCAGTATCTTTATTAGTAAAGAACGGATGAAAGAGGTGTTTTTGAATATGTTTAGGAATCCCTTTACCAGTATCTGTGATTCGCAATTGTGCGTGTGTGTCATTGTTTGTTACGAAAATAGTTAGTGCATCGCCAGAAGCCATGGCTTCAATTGCATTTTTGGTAATGTTTAAAACCACTTGTTTCATATGGTCTTTTGAGCAACGGATATGAACAGGACGGTCTGGCAAATGTAAATTGAATATAATGTTATGTAGATTCGCCTCAGATTGAATAATTAATGCTACCTCATTTAGAATGGTTCTCACATCATATGTTTGTTCAATGATAGCAGTTGGCTTTCCAAGAATAAGAAATTCGCTTACAATTTCATTAATCCGTTCTACTTCTTGTTCGATGATGGAAAAATAGAACTGATCTTGTTCATCTTTATATTTCTCTTTTAATAGAGCGACAAGCCCTTTAATTCCAGTAAGGGGATTACGGATTTCGTGGGCTGTACTAGCTGCAAAAGTTCCAACTAATTCAATTTTTTGTAGTTCATTTTGTTGTCTTTCTAGTTTTGTTTGACGTTTTAACAACATATATTGAACAAGTAAAAATAAGATAGACATTAAAAATAATGTAGCTATACATTCTATTGCAACCCACTGGTATAAAGTTTTTTGATGGATAGGTAATGGAGAAACAGAGACCTTCCAATTTAATCTTTTGAGTGGCGTAGTAAGCATATTAAAATGTGCATCACTTATTTTGTTATTGTCATCGGTTAGAAAAACTACATCATATTTATCAGTTACTTCAAAATGGTATTGCGGCTTAATGGCATTTAAAGATGATGAAATGTAATCAAAGCGTAAACTTGCTAACAATAAGCCTGATAGCTCCTTCTGTTTATTAAAGATGGGAGAAGCAATTATAATAGCTTGATGTCCAAGAACACGATCTGTAATGACTGATGATACAGTTGTTTTCTTTGTTTGTAACGCTTCTTGAATATATTTACGATCAGAAACATCAACAGGTGGGCGGTCACCTTCGGATGCGATCGTAATGATGCCTTCTGGTGTAGCGTAATATAGACCAGAAAAACGTGCATCGTTTCCATCTGTATCATGTACAATTTCTTTAACTCCATTTATATTTCCAGTCTCGGTTCCTACGATCTTTGAGAGCATTTCTAATGCAGAAATTGCTTCGCCAAGGTGATAATCTAAATAGTCTCTATATAAGAAGAGAACCGTGTGAGCAGATAGTTTGTTTTCCTGTTTCATTTTATACGAATGATATGAATAAAATGTAGCGCCAATCCCTATCGTTGGTAGGATAACAAGTAATATATATAAAACTATGCTGTGGAATTTGACTTTCAAATTTGGTACTCCTTCTTTTTTATTATCATTATATATAAACTATGTTAAAATTGTCATGTTTTTATTCAAGAATCATTCATAATATATTTGGGGAGAGGTAATGAATGAGTGAATACTCATTCGGAATTTACATGCAGTACTATTTTTCTTTTTATTACTGAGAATTTAAGTGAAGGGTTGAAAATTGTATGACATCAAATAATGGACGAGAAGAAATTTCTCAATCTTTAAAAGTATTTATTGCATTATCTCGTGTACATCGTTCTGTTATGGATACTACAAACAAATCTATACAAAGTAACGGGTTAAATCCAACTGAATTTGCTGTATTAGAACTGCTATATCATAAAGGCGGTCAACCACTTCAGCAAATTGGTGAGCGTATTTTAATAGCTAGTGGCAGCATTACATATGTTGTAGATAAGCTAGAGAAAAAGGGACTAGTAAAAAGAATTCCGTGCCCGAATGACAGACGTGTTATTTATGCACAATTAACTGAGGCTGGAGAGAAGTTTATTGCTTCTATTTTTCCAGGGCATGAGCAAGTTATACATCAGTCTTTTGAAATGTTAACGAAAGAGGAAAAGGACGAATTACTGGATCTATTAAAAAAGATTGGAAAGTATGAAAAGTAATAACGTGTTCCAAAAAAGCTTTGGATAAAGAAATCCAAAGCTTTTTTGTTTACATGTGATGATGGCAGTATATGCCGTATTTTGCTGAAGAATAAGAGGAGATTTGTAAGTAAGCATTGAATTATAGTAAGGATGCATATAATGGAGAGGAGGCTCGTTCATGTCATTTAAAGACTATGAATATAAACGGCCAAATATTGAAGAATTAAAAGAGAAGTTTACTGTTGCTTTAGAGAAGTTTGATAACGCGAAAACTGCGGAAGAACAAAAACAAGTTATTCATTCAATTAACGAAATTCGCAACGATTTTGGTACAATGGGGAATCTTTGTTACATTCGTCATTCTGTCGATACGACAGATGCTTTTTATAAGGAAGAACAAGATTTCTTTGATGAATTCTCTCCAGTTGTACAAGGGTATGGTACAAAGTATTATAATGCGTTAATTCATTCTCCATTCCGTGAAGAATTAGAGGCGTATTATGGGAAGCAATTATTTGCTCTTGCGGAGTGTGATTTAAAAACATATTCTGATGAAGTCGTGAAAGATTTACAATTAGAGAATAAATTGTCTTCACAATATACACAGTTATTAGCATCTGCAAAGATTGACTTTGCAGGGGAAGAAAGAACATTATCACAGCTTATTCCATTTATGCAAGGAAAAGAAAGAAGTGAACGTAAAGCAGCGAGTGAAGCATATTACGGATTTTTAGCTGAGAATGAAGAAGAGTTAGATCGTATTTATGACGAGCTTGTTAAAGTGAGAACGAAAATCGCAAAATCTTTAGGT
The DNA here is from genome assembly GCF_056725905.1 of Bacillus sp. BC05(2025). Classification (NCBI taxonomy): domain Bacteria; kingdom Bacillati; phylum Bacillota; class Bacilli; order Caryophanales; family Bacillaceae; genus Bacillus; species Bacillus sp. BC05(2025). The sequence goes on along the minus strand of NZ_JBWYRA010000002.1, from coordinate 363,544 downwards.
TTCAAAAACTTTGTTGTACTTGGATATGCACGAATGTACCGTACAGATTATAATGCGGAAATGGTGGCGAATTATCGTCAGCAAGTGCTAGATTATATCGTTCCTGTTACAACGGAATTAAGAAAACGACAACAAGCACGTATCGGTGTAGAGAAGTTAGCATATTACGACGAAAACTTTGAATTCCCTACAGGTAATCCAACTCCAAAAGGAGATGCGGATTGGATTGTTAATCATGGAAAAACGATGTATAAAGAGTTATCGGCTGAAACAGATGAATTTTTCAATTTCATGTTAGATAATGATTTATTAGATTTAGTTGCGAAAAAAGGAAAAGCTGGCGGTGGATATTGTACATATATTGAGAATTATAAAGCGCCGTTTATCTTCTCGAATTTTAACGGAACGTCTGGTGATATTGACGTATTAACACATGAAGCGGGCCATGCTTTCCAAGTATACGAAAGTCGTAAATTTGAAATTCCAGAATATAATTGGCCAACATATGAAGCGTGTGAAATTCACTCTATGAGTATGGAATTCTTCACATGGCCATGGATGAAGCTATTCTTTGAAGAAGATGCAGATAAATATTATTTCTCTCACTTAAGTTCAGCACTTCTGTTTTTACCGTATGGTGTATCTGTTGATGAGTATCAACATTATGTATATGAAAATCCTGAAGCAACACCCGAAGAGCGTAAGACTGCATGGCGTAATATAGAGAAAAAGTATTTACCGCATCGCAATTATGAAGATAATGATTATTTAGAGCGCGGTGGATTCTGGCAACGTCAAGGGCATATATATAGCTCACCGTTCTACTATATCGACTACACGTTAGCTCAAATCTGTGCACTGCAATTTTGGAAACGTGCAAGAGATAATAGACAAGAGGCGTGGGAAGATTATGTGAACCTGTGCCAACAAGGTGGAAGTAAATCATTCTTGGAATTAGTAGAAGTTGCAAATTTAACATCTCCATTTGCTGAAGGTTGTGTGAAAAGTGTTATTACAGAAATTGAAGCATGGCTACATGCAATTGACGACACAAAATTGTAAAAAACATGCGCTTTTTTTCACATGTTTAACATCGACATAAAGAGAAAATAATGAGATAATAAAAGAAAATTCAGAATACTAAAGAGGTGTTTCTAATAAGGAGCACCTCTTTTCACCAACAAAAAGGGGGGAAAGAAGTATGCTTCAATCTAATATGGATGTGAGTTTAGAAAGTTTGGTGAACTCATTACAGTCTACCCGAAGCACGCTATTATCAGAAATTGAAATGTTAAATGATACAGAAGTGAATGTAAAGCCACGTCGTGATAAATGGAGTATTATTCAAATTTTGCATCACTTGCATTTAGTTGAACAATCTGTCACGTCTGCCCTTGTATATGCTTTACAAAAAAACGAAAAAAACACGACTCCATTTAAAGACCTCCAACTTACACTTGATCGCACACATAAACGAGAAGCTCCTCAGCAGATGAAACCAACAGAAACGTTAATGAAAAAACAGCAAGGAATTCAATTACTAGAACATTCACGACAAGAACTATTACATGCGCTTCATAGTGTGATAGATGAAAAAGATTTACTTGAAAATGGATTAAAGCATCCTATTTTTAATGATTTGAATTTGTATCAGTGGGTTCAATTTCTTGATTTGCATGAACAAAGACATCTTACGCAGTTAAAAGAGGCGAAACATGCAATTTTACAGCGATAATTAGGAAGAAGTGGGAGACCACTTCTTTTTCATATGTGCATAGTTTTTCTTCTTATTTTGGAATACTACAGAGAGAAAGAAAAGAAGGAGTTGAAAAGTATGTCCAAGAAAAAGAAAGAAGAAGAGCGCGCTTGGAAAGCACGTAAAGAAAATCAAAAACCACATGGAAAAGTGAAAGCTTTTGCTGAATTAGTTGAAGGAACAGAAAAAACGTGATGAGTATTTCATCACGTTTTTTGTATGAGTGGAAAAGTTAATAAGAAAGTTGTACCTGTACCTTTTTCACTTATAATATCAATTTTTCCGTTCATAGCTTGCACAACACTGAATACGACCATCATTCCAAGACCAGTACCTTTTTCTTTTGTTGAATAGAAAGGGGATCCAAGGCGTTTTACTTGTTCTTGATCCATGCCAACTCCTGTATCTTTTATATATAATTGAATATGCTTATGATCAGGAACTAATGTGAAATAAAGATCACCGCCTTTTGGCATGGCCTCAATGCAGTTTTTTAAAATATTTAACAAACATTGATTTAGTTTTTGTTTTTCTCCCGCGATAAAAAAAGAAGTGCTTTGCTTTATATAATGTGTACGCACATTTGTTAAATTAGCAAGCGGTGTAATTAACGATAATGCATGCAGTAGTTCTTCTTCTAACTGTAATGTTTGTTCTTTTTCAATACTTGGTTTTGCAAAGGTTAAATAATCTGTAAGAACGTGATTTGCTTGTTCGATTCCGTTGATGGCTATGTCGATATATAATTTTCGCTCTTGCTCAGTGCATGTATCTGATTGTAAAAGTTGTAAAAATCCTTTTGTTGAAGTTAATGGATTGCGAATTTCATGAGAGATAGATGCTGCCATTTCACCAATTAAATGAAATTTTTCAGCATTCATAAGTTCGTTTTGGAGACGAATTTGAGTTTGTAATATGTGTAGTAAATATAAAATAAGAATCGTACCAAGTATCGTACATAACTCATACACAACAATATGTGGTATATAATCAGTCTTATTTGTAACCTTTGAAAGGAAGAAAGGTATCCAACTAAATCCGTATGTCAGACTGTAGATAATAGCGAGTATTATTTTTATACGATTAGAAGTTCGATTGAAAAATTTGTATGTAAATAGTAGAACAATAAATAGAAGGATAGAACCGATAAGCGATGGGAAAACACCTATTCCTCCTAATAAGAAGCGATATATATTTAATACAACTAATATTGATCCACCAGCAATAGGACCTCCGGTTAATGTACCGACAACTAATACGATATGACGCATATCAAATTGAAATCCATAATTTGTTTTTGCTGCGAAAGTGATACATAGTATAGTAACGAGGCAGCATAATACAATAAATATAGCTGAATTTAATTTAGGAGAGCGTTTCCCTTTTTGATTCCAAAATAAATGGTATACGAGCATTGTAACAAGGATGAATAATATATTTAGAAAGAGATAAATAATAAAGGATTTCAGGGGGATGCCTCCTCTCTTCTTATATTAAATTAATCATACTATAAAATGAAAGAAATGAAATGAGAAATAGCGGAAAAATCAGAAATTTTTTCTGGTAGTATACAATATGTTACAATAAGCTTTGTCAATGAAAGAAGGAATTCCGTGCAATGCGCGGGAGAGGTTCGCGAACTCCCTCTATAAAAAACTATGGAAACAACAATATCTTTAGGTATTGTTTTGTTTTTTTATTGTGACAGTTCAAGAACGTTCTTTCTTCTTATTCGTAGTAGAGAAGGAGAATGAGTGAAATGAAAAAAGAAAAGGCAGTTGTTGTTTTTAGTGGAGGACAAGATAGTACGACATGTTTATTTTGGGCAATAGAGCAGTTTGCAGAAGTAGAGGCTGTAACGTTTAATTACAATCAACGTCATAAGCTAGAAATTGATTGTGCAGCGGAAATTGCAAAAGAGCTAGGAATTAAACATACAGTACTAGATATGAGTCTATTAAATCAACTTGCTCCAAATGCGTTAACGAGAACGGATATGGAGATTACACATGAAGAAGGTGAATTGCCATCGACGTTTGTGGATGGACGAAATTTACTATTCTTATCATTTGCTGCTGTATTAGCAAAACAAGTTGGAGCACGTCATATTGTAACGGGTGTATGTGAAACTGATTTTAGTGGTTATCCAGACTGCCGTGACGTGTTTGTGAAATCGTTAAACGTTACTTTAAATTTATCTATGGATTATCCGTTTGTAATTCATACACCACTTATGTGGATTGATAAAGCGGAAACATGGAAATTATCAGATGAACTTGGAGCATTCGAGTTTGTTCGAGAAAAAACATTAACATGTTATAACGGAATCATTGGTGATGGTTGCGGTGAATGTCCAGCATGTCAACTTCGTAAAGCAGGATTAGATACGTACCTACAAGAACGCGAAGGAGCGAGTAACTAATGGAGAATTTCTTTGGATTTCGCATCGTAGAAAATTTGCAAAAAATGGACAAGGATATTCAGCGTAAACAGCTCAAATATCATAATAAACGAGTAATGGTCAGCAAGGAATTTACTTTTGATGCAGCACACCATTTACACTGTTATGAAGGAAAATGTAAAAACTTACATGGTCACACATATAAAGTGGTATTTGGGATTAGTGGATATGTAAATGAAATAGGTCTTGCAATTGACTTTGGAGATATAAAAGAAATTTGGAAGAATGAAATAGAAATTTATTTAGACCATCGTTATTTAAACGAAACGTTACCAGCGATGAATACAACTGCTGAAAATATGGTCGTTTGGATTTATGAAAAGATGGCAGAAGCGTTAATAAAAGATAATCGTGTGAACGAATATAAAGGAGCTCGTGTTGAATTTGTTCGTCTATTTGAGACTCCGACTAGTTATGCAGAAGTAAGACGGGAGTGGATGCTCGATGAGTAAAATCCCTGTCTTAGAAATATTTGGTCCGACTATTCAAGGTGAAGGAATGGTTGTAGGACAAAAGACGATGTTTATCCGTACAGCTGGTTGTGATTATAGCTGCGCTTGGTGTGATTCTGCTTTTACGTGGGATGGATCTGCTAAAGATCAAATTAGACAGATGACAGCAGAAGACGTTTGGAATGAGCTTGTAGAAATTGGTGGCGAAAATTTTTCTCATGTTACGATTTCAGGTGGAAATCCGGCATTGCTGAAAAATATTGAGTTTCTTCTTTCTATATTAAAAGAGAACGGAATGCGAACGGCAATCGAAACGCAAGGGAGCAAATGGCAAGATTGGTTACTTGAAATTGATGAAATAACGATTTCTCCAAAACCACCGAGTTCGACGATGAATACTGATTTTCAGAAGTTAGATGATGTGATTCAGAAGCTAGCAGGAAAAGACATTAGCTTAAAGGTAGTAGTATTTGACGATTATGACTTTGAGTATGCAGTTAAGATGCACAAACGTTATCCAGATGTACCATTTTTCTTACAAGTAGGAAATGATGATACAAAAACTGTGGATGATGCGATGTTGATTAAAAAGCTATTAGATAAGTATGAGTGGCTTATTGAAAAAGCGGTTAACTGCAAAGAAATGAATAATGCAAAAGTATTGCCGCAGCTTCATGCGTTAGTATGGGGAAATAAACGCGGAGTATAATGAGAAGGGATGTTTAAAATGGCAGGAAGATTAGATGAAGATTTAAAAGATGTAACATTATTAGGAAATCAAAATACAAAATATTTATTTGAATATAGCCCAGAAATTTTAGAGGTTTTTGATAATAATCATCCAAACCGTGATTATTTTGTAAAATTCAATTGTCCTGAATTTACAAGCTTATGTCCGAAAACAGGCCAACCAGATTTTGCGACAATTTATATTAGCTACATTCCAGAACAAAGAATGGTAGAAAGTAAATCTTTAAAGCTATATTTATTTAGTTTCCGCAATCATGGTGACTTCCACGAAGATTGCATGAACGTTATTATGAATGACTTAATTAAATTAATGGATCCACGTTACATTGAGGTATGGGGTAAATTCACACCACGTGGAGGGATTTCAATTGATCCTTACTGCAACTACGGTCGCCCAGGAACGAAGTATGAACAAATGGCTGACTACCGCATGATGAACCATGATTTATATCCAGAAACAATTGATAATCGTTAATATATAATAGAAAGAAAGGATCTGTATGTTATACAGATCCTTTCTTTCTATTATATTATGCATTTTGATTAATGACAGTATAGTTTTTATGACTTACAACTGTAAGAGGTTCCATATCTAGTTCTCTAAAATTTTCCATAATTGTTATATCTACAATAACGGAGTTTTGATTTACTTTTTGAACACGGCCTTGCATTCCACCTTTAAATTCAATGATATCTCCAGTTTCTGCGATCTGCATAAGCAACTCTCCTTGTTACAGTTTTCCCAAAAAAGAATAATTTTGGTTTTTTTATTTCCTCTTATTTTGAACCATATTGTCCACTTTGTAAATGTTTCCAAAGTAAAAATTCGAAAAATATTCACTTTTTGTAAGAAAATATGCAAAAATGTCATGTTATTAGAAAAAAAGAAAGGTTTAAATGCAGACATCTTTATATAGGGGTATAATAAAAATGGACAATAACCTACTAAAGTGGGAGAAATTAGAGGCGGTAAAATGATGTTTGAATTTGTGGGGAGTGTTATAGCATTAACTTTATTTGTATTTTCTTATATAAATTTAAAAAAGATTCGTCATCATGAAACGACTACATATTTTGATGGGATGGATGGGATACATGCTTCGATTTCACATGAGATTGGCGGGGATATGTAAAGGTGTACACCTTTCTTTTTTGCGTGGTATGATATTAAAAAATAGTACATAATAGAGTTCATAAGTGATGAATGGAGAGTGGAAAGAATGAAGATTTCTTTTATTCGTCATGGTCGCTTAAATCGTACTATAGAACCAATGACGGTTACATCCTTTCATGAATGGATGAAAGGATATGACTTATATACTATAACAGAAAAAGCACCTATACCAATGGAAACAAGAGAAGCGGTTGAGGCAGCAAAATTGATTGTATCAAGTGATCAAAGGTGTGCTATACAATCAGCAGCTGAATTAGTGGATTCTTTATCTTTTATCCAAAATTCTCTTTTTAGGGAAGCTGAAATTCCGACGAGTTTTTATGCTCCAAAATGGTTGAAGTGTAAACCTAACGTATGGATGTTTATTGGACGAACAGTATGGATACTTGGTTACCATAAAGATGTTGAGTCTTATAAGGAAGCAAGAGAGAGAGCAAAGCAAGCGGCTTACGTATTACACCGTTACGCTCTCGTACATGGAAGTGTTGCTCTTGTAGGTCATAATTATGTGAATGTAATGATTGGTGCGGAACTGAGAGCGATAGGATGGTCTGGTACGCCTATTTTGCACAGAGAGCCATGGGGATGTACAACATATACGTTCCACGAAGCGATGAATGGAAATGTATTGAATACGAATTTAACATAAAAGCACACGATTTATATAAATCGTGTGCTTTTTTTTAAGATATAGAAATTTTGATGTTTAATGGCTTTATGAGATGTGCATAAGGTTCGCCTACAAGCATGACGATTTGATCTTTTTTATAACCTAGTTTTTCGTATAGTGAATAGGCGCGTTTGTTTTCTAAATTAACAAGTAATGCGATTTTTTCATACTCCTTTTCAGTTGCATGGATTTCAGCAGCTTCAATTAATTTAGAACCAATTCCTTTTCCGCCATGTGCACTTGAAACGGATAAAGTATCAATGTAATATTCATCAAGCTCGGCTTCTTTTTCTAACGTAATCGATTCATCTTTATGTAATTCTCTTAAGTGACGTACAATTGGTTCATCAAGCTTTGTTGCTTCACTACCGTGATAAGCGACAATAACTCCAACTGCCCCCCCGTCTTGCTCATATACAAAACAGTTTTCATAGCTCAGTCGATTTCTCTCTTTTGAGAACCATGTTTCAAGTCCTAGTAATACTTCTGTCTCAACTGTGCTACCTGTAATTTTTTCAGCAATTTCGTGCAGAGCGTTATATAATAAAGGCGCTACTAGCTTCGCGTCTGTCTTTTTTGCTTTCCGAATCATAGTATCCCTCCTAGTTCTATTTATATATTGTAGCATAGTGGTATGGAACTTTGCATAATGGAATGATGAAATGATTGATATAGAGAAGTAGCTATGTTAGTATATGATATTTAGTGGACATATACTAAAGAGATCTTTTTTGAAAAATAATGAAAATGAAATAAAGGTATAGTACCTGGATAATTTTACAGTTGTTGACTTATAAAATATACGATAAAATAAAATATTGCATAGAGGTGAAATACATGGATAAAGAATTAGCAAATACAATTTTGGATCAGCTGAAAAATGGTGAAATAAAGGAGTATGTTGTTACGAAAGATGTATTTTATACGTTCAGAGAAGTTTTAGTAAGTCGAGAAGACTTTAAACATTTCATTGGTAACGCACAGCGCGGCGGACAAGTAATTTATACATATTCAGAAACGCCACGTTCGTAACTAGAAGAATATAGGGAGGAGAATTATGGGCGATTTTAAACAAGGCATATTACCGCATTGGGATTATATGTGGAAAGATAGAGCCGGTAATAGGTTTATGGGGATGGTCATGTATCCAGAGAAACGAAAGTGTTCGGCAAAAATGCTTCAGAAAATAAAAAGAGCATATGAAGAGGCTGTAGAAATTAAAGTAACGGTACAAGTTCAACATACATATCAGTACGTAGAAGGAATGATTGTATACTTTGATGAAGAAGCTCCAGTATGTACAATGATTGATAAAGATGAAAATCCGCATCATATATTTGTAAAAGATATTTTGCGTATTGAGCACTGTGCATAATCTTTTCATAAATAAGTTGAATTTCCATAATAATAATCTTTTTCTATAATAATTATCTTTTAGTATGTAACGCGAACCGAAAGTATATGTATAATATTTAATAAAGTAAAACTGATAAATGTAATCGTTTTTTAGAACAGATTATCGTTTCATGTCTGTTCTTTTTTGCGTGATGCTGGAGAAATATATTCCTCCAGCATTTGCCGTTTTATGACAAAATATATTGTTAACTTTTTTTAAAATAAGGTTAAATTCGTTGACAACTTTTTTGAAAAGCACTTTATTGACATGAGTTTTAGAATGTTGTTTCATAGTCATTGTATTGAAAAAAATCGACTGTCTTGTCGAAAAGTAAAAGTTAAAAAAAGAAAGAATTTATACATATATCTTGTGTCTTATTTTGAAACGTAATACAATATATAGAGAAATCAAGAAACAACATACAGAGAGTATAGATTGAAAAGGGAGGGTCGGAAATGTTAGTTGCATATGATTCTATGACAGGAAACGTGAAGCGTTTCATTCACAAATTAAATATGCCGGCCGTTCAAATTGGTGAAGATCTAGTAATAGATGAAGACTTTATTTTAATTACGTATACAACAGGTTTTGGCAATGTACCAGAACGTGTTTTAGAATTTTTAGAGCGCAATAATGAAAAATTAAAAGGCGTATCTGCAAGCGGCAATCGTAACTGGGGAGACATGTTCGGTGCAAGTGCTGACAAAATTTCTGCTAAATATGAAGTGCCTATTGTATCAAAATTTGAGTTATCAGGAACAAATAACGATGTAGAATATTTTAAGGAAAGGGTGCGGGAGATTGCGACACATTGAACTGAATAATGAAATCACGCAAATGCAGGACGGTTTTTATCAGCTTCATAAAGATAAAGAGGCATTAGAAGTCTTTATGGAAGAAGCTAGAGAGAATACCGTTCATTTTAATAGCGTGGCAGAGCGAATGGAGTATATGAAAGAACATGATTACTATTACAACGTTCTGGACGAGTATAACTTGGAGGAAGTAGAAGAGGTATATAACATCGCTTATGGTGAAAACTTCGAGTTCCAATCTTATATGGCAGCATCTAAGTTCTACAAAGATTATGCGTTAAAAACAAATGATCAAAAACAATACTTAGAAAGCTATGAAGATCGTGTAGCAATTGTGTCATTATACTTAGGACGCGGTGATGTTGCGAAGGCAAAACAATTCGCAAGCATGATTGTAAAACAAAACTATCAACCAGCGACACCAACCTTTTTAAATGCGGGAAGAAGCAGAAGAGGAGAAATGGTGTCTTGTTTCTTGTTAGAGATGGACGATAGCTTAAATTCAATCGGCTTTAACATTAATACAGCAATGCAATTATCGAAAATCGGCGGTGGAGTAGCCTTAAACTTATCTAAGCTACGCGCACGTGGTGAGCAAATTAAAGGTATCGATAATGCTGCAAGTGGTGTAGTACCTGTTATGAAATTACTTGAAGATTCGTTTTCATATGCGAATCAGCTTGGCCAACGAAAAGGGGCCGGTGCTGTATACTTGAACATTTTCCATTGGGATATAATTGAATTCCTTGATACAAAGAAAATAAATGCCGATGAGAAGAGCCGTATTCAGTCTCTATCAATCGGAATTATCGTTCCAAGTAAGTTCTTTGAGCTTGCTGAGAAAAACGAACCTTTCCATGTTTTCGCGCCTTATACGGTGTATAAAGAATATGGCAAGCATTTAGATGATATTGATATCGATGAAATGTACGATGAATTAATGAGCAATCCGAAAGTGAAGAAGAAGCCGCTAGATATTAGTGCGCGTGATATGCTTATTAAAATTGCTATGATTCAGCTTGAGTCAGGTTATCCGTACTTAATGTTTAAATCAAATGCAAATAACCAACATCCACTGAAGGATATTGGAACTGTGAAGATGTCGAACTTGTGTTAAATATGTAGCACCTTCTAGTAGAAATGCTAGTCGAAAACTCCGTTAAACGGGGAAAGCCTCAAATTTGAGGTAACCTACCGTGCTAAATCTTATCTTAGAATGAGTCACTTTCTGTAAAATGTATTTTGGGAATTAAAGTACAGAGGATGGCGAAGTAAAATGAATCAGAAAGTCTCTTATGGTTTTATCTATATGACAGTAAATAAGTTAAATGGGATGAAATACATTGGGAAATGTATTTATAAAAGACAAAATAATTGGTGTGAATATCTAGGATCTGGATTATACCTTCAAAGAGCTATCCGAAAGTATGGAAGAGAAAATTTTGAAAAGCACATACTGGTAGAAGCTTTTTCTGAAGAAGAATTAAACAGTCTAGAGGAAGAATATATCCTAAAGTTTGATGCTGTAAACCCTCAAGAATTCTATAATGTGAAACTCACTGCAATTGGCGGAGATATTTTCACAAACAATCCTCGTAAAGAGGAAATACGTGAAATAAGAAGAACGCAGATGAGTGGAAAAGGAAATCATCAATATGGGAAAGCTAAGACTAACAAAATGATAGAAGCAGTAAAACAAGCAAATTCTAGAGCTGTTATTGTTGAAGGAGTTTATTATAAAAGTCAAACAGAGGCGGCTAAAGTATTAAATTTAGGAATAACTACTGTGAACTATCGGTTGAATAGTGATAACTTTCCAGAGTGGCTAAGGATTAAGGAGAAAAACAATATTCAAAAACAGTCTAATAATCCTACCTGTAGGCTAAGTGTTGATGGGATAGTATATGAGAGCATTAAAGAGGCAGCTAGTTCCTTAGGTATATCATCCCCTACTGTGATAAGACGTTTAGATAGTGAGAAACATCCTAGTTATAAGAGACTTTCTGAAAGATTAAGATAAGTAAAAGCCTAACGACTATCCCTTATGGGAGTAGAGCGCAAGCGATTGGCGTTCGAAAAGCGGAGCACCTAACCAGGTAATGCTGTAGGTGGTGATATAGTCTGTCCTGTATGGTGACATACAGCAGTTGCATGAGCAACGGACTGAGGAATAGCGAACTCGGTTGAACATTCGAGACAGAAATCTTCCAGCTACAAGAAACTTCTGAAATTAACGATTACGGTACAGATGACATTATCCGTCGTGATATTAACTGTAACTTAGGATCGTTAAATATCGTAAACGTAATGGAAAATAAAGAAATTCGTGAAGCAGTTCATGCGGGAATGGAAGCTTTAACAGCTGTTTCTGATATGACAATCATTCCGAATGCACCGACTGTGAAAAAAGCAAATGATGAGCTTCATTCAGTTGGGCTTGGCGCAATGAACTTACACGGATACTTAGCAAAAAATAAAATCGCTTATGAAAGTGCAGAAGCGAAAGAGTTTGCTCGTACATTCTTTATGATGTTAAATTACTACTCTATTGAGAAAAGTATGGAAATCGCTAAAGAAAAAGGCGAAACATTTAAAGACTTTGATAAGTCTGATTATGCGAACGGCACATACTTTGAAAAGTATGAAACGACAGATTATAGCCCGGTAACTGAAAAAGTTCAGCAATTATTTGAAGGAATTCATATTCCAACAAAAGAAGATTGGACAAGTTTAAAAGAGCAAGTACAGAAGAATGGTTTATACAACTCATATCGTCTTGCTATCGCTCCTACGCAATCAATCAGTTACGTTCAAAATGCAACTTCAAGCGTAATGCCAATCGTAAGTCAAATCGAATCAAGAACATATGCAAATGCGACAACATATTATCCAATGCCGTATTTATCAAAAGATACGTTCTGGTACTATAAATCTTCTTACGATATGAATCAGTTTAAATTAATTGATTTAATTGCAGAAATTCAAGAACATATTGACCAAGGAATTAGTACAATTCTTTACGTTAATAGTGATATTTCAACGCGTGAATTAGCACGTTACTACATCTATGCCCATAAAAAAGGCTTAAAGAGTCTGTATTATACGAGAACACGTAAGTTAAGCGTGGAAGAGTGTGTGGCTTGTACCGTTTAATATAAAAAGTAAGACATGATGAGCAGGGTTTTTCTGAACCCTGCTCATGCTCAGTTATTAATTTTTCATGTTTATTTAGAGAAGGGGCGATTGAATGCGTGCGGTAAACTGGAACAAAAAAGAAGATGATTTTAGTTTAATGTTTTGGAAGCAAAACATCGCTCAGTTTTGGACAGAAGAAGAAATCGCAGTGTCTTCTGACAAAAATACTTGGGTGCAATTATCAAAAGAAGAGCAAATTGCTTATAAGCGTGTATTAGGTGGTTTAACACTTTTAGATACGAAACAAGGCGGCGAAGGGATGCCTCTTGTACTTGTTCATCTTGAAAATTTACAAGCGAAAAGTGTATTAGCTTTCATGGGTGCTATGGAAGAAGTACATGCAAAGAGTTACAGTCATATTTTCACAACGTTAGCTACTGAAGAAGAAATCGATGATATTTTTGACTGGGTAGATAATCATCCGTTACTTGAGAAAAAGGCTGGTATTATTACAAGTTACTATCGTCGTTTATTAAAGCCTGAAGTAACGAAAAAAGAGTTATATATGGCAATGGTAGCAAGTGTGTTCCTAGAAAGTTACTTATTCTATAGTGGATTCTTCTATCCGCTTTACTTAGCTGGTCAAGGAAAACTAACAGCAAGTGGTGAGATTATTAACTTAATAATTCGTGATGAGTCAATTCACGGCGTATTCGTCGGTATTTTAGCACAACAAATCTTCGCGGAACTTTCTGCAGAAGATCAACAAGAAGTGCAAAAAGAAACGCAAGAGTTATTAATGGAACTATATGAAATTGAAATGGCATACACAGAAGAAATTTACACTTCTATCGGTCTTGTAGAGGATGTAAATCGTTTCGTTCGTTACAATGCGAATAAAGGACTTATGAACTTAGGACTTGAGCCGAAGTTTGAAGAAGAAGAAATTAACCCAATCGTTTTAAATGGTTTGCGTACAGATACGAAAAACCATGATTTCTTCTCTGTAAAAGGAAATGGTTATGTAAAAGCAACGAATGTTGAAAAGTTATCTGATGATGACTTTGTGTTTAATTTTTAATATATGATTATAAAGAAAAGCTGTCTTATTCATTAATAAGACAGCTTTTCTTTATAATTTTGTTTACATAACACTATTATTTTTGTATAACGATTTTTGTTTGGAAAGTTCTATCCGGCTAATGGATAGAACTTTTTTTGTAATTAAATGGGTATTTACAATCTTTTTGTATCAGTGTATTATTTAACTAGTACACCGATACAAAAGGAGGGAAGAAATGAAAATAGAGTTTTCTCCAAATACACCAATTTACATTCAGGTAATGGAATACATAAAAAAAGAAATCGTAACAGGACATTTATTGCCTGGTGATAAAATTCCCTCTGTACGTGAATTAGCAAGTGAATTACAAGTAAATCCAAATACGATTCAGCGTACATTTCAAGAGCTAGAACGGGATGGAGTTGTTGTAACGCGTAGAGGAATGGGACGATATGTAACGAATGAAGGGGAGAAAATTATGGAGCTGCGAAAAGAGATGGCGAAAGAATTACTTCATTCTTTTATAGATGGAATGGACAATTTAGGTTTTTCAGAAGAAGAAATTCTTACAATCCTTCGTTCTTCATTACATGAGAAGAGGGAGGAGAGCGAATGACAGAGTTATTAAAAATAGAAAACTTATGGAAGAGATATGGGTTAAAAGCAGTGATCCGTGAATTAAACATAGAGATTACGGAAGGGAAAATTATAGGGCTCGCTGGAGATAACGGAAGCGGAAAAACGACGTTATTGAAAATGATTGCCGGTCTGCAGCATCCTTCCGAAGGGAGTATTACAATCGCTGGTAAAAAGGTCGGATTGGAAACGAAAGAAATTGTTTCTTTTATGTCGGATAAACCAGTATTTGATAATTGGATGACGGTAAAAGATTCTTTATTTTTCTATCGAGATTTTTATAAAGATTTCGACATTCAAAAAGCGGTAGATACGATTACGGAATTTAAAATACCGTTAGAAGAAAAAATTACAGCTTTATCAAAAGGTATGGTTGAAAAACTACAAATTATTTTAACCTTTTCAAGGAAAGCGAAGTTATACGTACTAGATGAACCGCTTGGCGGGATTGATCTCGTTTCTAGGGAACATGTACTGGAACTTATTTTACAGTTTTATCGTGAAGATTGTACGATACTAATCGCGACTCATTTAATAAATGAAGTTGAAAATATTTTTGATGAAGTAATCTTTTTAAAAGATGGGGAAATTGTATTGTATGAAAATGTAGAGGAACTACGTTTCCAACGAGCAAAAGCTGTTACGGATTTGTTTAAGGAGGTGTTTAGTAGATGAAAGCCAGTTTAATATATATGTACAATGCGAATAAAAAACAAATTTTCATTTCGTTATTGTCATTCATATTTATTGTAGCTGTCGCTTTTGTAAGTATGGGGAATTATATTAAACAAGAATCAGGAGAAGTAAGGCAAATGATTACAATTGCTTTAGTATTCTTAGTTTATTTAATTTTTGCGGTATTAGTATTTCTGCAGGCGATGTCTGCTTTTGGGAAAATGACTGAAAGTAAATTATTTCGGTTAACACCGATATCTGGTAAAAAAATTGTTTTAGCAATATTGTCATATGCAGCAATTAGCTTAATGTGTTTTGAATTAATAGGTGCTATGTTTTTCTATGGTATTTCGATGAAAGTAATAAAAGGTACAGAACTCCATGAATTGTTATTCACCGAAAGTACACTTACACTAGATATGGTAAAGCAGTTATTTAGTAGCGTGTTATATGTATTTAATTTATCAAGTATATTGTTAGTCTTACTTTTTATAGTAGCTGGAGTTAAAATATTTTCTTTGAAAAAGAAAAAAATGGAGTATGTAATTATTTTCTTCTTATTTTTACTAGTAACGAAAGTAATCAATCTGATATATGAAATGCTGGGTCGACTTGCGCCTATACCTAATTTTATTAAAAAAATCGTTTATATAGATGAAACAATGGATATGAATCTTATACTATATCCAGAAAATTTTATAAATTTATATAGTATTGCTTTTTCAATCGGTATATTTGTTTTACTTGTTTATATAACAGGTCGCATTATCGATAAAAAACTAGAAGTCTAAAGGAGGAATCGGCATTGGGAAACGTAGTAGTAAAGTTAGAGAATGTTCGAAAAAAGATTGGTGGAACGGAAATTATTCGCGGTTTATCATTTGAAGTTCGTGAAGGGGAAGTGTACGGGTTCCTTGGACCGAACGGTAGTGGTAAGACAACAACGATCCGTATGATGACAGGTCTTATTTCAATGACAGAGGGCGATATTACAATTTGTGGTCATAGTATTCGCACGGAGCGTGAAAAGGCACTAGAGCAAATTGGAGCGATTGTAGAAAATCCTGAATTATATGATTATATGACTGGAATGCAAAACTTAAAGCATTTTGCGAACATGGCAATTACACCAATTAGTAAAGAGCGCATTGCTGAAATTGTAAAGCTAGTTGAGTTAGAGCATGCGATTCATAAAAAGGTGAAAACATATTCACTTGGTATGAAACAACGTTTAGGAATTGCACAGGCATTACTTCATCAGCCGAAAATTTTAATTTTAGATGAGCCAACAAATGGATTAGATCCAGCTGGTATTCGCCAAATTCGAGATTATTTACAACGTTTAGCGAAAGAAGAGAATATTGCTGTAATCGTATCAAGTCACTTATTAAGTGAAATTGAACTCATGTGTGATCGCGTCGTTATTATTAAGCAAGGTGAGTTTGTACAAGAATATAACTTACATGAACAAGCAAAACATGATGAGACAGTCGTTGTAGCGTTTGAAGTAGATGAAGTTCAGAAAGCAAATGAAATTATGAAAGGTAAGGCGCAAGGAAATGTCATTGTAGTATCTGTAACGAAAGAAGCAATTCCACAACTTGTAAAGAAATTAGTAAATGACGATGTGCTTATATATGGAGTTACTGTTCAAAATAAAACGTTAGAGGATGAGTTCTTAGCGATTACAGGGGGAGTGAAAGCGTAATGTTTAAATTAATTCAAAATGAATTTTTAAAGCTGCATGCGAAAAAGGGAATGTATATTTTAATTGGTGTTATTGCAGTATTGGAGATTTTGGGAGTTTTAGTGATGCTGAAATGGGGAGACGGAAGTGAATTTAAAGGATCATATTTAGATTTTGCAAGTTCAGAGATTGGTTTAATTACTTTGTTTGCGACGATATTTGGAATTACGATTGCTTCTCGTATGATTACAGATGAGTTCCAAAAAGGTACAATTAAGCAATTATTAATTCGTCCAAGAAAACGAATGACAGTTTTATTTTCTAAATATATTACAGTGTTACTTACTATGGTATTTATCGTATTTGCTAGTACGTTAATTGCTATGATTATTGGCGGAATTGTAATGGATGGTAGCAAAACAGAATTAACGGTAGGAATCGTAATGAAATCTACTTTATATCAAGTACTTTCACCGTTCTTCTTTGCGACGCTTGCATTTTTCTTAGCAAACGTATTTAGAAAATCTGTATTACCATTAATTATCACGATGTTCTTCTTCTTTTTACAAGGAGCAATTAATATGGCACTAATGATGTTTGCAAAAGGTGTAGCGAAGTTTGTAGTATTCTTCCATTTGGATTTAAGAGCTTACGACAGTAATAAATTAATTAGCGGCGGAGTAGAACCTACATTTACAGAATTTACATTTACAACTTCATTATTACTTATAGCTGCATACTTTGTTGTATTACTTGTAGCATCAGGTGCATTATTCCAAAAACGTGACGTATTATAATAAAAGAAATCCCCGCTTGTAAAAACGGGGATTTTTATTACATAACTTTCTTGTATATTTCAACTGGAAGAAAAGAATGATTACTATATATATTGTTCGAAAGTATTTGAGAAAAATAGGAAGAACTTCAACTATATTCATATTATAATTTAGTTATCACACCATTTACTTTTACTACCTTTGGAGGTGTTCTATGTGCACTATGCATTTTCACGTATAAGACTACGTAGCTTTTTTGGATGGATGATTATAGGATTGTTCCTTACGATGATCCCATTAAGTCTAGCCAATGTTTCTGAGAATACGATGGAGGTTATTTCACAAATAACTGTGTTTTTTGTATTTCCGCTATTTTGGTTATACATAAAAACAAATAAAAATAATGTTGTATTTAATAGTTTTTTTGATAAGCCAGGACGTTTACCGTGGGGATTAATTGTATTAGCAACGATAATGGGAATGATTTTTTCAGTTGGTATATCTCATATTCAATTTTACATATTAGCACACACGTTACCGAATTTCTTAGTTACTATGTTAGAAGACGGAAATGTTATTAACACGAGTAACGTATTTATGACGATATTTACTTTCATTTCAGCATGTGTATTAGCACCGATTATGGAAGAGGTTATTTTTAGAGGTTTCCTTTTACAGCGAATGGCTTATAAATGGGGGATTAAAAAAGCTGTCATTATATCTTCCATTATTTTTGGCTTAGGACATTTTGATGTTATTGGTGCGTTCATGTTTGGTGTTGTTATGTGTCTTTTATACATAAAGACACAAAATATATGGACGAATATCGCTGTGCACGCTCTAAATAATTTCATTGCAACAAGTATGCAATTTGTCGGTGGAGAAGAGGATAGTGCCATTTCAATTCCTGAATTACAAGCGCAAAGTAATGTATGGATCGGTATCGGTCTTACAGTTGTTGGATTACTTTGGTTAATTCCTTACGTTTGGAAACAATGGCGTACAGTAAAAGAAGTGGGTGTGCCACCAGTGCGCTTTATAAATGAGGAAAAAGTAGTGAGTGCATTACAAGAAAATGAAGAGTATAGTCAAGTGTTCGTAACAGATAGACTGATGGCTGTAGAGCTACCAGATGAGGCTGTGAATAAGCTTCGGTTAGAAGAAAATGATTATGTAACAGTATCTGTAGAAGAGGATAAAATTGTAATAAAGAAAGCACATGATAGATAATTAAAAAGTAGCTCCTTAAGAGCTACTTTTTAATTTGTAATAATTTCTACACGAAAATTATTACCGTTCTTTACATATTTAATATCTGTAACAGTGCGGACTGTTTTTAAAATCTCAACTTTTTCACCAATTCGAGGGATAGTCGGAACATTATCCCAAATGCCAAGCAAGCCATCTAATTGTGCCGTTTTTTCATAAAACCAGATTTTCAATGTAAAGCCCCTTTCTCGAACTTTATGTATTTTAATACATAATATATTATTTTTATTCTTATTGTAAGGGGTTTTTTTATATTTTATGAATAAAAATTAATTAATCTTCTGGGAAGATATGTTCAATATCAGGAGTAAGAGATACTTCTGATAATACGATATGAGAAACAGTCGTTGCATATGAGGAAACATCATTGATAAATTCTTCAAGTTCAACGAGTGAAGGAACAGAAATTTTTACAATGTAGCATAAGCTTCCTGTTACTCGGTAACAAAAACTTGCAGATGGATAGGACTGAATAAATTGTTGCATACGTGTTGTGTCCCCATTTTTTAAAGTGATTTCTAAAATACAATCTAAAACAAGTCCTGCTTTTTTATAATCGATATCGATTGTGTACTTTTGGATCACGCCTTCACTTTCGAGTTTACGAACACGTTCTGCAGTAGACGGAGCAGATAAGTTTACTCGTTTCGCCAGTTCACGCATGGAAAGGCGACTATCATTATATAATTCATTTAAAATTTTTCGATCCACACGGTCTAGTTGCATTTGTAAATATACCTCCAGTAAAATAATGATTTTTGTAAAGGAAAAATATAAATTAAGATTCATATGAAATGTAAAGTGAACTTTATTTATTTTACAATAAAACAGAAGGAAATAGGAGGGGAAATGATGGAGAGAATTTCATTATCAAATGTAGGAGATACAAAGTTTCAAAAGTTATTAGGGCATAATCCAGAGTTATTACATTCATGGAGTATGGTAGAGAATACATTGTATAGTAAAGGAACTCTCTCGGTAGAGCTGAAAGAGCAAGTAAGAAGAACATTAGCTTACGGGAATGAATGTCCGTACTGTATGGCAAAGGGAAGGCCTGATGATATGCAAAAGGTAGAAGAAATTGGGGTAGCAGTTACTTTTGCGCATACATTTGTTCATGACAAAAAGGCGATAGATGATAATATGTTCCATGTATTGAAACAATATTGGACGGAAAAAGAAATTGTAGAGCTTTGCGCTTATATTTGTTTTATGACTGCGTCGCAACAACTTGGTTTTCTATTTCAATTACAGCCAAATGAAGGAGAAAATGATAATGAATCAAATAGCACTTATCATAATTGATGTACAAAAGGCGTTTCAATTACCATACTGGGGTGAGAGAAATAATCCTTTTGCTGAAGAAAATATGAGAATTTTGTTAGCAGAATGGAGAAAAAGGAAACGACCAGTTTTTCATATTCAACATGTAAATAAAGAAAATGATCATTCGATGTTTTATGAGGGAGCAGAAACGGTCAACTTTAAAGAAGAAGTGAAACCACTGTCAGGTGAAGTGGTTATTCAGAAAGCCGTTAACAGCGCGTTTATTGGAACAAATTTAGAAGAGCAATTAAGAGAAAACAAATGTAATGCAGTAGTGATTGTAGGGTTAACGACAAATCATTGTGTGGAGACTACGACACGAATGGCAGGAAATTTTGGATTTACAACATATTTAGTGAGTGATGCAACGGCTACTTTTAATCGTAAAGGTCTAGATGGTAAAGAGTATAGTGCAGAAGATATTCACAATATGACACTTGTAAATTTACATGAAGAGTTTGCTACGATTGTGACGACAAAAGAAGTATTAAAATTATTTTAAGAAAATAATTGCGAATTATGTAGAAAAAAATAAGAATATTTCGTATAATCTAAGTACAATCATTTTGAAAATAGGGGTGGTATCATATGGAGCAAGTTCCGGTAAAGAGAATAGAAGAAGTACTTGTTGTAGCAGGGGATAACAAACAAAAGCAAAAGGAATTTTATGAATTGCTCTTATCTACTGAGTTTTATGTTGCTGGCTCACTAGAAGCAGAGGAAGGGGCAACAGAAGGAACACTTCGCTTGCGTCATTTCCAAGGAGAGGGTAGATGGATCGTTCCGTTCTTTACACAAATGGAATTTGTAAAAGACGTGTTGCCAGAAGGAACACCCCTTATTACGATACGTGGGAAAGAATTATTTAGTAGCATTGAGAAAGATGCCACAGCAGTATTAAATGTCGGTACTGATATAAGTAAAACATTTATTCCAGAAGAAATTGCAGATATCGCATCTGGACGAATTTTTAATTATTATAAATAAAAGGAAAAGCTGAATCGCTTTTCCTTTTTTAATTTGAAAACGGAGTGGCTACGCCAGAGGAAATAGAGAGTGTTTTATTATTTGTATTTATTGTCGCTGTAGCTCCAAGAGGAATCCCGATGTTTGGGCTTATATGACCGATCGGCAAACCGAATAGAACAGGTATATGATAGGGTGCGAAATATTCATATAGTATTGTTTGCAACGATTGAGATGGTTTAGAAGGAGTGCAGTCGTGACAACTTGTAAAAATAACACCACTACATTCATTAAACTTTCCAGATAAAAGTAGCTGATTTAACATACGGTCAATGCGATATGGTTCTTCCCCAATGTCTTCAAGCAATAAAAGTTTATTGGCTGTATTTATCTCGTAGGAGGAGCCAATGATACTCGTTAACACCGCTAAATTGCCGCCAACTAACTGACCTGTAACTGTACGGGAAGAGCTAGGTACGATACATTCTGAAGCAGATAAGATGGTTGAATATGGATGAAATAGTTGATTGAAAGAAGATAAAGAAAGAGAATCTACACCTTTCCCTAATTCTTCAACCATTGGGCCATGAAATGTCACAAGCTTTGCATAACGTGAAAAGGCAGTATGTAAAGCTGTAATATCGCTATATCCCCAAAAGATTTTAGGATGTTGCCTAATGATTTCATATTGAATGTGAGGGAGGAGACGGGCACTTCCATAACCACCTCGTGCACAGAAAATGGCCTTTACTTCATGATTTGAAAAAGCTTCATGTATATCATCGAGCCGAACTTGATCACTTCCAGCTAAATATCCGTACTTCTCATAAACACTCTTTCCAATTACTACAGATAAACCTATTTCTTGTAGTACGTTTATACCTTTTAATACATTTTCAATTGTTGGTGGGCCGGACGGTGCAATAATCATTACTGTATCACCTTGTTGTAACGCATTTGGATATATCATTGTTTTCAGCCTCCTTCACTTTCAATATATTCGCTTCATAGGAAGTTCAACCCTTGTAAAAGAAGGGGAAAGTTTGTCAAATAAAGAAGATATAAGGGGAATAGGAGGAGAAATGATGTTTACAAGTCGAGTTATAGATACATTACAAATTAAGTATCCAATCATTCAAGCGGGTATGGCAGGTGCAATTACGACGCCTGAGCTTGTTGCAGCTGTAAGTAATAGCGGAGGATTAGGAACGCTTGGAGCGGGCTATATGAGCCCTGAACAAATTCGTGATGCAATTTATAAAATAAGGCAACAAACGGATAAGCCTTTCGGTGTGAATTTACTGTTAACGAAAGAGATACAAATAGAAGAAGAGAAGATAAACTTGGCGAAGGGATTACTTAGCGGAGTGAATAGAGAATTCGGTATAGAGGAAGGAGAGCAGTTAAAGCTTCCAAAAAGTTATAAAGAACAATTACAAGTGTTGGTAGAAGAAAACGTGCCAGTCGTTAGCTTTGCATTTCAAACGTTAGAAAAAGAAGAAATAGATGAATTGAAAAGAAGAGGAATTAAAGTCATCGGAACAGCTACTCATGTGGCAGAGGCGAAAGTACTTGCTGAATTAGGAGTAGACATTATTGTCGGTCAAGGTAGCGAGGCAGGGGGGCATAGAGGAACATTTATCGGGAAAGAACAGGACGCTATGATTGGGACGTTCGCATTAATTCCGCAGTTAGTAGCAGCTGTCCCTCACATCCCGATTGTTGCAGCAGGTGGTGTAATGAACGGACAAGGGCTTGTTGCGGCATTTACACTGGGGGCAGAAGCTGTTCAAATGGGATCAGCCTTTTTAACGAGTGAAGAAAGTATTACGCATGATGTATATAAACAAGCGGTTTTACGTAGTACAGATACAAGTACAACTGTGACTCGTGCGTTTTCCGGGAAATATGCACGGGGTATTCGTAATGAATTTATAGAGAAGCATGAAGGGAAAGAAGAAGGGCTTCCGATGTATCCAGTGCAAAATGTATTAACCTCTAAAATACGCCAAGAAGCAGCAAAACGTAATAAAGGAGAATATATGTCGCTTTGGGCAGGACAAGCGTCATCATTTGCACGAATAGAATCAGCTCAGCATGTAGTGGAGCGAGTGATGAAAGAAGCAGATAACGTAATCGAACAATTGCAAAATGTATATAGAAAAAGACCACTTGAATAATTCAAGCGGTCTTTTCTTTAGTTTGCTTTATAAAATTGTTGGATGGCTTCATCGATATAAACCCAGCCTTTCCAACCTAAGTGCATGTGATCTTTTAAGAAGTATTTATCATACTCATGATTTGAGAAGTCGGCAATTGGATAGCCAGCTTTCTCAATTTGCTCATGAACTTTCTTATAGTACAATTCTCGGCGTTCTTTCGGGAAGCCAGCGTAATCGTACCAAGGACCTTTTACAGGAACAGAAATGAAGAGTGGTTTTGCACCAGATTGTTTTAATAAATCAAGTACAATTTGTAAATCTTCATATTCTGGCGATTGATCATAAGCATCATTTTTTAAGTAGCCTTCACGTTGCTTTAATTTCTTCTTGATTTTGCTGTTGAAGTAAGCATCTTCGATACCATATTCGTTAGATCCAGATTCCGCTGCACCTGTTTGATCTGCATGTTTACGAGCTTCATCCCAGTTCATTTGTTTTAATGAAGGGTCAAGTTTTTCTTTATGCGGTTTAATATCAAGCATTGCTGTAAATAAATCTTTGCGATCTAAAATGTTACGATAAATATAAGCGAAAGGTTTAGCAGCAAGTGCTTTTACTTTATGCTTTGTATCATCGTAAACGATACCTTCAAGCGAAATTTTAAGTAAAGTTTCTTTCTTAACAATCTCAAAGTTTAATAAACGTTTTGCAATTTGCTTTTTCATTTCAGGTTTTACATCATCGTTGAAAATGAAGTGGTAACCTTGTTGTTTTGAAAAGTTAGGTGCAAAGTGTGTTTCATCAATACCTTGTGGCACAAACCATTGTGGAGAAAGAACAAATACCATTTTCTTATCCTTCAATTGATCCATTGTAGATGCAAAGTTTAATACATGTACAAGATCTTGTGTTCCACCGCGTCCAAGTAGGAATGGTGTGAAGCCTTCAGGCTTTACTTTGAAATAGTTTGATGGATGGTAAGCATCCATACGTGCGAATTCCGATGATCCATACATCGGAAGGTATTTCGAGTCTGCTAACATCTTTTGCTGTAAAATCATACTTTGAATCTTTTCTTCTTTTAAAGAAGTGGCAGCTTGTTCTACTTTTTCATCACTTAAAAGTGGAAGTAGGAAGCGCGTTGGAATAAGTAAGAATACAGCAAAAAGGGCCAATGCTAAAAGCATCGGACCAAATTTTGCTTTGTTCATCGGATTTCTTCCAACTTCTTAATAACCATGTTTGGAGTAGCCCACTCGTCACGGTCAAAATCAGAAATAGAAACTTCAATATCTAAACGCTCTTGGAATTCAACTAATAAAGATACTACAGCGAAAGAATCAAGAATACCTTCTTCAAATAATTGAACATCTAAGTTTTCTTTCACAATATCGTTTTCACATACTTCTTCTAAAATATCTAATACTTGCTCTTTGAATTCTGCCATTTTTAAAATCTCCTTTATATCCGAAATATATTATATGTGCAACTTCTTATTAGTTATAAGAAGGGTGCATTAAAAGTATCTGTTAAGGTGTCCAGAGAAAATAAGGAAACCGAAACATACAACGTGGAACGTAATTACAATCGCAAGGACGTGTGTAAATTTATTGTTTGGCCAAAACTTATGCTTCTTGTTTTTTCGTTCGAAAATATCGAATAAAATGAACAGTGCGGCATGATAGAGACCATAAATAATGTATTGATACACATGCTCACCAGTAATATGCCAAATTCCCATGATGAAAAAGTTCAAAAATGCACCGATATACGAAATTGTGTAACGGTTTTTAATTAACTTTTTCTTCGTTGCAAAAAAGACGAAGCGCATGTAAATAAAATCACGGAACCAGAATGATAAACTCATGTGCCAGCGGTTCCAGAAGTCTTTAATATTACGGCTAATGAATGGCTTATTAAAGTTTTCTGGCGTCTTAATTCCCATCATATAACTTACACCAATTACAAATGAGCTATAACCAGCAAAGTCGAAGAATAAATATAAGCTATAGCTATACATGTAAATCATATTAGATAGAAGTGTATCTTGCTGTGCAAATGCCGGATCCATAAAATATTGCTTTATTAAGTAAGCGATAATAAATTTATACAAGAAACCTTGGAAAATACGGTTTAATCCTGTATATAGTAAATTTTGATATTCTTCTGCACTAGGTGGCTTTTGAATATCTTTTTGGAATCTACGGTAACGATCGATAGGTCCCGTTGAAATAGCTGGGAAGAATAAAACGAATTCCCAAAAATTAAAGAAGGATAGTTCTTTAATTAAACCATCACGAACTTCAAATACCATTTGTACTGCTCTAAATGTTACATAAGACATACCTAAAAATACAATGAATTTTAGATCTGGTGCAAATGGTGCGATTTTTGCCAAAATAAGTGGCAAAATTGATAAAATAACAGCTATACAAAACGTGAATGTATTATTATTTTGTTTTCTTAAAAGTAAATAGCTTTTAATTAGGGCATATTGCCAAATAATAAATGCGGCTAACATAATCGCTTGCTTCGGTTTATCTGAGAAGATAATAGCAAGCATGACTAATGTTAAAACGGCATTATATTTACGCAACATTTTACCTTTTAATCCAGCTATGATAGTAGGTATTAATAAAATGCCCACTATAGCGAAAAAATAAAATGATCCATATGCGGTCATGCTGTAACCTCACTCAATAATTTTTTGCGATCTACCTTTCCATTTGGTGTCATTGGAATAGAAGATTGATACATGAATTTACGTGGAATCATGTAGTTTGGTAATCGCTCATTGAGTTCTTTTTTGATTGCAGATGTTAATTTGAATTCTTTTTCAAATGAATGTTCTCCAGGAACAACAACCGCTAATAAATAATCGTATTTTTCACCTTTTTTAATTGGAACGATAACTGCACCTTCTACGTAAGAACACGCACGAAGGTGATGCTCAATTTCTTCTAATTCCATTCGATAACCATGCAGCTTAATTTGGAAATCAAGACGACCATTATAGAATAGAAGACCATTTTCAACATAGCCAGCATCGCCTGTTTTATAGGCGCGCTCACCGTCAATCATAGTAAATGCTTTTTCTGTTAATTCAGGGCTTCCTAAATATCCAACGCTTACGCTTGGACCGACAATTACGATTTCACCTTTTTCACCATCAGGTGCAATCGTTCCATCTTCTTTCATAATAAGAAGGCGGCAGTCTGATTTACAGTAGCCAACTGGAAGTGATTTGTATTGATCAAGCACTTCTTCTGTAACGTGAATACCTGTTACAGCGACAGTAGCTTCTGTTGGGCCATAAGTATTCATAATTGTTGCTTTTGGGAAACGCTCAATTAATTTTCTAGCTACTTCATTTGGTAATACTTCACCGCAGAATAAGAATGTTTTCATGTTTGGTAGCATACTCTCAGAGAAAGATGCTTCCATTAAACACATCTCTGCGAAAGATGGTGTGGAAGTCCATACTTGTATATCCGATTGCTCTAAAGAAGCAAACAAGTCTTTTGGACGTGCAATCATATCTTTATCGATTGCCCAAAGTGTACCACCTGTTACTAATGATGGATAAATATCCATGACAGATAAATCGAATGAGAAAGGTGCTTGGTTTAAGAATACTTGTCCTGTTTGTAAGTTGAAATCTTCTACAGCCCATTTTGTAAAGCTTACAAGGCAGTTATAAGTAATCTGAACCCCTTTCGGATTACCTGTGCTTCCTGAAGTGTAAATAATGTAGAAGTTCTCATCATCTTTTACCGCATGTTCAGGATTTGGAGTGTTCCCTTTATGAGTAAAGAAAATATCTTTTAAGTTGTCCTCACTTACAATGCGAACTGGTAAATCAGTTACAGTTACTGCTGTTGCTGATAAAAGTAGTTTCGCACCAGAATTTTCAGCGATACGTTGTACACGATCAGCTGGGATAGATAAATCTACAGGAATATAAGCATGTCCAGCTTTTACACATCCTAAAAAGTTAATAATCATTTCCGGTTGCATATGGCCATACACCATAATTGGTGAACGATCATCTGGATACTCAGAAGAAATCCAATGTGCTAACGCATCAGAATCTT
Source organism: Bacillus sp. BC05(2025) (assembly GCF_056725905.1). Classification (NCBI taxonomy): domain Bacteria; kingdom Bacillati; phylum Bacillota; class Bacilli; order Caryophanales; family Bacillaceae; genus Bacillus; species Bacillus sp. BC05(2025). The sequence goes on along the minus strand of NZ_JBWYRA010000002.1, from coordinate 336,281 downwards.
CCTTTAATTGTTTGTACGTAATTTTCGCATCTCGCCAAACAAAAGCAGTTTGATCAGGCGTTTCAATAGCCCACTTTTCAATTTGTTCTAATAACTTCATAACGTTCCCACCCTAGAATTCATTGTAAATAAATGTACTTGTGTTTGTATCATGGAATCCATACAACCAAAGTAATGCAAATAAAATTGCAAGGTAATAAACCGTCTTTGCAACCCATTGTGTGAGTGGTCGAGACCATATCTCTTTTAATCTTTCCATGTCTTTCCCTCTCTTAATGAAATAATAGCTCTTTGTAGGTATCATGTCCTACATTATTGTGAAAAAAACAAAATTCCACATTTTAGGTAAAAATAAGTCAAAAGGCTCTTTTCTGATATTAGCACTAAATACTAAAAAAGAAAATCCCTAACTTAGCAATTATATTACATTCAGCATCAATTTGTAATGGGTTTGACATGTAAATAGAAAGTGGATTGTGTGAATACATAAAAGTGGACTATAAGAATACGTAAAAATATAGTATTTGCGCTTATTAGTCATTCGAGACGGAATAAACTTTTACAGTTCTAACTCTTTTGAAAAGGGGGAATTTATTATGAATAGAGTGTGGGAAAATCTAATTTCGGAAGAAAATATTGTGAAATGGAGACGACATTTCCACAAGTATCCGGAATTATCATTTCATGAAAAAGAAACTTCGCAATTTATATATGACACGTTATGCTCATTTTCTTCTTATGAAGTAACGAGACCGACGAAGTATAGTGTACTAGCAATTAAAAGAGGAACGGAACAAGGGAAAGTGATTGCGATTCGAGCTGATATAGATGCTTTGCCAATTCAAGAGGAGACAAGTAAATCTTATACGTCTGTAAATAAAGGAGTGATGCATGCATGTGGGCATGATGCTCACGCCGCTATTTTGTTAAGTACAGCAGAGGCACTAGCAAATATAAAGGAAGATTTTGCAGGTGAAATTCGTCTATTCTTTCAGCACGCGGAAGAGGTGTATCCTGGCGGGGGAAAAGAAATGGTTGAGGCAGGCGTGATGGACGGTGTTGATTATGTAATAGGTTTACATGTTATGTCAGGACTTGAGAGCGGGAAGATTGGAATTGCGTACGGTCCGATGATGGCGGCACCAGACGTATTTACAGTTGAAATTCAAGGGAAAGGGGGACATGCGGCAAGGCCAGAAGAAACGATAGATCCTATTGCTATCGGAGCACAGATTATTACAAATTTACAACATATCGTATCAAGAAATACAAGTGCTTTCATGCAAAGAGTCGTTTCAGTTACGCAGTTTCATGGGGGAATGGCTGATAATATCATCCCTAGTGCAGCAACTTTAATGGGAACTGTTCGTTCATTTAATCAAGCATTAAGGGTGGAAGCAGAAGAGAAAATTGAGAAAATCGTGAAAGGAATTACAAGAGCACATGGAGGCGAGTATACATATTCGTATCGATATGGATATGATCCGGTCATTAATGATGAATATATTACGAAAGTAGTAGAAGAAAGTGCACTACATTTGTTTGGGAATGAGCGTGTTGTGAAGCTTGAACCTTCTATGGGAGGAGAGGATTTTTCAGCATATTTAAGAAAAGCACCTGGTTGTTTCATTAAATTAGGGACTGGTAATAAAACGATAGATACTTGCTACCCGCATCATCATCCAAAATTTGATGTAGATGAATCAGCGCTAATTTATGGAGTGGAACTATTTTTAGAGACAGCGATAAGACTACTAAAATCATAGAAAAGTATAAAAAAAGGCAACTGCGCTCTATCGCAGTTGCTTTTATTTCTTTCCGTCAGAGAGGGCTGAGAAAGAACTATGCTCATTTATAGTATATGAATAGCTAACGGACAAGCTTGTACATTTTAATCATTTTTTTTAAAATAGTTGTTGACAGTGATAATCAATGTCAATTAATCTAAAGGTAATTGAAATTGATAATTATTATCAATAGGATGGATGCGACATGTTAATGAGAAAAAAATTTCACCTTCTGCGGAGGGGATTAAAAGATAAAAATAAAGAAGTTGATCAGCATATGGAATGGCAACGAAATGTAATTCGTTCAGAATATGTAGATGAGAAGAAGAGCATTCAAACAGAAAAAGAGATACAAAGTAAAGGGAGAGGTTCAGTTGAGTAAGTTAGTAATGATTTTTGCAAGTATGAGTGGAAATACAGAGGAAATGGCTGATCATATTGCTGGCGTGATTCGTGAAACAGAAAATGAAATTGAAGTGATTGATATTATGGATTCACCAGAAGCTTCTATACTAGAACAGTATGATGGAATTATTTTAGGTGCATACACTTGGGGAGATGGTGACCTTCCTGATGATTTCTTAGATTTTTATGACGCAATGGATTCTATTGATTTAACTGGGAAAAAAGCGGCGGTCTTCGGATCATGTGATTCGGCCTATCCGAAGTACGGCGTAGCGGTTGACATTTTAATAGAAAAGCTACAAGAACGCGGAGCCACAGTTGTGTTAGAGGGACTAAAAGTAGAATTAACGCCAGAAGATGAAGATGTAGAAAAATGTTTACAGTTTGGAGCTGAATTTGTAAAACACCTTTCTTAATGGCAGAAGGGAGATGAAGAGCAAGTGCACGAGAAAATCGCAATCAAAACGATGACAGATTATCATTTGTATGATTTTATGCGTTGTCCGCATAAATTTTATTTTCGTCATATAAAAAGAAGAGAACCTTCTTCGTTTGAATGGCAACAAATCGCACAAATGATTGTGAATCGAATTATTAACGAATATTACACACTACCTGTGGGCCAACAAACGAAAATTGTACTTTTAATATTAATAGAAAAGTATTGGAAAAAAGTAAGGGTTAATATGTTTGCTTCGAAGGCGGAGTATTATATTGTGTTAGCGAAGCTAACAGATCACTTATTACAGTTTGTTGAAAGAGAGGATAGTCAGACACCGCCGTTATTTTTGTATGAAAAATTTCAAACATATATGGAAGAGTTAGGTGTCCACATGTCATTGACATTAGAAATTGGTGAGTGGAGTACTAAGTCGTTTGTAATTAAAAAGTATGTTGTCGATGCGGATGAGGAAATGCTTGCTCTTTGTCAAAAGTTAATGACAGTATTTAGTTATAAAGCTTTCGGCATTCTTCCAGGAAAAATTGAAGTAATTAATTTAATAGAAGGAACCAAGTATGAGTACATTCCGAAACAGGAAGATATTATAACTGGAATGGCTGATTTATCTAGAATGAAAGAAATGTTGCAGCAACCTGAGCATTATACAGAGCGTCAGTTTCGTTCTGAGTGTATAAGTTGTGCATTTCGTAGCGAATGCCAAGGGGAAGAAGTAAAGAAAGAAGCGGAGCAGAAGAAAAATATCGTACATTAATGGATGCAATGTTGCATCCTTTTTTATTATTGACATGAAAAGCTTTTCATCATTTACCGTATATTTGTAGCAGATTTTAATAAAGTGAAACTTTAATCAGTGGGGGTTTTCTTCATCCCCCACTGATTATTAGTTGAACCAATCGGACTTTTATGGGCAGTTGATCCCCCGCCTAACTTCTTTGCTTTCGCTGAATTTGGAGGTGGGGGTCTTACTGCCCATTAAAGCGGGATAAAGGGAGGAATAATCAATGAAAGATGAAACGCAAGTATTTCAATGGTTAAAAGAACAGAATGCCCCTTTTGGAATTCAACTGCAAATTTTACAGGCATTTCAACTGTATAAAGTCATTGTTGAAATGGATAAAAGGCTAATGTTGTATGAGGAGAGAGAGCAGAGGGAGAGAATGTAATCTCATCCCTGCAGTATTATTTTCAGTTGTTCTATACCCGATATGAATGCAAGTTCATTCTTATTTTCAAAGTTATAAATTATATTATGTAGTAAAGGGCTGTATTGATAAAAGGTAGTGATGCGGTGAATGAGTAATGGATCATGGTGTGAAATAAGCATGCTATATTGTTCATATACTGATGTAGTAAATTCATGTCCAAAATCATAATATAGCCCAGCAAAGTCAAAGGCAGGATCTCCCATTTGAGCATCACCAAAATCGATAATCCCTGAAATGGTTTTATTTTGTTTATCAAATAAAATGTGATGATGTGTAAAGTCAGCATGAATAATAGTATTTTGAAAAGTGGATGTATCGATACATGTAAAGAAATTTTCAAATAACCGATTTAAAGATGAATGCTGTAACGAAGTAAGACGGTTAGTAACATACTGATTTAACTTAGTTTGTAGCTCTTTCCAGTAGGTAAGTGTTTTTTCAACAGGGAACCCTAACGTTGTACCTTGTTTTACAGGAATACTATGTAGAGTTGCAAGGAAGGTAGCTAATTGTGTAATAATAGTTTTCAGTTCTTTATCCTCAAGCTTGGTAACTGTGTCTGTTTTTAATGGTTCACCATGAATGAGCATGTAGTAACTACAAAGTGGAACCGCATCAGCATCATTTCTATATAATAGGTGATAGTGTGGAACCTTAATTTCATGTAGTGAATAAGAGAGAAGTGTGCATAGTTCTTTTTCTACCGGAATGCGCATTGCATATTCTTGTTTTCGCGGGAAACGAAACAGTAGCTCATCATTTACTATAATCGCTACATTATCCCACCCTTCTTCATTTTTTTTATAGGAATGTATAGAAAGACTAGGAAAAGCTTCTTTTATATATTGTTTGTAAGAGTCCATAATTGTTCCTCATTTCTAAGTTAAGTTATTGCACTTTATGATATCAGAATTTTCTTTCTATATGTTAAAATATAACTATCATTATAAAGGAGGGTGGGAGTATTACGAAGAAAAGACTATTAATCACTTCTCTATGTATCGCTTTTGGATTGTTTTGGTCATATAAAGAGGCGGTTTTCGCTAGCTATAAACCGATTGATCAGTACGGATTAAATAAGAGGTTACAGAACAAAAGTATAGGAACTTTAACTCATAATGAAATGAAAAAGGTAGGAGAACATTTTGTGACAGATCAACTATCAGTGTTTTCGTTTCATAATAAAGAAGATGTGAAACGAAAAGGTGAAGAAATATTTGTAAATAGAGGGTATGAGCAATTAATGAAAAATTATTATCCAAATCGTTTTCAGGATTTAGAGTATAAATTTATAAACGAGGAGATACGTGAAGTGATGAATGAAGGTTTTCTCTATAAAACTGTAGCATACGTTGCGGGTACTGAAAATGGTAAGAGAAGCGAAATGAAATTGAATTATGAAATGAAAATCGTAAAGGTTAATAATATATTTAAAGTGTTAGAACAAAAACAGTACGTACAATAAAGTACTATAAATAGCGGTATAAAAAAATCCCCCAGTTCTTTGAGGGATTCTAAAGGTTTTCATTTTGTTGACCAATTTCTTTTTGAGCAATATATAAATTTCCTTGCTCGACTTGTTTCTGAGTAAGAACAGAATCACCTGCATACCCTTTTTCTGTTTTTACAGTTCTTTTTGAACGATTGGAATCTTGTTTCTTCATATAATAAATCACCTTCCATCAAAAATAAACGAAAATGATAAGCACGAGTAATACAGCAGCAAAAATGGTAATCCCCATTAAAAACGAAGTGTTTTTATATTTAGGTGGCTTATGTACATCTTGCCGATATCCAGGTGAAATTTCAGGGGCGAATTCTTCATCGAATGCTCGCTTTTTTTCTTGTTCGTCCATATGTATCCACCTTTCTTTTTCATTATGTTATACGTTTAAAGAAAAAATATGCATAAAGAAAACCGCCCTCTATCGTGAGCGGCGGTTTTCTATTGTATATTTTCTTTGCACTTGAAAGAGACGGATAAGAAGGAAGATGGCGCCAAATGCTAGACCGATAATAAGACCAATCCAATACCCTTTTGCTGCCCAGTCCGTATACGTTGCTAATACATAACCGAGAGGGAGACCGATTACCCAATAAGCGATTAATGTCATAATTAAGGAAACGTTTACGTCTTTATAACCACGTAGTGCCCCTTGTACAGGAGTTGCAATTGCATCTGAAATTTGAAATAAAATCGCAAATATAAGAAATTCTTTTGCTAAATGATGAACTTGTACATCTGTCGTATAAATAGAAGCAATTTCATCATCAAAGAAGTAAAGAAGAATGGAATATAATAGGGCGAATGCAAGTGCTAAGCCAATCCCAATAAACCCATATTGTTTTGCGTTATTATATCGTTTCGCCCCAACTTCGAATCCAACAGCAATAGTCATTGCCATTGCTAAACTTAAAGGAGTCATATAGAGCAAGGAAGCGAAATTCATAGCTGCTTGATGAGCTGCGATTGTTGTCGTGCTAAAATTACTCATCATAAGTGTTACTGCAGCGAAAATACTCGTTTCAAAAAAGATAGCAAATCCGATAGGGACGCCAAGTTTTAAGAATTCTTTCCAACTAGAAAGAGAAGGGCGATATAATTGTTTAAAGATATGGAAAGATGCAAAAGGCTCTTTCGTACGAATAATCATAACGGTAATAATTAAAATGCACCAATAAGTTGCTGCAGAAGCAATTGCTGCTCCGACACCACCGAGTTTTGGAAAACCGAAATGACCGAAAATTAATACATAATTTAATACTACGTTAATAGGTAATGACAGTAACGTAATAATCATCGTTGTGCGAGTTTTTCCTAATGCATCAATAAATCCACGTAAAACAGTGTAAGTAAATAAAGGAATAATTCCAATTGCGATAATACTTAAAAATTGTGCTGCAATACGTTCTACCGGTTCTTCTAATCGCATGCCATTTAAAATGGGTGTAACAGCGAAGAATCCAATAAGGATAACGACGAAGCTAGCGCAAATTGCTAAATAGACTGCCTGTATGACGACTTGGGGAACATCTTCTTTTTTCTTGGATCCAACGAGCTGCGCAACAATTGGAGTAGTGGCCATCAAAATTCCTGTTAATCCGGTACTAACTGGAATCCATATACTCGTTCCAATAGCGACACCTGCTAAATCAATAGGACTTGCATGCCCTGACATTGTTGTATCAAAAAAGCTCATTGCAAATAATGACATTTGCGTTACGAAAATCGGAAAAAATAGTAATACAAATTGCTTTAATTTTTGTGAGAATGTACTAGTTTCTTTCATAAAATCTCCTTTCTACGTAAAAAAGAAAACTCTTACTATCATACAATTTAATCAAAAAATAGAAAAGGAATAAGCTTATTAAAACTACGGTTTGACTATAAAAAAGGATGCACTTTGAAAGGGGATAAGGTATTATGGTAAGGTATGAAAAAATTACATATTATTAGTTATTAAGGAGGCACTACTCGTGGCTGATTGGTTAATTGGAATAATCATGGGTGCTGTTGAAGGTTTAACAGAGTTTTTACCAGTATCATCAACAGGACATATGATTTTAACAGGTCATTTACTTGGATTTGACGACGAGAGAGCGAAAGTTTTCGAAGTTGTTATTCAATTGGGATCGATTTTAGCAGTTGTTGTTATATTTTGGAAACGCTTATGGTCTTTAGTAGGTATAGGGAAAGTAACAGATGGACCATCGTTAAATTTATTACATATTATTATCGGGATGATTCCTGCCGGCATACTTGGCGTATTATTCCATAGTGCGATTAAAGAAGTTTTATTTGGGCCAGGCCCAGTTGTCATTAGTTTAGTGGCTGGTGGTATTTTAATGATTGTTGCTGAGAAGTTTTCGAAACCAAGTACAGCAAGAACATTAGATGAAATCACATATAAGCAAGCATTTACAATTGGAATGTTCCAATGTTTAGCACTTTGGCCAGGATTTTCTCGTTCTGGATCTACAATAAGTGGTGGTTTATTAGCTCGCGTGTCACATACAGCGGCAGCTGAATATACATTCATTTTAGCAGTACCAATGATGGTAGCTGCAAGTGGCTTAGATTTAATTAAAAGCTGGGATATATTAAGTGCGGCTGATCTACCGTTATTTGCAACAGGATTTATTACAGCATTCGTTGTTGCGATGCTTGCAATTGTTTCATTCTTAAAATTATTATCTCGTGTAAAACTAACACCGTTTGCTTACTATCGTTTCATTTTAGCTGCGGTATTCTATTTCTTCATTATGTAATAAAAAAAACTGCCGGGTTCGGCAGTTTTTTTATTTTACTACTTTTTCCATCATGCTTTCCATTACGTGTTCCCAAAGAGAGGTATCATCCGCTAATGTAGCACGGAAATTAGCGTACATTTCTTTTTGTTTCTCTTCGAATGTTGGATCTTCTTTTTCAGGCAATGTAGCGCGCATTGAAGTTACTAATTCTTGTACTTTTGGAGCACGTGGTCCCCAAACAGCTTGTTCATTTCCATCTTTATCAATGAAAATAAAGATTGGAATCGCACGTGCTGTTCCATTTGTTAAATATTGATCCATTAATTCTAAGTTTTCATCGCGAATTAATAATGACATATCAATATTTGCAACTTCAGAAATTCGTTTCATAACAGGTACGCATAAAAGAGCGTCACCACACCAATCAGCTGTTAATACGATAACACGCCAACCATCATTTTGACGTTCTTCTAATACAGGAAGTAATTCATTTGGAATTAAAAAGTTATTGTAAATGTGCAGTAGCTCGTATTGATTTACTTTCATTTCATTTACATATGTATCAAAGGACATACCTTTATCAGCCCATTGTTGTAAGTTCATAAGTAACACCTCTTTAGTATGATTTGCTTTCATTGTACCAATTTTTATATAGAAAAGCTTGTATTCTTACTCTTTCTTGTCACTTAATAATTTATTTAATAGGAAAAGGAATAGTACGACACATAATTCAGCTATGTTGGACAGTTGTACGCTCTCTATCCAGCCATCAGCGGTATGAATGACGAACCAATCTAGCGTAATTTCAATGATTGCGAAAAGGGGAATAGAAAGCCAATTTGGCATGTTTTGTGTCATTGGATATAGCAGTGCCTTGAAGAAACTGAAGATGAAAAATATAATACCGTCTAAGAAAGTAATTAATAAAAAAAATAGAAGTAAGGCAGTGCGCGACCTATACTCTACACCAGTAATATGAAAGATTCCTACATATACAAAAAATATAAATGCAAAAATTATAATGAGGAACAGAATAATAAAACCAATAATCAAAATTTTATCTTTTAGATTAAAATTAGAAAATTTCTCTTCTTCGCCCACTATTCCAACTCCTTTTTTTGGAAAATCAACTTCATTTTATCATGAAATGTCTATTAAAAAACTACGAATTATGGGAAAATAAGATGACAAAAAGTAAGATTTCATGTAAGATTATTAATAAGGTTTTTATTTAACTAAATGAAATAAAAGGAGCTGTCAAAGTTGTCTCAAAATCGAGAGCAATTAATGGAAGAACTATCGACAAATGTTTTTGCTATGTTCCGCACGTTGCGTAATGATATTGGAAAAATATTTGGTGGTTACATACCATGGAATGAGTTCATCGTCCTTAGAATATTGAATCGCACGAATAAAGAAATGGTATCACGTGTAGCGAATGAGTTAAATGTGTCGAATAGTCATATTACAGCTGTTACAGAAAAATTAATTAATAAAGGTTTTGTAACTCGTTCACGTTCTACGTCAGATCGCCGAGTTGTATATTTAGAAATCACAGAACAAGGCAAAGATTTAGTTGCGAAAATGGAAGGCGCGAAAAAACAATATTTACAAGAAAGATTCTCTATGCTTTCAGAAGAAGAAATGAATATAATGATAGCTATTTCTAAAAAACTTATTTAATTCATTATAAGTAAGAAAACGCTTACGCAGTAAAGGAGAAGCCCTTCCTTATATGAGGAAGAGCTTCTTTCGTATGTAAAAGATTATAAAAAAGAAAATATGTAACATACTACTAGTAAAGGAAGGGGGCAGAAATATGACTAATCGAAATGGTAGTAAAGGAAGCGGAAATCAAGGCTCACCGAAATCAGGTCAATTTCAGCAAGAGTTTAGCACTGAATTTGAGACTGGTAATGATAACAAAGGAAAAGAATATCGTTCGAAAAAAGGAAGTAAATCAAAAAAGGAGTGAAATAATTCACTCCTTTTTTGATTTAAGATGCTGCAGATTGATCTGTATTATATTTTTCTTCTGATTTTGCTACAATCATTGCGCAAATTGCATCACCAGAAATGTTTACAGCTGTTCGTGACATATCTAGAATACGGTCAATACCGATAATTAAGGCAATGCCTTCTACTGGTAGATTTACTTGATTTAAAACCATTGTCAGCATTACGAGTCCAACACCTGGTACACCAGCAGTGCCGATACTAGCTAGTACAGCAGTTAATACGACGACAGCTAATTGGGAAATAGTAAGCTCGACCCCGTATACTTGAGCGATAAACACAGTTGCAACGCCTTGCATAATGGCAGTACCATCCATATTAATCGTTGCACCTAGTGGTTGTACAAAAGAACTTATCGCTTTTGGAACGCCAAGTTTTTCTTGTGCGGTTTTCATTGCAAACGGAAGAGATGCATTAGAGCTAGATGTACTAAATCCAATCGCCATGACCGGTCCGAAATGTTTAAAGAAACGGACAATGCTTTCTTTTGCTAATACCTTTAATAGTCCACCATATACGAAGACGCCGTGAATAATAAGTACTAGCATAACGACAATCATATACTTGAACATCGCAGCGACGCCTGCAAGACCCATTTTACCAACGGATGAAGCAAGCAACCCGAATGTTCCAATTGGAGCTAATTTCATAACGAGATTAACGAGATACATCATTAATTCGTTGCCCTGTTCAAGTAATGAATGGATACCTTGGACACGTTTTCCTAAAATTGCTATACCAAGTCCAATTAATACGGCAAAGGCAATAATTTGTAACATGTTTCCATCAGCCATCGCTTTTGCTGGATTATCTGGTACGATATTTAGCAATGTGTCGACGAAAGATGTTTCGGTTTTTTCACCTTCATATTTAAGCCCTTCGGTTTTAAAGTTACCGCCAGATCCTGGTTGTATAATAAGTGCGAAAGTAACTGCAATGGAAATTGCAACGGCTGTAGTTACAAGAAAGAATGAAATTGATTTTAAGCCGATTCGTCCAAGTTGCTTCGGGTCTCCAAGCCCAGCAGTTCCAAGCACAATAGATATAAATACAACGGGAACAACTAGCATTTTAATGAGGCGAATAAATAATTGACCAAGTGGATTGAACACATATTGATTTAATGGTTCAAAAATGGATGGCGCAGCTAAATTTAAGGTGAGACCGACAACTAAACCGAGAAATAATGCAATTAAGATTGCTTTTGTTTGTTTCAATATAACCCCCCTTATTTTGTGAAATTACTTTCTACATTAATTGTACCGAAAAACTACCTATTTTGACAATATTTTCTGAATATTTTGTATAAAAATATCTATTTACATATAGATTGTTTTTACTAAAGTAAGCAGAGAAAGTTAAATAATCTATTTAGAAAACAAAATAGACCATCACAAAGGATGGTCTAGGGAAGGGGACAATTTATGTCAATTTAATTAGGGATGGAAGTTGTTCAAGACACTGGGGAATGTCTTATAAATTAGGGAGGAACAACTTCGATACATATACTATAAAAGGTAGATGTGACCCTGATGTGAACATAGAGTGAAAGAGAGAGGAAGTTTTCCATAAAGGATAGAGTAAACAAAAAAATAAGACCATCGAAAATGATGGCCTAAGGAAGGGGACAATTTATGTCAATTTAATTAGGGATGGAAAGCTGTTCAAGACACTGGGGAATGTCTTATAAATTAGGGAGGAACAGCTCCGATACATATACTATAAAAGGTGGATGTGACCAGGGTGTGAACATAGAGTGAAAGGTATGAGAATTTGAGAAATGATAGATATGAAGTTGTTGCTGTAAGAGTTATAGAGTAAAGAAAGAGAATAGAAGCTTTCATTTATCCCGCTATTTTCCGGGCGGTAAGCCCCCCACCTCAAAATTCACCGGTAGCAAAGAAGTTAGGTGGGGGTCGGGCTGATTAAAGTTTCGCTTTATAAGAGGAAATGAAGTGCGAATATAAATAAAAGTTGAAAACTATGAAAAAAAGGATTATGCTCAACTATATTATAAGAGTATAAGGTTTATCCCGCTATGTAAGGTTTCTTATAAGCCTTTAGTTATGAGGGGGAAAAGGGAGTTAGTGAATATGGAAGTAACAAAAAGACAAGGGCTGTATAATCGTTTTATACGATTAAATCCACCACAAATATTAGCATTAGGTTTTTTCTGCTTAATTGTGGTTGGCGGTTTGTTATTAAAGTTACCATTCGCAACGAAAGTACATATTAGTTGGGTAGATGCTTTCTTTACGGCAACGTCAGCAGCAACTGTAACAGGATTAGGAGTAGTAGATACCGCAAGTACATTTACGATGTTTGGCGAAATTGTAATTATGTTTTTAATTCAAACAGGTGGTCTAGGTCTTATGACGATAGCCATTTTAATTGTTTGGGTATTAGGTAAAAAAATCGGATTACGCCATCGCTTATTAATTGGGGAGGCATTTAATCAGACGAATATAGGTGGTCTCGTAAAATTAGTAAAACGTGTCTTTATATTTTCAATTTGTATTGAGTTGATTGGAGTTATCTTTTTATCATTTCGCTTTATTCCAGAGTTTGGCTTTGGAAAAGGTATATATTATAGTATTTTTCACGTAATCGCATCTTATAATAATGCCGGATTTGCACTATGGCCAGATAATTTAACGAGGTATGTAGGCGATCCTATTATTAATATTGGGATCTGCTCTTTAATCGTAATAGGTGGTCTCGGTTTTACTGTATTAATTGATATATGGTATAGCCGTAGTTTTCGAAAATTATCGCTTCATTCCAAAATTATGATTGTTGGAACAGTAGCGCTAAATGTGATAGCGATGATTGTGATTTTTGTATTGGAATATAATAATGTGAAGACGTTAGGGAATTTACCTTTAAATGAAAAGTTATGGGCTTCTTTTTTCCAAGGTATTACTCCTCGTACTGCTGGATTTAATACAGTTGACTACGGGGGGATGGAAGAATCATCTATATTATTTACGATGGTTTTAATGTTTATTGGTGCAGGAAGTGTATCAACAGGTGGAGGGATTAAATTAACAACGTTTGTTATTTTAGTTACATCTGTCCTTTCTTTCTTTAGAAAGAAAGAGGAAATTGTATTATTTCAGCGCACAATAAAAATGTCGACAGTAACGAGAGCGTTAGCGATTGCTGTTGCTAGTCAAATTCTCATTTTTGCAGCAGTATTTGTATTAATGCTAACAGAAAACTTCAGTTTTATTCAGTTACTATTTGAAACAATTTCAGCATTTGGTACAGTAGGATTAACGATGGGGATTACTGCAAAGTTATCAGCGTTTGGAAAATGTATTATTATGTTTGTTATGTTTTGCGGATTAATTGGACCGTTAACACTTGTCTTTTCTTTAGCGCGACCAGCAAAACAAAAAATTAAGTATCCATCGGAAGATGTATTTACAGGATAAGGTATCCCGCATAAGCGAGATACCTTTTTCTTTTTAAAAAAGGGAGAACAATAATCCGATAAGCGCTACTCGGAATAAAATTGCGATGAGTGCTGCAATTCCGCCGACTATCGCAGCGATACCACCAGTTACAGTAGCTCCGCGATTATAAGCGTAAATACCTAGTAATACAGAAACAAGACCAAATAATGTTGGGAAGGTAAAGAGTGATAAGATAGATAAGGCAAGAGCGATAAAGCCAGCAGTTGATCCAGCGGCAGACGATCTCACATCATCTTTATGATCCTTCTCGTCGTAATCATAATCAATGCGCTGTGGTGCAACCTCAGCTGCATATTCTTCTTTATAGTCACTATAATCACTATCTATTCTATCTCTTTTTTTGTACTCATCAAATTTCTCAGTCAAAGTCATGACTCCTTTCATAACAAGGTTCAATAGTAGTATGTATCTCTTTTTCCTTTTTATCCGAGTATGTACAGGGAGTCATATCCATTTAAAAAGTGGAGATTGTTTTTTTGAAATAGTAAAAGTTAGTATGACTTCCTCTATTTTGGAAAGTATAAAAAAGAATAATGAGGAAAGGGTGCAATACATAATGGAACATCCAATTGAAAATTTAATGAAAACAGCAATGACAAATTTAAAAGAGATGGTAGATGTAAATACAATTGTTGGCAGCCCGGTTTCAACAGCTGACGGAAATGTAGTATTAACAGTATCTCAAGTGGCTTTCGGTTTTGGAGCTGGCGGAAGTGATTTTAAAGGTGATTTTATTTCCGAAAAACATAAGAACGGACAAGGGCAACATAAAGAGCACAAACAAAGTCATCCATTTGGAGGCGGGAGCGGGGCTGGGGTTTCTATTAGCCCAGTTGCTTTTTTAGTAGTTGGTTCTAACGGTGTGCAAGTATTGCATCTCAATAGTAGTACACATTTAATTGAGAAGGCTTTAAATACTGTACCAAGCACTGTAGATAAATTTGTAAATAACCGTCAAAAGTGAACTTGCATTTTTTAGGAATTATGATATATTAGAACAAGTGTGCTTTAGGATGATCGGAATAAATGAACTGTAAATATATATGATGTGTGGAATAAGGGAGAGGAATTTATGATTAATATCAAAAACTTAGTAGTTGGCTTATGTATGTTAGTAAGCGGCTTTGTTGTATATGTAATAAAAGAAAAAGCTCCATTCTAAAACAGACAAACCGTTACTGTCTGTTTTTAATTTGTAAAAAATGTTGACAAGTTATTGTATTGATGTTAAAATTTTAATTCGTGTCTCGGTTACAGCTAGTGTAAAGTAAATAAATCTTATAAATATAATACGAAAAGTTTGCGAAAGATCGGGTAATCTTACCAACAACTTTTGTGAACAAACCCTATAAATTATAATTATAGGCTTTATAGGTATACTAGTGAATCAAGGAGCGGTCAGTGGAACCGTAATGATGAGAGAGAGGTAGGGCTTTCATCCAGTATATGTTACTTTCCCGTTAGGTGAATATAAAAAAGAGGACTCCTTTTCAAAAGGAGTCCTCTTTCTTTTTGTAAAATAAATTTAAATACGGCTCTCAACTTGCTGACAAATTTCATCCGTTGTTAAACCATGAGCTGTAATTACCGATCCTTTAATTGATGTATCTGCAATCCCCATCATATTGGAATCTTGCCCAGTTACCACACAACAATCGCAGCCTTGTGCATCCTGTTCAGAGTTAAGGGTAACAACTTCATATCCTTGTTGCTGAAGAGCTTGCTGAACATCTGTTAATGAGTTTTCAACACCGATTCTAGCCATAATTCTCACCTCCTACCATCTAGTTACTAGTATGCTCAAGTACATCGCATATATTTATGCAAAGATGGTAGGAAACATATATTTATCTGCTATTTACCGGTAGTTTGATTAAAGTCCGATTGGTGAAGGCTAATAATCAGTGGAGGATGAAGAAAACCCCCACTGATTAAAGTTTCACTTTATTCAGTCGTTATATACACCAGTAAGCATTTGGCTTACGAATTGATCGTTTAAAGTATCTTGAGCGAAAGAAGTATTTGAATGGATATCAATTGAAGCAATAAAATTATTATGTTCTTTATTATTTGGTTCTACCTCTACATAGTTATCGAATTTACAAAAACCTTTTGTATCCATTAGATCAAATAGTTGAAGCATTTCTACTACCTCTTGTCTCGTTCCTTTAATTTGTACACACGCCATATTGATTTCCTCCTTCATTTTGACAAATTGTTTTTTAAAAATAGGATTATGATTCCGAAATGAAAAATATGAATGTTATTTTTAGACAGCGTTATTTTTATTATTTCCCCCCTTTTTCAGCAAAAGTCGTTGTATATTCCCGAATTTATAAAAACGGACGTCCGTTTATTGAATACAATAGATTCGTATCAATTGATGAAAATCCTTCTTTTAAACAAATATTTTTTTAGTGAAAATTGGCGAAAAAAATTTTTTGACTTTTTGTAAACGTTAACAATGCTGTTAAATCAATATAATCAAAGATGTACGTACGATTAAAGATTATAAATTTTCTAAAAATTCTCTTGATTTATTTAGAAAGGAGAGTAAACTAGGAAACAATAAAAAATTCATAGAACATAGGAGGCGCTTTCCAGTGAACGAGCAATGGATTTTCTTAAATGGAGAATTTGTTCCAAAAGACGAGGCAAAAGTATCAGTATATGATCATGGTTATTTATATGGAGATGGAGTATTTGAAGGAATTAGAGTTTATAGCGGTAATGTTTTCCGTTTGAGAGAGCATCTTGTCAGGTTATATGAATCAGCAAAATCCATCATGTTAGAAATTCCATATTCTTTAGATGAAGTAACGAATATTGTTGTTGAGACGATTCGACAAAATAAATTATTTAATGGATACATTCGCCTAGTTGTATCGCGAGGAGCAGGAAATCTTGGATTAGATCCTGATTCTTGTAAGAAACCGAATGTAGTAGTAATAGCAGAGCAACTATCTTTATTCCCACAAGAATATTATGAAAAAGGGATTCCAGTTGTAACAGTTGCAACGCGCCGAAACCGTCCAGATGTATTGTCGCCTCAAGTAAAATCTTTAAATTACTTAAACAATATTTTAGTTCGCATCGAAGCGAAATTGGCTGGGGTACAAGAAGCGCTTATGTTAAATGATCAAGGATATGTAGCTGAAGGCTCAGGAGATAACGTATTTATTGTAAAAGGAAATAAATTAATTACACCACCAAGTTCTGCTGGAGCGTTAGAAGGTATTACACGAAACGCTATTTTAGAAATTGGTGAAAAACTTGGATATGACGTTAGAGAAGAGTTATTTACAAGACATGATGTATATGTAGCTGATGAAGTATTTTTAACAGGAACAGCAGCTGAAGTAATTGCTGTTACGACAGTAGATGGTAGAACGATTGGTTTAGGGCAAACGGGGCCACATACGAATCGTTTATTAGAAGAATTCCGAAAGTTAGTTATAGAAGATGGAGAGAAAATTTACGAAGAAAATAAAGTTGGATAATAACTCTTTATAACACAAGAAAGCGTTGATAGGGAGGAGTAGTTGATTGTGAAGCCTCACAGAGAGTCGGTGGTTGCTGAAAACCGATGGTTCACGTCGACGAACATCGCCCTTGAGTGCTAAGCTGAAGCATTTGTCTAGGCTTAGACGGTAGCTCCGTTATTAGCTAGACTCATTTATGGGTCACTGAGGCAAGAGTATTCTTGCAAAGAAGGGTGGTACCGCGAAATCTTTCGTCCCTTCAGCACATAGCTGGAGTGTGGACGTAGGATTTTTTTTATTGATAAAAGTTTTTAAAAAGGGGGCTTATAAGAACTATGTCTTCAAAAACGGAAGAGAAACTGGCAACTGGTGCACAGCTATTGTTAGAAGCGCTAGAAAATGAAGGGGTAGAAGTGATTTTCGGTTATCCTGGTGGTGCTGTTTTACCTCTTTATGATGCGCTCTATGACTGTGAAATTCCGCATATTTTAACAAGGCATGAGCAAGGAGCGATTCACGCTGCTGAAGGATATGCCAGAATTACTGGAAATCCAGGGGTTGTCATTGCGACGAGTGGACCAGGTGCTACAAATGTGATTACTGGTCTAGCTGATGCGATGATTGATTCACTACCACTTGTTGTATTTACAGGGCAAGTAGCAACAACGTTAATTGGAAGTGATGCTTTCCAAGAAGCGGATATTATGGGGCTTACGATGCCGGTGACAAAACATAACTATCAAGTGCGAAAGGCTTCAGATTTACCTCGTATTATTAAAGAAGCATTTCATATTTCTAGAACAGGAAGACCAGGCCCAGTCGTTATTGATCTTCCGAAAGATATGGTAGTAGAACAAGGAGAACGATGTAGTGATGTGCAAATGGATTTACCAGGATACAACCCAAATTATGAACCAAATTTACTCCAAATAAACAAATTATTACAAGCAATTAGAACTGCGAATAAGCCGTTAATTTTAGCTGGAGCAGGTGTATTGCATGCGAAAGCATCAAAAGAGTTAACAAGTTTTGCTCGTAAATATGAAATTCCTGTTGTGCATACATTACTTGGTCTCGGTGGCTTTCCACCAGATGATGAACTATTTCTAGGAATGGGAGGAATGCATGGTTCTTACACAGCCAATATGGCGTTATATGAATGTGACTTACTCATTAATGTAGGTGCGAGATTTGATGATCGACTTACAGGGAATTTAGCTTATTTTGCTAAAGAGGCCACTGTCGCACATATCGATATCGATCCAGCAGAAATCGGAAAAAATGTGTCGACTGAAATTCCTATTGTTGCAACTGCTAAGCGGGCATTGGAAGTATTACTTCAACCAGAAGGAAGGAAAGAAAATCATCATGAATGGATCTCTTTATTAAAGAGTAGAAAAGAACAATATCCATTCTCTTATAAAAGAAACTCTGAAAGTATTAAGCCTCAATACGCAATTGATATGTTATATGAAATTACGAAGGGAGAAGCGATTGTAACAACAGATGTTGGGCAACATCAAATGTGGGCAGCCCAATATTATCCGCTGAAAAATCCAGATAAATGGGTAACTTCAGGAGGGTTAGGGACGATGGGATTTGGATTTCCAGCAGCAATTGGTGCGCAAATTGCAAAGCCAGAAGAACTAGTTATTGCAATTGTCGGTGACGCTGGCTTTCAAATGACGCTGCAAGAATTAAGTGTATTAAAAGAACACTCTCTACCAGTTAAAGTATTTATTTTAAATAATGAAGCTTTAGGAATGGTAAGACAATGGCAAGATGAATTTTATAACAAAAGATATTCGCACTCTTTACTATCGTGTCAACCCGATTTCGTCGCTCTTGCGAATGCGTATGGTATAAAAGGGGTTCGGATAGATGATCCACTTCTTGCAAAGAAGCAAATACAGCAGGCGATTGAATTACAAGAACCGGTCGTAATTGATTGCCGTGTACTTCAATCAGAAAAGGTAATGCCGATGGTTGCCCCGGGGAAAGGTGTTCACCAAATGGAGGGAGTGGAAAAAAGGTGAAGAGAATTGTTACAGCGACAGTTCGAAATCAAAGCGGTGTGTTAAACCGAATTACAGGTGTTATGACAAGAAGACATTTTAATATTGAAAGCATTTCAGTAGGTCATACAGAATCATCAGACATATCGCGGATGACGATTGTTGTACACGTTGAAAATGAACAGCAAGTAGAACAGTTAATTAAACAACTTCATAAGCAAATTGATGTTCTGAAAGTATCAGATATTACAGAAGAAGCGATGATAGCAAGAGAACTCGCACTTATTAAAGTAGCAACATCAGTAGCAAGAGCAGAATTATACAGTTTAATTGAGCCGTTTCGAGCCACTGTAATAGATGTTGGGAAGGATTCCATAGTTGTGCAAGTAACAGGTACACAGGAGAAAGTAGAAGCGTTAATTGAATTACTTCGTCCATACGGTCTGAAAGAGATTGCTAGAACAGGTGTAACAGCATTTACACGCAGTATGAAAAAGCAAGATAAGCAAGTGATGTTAATTCAATAATCATTTAAATATAGGGGGAAATGAAAATGGCAAAAGTTTATTATGAGAAAGATGTAACGGTAAATGTATTAAAAGAAAAGAAAGTAGCAATTATCGGATACGGCTCGCAAGGTCATGCGCATGCGCAAAATTTACGTGATAACGGATTTGATGTAGTAGTAGGTTTAAGAAAAGGGAAGTCTTGGGATAAAGCGAAAGAAGATGGGTTTTCTGTATATCCAGTAGCAGAAGCGGCAAAGCAGGCTGATGTAGTAATGATTTTACTACCGGATGAACTGCAGCCAGAAGTATATGAAGTGGAAATTGCACCAAATTTAAAGGCAGGAAATTCTCTCGTTTTTGCACACGGATTTAATGTTCACTTTGATCAAGTGAAACCACCAGCGAATGTAGATGTATTTCTAGTAGCTCCAAAAGGGCCAGGACATTTAGTTCGTCGTACGTTTGCTGAAGGAGGAGCTGTTCCGGCACTATTTGCAGTATACCAAGATGCAACAGGAGTTGCGACTGAAAAGGCACTTTCTTATGCTGATGGAATTGGAGCGACGAGAGCTGGTGTACTAGAAACGACATTTAAAGAAGAAACGGAAACAGATTTATTTGGAGAGCAAGCTGTACTTTGCGGCGGAGTAACTGCGTTAGTAAAAGCTGGATTTGAAACGTTAGTTGATGCCGGTTATCAGCCGGAACTCGCATATTTTGAATGTTTACACGAACTAAAACTAATCGTTGACCTTATGTATGAAGGTGGACTTGAAAATATGAGATATTCAGTTTCAGATACAGCGCAGTGGGGCGACTTCGTATCAGGACCACGCGTTGTAACGGAAGATACGAAGAAGGCGATGGGAGCAGTGCTAGCAGAAATTCAAGATGGTACATTTGCAAGAGGATGGATTGCAGAGCATAAAGCAGGAAAACCGAATTTCCGTGCGACAAATGAGAAAGAGAATGCACATGAACTCGAAGTAGTTGGACGTAAATTACGTGAAATGATGCCTTTCGTACAGCCGCGAGTAAAGGCAGGGGTTAAATAATATGAAGCAGATTTTGTTCATGGATACGACGCTACGTGATGGCGAACAATCACCAGGAGTGAATTTAAATGAACAAGAGAAATTGCAAATTGCAAGGCAATTAGAGAGACTAGGGATTCATGTCATGGAAGCTGGCTTTGCAGCAGCTTCTGAAGGGGATTTTCAATCGGTAAAACGCATCGCAAATACGATTCAAAATGCTACGGTTATGAGTTTAGCTAGAGCGAAAGAAAGTGATATTCGAAGAGCGTATGAAGCTGTGAAGGGTGCTGTATCTCCTCGTTTACATGTATTTTTAGCTACGAGTGATATTCATATGAAGTATAAACTTTGTATGTCAAAAGAAGATGTATTAGATAGTATTCATCGTTCCGTTACACTTGGAAAATCATTATTTCCGACAGTACAATTTTCTGCAGAAGATGCGACAAGAACAGCAAGAGACTTTTTAGCTGAAGCGGTAGAAGTTGCAATTCGTGCAGGAGCGAATGTAATTAACATTCCAGATACAGTTGGGTATACGAATCCAGAAGAGTATTATTCTCTTTTTAAATATTTACAAGAATCCGTTCCTTCATATGAAAAAGCAATTTTCTCTTGTCATTGTCATGATGATCTTGGGATGGCTGTAGCCAATTCATTAGCTGCAGTTGAAGGCGGAGCATTGCAAGTAGAAGGAACAATTAATGGGATTGGAGAAAGAGCAGGGAATGCGGCGTTAGAAGAGGTTGCGGTTGCTCTTCATATTAGAAAAGATTTCTATGAGGCGGAGCCTTCTATGACGCTAAAAGAAATTAAAGCGACGAGTACATTAGTAAGTAGATTAACAGGTATGGTTGTACCGAAAAATAAAGCGATCGTCGGAGCGAATGCGTTTGCTCATGAATCAGGAATTCATCAAGATGGTGTTTTAAAAGAAGTGACAACGTATGAAATTATTGAACCAGAGTTAGTAGGTGAATCTCAAAACCTGTTCGTACTTGGAAAACATTCTGGCCGTCACGCGTTTACAGAAAAAATGAAAGAGCTTGGCTATGAATTTACAAAGGAAGAACGAGATGCAGTGTTTGAAGCGTTTAAAAAATTAGCTGATCGTAAAAAGGAAATTACGGAGGAAGATTTACGTGCACTTATGCTCGGGGAAGCAGCATTTGCGGCTCAGCAATATAACATTACTCAACTGCAAGTACATTTCGTTTCAAATAGTACACAATGTGCGACAGTTGTACTAAAAGACGAGGAAGGAAATGTATACGAAGATGCAGCTACTGGTTCTGGTAGTATTGAAGCGATCTATAATGCAATTCAAAGAATTTTAGGATTAGAATGTGAATTGGCAGATTATCGCATACAATCTATTACACAAGGTCAAGACGCATTGGCTCATGTTCATGTTGAATTAAAAGAAGGAACGCATCAAGTATCAGGGTTTGGTGTTGCACAAGATGTATTGGAAGCGTCGGCAAGAGCATATGTCCATGCAGCGGGAAAATTGAAATCTTTTATCCAGCTTGTGAAATAAATGTTTGATAGGTGAGAGAAGCTTCTCTCACCTATCGTAAAAGTTCTGAAAATTCAATCAAAAGGAGTGTTGAAATTGGAAAAACGTATTGTTTGTTTAGCTGGTGACGGTGTTGGCCCGGAAGTTATGGAAAGTGCGAAGGAAGTATTGCATATGGTAGAGAGGTTATATGGACATCATTTTCATTTACAAGATGAGTACTTCGGCGGGAGTGCTATTGATTTAAATGGGCAACCATTACCACAACGAACGCTTGCCGCCTGTTTAGCAAGTGATGCGGTTTTACTAGGAGCAGTTGGTGGACCAAGGTGGGATAGTGCGAAAGAAAGGCCAGAGAAAGGATTATTAGCTCTAAGAAAAGGACTTGGTGTATTTGCGAACGTTCGTCCTGTAACGGTAGAAAGTGCAACGGCACATTTATCGCCATTAAAAAAGGCTGACGAAATTGATTTCGTTGTCGTTCGTGAATTAACAGGGGGAATTTATTTTTCTTATCCGAAAGAACGAACGGACGAAGTAGCAACAGATACCCTTACGTATCATCGCCATGAAATTGAACGTATCGTTTCTTATGCTTTTCAATTAGCGAGTAAGCGGAAGAAGAAAGTAACATCTATTGATAAGGCGAATGTTTTAGAATCTAGTAAACTATGGAGAACTGTGACAGAAGAAGTAGCACTTCGTTATCCAGACGTTGAACTAGAACATATTTTAGTAGATGCCGCTGCTATGGAGTTAATTCGAAATCCAGGACGATTTGATGTAATTGTAACGGAAAATTTATTTGGAGATATTTTAAGTGACGAGGCTTCCGTATTAGCTGGATCATTAGGAATGCTTCCGTCAGCAAGTCATGCGGAAAAGGGACCTTCATTATACGAGCCTATTCACGGATCAGCGCCGGATATTGCCGGGAAAAATAAGGCGAATCCAATTGCCATGATGCGCTCTGTTGCCATGATGCTTGGGCAATCGTTCGGATTGACGAGAGAAGGGTGTGCAATTGAAGAAGCAATTTCTGCAGTCCTTACATTAGGGAAATGTACAGCAGATATCGGGGGGACTGAAACGACAACTTCATTTACGAAGGCAGTTATGCAAGAAATGGAAGAACAAGCATTGGTAGGGAGAGGAAGATAATGGGGAAAAGGTTATTAGATAAACTTTGGGAAAGACACGTAGTTACGACAAACGAAAATGGATTGGATTTATTATATATCGATCTGCATCTGGTTCACGAAGTAACATCACCGCAAGCCTTTGAAGGCTTGCGGCTTACAAATCGAACGGTTCGCAGACCAGATTTAACATTCGCAACGATGGATCATAATATCCCAACGAAAGATGTTTGGAATATTACCGATCGCATTGCGAAGCAGCAACTAGACACCCTTCGGGAAAATTGTAAACAATTTCAGGTGCCATTAGCGGATATCGGAGATGAAGAGCAAGGGATTGTTCATGTCATAGGACCAGAACTAGGGCTCACGCAGCCGGGAAAAACAATTGTTTGTGGTGATAGTCATACAGCAACGCATGGTGCGTTTGGCGCACTAGCATTTGGCATTGGTACGAGTGAAGTGGAACATGTATTGGCAACGCAAACGTTGTGGCAAAGAAAACCGAAAGCGATGGGCATTGAGTTAAAAGGAAAATTACAAAAAGGTGTTTACGCAAAAGATATTATTTTGCATCTCCTTTCAAAGTACGGTGTGGCAGTTGGAACTGGATACGTAATGGAATTTTACGGAGAGACCATTGGGGCTATGGAGATGGAAGAGAGAATGACGCTTTGTAACATGGCAATTGAAGGAGGCGCAAAAGCAGGTATTATCGCGCCAGATGAAAAAACATTTGCTTACGTAAAAGGGCGTAAATATGCACCGAAAGACTATGAAACTTTCGAGGAAAAATGGTCTGAGCTTTATACAGATGCAGATGCGATGTATGATTTACATATTTCAATTGATGTTACAGATTTAGCCCCGTACGTTACGTGGGGAACCAATCCGAGTATGGGTGTTCGTATTGATGAAAATTTGCCAGAAAAGCATGATGCAAATGACGAAAGAGCATTTTCTTATATGGGATTAAGCCCTGGACAAAGCACGTATGACATTCCAGTTCAGCATGTTTTCATTGGGTCTTGTACAAATTCTAGACTTTCTGATTTAGAAATTGCTGCATCTGTTGTGAAAGGGAGAAAGGTAAAAGAAGGTGTGCGAGCGCTCGTTGTTCCTGGATCAAAAAGAGTAAGGGAAGCTGCAATGAAAAAAGGACTACATCACATATTTAAAGAAGCTGGATTTGAATGGAGAGAACCTGGATGTTCCATGTGTCTTGGAATGAATCCAGATCAAGTACCTGAAGGAGAACATTGTGCTTCAACTTCAAATCGTAATTTTGAAGGAAGGCAAGGAAAAGGAGCAAGAACGCATTTAGTTAGCCCAGCAATGGCGGCGGCAGCAGCGTTATATGGTCATTTTGTTGATACTAGAAAGGAGAGTTATGATGGAGCCATTTCGTATTCATAAAGGTACCGTGGCAGTACTGATGAATGATAATATTGATACAGATCAAATTATTCCAAAGCAATATTTAAAGAGAATTGAAAGGACAGGATTTGGAAAATATTTATTTGATGAGTGGCGTTATGATAATAACCGCCATGAAAATCCGAATTTTCCGCTTAATGCACAAGATAGAAAAGGGGCAAGTATATTAATTACAGGGGATAATTTTGGTTGCGGTTCTTCAAGAGAACATGCACCTTGGGCACTTACTGATTATGGTTTCCGCACTATTATCGCTGGAGGATTTGCAGATATTTTTTATATGAATTGTATGAAAAATGGTATGTTACCAATTGTAATGGATAAAGAAATGCGTGAACAACTTTCTCAAACGGATGCGAGAGAGCAAATAGAAGTAGATTTAGAGAATGAAGTCATTACAACGAGTACGCACAGGTTTCATTTTACAATCGAAAAAATGTGGAAAGAGAAATTACTAAATGGTTTAGATGAAATTAGTATTACAATGCAGTATGAACAAGAAATAAAAGAGTATGAAAGAAGGGTAGCTGTATATTAAGAGATAACGGAATATTTAAAATGTATTTACATTCAGAATTAAGTGTTATATACTATGTAAAAATTAGAGGAGAAAGGGAGTAGGTATTATGAAAACAATGCAATCTATTAAAATGCTTACACAACTACATCATCATACATAAAGCCCTTGAACCTAGCGTGAAAACGTGTAGGTGCAAGGGTTATTCCCGTTGTACCTACACTCTAATAAAGAGCCTTGTAGGTATATTTTATCTACAAGGCTCTTTTTATTTTCGGTTTAGGAGCATGAAATAGGCATACATTAGAAAAGGAAAGGTGTGAGAATTTCGATGACAAAATGGAAACGTGCAAATCCAAATGGAACGAGAGATTATTTATTCGAAGAATGTACGTTAATTGAAGAAGTAGAACAAAAATTAAGGCGTACTTTTTTAGAGAGAGGTTATGAAGAAATAAGGACACCAACAATAGAATTTTATGATGTGTTTGCCTTTCAAAATAGACCGATAGATGAAGAAAAGATGTATAAATTTTTTGATGAAAAGGGACGGATTATTGTGTTACGTCCTGATATGACAATTCCTTTAGCGAGAGTAATCGGAACGCAGAGATGTGATATGCCACTTAAAGTGACGTATAGCGGGAATGTATTTCGAGCGAATGAGTCTCTTACTGGAAAATATAATGAAATTGTGCAAAGTGGTATTGAAATTATCGGAATTGATAATGTAAGAGCTGAAATTGAATGTGTCATAAGCGTCATTCAATCACTTCAAAAGTTGAAAGTGCAATCTTTTACAATAGAGATTGGGCAAGTGCAGTTATATAAATGTATTGTCAAAAAGCTCTCCATTCATGAAGAAGAGGAGAGAATACTTAGAACATACATTGAAAGTAAAAATTATGCCGCGCTATCAAATTTTATTAGAGAAAAGAAATTAGATCGATGTGATGAAACAGTAAGATTACTAGAGAAATTACCAAGGTTATTTGGGAATTTAGAAGTGATTGAGGAAGCTGAAAAACTCGCCTCAAGTAATGAAATGAAAATGGCCATCGCAAGAGTGAAAGAAATATATGAAGCAATTGAAAAGCTAGGCTATGGATCGTACATATCCATTGATTTAGGTATGATTCAACATTTGGACTATTATACAGGTGTTATTTTCAAAGGATATATATACGAAATTGGAGAAGAAATTGTTAGTGGCGGAAGGTATGATGAGTTGATTGGAAATTTTGGAGAAATGCTGCCGGCTGTTGGATTCGCGGTGCAAGTCAATCAAATTGTGAAGGCGCTACAAGAGCAACAAGAACCATATGAACGAAAGAGAATAGATATTATGATTCATTATGAGTTAAATAGATTAGCAGAAGCGGAACGATTACGAAATTTACTTCAAAAGGACGGGAAAAAAGTCGAGCTATCTTTATTCTCTCAATTAAATGATACCTTTCAATTTGCAAGGAAACATCAAATAGTAACGGTCGTTGAGGCAAAGAATGAATCATTAGTGGAGTATGTATGGAAAGAGAAATGGGTAGTCCAGAAAGAAGGAGAAACTTCATGCGTAACATTCAAATTGCGTTAACGAAAGGGAGATTAGAAAAACATGTGATTCCACTCTTTGAGCAAATTGGAATTGATTGTTCAGAGCTCAAAAATAAAGGACGAAAGCTTGTCTTTCAAAGTAAAAATACAGATATATCATTTATTTTAGTAAAAGCAGTAGATGTTGCGACTTATGTAGAACATGGAGTAGCTGATATTGGGGTCGTGGGCAAAGATGTTTTAATGGAAAACGAGAAAGATATTTATGAAATGTTGGATTTAGGAGTAGGCGTGTGTAAGTTTTGTGTTGCTTCTATTCCTACTTATAACCCGAAGAGCTACCGGAAGAAGCGTATTGCGACGAAATATCCACATATTACTTCTAACTATTTTCATGATAAAGGAGAGGATGTAGAAATTATAAAAATAGAAGGTTCTGTAGAAATCGCTCCTATTCTTGGATTGGCAGATGCCGTTGTTGATATAGTTGAAACGGGAAAAACATTACAAGAAAACGGGCTCGTTGTATTTGAAGAAATGTGTTCTATATCCGCTCGAATGATCGTAAATAAAGCCGCATTAAAAACTAAAAAAGACGAAATATTCAGTATTGTGAATATGATGGAACAAGAAATTTTATCCGGAAAATAGGGGGATTAAAATGGAAATCGTTTATGAAGATTTTCAAAAGGCGTTATTAAAAATAAAATTGCTACGGGAAAACGCTAATATAATAGAAGAAACTGTTCAAAGAAATGTAAATGAAATTGTTCGAAATGTAAGGGAGAGTAGGGATGAGGCCCTATCTTTTTATACAAAAAAGTTTGATGGTGTAAAGATGAAAGAGTTTCGTGTAAGTGAAGAAGAAATAAAACGAGCGGGTATGTTTGTAGAGAATTCATTTTTAGAAGCGTTACAAGAAGCGAAGAAAAACATTATTTCATATCACGAAAAACAAAAAAGGCAATCCATATTCGATTGCGAGAGTAATGGCATCATTAGAGGACAAATCATTCGGCCGTTAGAGAATGTAGGCGTATATGTGCCAGGCGGAACTGCTTCGTATCCTTCGTCAGTATTAATGAATGTATTGCCAGCAAAACTCGCTGGTGTGAAAAAAATTGTAATGGTAACACCGCCAAGGGAAGGAGGAATTGATCCACATATTTTAGTTGCTGCAAGTCTTGCAGGAGTAGATGAAATTTATACGATAGGTGGCGCGCAAGCAATTGCTGCTTTAGCATACGGGACGGAATCGATTCCGAAAGTGGATAAAATAGTTGGACCGGGAAATTTGTACGTCGCTCTGGCAAAACGAGAAGTATACGGGATAGTAAATATTGATATGATTGCTGGACCGTCAGAAATTGTAGTTATCGCTGATGAAACTGGCAATGCAAAATACATTGCTGCTGATTTATTATCACAAGCAGAACATGACGTGAGAGCAACAGCAATTTGTATTACAACGAATATAGAGTTAGCAAAAGAGGTAGAAAAAGAGTTAGAAAGACAGTTAGAAACATTACCAAGAAGCGAAATTGCACGTGAATCGATAAATAGAAATGGAGCCATTTTTATCATTCCTTCTTTAAATGAGGCGCTACAATTATCCAATGAAATCGCTCCAGAACATTTAGAGTTACATATAAAAGAACCGATGAATGCTCTAGCTTATGTGAAACATGCAGGATCTATCTTTCTTGGACCATATGCACCGGAACCGCTCGGTGATTATTTAGCAGGACCGAATCATGTGTTACCGACAAGTGGAACAGCAAGATTTTTCTCGCCGTTATCAGTCGATGATTTCGTGAAAAAATCAAGTTTCCTGTCTTATACGGAGGACGCGTTAAGAGATGTACAACATCATATTGTAGAACTTGCCAATAAAGAAGGGTTACATGCGCATGCGAGAGCGATTCAAATAAGATTTGAGGAGGAAGAATGATGCGCGAGTCTAGTCAAATACGTGAGACGACAGAAACAAAAATAAAATTAAGTTTACAGCTTGATGAAGGAAAGGGGGTTTCTGTACAAACGGGAGTTGGATTTTTTGATCATATGCTAACTTTATTTGCAAGGCATGGAAGATTCGGTTTGCAAGTGGAGGCAGAAGGCGATGTTTTCGTTGATGCGCATCATACAGTTGAAGATGTTGGGATTGTACTCGGAAACTGTTTGAAAGAAGCATTGCAAAGTAAAGAGGGGATTAATAGATACGGCTCAGCATATGTACCGATGGATGAGTCTTTAGGTTTTGTCGCAATTGATATAAGCGGGCGCTCATATATTGTATTTCAAGGAGAATTAACGAATCCGAAGCTTGGGGATTTTGATACAGAATTAACAGAAGAATTTTTTAGAGCAGTTGCGCATGCTGCCAATATTACATTACATGCTCGTATTTTATACGGAAGCAATACACATCACAAAATTGAAGCGTTATTTAAAGCGTTTGGTAGAGCGCTTAGAGAAGCAGTCGAAAGAAATGTCAACATTACTGGTGTAAATTCAACGAAAGGGATGTTGTAATTGATTGCCATTATAGATTATGGAATGGGAAATATTCGTAGTGTAGAACAAGCATTAAAGCATATTGGAGCAGCGTATATCGTAACGAGTGAGAAAGAAGAAATTCTTAGAAGTGATGGAGTAATTTTACCAGGAGTAGGTGCATTTCCAAAGGCGATGAATGTATTGGAAGAAAAAGATTTAGTATGTGTGTTAAAAGAAGTCGGGCGTTCAGGAAAACCGCTTCTAGGCATTTGCTTAGGAATGCAGCTTTTATTTGAAAAAAGTGAGGAACTAGAAGACTGTAACGGATTAAGTTTATTGCCAGGTGTTATTCGAAAGTTAAAGGTTCCTTATAAGATTCCACATATGGGATGGAATGAGTTAAAGAAAGAGGGAGAAATAGCACTTTGGAATGGAGTAGAGGATGGTTCTTTCGTATATTATGTCCACTCTTATTACGCAGATTGTCCAAATGAAATTGTGTATGGAATAAGTGAATATGGAGTGAAAGTACCTGGTTTTGTAGCAAAAGGAAGTATATATGGCGCACAGTTTCATCCTGAAAAGAGTGGTGACATCGGAATGCAAATGTTGAAAAATTTCAAAGGAGTGGTAGAAGCATGGAAATCTTCCCAGCTATCGATTTAAAAGAGGGGCGCTGCGTTAGACTTTATCAAGGAGAGTTTAGTAAAGAAACAGTAATGAATGAAGATCCGGTTGCGCAAGCGATTATATTTGAAAAATTTGGAGCGAAACGGTTGCACATTGTTGATTTAGATGGTGCAGTTGCTGGCGAGTCGTTAAACTTGTCCGTCATTGAAAAAATTTGTAAGGCAGTATGTATTCCTGTACAAGTTGGAGGAGGAATTCGATCGCTTATAGCGGTAGAGAAGCTATTGTCAGTAGGTGTGGATAAAGTGATTTTAGGAACAGCTGCTCTTTATGATAAGGCATTTTTAGAAGAAGCGGTTCTTCTATATAAAGAAAAAATTATTGTTGGCATTGATGCGAAAAATGGTTTCGTAGCAACGAGAGGCTGGCTTGATGTGTCTGAAATTTCTTACATTGATTTAGCGAAGCAAATGGAGAATATAGGTGTTCTAACAATTGTGTTTACAGACATTTCGAAAGACGGGACACTTGCAGGGCCGAATATAGAGCAATTGGAGTTACTACAAAAAAGCGTTGCTATTCGTCTTATTGCTTCTGGAGGAGTAGCATCTATTCAAGATGTGAAAAAATTAAATGATATGAATATATACGGCGTCATAATTGGTAAGGCTCTTTACGAGAAAACGATTGATTTAGAAGAAGTACTAGAGGTAACAAAGTTATGTTAGCGAAACGAATTATTCCTTGTCTAGATGTGAAAGAAGGGCGAGTTGTAAAGGGTGTAAATTTTATAGGGTTACAAGACGTCGGTGATCCGGTTGAAATAGCCGCTTTATATAATGAGGCGGGAGCAGATGAAATAGTATTTTTAGATATTACGGCAACGCATGAAGGACGAAAGACGATTATAGATGTTGTAGAAAAAACAGCTTCAAAAGTATTTATTCCTCTTACAGTTGGCGGGGGGATTTCAAGTGTTAAAGATATGTACAATTTACTAAGAGCGGGAGCAGATAAAATTTCAATTAACTCAGCGGCAGTGCGAAATCCAAAATTAATTGAGGAAGGAGCAGAACACTTTGGCTCACAATGTATTGTCGTCGCAATTGATGCTAGAAAAGTAACAGAAGGTAAGTGGAATGTATATGTGAACGGCGGAAGAGTTGATACAGGAATGGATGCCATCTGGTGGGCAAAGCGTGTTACCGAGCTAGGCGCAGGGGAAATTTTATTAACGAGTATGGATGCAGATGGAACGAAAAATGGATATGACCTTCGCTTAACAGAAGAAATTTCAAAAAGCGTTTCCGTACCAGTCATCGCGTCAGGCGGGTGCGGTCATGTTGATCACATTATAGAAGTTTTTCAAAAGACAATAGTTGATGCAGCGTTAGCGGCATCAATCTTTCATTATGGTGAGGCGACAATGCAGGATGTAAAGAGAAAATTAAGAAATGCAAACGTCGAGGTGCGGTTATGAAACCTAACTTTTCAAAAGGATTACTACCAACAGTTGTAATTGAAGAAGGTACAAAAGAAGTTTTAATGCTAGCTTATATGAACGAAGAAGCATATGAAAAAACGTTAGAAACGAAAAGAACTTGGTTTTATTCTCGGTCAAGAAGATCGTTATGGAATAAAGGGGAAACATCAGGGAATATCCAATATGTGCAATCTCTTTATTTAGATTGTGATCAAGATTCAATTGTTGTTGTCGTAAAGCAAGTAGGACCTGCATGTCATACGGGAGAAAAGACATGTTTTCATTACAAAATTATATAGGGGGATACATATGAAAAATGCCTTTACATTACTATTTGAAACAATTGAAGAACGAAAGAGAAGTCCGCTTCCTGAATCATATACAAATTACTTGTTTTCAAAAGGGGAAGATAAAATTTTAAAGAAAATTGGTGAGGAATGTTCCGAAGTAATTATCGCATCTAAAAATAATGATAAAGAAGAGTTAGTGAAAGAAATGGTTGATGTAATGTATCACTGCTTCGTTTTATTAGCCGAAAAAAATATACCATTAGAAGATATTATGGAGGAAGTGAAAGAAAGAAATGGGAAGCTTTCGAGAGTAGGAGACAGGAGAGAAATAGATACATTATAGGGGGAATATGTATGAAAGTGGATTATCATATTCATTTAGAAGAAGGTCCGTATTCAATAGGGTGGCTTGCTAAAATAAATGAAGCACTGCAACATTATGAACCGCTTAAAGAAGAAAAACATTCTATGGAATGGCTTGTGAAAACACAAGAACGCCTGCAAAGACGTGTGAAAGAAGGGCCATTTACAGTGGAATGGATTGATTTATATTTAGAAGAAGCTTTGCGAAAAGGTATAAAAGAAGTTGGGATTGTCGATCATTTATACCGTTTTTATGAAGCGAAAGAATACTATGAAAGATATGTCGATATTAGTAATTCGAGGCTTGGTCGTTTACAGAAGGAATGGTTAGACCAAGTAAGGGTAGCGTCACTACATGATTTTACAAAGGCAATTGAAGAGGCGAAAGAACGATGGAGTAAAAGAGGTGTTACGCTTAAACTTGGAATTGAAGCGGATTATTTTATTGGTGGTGAACAAGAATTACAATCTTTACTCGCATTAGGGGATTTTGATTATGTAATAGGTTCTGTTCATTTTTTAAATGGCTGGGGATTTGATAATCCAGATACGAAAGAATATTTTAAGGAACATGATTTATATACTTTATATGATACGTTTTTCAAAACTGTGGAGTGTGCAGTTCGTTCTGAGTTATTTGATATAATAGCTCATCTTGATAACATAAAAGTATTTAATTACCGGCTAGATGAGAATGAACAACTTTCTTATTATACGGAAATTGCGCGTGCGTTAGTAGAAACTAATACGGCAACGGAAATAAATGCGGGGTTGTATTATCGCTACCCTGTGCGCGAGATGTGCCCGAGTCCACTATATTTACAAGTATTAGCTAAGCATGGGGTCCCGATTACACTTTCCTCAGATGCTCATTATCCGCATGATTTAGGAAAATATGTGGAAGAGAATATAAAGACGTTACGCAATCATGATATTTCGCATTTAGCTACATTTACGAAACGAGTAAGAACAATGAAATTGCTGGAAGGAGAAGTTACAATTTTAAAATGATCACGATTTTTTGATGAAAACCCACCTTTTTGTTCAAAATAAGAAAGAATAAAAAGGAGGGTAAAGAAATGGTGAAACAACAAAATAAACAAAATGTACAAGATGCACAGCAACAAGCGTATACTTCTGAAACGAATGTTACATCTCAATCCGTTATTGAGGAACAAATTAGTGATACAGTTGCAGAAGGAACGATCGATGTGAAGCTTGGAAAACAATCGCAAGAAAAAGCATAAGAAGAGGGGGAGACTTGCATCTCCTCTTTTTTTGTGGAAAAGTGTCGATTTTCAAAACTATAATCAAATTCCTTGGTTTTTATATGTGGATTTCTTACAATGAAAGATAAGAGATATCTTATTTTCTATAGAAGAGGTGTTAGTAGTGGCAAAAATATTAGTAGCAGGGAAAATTCCAGCAATCGGATTAGAACTATTAAAGGATCATGATGTAGAAATGTACGATAAAGAGGCGTTAATTTCTTTAGATGAATTAACAGAGCGTGTAAAAGACAAAGATGCATTATTAAGTCTACTTTCTACAAAGGTGACAAAAGAAGTGATTGATGCGGCACCTAATTTGAAGGTTGTTGCAAACTATGGTGCTGGTTACGACAATATTGATTACACGTATGCGGGTAAAAAAGGAATTGTAGTATCGAATACACCGAAAGTATCAACTGAAGCTACTGCAGAACTAACATTTGCACTTCTTTTAGCAGCGGCACGTAGAATTCCTGAAGGTGATACGCTATGTCGTACAACTGGATTTAACGGATGGGCACCATTATTTTTCTTAGGCCGCGAAGTACACGGTAAAACAATTGGAATTATTGGCCTTGGAGAAATCGGAAAGGCAGTTGCAAAGCGTGCGAAAGCGTTTGGAATGAATGTTTTATATACAGGACCAAATCGAAAGCCTGAAGCTGAAAGTGAGTTGGAAGCAACATATGTAACATTGGAAGAATTATTACAAACAGCAGACTTTATTACAATTAACTGTGCGTATAATCCGAAATTGCACCATATGATTGATGAAGAACAATTTAAAATGATGAAGAAAACTGCGTATATTATAAATGCTTCACGTGGACCAATCATGCATGAAGCAGCACTCGCTCATGCATTAAAAACGAATGAAATTGAAGGGGCGGCTCTTGATGTATTTGAATTTGAACCGAAAATTACTGAAGAGCTAAAAGGGTTAAAGAATGTAGTACTTGCTCCTCACGTAGGAAATGCAACATTCGAAACGCGTGATGCGATGGCTGAAATGGCAGTAAGAAATATTTTAGCAGTATTAAACGGTGAAGAGCCTGTAACACCTGTAAATCAAAAAGTATTCGTTACAAAATAAAAAGAAACCTTCCGGAATCGGAAGGTTTTTTATTTGTCTTTATTTGCTCTTTTAGATGGTCTTTGTCTAAGAAATTGAGATAGCATATACAAAATATATAGTGGAATAGCAATGAATAAGAAAACAGAAAAATTACCGAACCCTGTTTGGTACATTGTGATAATGATTCCAACTAAAAATAGTGTAATAATGATGCTATATCGTGGAATTGGTACATCTTTTAAACTTGGGATACGAATGCGGCTCACCATTAAAAATGCGAACGTTACAAATACTGTAATAAGAACGATTTTTGGAATGGTATGTGAAAATAATGTTAAGAAAGCAACAAGCCCTCCCGCTGCTGTAATCGGTACCCCAGTGAAATATTTCATTGAAGTAGAAGATGGTGTAACATTAAATCGAGCTAAACGATATGCTCCGAAAAGAGGGAATAGTCCCGCTATGTATAGTCCGATGATTCCATAATTGGAGAAAGATGTGTAATACATGAGGACAGCAGGTGCTGCACCAAATGTTACGACATCTGCAAGCGAGTCAAGCTCTTTTCCCATTTGTGAATCAACGCGTAATAAACGAGCAACACGCCCATCAAGACTATCTAACATCATCCCGATAAGTACTAAAATAGCAGCTGATTTATAATATCCTAAAGATGCATAGCCGATTGACAAGAATCCACTATATAAATTTCCGAGCGTAAATAAGTTTGGAATAGCTGCTCTATACAAAATCTGATCCCTTGCTTTCTGTAATAAATTCTTAATTAGTGTATGAAAGTTTACTTATTTTATCATACCATAAATTTCTTCTTCATACGAAAAAAATTCCCAATTTGTGAAAGATTTCATAGAAGAATGATTTGAAAAATAAGTAAAAAAAGGAGCAACTTTTATAAAGTTGCACCTTGTATTATTCAAATTTCGTTGTCATCGTTCCAGTCTTATACCGATTGTTAGGGTCGAAACGTAATAAATCTCCATAAATGAGTTTGTCGGAGAGTTTCAATTCAGTTTTTGCTTTTTCGATATTTGGTTGACATAATGAAATGTCCGCTTCTTCACCTGTATTTCGTTTATAACACATGTTTTTTGTATACACATAATCTTCTGAGACGAAGCTACCATCACGCATTACCATAAGTGGGTCTTTTTCTTTAATAAATAAGTCAGTTCCAAATTCAACGGATTTATTTGTTTTAATACCAAGTAAATGAAGTAGTGTTGGTTTAATATCAATTTGACCAGATACTTTAGAAATGACCTTTCCCTCTTGACCAGGCACGTGAATAATGAGAGGGACGCGTTGTAGTTGCATAGAATCAAACGGTGTAATAGCGTCTTTCCCAAGGAACTGGGCCATAGCTGCGTTATGGTTTTCAGAAATACCGTAATGATCTCCGTAAATGATAATAACGGAATTATCATATAGTCCTTCTTCTTTTAATTGTTTAATAAATCGTTTAAGAGCTTCATCCGTGTAACGAACCGTTGGGAAGTAACGGTTTACAACACCACTTTCTGAATTAAACTCATCAACATATTGATCTTCTGGATTTAGAAGAAATGGAAAATGGTTTGTTAAAGTAATGAACTTTGTATAGAACGGCTGTGGTAAAGATTTTAGCTTTGGAATAGATTGTTCAAAGAACTCTTTATCTTTTAATCCCCAACCGACAGACATTTGTTCTGTGCCTACGTAATCATTCAAATTAAAGTAACGATCATATCCAAGTGCAGGATACATTACATCACGATTCCAAAATGCTTTATCGTTTGAATGGAAGACAGCAGAAGAATATCCGTATTTTTTTAATTGTTCTGGTGTAGCTGTATATTCATTTGTTGCGTGAGTAAAGAATACAGAACCGCGATCTAACGGATAAAGTGAATTTTCAACGATAAATTCAGCATCAGAAGTTTTACCTTGTCCTGTTTGATGATAGAAATTATCGAAATAGAAACTATCTTTAATAAATTCGTTTAAAAATGGGGTAATTTCTTTTCCATTTATTTTTTTATTAATAACAAAACTTTGTGTAGATTCCATTGAAATTAAAATAACATTTTTACCTTTTGCAGCTCCAAATAAATTTTTATCAACTTGCTTATCTTTTGAATCTGTATAGTTTTTAATTTCAGAGAACCCGTCCCCACTTGCAAATACACGTTCAGCTGAAGATTTAGATTGAAGTGTAATATCAAATAGATGATATGTGTATAAACCTAAATTTTTCACGACAGTTTGACGGTCAAACGAGCGTGAGAACATTTGTGGTTTATAAATAACTGAAATAACAATTTGTAATGCTAATAGAGCTGTTACACCGCTAAAGAAAGTTCTCTTCTCAGAGCGAGAAAGCGGCGTCTTGTCGCAAAATGCTGGGAATTTACGCGAAAGAAACATTAAGATGATCGCATCTGCGAATAACAGTAATGTTTTATACGTAAAGAGTTCTTTTATACTTGTCCCTAAATCAGCCATATTATTTGTTTGAAATAATACTGGGAACGTAACGAAATCGTTATAAAACCCATAAAACATTGCATTTCCAAATAAAATGAATGATAGTATAAAACTAATTCCAACTATAATGCGGTTTCGGTGTTTAGATGCAAATAAAGCAAAACCGAAAAATAAAAGTAACGCAGCTAGTGGATTAATAAAAAGCATAAATTCTTCAAAGAAATTATCAATTTTAATATCGAATGCTAGCTTGTACACAATATATGTTTTTATCCATAATAAAACGACTGCAACGAGTGCAAATCGCAGTTTTGGAAACAGACGTTGTAGCATAATATACTCCTCTCCTAAAAAGCATGACAGTTCTTGTGAGGCGATTTGATTAGCGCCTCATTTTATATATACGAACAGTCCTTTGTTATTATGTTTATTATACTATGAGTATCATTATACGAAAATAAAAGAGAGTTGTGGGCTTTTTTATAATAATTGAGTAGAAAAAGGGCAGTAGGAGACAATAAAACGGAGTTTCTATATATGATTATTGTCGTGCGCAGAAAGAATCGTGTAAGGAGGTTATAATGCGAAAGTTATTGTATTTTATAGTATGTAGTAGTGTTATACTTTTTGCTTCACCGAGTGTGTCGATAGCCCAATATGATGCACCTCTTATGGAAGATGCCCTTTATTCTGTCTTATTTCCGAAAATAAATAAAGCAATTGAAAAACAATATGGGAGCTTGAAGCCTTATCAATGCCCGAAAATTATTAGTTTAAAAAAAGTGTATAGCGGTACATATTTATTTCAAGCAGTTATTGAAGTAACGAAGTATGAACGTGTTGCCGGGAAAATTGCTCCACCATTTGAGAAGGTAACGATTACATTTAATAACGAAGAAGGCGAATGGGAAGTGACGAAGGTTTTAGTAAAGCGCTTACCGAACGATACGAAACTAAACTGTAGAAAAACAATATAAAAAATTGTTTGACAAATAAAATGGTCCTTTGGTATTGTTAATAGCAACAATTAGATGTTTGAAAATTAAATAGACTTACCTCATCTACTCTCAAAGGTAGAGGCCGCGATAGGAAAGAGTAAACTATGGGAGATTTAATGGAATCTGTGATCATAGGTTGAAAGGGACTATTGCCGAAATATAAGAATAACCATCTTATTCATATATTGGGACTGCATTGAATAAATGTAGTACTGTCATAAGATTTATTTTATGGAGAGCTATTTGGAGATGTTGATGCGGTTTCTTATTTTGAGGAGATAACAACTCGTTTATTTTTTCAATATATATTTTTCCTAATAAGAAACGCGTGTGAACATTGTTCCGCGCGTTTTTTGTCTATCTAAAAGCGTGCTGCAATGAATAGAAGATTGGGGTTATGAGTTTTAGAGGAAATAAGGGAGGAATTCAAATGTATTTACACGGCACAAGCCGAATCAATGGGCAAGGACACTTAGAAATTGGAGGGTGCGATACGACGCAGCTAGCAAAACAATATGGAACACCACTTTATGTATACGATGAAGAGTCAATTCGAGGAAAGTGCCGCGCGTTTCATCGTGCTTTTAAAGAAAGTGGTTTCTCTTATCAAGTAGCATATGCAAGCAAGGCGTTCTTGTGCATGGAGATGTGCCGAGTAGCTCGTGAAGAGAATATGTCATTAGATGTTGTTTCTGGAGGGGAATTATATACTGCACTACAAGCAGGATTTCCGGCATCGCGCATTCATTTTCACGGCAATAACAAAACAGATGAAGAAATTGTGATGGCTCTTCAGGCGAATATTGGTTGTTTTGTCGTAGATAACTTCTTAGAATTAGAAATTTTGCATGATTTAGCAGTGCAACATGGGAAATTTGTGAACATATTAATTCGTGTAACGCCTGGGGTAGAGGCGCACACACATGAATATATTACAACAGGTCAAGATGATTCGAAATTTGGATTTGGCGTGTCAAATGGTCAAGCGATGCAAGCAATTGAGCTTGCTTTACAAAAATCAAATTATAACGTGTTAGGAATTCATTCACATATCGGATCACAAATATTTGAAACAGCCGGCTTTGTGCGAGCGATTGAAGTTCTTCATCAATTTTTAGAAAAAGTGAGAGAGCGAACAAATTATGTAGTAAAAGTGCTAAATGTGGGCGGAGGATTCGGAATACGCTACACAGAGTCAGATACGCCATTAACTCTTGAGACGTATGTGCGAGCTGTAACAAGTGCAGTGAGAGAGCAATTTACAGTATGTAATTATCCCTTGCCAGAAATATGGGTTGAACCAGGCCGTAGTATTGTAGGTGATGCTGGAACGACCCTTTATACAGTTGGATCTGTGAAAGACATTCCTGGTATTCGGAAATATGTATCAGTCGATGGTGGGATGACTGATAATTTAAGGCCTGCTCTATATAACGCTCGTTATGAAGCGATGTTAGCAAATCGAGGGAACGATGAGAATGAGGAAGTTGTTTCGATTGCAGGAAAATGCTGTGAGAGTGGAGATATGTTAATTTGGGATATTAATCTACCGAAAGTTGCCTCTGCGGATTTACTAGCAATTTCTTGTACAGGGGCATACGGGTACTCGATGGCGAATAATTATAATCGGATTCGTAGACCAGCTGTCGTCTTCGCAAAAGGTGGTACGTCACAAATTGTTGTAGAGCGCGAAACATATGAAAATATTATTGGGAACGATCGCATACGTATTAAAGAACTTGTTTAAATGAGGAAAAAGGAGTTGTTCGGAGGGACAATTCCTTTTTTATAAAATAAAATAATTAAAATATATCGGAAAACTAGGATTGAAAAAAATCAGAATTGTGATAAAATACAAATACAAAGCTTATCAAGAGAAGCGGAGGGAACTGGCCCGACGAAGCTCGGCAACCTGCTTATAGAAAGCAAGGTGCTAAATCCAGCAAAATGGAATCCATTTTGAAAGATAAGGTAAAATATATTACCGAACAGTCTTTTCGAAATGGGAAAGATTTTTTTTATGAATAAAAAGGGGGGCTGTTCGCGTGAGTGTACGGGAACATTTTGAGGAAGTATCTGAGAAAATTGAAGCGATGCTTGCTGATATGAAATATGGTTCAATTACAATTGTTGTGCAAGATGGAAAAGTCATTCAATTAGAGAAAAGTGAAAAGGTACGTTTAAAGTAAAAAGCGCTGACTAGAAAAACTAGAGGCGGTTTTAACCTATTTTGATTAGGTTAAAACCGTCTTTTTGCTTTTACAGGGGGAAAAAACATGTTGACGTATGAAACGTGGGAAGAAAATAATGTTTCATTTTCAGAAGAAGATGAAACGAAAGGCGCGCTATCTGTTTTAAGTTGGGCTTATAAAGAATATGAAGGTGAAATTGTATACGCATGTAGCTTCGGAGTGGAAGGGATGGTATTGCTGCATCTTATAAACCAAGTAAATCCATCTGCTAAAGTTGTATTTTTAGATACAAATGTTCATTTTCAAGAAACATATGAATTAATTCAAAAAGTGCGGAGGCAATTTCCTTCATTAAATATTATAGAAAAACAACCGGAACTTACGCTTGATGAACAAGCGAAGTTGCATGGTGAGAAATTATGGGAAAGTAATCCGAATCTTTGTTGTAAGATTAGAAAAATTTTACCGTTAGAAAAATCATTAGCAGCGGAAAAAGCGTGGATATCGGGCTTAAGGAGGGAACAATCAGAAACGCGTAAGCATACAAAGTTTATAAATCAAGATCATCGCTTTCAATCTATTAAAGTTTGTCCGCTCATTCATTGGACATGGAAAGAGGTATGGCGATATGTATACAAACATAGTTTGCCGTATAACCCGCTGCATGATGTTGGATATCCAAGTATTGGGTGTGAGAAGTGTACGTTACCTGTAGGTGAGGGTGGCGATTCGAGAGATGGTAGATGGGCCGGGAAAGTGAAAACTGAATGTGGTCTACATTACCAATAAGATGAATTTGAAAATAAAGCTAAGAGAGGGTATAGAAAATGAGTACAAGAAATGAATTAGTAAATCTTATAGACGAGACATATGATGTATCACAAATTGAAAAAGAAATTGGGCTAGACAACATTGCGTTAAGTGATTTAGAGCTATTAGCAACAGGAGGATATAGCCCGCTTACTGGTTTTTTAGGGAAGAAAGATTATGATTCGGTCGTAGAAACGCTTCGTTTAGCTAATGGGAGGGTTTGGAGTATACCAATTACATTACCAGTAACAGAAGAAGTAGCAGAGAGGCTAATAGCTGGAGAGAAAGTAAAACTTGTTAACGGGGGAAACGTATATGGTGTTATTCAAATAGAAGATATTTTTGTGCCTGATAAGGAAAAAGAAGCGTTACTAGTGTATAAAACGACGGATGAGGCTCATCCAGGAGTGAAAAAATTATATGAACGACCGAACGTTTACGTCGGAGGAGCTATTATTCTTACGAAACGTTTTGAAAGTAATCCATTTCCTTCTTATCATTTAGATCCAATTGAAACGAGAGAAGAATTTAAAAAACGTGGTTGGAAAACAGTAGTCGGATTCCAAACGAGAAATCCTGTACATCGTGCCCATGAATATATTCAAAAATCTGCTCTTGAAATTGTAGATGGCCTCTTTTTAAATCCGCTCGTTGGGGAAACGAAGTCGGACGATATTCCTGCTGATGTAAGAATGGAAAGCTATGAAGTGTTACTTCAAAACTATTATCCGAAAGATCGTGTCTTTTTAGGTGTATTTCCTGCAGCGATGCGTTACGCAGGACCGAGGGAAGCGATATTTCATGCACTAGTCAGAAAGAATTTTGGATGTACCCACTTTATTGTAGGGCGAGATCATGCAGGGGTAGGAGATTATTACGGTACTTATGAAGCGCAAGAAATTTTTACAAACTTTACAGTAGAAGAATTAGGGATTACACCGCTATTTTTTGAACATAGTTTTTATTGCACGAAATGTGAAGCGATGGCTTCGACGAAAACATGCCCGCACGGAAAAGAAGATCATGTCATTTTATCGGGTACGAAAGTAAGAGAATTATTAAGAAACGGTGAGGTTCCGCCAAGTACATTTAGTCGTAAAGAAGTAGTGGAAGTGCTAATTAAAGGCTTGAAAAAAGCAGTAGTAACAGAATAGGGAGAGAACGAGATGGATACGAATATTACTTGGCATACAGCTTCGGTTTCAAAAGATGAGAGAAGAGTGAAGAATGGACATCACAGTTTTGTAATTTGGTTTACTGGTTTATCTGCTTCGGGTAAATCTACAGTAGCAAATGCGGTTGCTCGTAAACTGTTTGAAAAGAATATTGGAAATTATGTGCTGGATGGGGATAACATTCGTCACGGTTTAAATAAAGACTTAGGATTTTCTGAAAGTAATCGCATGGAAAATATAAGACGTATTGGCGAAGTG
The DNA here is from genome assembly GCF_056725905.1 of Bacillus sp. BC05(2025). Taxonomy (NCBI): domain Bacteria; kingdom Bacillati; phylum Bacillota; class Bacilli; order Caryophanales; family Bacillaceae; genus Bacillus; species Bacillus sp. BC05(2025). The sequence goes on along the minus strand of NZ_JBWYRA010000002.1, from coordinate 293,938 downwards.
GCAAAGTTATTTGTAGATCAAGGAACAGTTGTCCTTACAGCATTTATTTCACCATTTCGATTAGACCGCAAACAAGTAAGAGATTTATTAGCGACAGATGAATTTATTGAAATTTTTGTGAAGTGTCCGATTGAAGAGTGTGAGAAACGTGATCCGAAAGGACTTTATAAGAAGGCAAGAAAAGGTGATATTAAGGATTTCACAGGTATTGATTCGCCTTATGAAGAGCCAGCACAAGCGGAATTAATTGTAGAAACGCACAAATATTCTATTGAAGAATGTGCGGAACAAATCGTGAAGTATTTACAAGAGCGTAGTTTTATATAGGGGGATAAACAATGAGTTATGAAAAAGTATGGGCTAACAATGAAAAGTTAAATCAGACTGAGAAAAATAAATTAAAAAAAGATGGCTTGGAGATCTTTAATGATATTCCTTACTATGCAGAGAATGGCTTCGAATCTATTCCGAAAGAAGAGTGGGACGCATTCAAATGGGCAGGGTTGTATTTACAAAGACCGAAAGAAGCTGGTTATTTTATGATGCGTGTAAATATTCCTTCAGGGATTATTACGAATGCACAGGCAGAAGTGCTTGCTTCTATCGCTGAGGATTATGGGCGTGACGTAATAGATATTACGACAAGACAGGCGATTCAGTTTCATTGGTTAGAAATTCAGCAAATTCCAGATATTTTTGAAAGATTAGCAAGAGTTGGGCTATCTTCAGCTGGAGCGTGTGGTGATATAACGCGTAATATTACAGGAAATCCACTTGCTGGTATTGATGCAAATGAACTGTTTGATACAACTGGCATTGTAAAAGAGGTATATGACTATTTCCAACATAATGAAGAGTTTTCTAACTTACCACGTAAATTTAAAATGTCTATTAGTTCTAACATTTATAATTCAGCAAATGCAGAGATTAACTGTGTTGCATTTACACCTGCAACGAAAGAGATAGACGGTGAGAAAAAAGTTGGTTTTCATATAAAAGTAGGCGGTGGATTATCAGCTCGTCCATATTTAGCGGATGAATTAGATGTATTCGTTTTACCAGAAGAAGTGAAGGCGGTAGCAATTGCGATTGCTACGATATTCCGTGATTTTGGATATCGCGAAAAACGTCATTTAGCCCGTTTGAAGTTTCTTGTTGCAGACTGGGGAGCAGAGAAGTTCAAAGAGAAACTAATAGAGTATACAGGACCATTGCAAAGTAAAGGGGAAAGTGCTCTCAAAGGCTGGAATGCGGGATACTTTTATGGAGTTCAAGATCAAAAACAAGACGGACTAAAATATGTAGGTTTTAATGTGCCAGTAGGACGCCTACATGCAGAAGAAATGTTTGAGATTGCAAGAATTGCTAAACAGTATGGGAATGGACAAATTCGTACATGTAATTCACAAAACTTTATTATTCCGAATGTTCCGCCAGAAAATGTGGAGGGTTTACTAAATGAGCCTTTATTTGAAACGATATCAGCCAGTCCAAAATCGTTTATTGGTCATGCGGTTTCTTGCACTGGTATTGAATATTGCAATCTTGCTTTAGTAGAAACGAAAGAAAGATTGCGAAAAATTGCCGAATACTTAGATACACAAATTGCACTCGATGTTCCGGTTCGTATTCATATGGTAGGGTGCCCGAATTCATGTGGTCAACGTCAAATTGCTGACATTGGATTACAAGGGGTGAAAATGAAAACGAAGGAAAAAGGAATTGTTGAAGCATTTGAAATATATGTAGGTGGAACGCTGTTAGATGGTGGTGCTTATAACCAAAAGTTAAAAGGGAAAATAGATGGCGAGGATCTACCTGATGTACTTGCATCATTTATAAGTTATTTCAAAGAGAATAAATTACTAGCTGAAACGTTTTATGATTTTGTCGGCCGTGTTGGTGTAGAGACATTACAAATAGCCTTAAATAACGTACTAGAAGAAGTAATAGCGTCTTAGGAGGGACAATATGGATTTATATCGATTTGAAGCTGTGTTAGTAAATAGTATTGTTCCGATTGTTGTCGTTGCTCAAAGTGAAGAACAGGCGTTTAAGCTTGCGGAGATGGAGCTTGAAAAGCATTTTTTACCGCTGCCAGAAGTAAAGGAAATTTCCTTATTTGAAAAAAAGAAGATTCGAAAAGGTGCGGCATTTGTTATTCATGAGTAGGGAATAACAAATAATGAAAACTTCCATTCGTATATAAGGATGGAAGTTTCACTTTAATAGTAGAAATGAGGAGAGATGATGGGGAAGGTTTATATCGTTGGGGCGGGTCCTGGTGATCCAGATTTAATTACTGTAAAAGGATTGAAATGTATTGAGAAAGCAGATGTTATTTTATACGACCGTCTCGTGAATAAAGAATTGCTTTCTTATGCAAAGCCTGAAGCGGATTTAATTTATTGCGGAAAACTACCAAATTATCACACGATGAAGCAAGAGACAATTAACATGTTTCTTATTAAATATGCGAAAAAGGGAAAAGTTGTAACGAGGCTAAAAGGTGGGGATCCATTTGTATTTGGTAGGGGAGGAGAAGAAGCTGAAGCGTTAGCAAAGCAAGGTGTACCGTTTGAAATCGTTCCTGGTATTTCAGCTGGAATAGCTGCTCCTGCTTATGCTGGTATCCCAGTGACACATCGTGATGCAAGTGCAAGTTTTGCTATTGTAACGGGGCATAGAAAAGAAGATGCCGAAGAGGAAGTGAAGTGGGAAAATTTAGCGAAAGGTGTAGAAACTTTAGCTGTATATATGGGGGTTAGCAATTTACCCTACATATGTGAGCAACTAATGAAGCATGGAAAAGATAAAAGTACACCTGTTGCTATTATTGAGCGAGGAACGACATCTATGCAGCGTACAGTTGTTGGAACGTTAGGAACAATTGTAGATGTTGCAAAAAAAGAACAAATTCAAAATCCGAGCATGATTGTAATTGGAGAAGTGGTCCGTTTTCGAGAAAAAATCCATTGGTTTGAGAAACAGACAGAAAGTACGTATCAAGTAAGTGGAGTGTTATAAAATGAAAGCCATCTTATATATATGCCATGGAAGTCGTTTGAAAGCAGCTAAAGAAGAAGCTGTTGCGTTTATTACGTCATGCATGAACCGTGTAGAGGCAAGTATTCAAGAAATTTGTTTTTTAGAGTTAGCGAGTCCAACTATTGATGAAGGGTTCCGCACATGTGTGAAGCGTGGTGCTACAGAGATTATTGTTATTCCAGTTTTTTTATTAGCGGCAGGTCATGTGAAAAAAGATATCCCGTTTGAATTGGAAAAGGTAAATAATCAATTTTCGAATGTTAAAGTGACTTATGGTAATCCGTTTGGTGTATCAGAAACACTTGTTAAATCGGTATATAGTGGAAGTGGTATTGAACAGGAAGATAAAAATGAAGTGACGCTACTTCTTGTTGCAAGAGGGAGCAGTGACCCTGAAGTATTACGAGATATAAACTGGATTGCTTCTTTATTTCAAACGGAAGAGAAAATTAAAAAAGTAGAGGTTTGTTATTTAGCAGCTGCCGAGCCGAAATTTGAGGATAAGTTAAAAGAAGTCATAGAACGAAAAGAAAAGAACATCGTTGTACTGCCTTACTTATTATTTACAGGTTTACTTATGAAACATATTGAAAAAGAAGTGAGTCAATATGAGCTGGAAGAGATAAAAATAAGTCCGTATTTAGGGAAGAATGAAGCATTTCAGTATATGTTAATTCAGAAAACGAAAAAATTATTGAAGGGAGATCAATATGTATCCACTTACAGTGCGAGTTGAGAAGAAACGTGTTGTTGTTATTGGTGGAGGGAAAGTTGCGGGATTTAAAATTATTCCTTTACTAAAACAAGGTGCGGATATAGTTGTGATAAGTCCTGAATTGGATGCAAATTTAGTAAAACTTGTAGAAGAAAAGAAAATTCGTTGGTATCAAAGGGAGTATGAAAAAAGTGACATTAAAGACGCTTTTTTAGTTGTTGCAGCGAGTAGTGATGCTGTATTAAATGAACAAATTGCTGAAGATAGCGCAGAAAATCAATTAGTAAATGTTATTACGAACCCGGAAAGTGGTAATGTTCATTTTCCGGCGGCGATTCATCGTGGATTACTGAATGTGGCTGTTTCTACTGGGGGAGCGAGCCCAAAACTTGCAAAAAAAATTCGTGATGATATTGCAAATAAATATGATGAGGCGTATGAGTCGTATCTTAATTTTTTATACGAAGTTAGAATAAAAGTGAAAGAATTACAAATTGAGAAAAGACAGAGAAATATATTGTTGCAAGAAGTATTAAAGTCGATATATGTTCAAAATGAACAAAAAAGAGAATTGTTTTTACAAGAATTAGAGAGAAGAGTTCATATAGGATAATGAATAAATTGTACTTTACAACTATAAAAATATAATTTATAATCACAAGTAACTTCAATAGATGAAATCGATGAGCAAGAAGAGTAGGTATATTTGATACGTTCAGAGAGCTGGGGGAAGGTGTGAGCCCGGTACGATAAAATATACAGAATGGGCTTGCGAGAGGTATGTTGAACATTGTAGTAGGCAACCCGGGTTCCGCCGTTAAAAGGATAGAGTATCGGAGTTTTTCCTGTACTTGAACAAGTGGGATTTATCAATCCAATTGAGGTGGTACCACGGTATTTACATTACATATATCGTCCTCTACATGCATATTTGCGTGTAGGGGACTTTTTTATTTTCTAAAGGAGGTGTGCGAGTATGAAATGAAAGTGTATAATTAACAAAAGTTTAAATATTCAGAAAAGGAGAAATTATAATGAAAGAAACACAGCAATGGACGTCGAAAATAGGCTTTGTACTCGCAGCAGCCGGAGCCGCAGTAGGTCTTGGTGCGATATGGAAATTTCCATATGTTGCAGGTAATGGTGGGGGAGGCGCATTCTTCCTTGTATTTTTACTATTAACTTTATTTATAGGTATGCCACTTCTTTTAGCTGAATTTGTTATTGGGCGTAGTACGCAAAAAGAGGCAGTTACAGCGTATAAAGTATTGGTGCCAAATAGCAAGTTATATCCTTGGATTGGTCGTATGGGAGTTGTTACTTGTTTTAGTGTACTATCTTTTTATAGTGTTGTAGGTGGATGGATTTTACTGTATTTATACTATAGTGTTACAGGAAGCTTCTGGAATGGTGTTGTTGATTATGGACAATTGTTTGGTGAAACGATTTCAAATCCAGTAAGCGCAATTGGAGCGCAATTTCTCTTTATGCTTTGCACTATTTTTGTTGTAAGTAAAGGTGTAGAGAAAGGGATAGAAAAAGCAAGTAAGTATATGATGCCGCTATTATTTATTTTGTTTATTGCTATCATTATTCGTGCATTAACACTCGATGGTGCTTTTGCTGGGGTAGAGTTCTTCTTGAAACCGGATTTTTCAAAGTTGACAGCAGATACGATTTTATACGCGATGGGACAATCGTTCTTCTCGCTAACAGTTGGTGCCTCAGTAATGGTAACCTATAGTTCCTATTTAAAGAAAGAAGAACATTTAGCGAAATCAGCAACATCTATTGTAAGTTTAACGGTTTTTATTACAGTACTTGCAGGATTAGCAATTTTCCCGGCGATTTTCGCATTAGGTGTTAAGCCGACTGAAGGGCCAGGACTACTGTTTATCGTCCTTCCAGCAGTATTTGCAAAAATACCATTTGGACAATTTTTCTTCATTATGTTTTTAGTGTTATTCTTCTTTGCAACGTTAACATCTGCGATTTCCATGCTTGAAATTGTAGTAGCATCTGTTGCGAAAGATAATGAGAAAAAGCGCCCATCAGCATCGTTATTAATTGGTATTCTTATTTTTGCAGTTGGAATCCCGTCCGCCCTATCGTTTGGAATTATGAGTGATGTGAAAATATTTGGGAAAACGTTCTTTGACTTAGTCGATTTCTCGGTAAGTAACGTATTACTACCTTTAGGGGTATTAGCGATTTCGCTATTCGTACCAAATAAAATGAGTAAAGAAATCTTAATGAAAGAATTAGAAGTTACGGAAACAAAAGGGAAAACGTTATTTAATATTTGGTTTTTCTTGCTTCGTTATGTTATTCCGGTAACTGTAATTATTGTATTTTTAAATGCGATAGGCGTATTTAAAATGTTTGCATAATAAAAAGACGGAGAAATCTCCGTCTTTTTATTATGTTGTAGGTGTATTTAATAAGCGGCTATAGGTTTTATAGGCTGTGACGACTGCAATAAATGATCCGATTAAAAATAACGCTGAGCCGCCAAATGTAAATAACCGACCAATGTAAGTTTCTCTAGCTTCTTCTATTTTTTGTTGTAATTGTGTATTCATATCATTCACCCCGTAAACTATAGGCATTTAGTTGTAGTCTATGTGGAATGCCTATAGTGTGTGAAGGGGAAATAAAAAAACTCGGTATGCACCGAGTTTTTTTATAATCCGATATAAGGAGATGGATCAACTGCGTTTGTCTTACCGACATTCCATTCTCCAAGATGAAGTTCGAAGTGTAAATGTTGTCCGTATGATTGGCCAGTATTCCCCATAAATCCAAGTTGAGTTCCTTGTTTTACAGTTTGTCCATTCGATACAGAACGGCTACTCATATGAGCATATACTGTTGTGTATGTTTTTCCATTTATACGGTGAGATAAGTACACAACATTTCCGTAACTAGATGATAATTCTGAGCGAATAACAACGCCATCTGCAGCGGCAATAATTGGAACCGTTCCTGAAGCTGCGATATCGATTCCTTTATGGTTATCTATAGAGCGCACGCCAAAACCAGAAGTTTTTGATCCAGCTGCTGGTTTAATAAATCCACCAACGTTTGTATCGTGAGGTACTGGAGCAGCTTGAGCAGGTGTGGCAGCTTGTTTGCGAGCTTCCTCTGCCTTACGTGCTTCTTCAGCTTTACGAGCTTCTTCCGCGCGTTTTTCTTCTTCAATTGCTTTTTGAACAGCTTGACGCTGATTTTCTAAAATGCCTTTAGATTCTTCTAATCCTTCAATCTCTGAATCTACTTTTGCTACTTTCGTATGTAGATCGCTAATAAGAGTTTGTTGCTGTTGTTGGTTATTTTGTAATTCTTGTTGTTTTTGTTCTAATTTTTGCTCGGATTCTTTCAATTGTTGCTCTTTTTTCTCAACAGCCTCTTTTTCTTTCGTCACAGCATCTTGGTCAGTTGTTTGTTTTTTCACAATATCAGTATCGTTGTTTAAAATTAAACTGACAGAATACATATTATCAACGAGATCAGCAATGTTTGCAGAATTTGTTAATACTTCTGTAATGATATTTGTGCGAGGTTTTTCTTGCATAGATTGAAGTCGTTGCTTAATAACTTCCTGACGTGTATCTATGTTTGTTTGTAATTGCTCTATATGTTTCTTTTTGTCAGTTATTATTTGTTGTGTTTTACTAATTTCTTTTTTTGTATCGTTTAACTCAGCTTCGTTTTTATTAATAGAAGTAGTTAAGTCATCGATTTTCTTTTGTAATTCTTGAATTTCTTTTTCTATTTGTTCTTTCTCAGCTGATTTATTTTGTAAGTCATTTTGTTTTCCTTCTAATTCAGATTGAATATTAGATAATTTATCTTGATTCGTTTCAGCGTATACGGGTGAAAGTAGTGGAGAAACAAAAATGGTTCCTGCTGCTAAAACGCTAAACGCTGCAAATTTCTTTTTCATGGTTGTCTAACTCCTTTCCCTATGAATGTTATATATCATAAGAAGAAGAGTGTCTATCGTTGTAATCATAATGTAAAGAAAATTTTATAAAATTGCTAAGTTTTGTCGGAATTTAGCATTTTTCAACAGTAATTGTAATGATGATTGTATTTTTTTAGTTTGTGCAACAAAGGTGTATTCTAGATTTTATCTGTGAAATAAAGGAAAAAAACGCGACTCTATATAGTGAAATTTAAGTTAAAAACTCTCTAAAATACTAGTAGGGAATCGTTCTCATGTTAGGTTTTCTGACATGGGATTTGTTTTTGTCAAGAAAATTATTTGTGTTCAGTAAAAGTTATTTTGTTGTCAGATTTTAAATTTTGATTTATGATTTTTAACAGGGACAAAATGTAGTGAATTGTCGAATAATATGTAATACTCTTAATTTCGAGTTTTATAGAGATAGAATGAGAGATAGAGTGACACATCGAAGAGGGGGTTACAACAAATATGAAAAGAATAGGACTTGCATGGCAAATATTAATTGGTCTTGCGCTAGGTATTGCAGTTGGGGCGATTTTCTTTGGCAATCCGGCAGTGGTGAGTTATTTACAACCAATTGGTGATATTTTTATCCGATTAATTAAAATGATCGTTGTACCGATTGTTGTAGCAAGTATTGTTGTTGGGGTTGCTGGTGTTGGCGATGTTAAAAAATTAGGTCGACTAGGCGGAAAAACAATTATTTACTTTGAAATTATTACAACAATTGCAATTATTGTCGGTCTGTTAATTGCGAATATTTTCCAACCAGGAAAAGGCGTAAATATGGAGCAGTTAACGAAGACAGATATTTCGAAATATACACATACGACAGAGCAAGTACAAAGTCATTCATTTGCAGATACATTTGTAAATATTGTTCCAACGAACATTGTAAAGTCATTAGCTGACGGAGATATGCTTGCTATTATCTTCTTCTCTGTATTATTTGGTTTAGGTGTAGCGGCAATTGGTGAAAGAGGAAGACCAGTTCTTCAATTTTTCCAAGGTGTAGCTGATGCAATGTTTTACGTAACAAACCAAGTTATGAAATTTGCACCATTTGGTGTATTTGCGTTAATTGGAGTTACAGTTTCTACATTTGGTCTTTCTTCATTAATTCCATTAGGGAAATTATTAGTTGTAGTATACGGAGCAATGATTTTCTTCGTTGTAGTCGTATTAGGAATTACAGCGAAAATATTTGGAATTAACATTTTCCAATTCTTTAAGATTTTAAAAGATGAACTGATCTTAGCGTACTCTACAGCAAGTTCAGAAACAGTTTTACCAAAAATCATGGAGAAAATGGAGAAGTTCGGTTGTCCAAAGGCAATTACATCTTTCGTTATTCCGACAGGTTATTCATTTAACTTAGATGGATCAACTTTATATCAAGCAATTGCAGCTATTTTCTTAGCGCAAATGTACGGTATTGATTTATCCATTACACAACAAATTACATTATTGCTTGTATTAATGCTTACATCAAAAGGTATTGCGGGTGTACCTGGTGTATCATTTGTTGTATTATTAGCGACACTTGGTACAGTAGGTATTCCAGCTGAAGGTTTAGCCTTTATCGCTGGTATTGACCGTATTTTAGATATGGCTCGTACAGCAGTTAACGTTGTAGGTAACTCTTTAGCAGCTGTAGTTATGTCTAAGTGGGAAGGTCAGTATGACGCTGAAAAAGGACAAGCCTACTTGAAAGAAATTTCTAATAAACAAGCAGCTTAATTATAATTTGAACAAGCTCTCACATAATATGTGGGGGCTTTTCTATATAGAAGGGGAGCAGACGAAATGAAACGTAAATATGGTGACGGTTCTTCGTGGAAGCGACTAATAGAGAGGGATTATACGGTTAAGCAGATAGAAGAGGGAATGCTAGGAATACTGGAAATAAAAAAGGTGAGAGAACCTAGTTGTAAAGAATATGATGGTAAAGAGCTTTGTATTGCTGGCGATCGGTATACGTGGATTCAGTATTTCATAAACGGGAAAAACTTTGCGATTACCGCTATGTTAGATGATCGAAAAGAATTAGTACAATATTATATCGATGTGGCGAAAGAATATGAAATAGACGAACGTGGTTTACCGTATTTTGATGATTTATATTTAGATGTAGTGTTATTACCGAATGGTAAAATGTATATATTGGATGAAGATGAGCTAGAGGATGCTTATAAAAGTGGCGATGTTACAAAAGAAGAGTATGAATTGGCTTGGTACACTACGAAATGGATCATAGATGCAATAAAAAATAGTGAATTTTATTGGATTTCAATATTGGAAGAAGAAATCAAAAAGTTAAAATGATTGTTGTATTCAAATTTTTGTATAATTACCAAAAAAATCTATATAAAAAATAATTGACTTTTGTTTTGTAAGCGAGTAAAGTTAGGGAAGAAATTATTATTAAAAAATAAATATGAAACCTTCTTATAAAGAGAGGCGGAGGGACTGGCCCTACGATGCCTCGGCAGCGGACTCGATTTCAGAGTGCTGTGCCAAATCCAGCAAGCATGTGCTTGAAAGATGAGAAGAGCGTTTCTTATAGATGTATAAGACCTCTTCTCATTGGAAGAGGTCTTTTGTTATTCATTAGAAAAAGGTTGAAACTAGGGAGAGATGGTACTTTGAAAGAAACGAGAGGAAATGGTTTGGCTTTATTACCACTTGGGATATTTTTGGCGCTATTTATTGGTTCTGGAATTATTACAGGTGATTTCTATAAATTGCCGATACTTGTAGCAATTTCAATTGCTGTGGGAGTCGCTTTAGCAATGAATCGTAAAGAAAGTTTTCATGTAAAAGTAGAACGATTTGCTAAAGGTGCAGGGAACCCGGATATTATGATTATGGTTCTAATTTTTGTCCTAGCAGGAGCATTTTCTGAAACAGCAAAAGGGATGGGCGGCGTTGATTCTACAGTTAACTTAGCGCTATCCATTTTACCGCAAGGATTTATCGTAGCTGGAATTTTTGTTATAGGCGCATTTATTTCATTAGCGATGGGAACTTCAATGGGTACAATTGCTGCATTAGCACCAATTGCTGTAGGTATTAGTGGGCAAACTAATATCTCCATTGCACTTACGATGGCTACTGTTGTTGGTGGAGCGATGTTTGGTGATAATTTATCATTTATTTCAGATACAACAATCGCAGCTGTACGTTCACAAGGAACGGAAATGAAAGATAAGTTTAAAACGAACTTTTTAATTGTATTACCAGCAGCGATTATTACAATTGTACTATTAGTAATCATTACTTTAGGAAGTGATACGCAGATTAAAGCGCATAGCTTTGACTGGATAAAGATTTTACCGTATGCAGGAGTACTTATTACAGCATTACTTGGCTGGAATGTACTTATCGTGTTAACTGGTGGAACTGTATTATCAGGTGTTATCGGTCTTTTAGATGGAAGTTACACGTTAGAGAGTTTCTTTAAAAGTGTAACGACTGGAATGGGCGGTATGATGGAGCTAGTATTACTTGCTATTTTAATTGGCGGTATGGTCGAACTAATTCAATATAACGGTGGCATTCAATATTTAATGAATATTTTAACTCGTAACATTCGTTCAAAAAAAGGAGCAGAGTTTGGTATCGCTGGTTTAGTAGGTATGACGAATATGTGTACAGCGAATAATACGATTTCTATTATCTTTACAGGTCCACTGGCGAAAAATATTGCAGATCAATATGAAATTGATCCCCGTAAATCAGCGAGTGTATTAGATCTTTTCTCATGCTGTGTGCAAGGATTAATACCGTACGGAGCGCAAATGTTAACAGCAGCAGGATTTGCGGCGTTATCTCCGATTGAATTGTTGCCATATGCGTTTTATCCAATCTTAGTTGGAGTATGTGGAATCATTTCTATATTAATTGGTTTCCCGCGGTTTTCTAAAGTAGCGGGAAAGAAAGAGTATCATAAAACAGCATAATGAAAAATGAAGTTTATGAAATGAAACGAAAGCCGTACAGAGAATGTCCTCTGTACGGCTTTTTATATGCCCTAAAAGAGTGAATGATGAGATGCTACCGCAGGTTTTTACAAAAGGCTGAATGCAACTCAGCCTTAAGTCTGAGTCGAAAACGGTTCTTAAGCTCGTTATGGAAAAAAGAAAAAATAGTTAAGATAAGAGTATCAAATCGAAGGGAGGCAAGCACAAGATGAAACAATTTCTAGCGTTTATCGCGGCTGGTATTTTAGCTTTAATTGCTCTTGGCAGTCTTGCTGGTATTATAGGATTCGCAATTGGAGCAGGAGTTGTGTACTGGAGCTATAAATCATTTGTGCGAGCACAATCATTTTTTGGAAAGTTAGCTTGGGGTATTGTTGGTTTAATCGGCTTGTCCATTGCCCTTTCTCATTCCCCAGCATTAATCGGTATTGCAGCATTAGTAGTTTTATACTACGGATACCGTGAGTGGAAAAAAGAAAAAGATGTAGTTGTTGATTCTGCTCCAGAAAGTTCTAAACCATATAGCAACTTTGAAGATGAGTGGAACAAGTTAATGAAAAACTAATATAAAATAAATCAAATTTATAAAGTAGAAGAGAGGAAGATTATAATGAAACAATCTTTATTCGGACGTGTACGCGATGCAATTTTAGCAGATTTTCATAATGTGTTAGATGAGAAAGAAAGAAAAAATCCAATCGCTATGTTAAACCAATATTTACGCGATAGTGAGCGTGAAATCACAAAAATTGAGAAGTTAATTCAGCGTCATAAAACATTAAAATCTAATTTTGCTCGTGAACTTGAGCAAGCACGATATTTCGTTAATAAAAGATCAAAGCAAGCAATTATTGCTCAAGAAGCAGGCGAACTACAACTACATGAGCGTGCTTTAGAGGAAGTAGCTTATTATGAAGGGCAAGTAACTCGATTAGAAGAAATGTATGCAGGTGTTGTAGAGCAAATTGATGAGTTAGAGCGTCGTCTTTCTGAAATGAAAAATAAATTAAAAGAAATGCACGCAAAGCGTATGGAATTAATGGCACGTGAAAATATGGCGCATGCAAATCGCCGTATGAATACTGCGATGCATAAAATGGATGAAAATAATCCTTTCTTACGATTTGAAGAAATTGAGGATCATATTCGCGACTTAGAAACTCGTATGAATGAGGAACATGAACGTGACACATTTGATATGAAGATTGCAAAGCTTGAGCGTGAAATGAAGGAAAAGAATGATGTATCGTTAACGAAAGAGTTAACAAAATAATAGTAGTATATTATAAAACAGGCTTATGATATAGTGATAGGAGAAAAGGTATTGGAAAGCAATGCCTTTTCTTCTATGTATATGTGACAAGAAGGGGGGAGCTGAAATGAAGAAACATTTTTCAAAAACACAATTAATGGGGATGCTCCTCATCATATTTGGATTTGGTCTTTTTCTTGATATGATACTTGGACATTTTGAACCAGGTGGTCTCATTTTTGCATTTATTATGCTTATGTTTGGAAGGCATTATCGTAAAAAGAATCGTTATGTACGGGGAAATGTATTTTTATTTGTTGGTGGTATCGTATTTTTATTCTTCTTATTTTCATCAGCAGCATTTGTTCTTGTCGTATTCGCTTGTTTAGCTTTAATTGGTTATCAATTGATTCAACAAGGGCATAAGCAAAAGGCAATGAAGGTTGAAATTAAAGAAAAAGGGATTATAGACGAAGAAAAGCAAATATATCGTACAGAACCATATTTGAAAAATATGTTTGTAGGTAATGTACGAATGATGGATCATATTTATGAACTTGAAGATATAAATGTTCAATATGGTGCTTGCGATGTGGAAATAGATTTAACAACTGCTATGATTCCTGAAGGAGAAACGGTAATTGTTATTCGAGGTGTCGTTGGTAATATTCGTTTATATGTGCCATATGATATTGAACTTTCTTTAAATCATTCTGTTATTGTCGGACGGGTGCTCTTGCCAGGACATGAAGAGACAGGGTTTAACCGCAATGTTACATTTAGAACAGAGCAGTATAAAGAGGCTCCTCGTCGTATTAAAATTATTTCTTCGCTTGTCGTAGGCGATACGGAAGTGAGGAAAGTATAATGAAGAAACAAAAAAATATTTCGTGGATGTATATTCGTTATTCTATGTTGTCCTCTGTTAGTATCGCACTCATTTGTACAATTGTATATGTATGGAAGAGCGAGCAACAAGTGTATGATTTACTATGGAAGGAATCCATCGCTTCTGTTCCAATTGGCTTGTTTATTATGACTACAAGTTTACTTATCGGGGGAATTGTAGGATATGCAATCGGTTACTATATAGAGCAGCGTATACAAGGGTTAAATACGTTTCTATTTGAAGTAGAGAGAGGGAATTTTCCGAGCGATGTTTCGTTTACTGCAGATGATGAATTTCATGAAGTGGAACGAAAAGTAATCGGCCTTGCTCGTCGATTAGAGGAGCAAGCTGGACTTTTTCAAAAAGTAACGAATGAACGAGCTCATTGGAATGAAGAGATGAGACAAGAAGCGATTTCCCAAGAAAGGCATCGATTGGCGAGGGAGCTGCATGATTCTGTAAGTCAGCAGCTTTTTGCAATGTCGATGATGATGTCGGCTATTAATGAACAAGTAGCTGAATTTCCAGAAACGACGAAAAAGCAGTTGCAGCTCGTTGAAAATATGGTTGTAAATGCACAATCAGAAATGAGAGCATTGCTTCTTCATTTACGCCCAGTACAGTTAGAAGGTAAGAAGCTAACAGAGGGGATAGAAGAGTTATTAACAGAACTTTCTAGAAAGCAACATATGAAAATTGAATGGTTAATTGAGCCAATAGAATTGAAAAAAGGTGTAGAAGATCATTTATTCCGCATTGTACAAGAGGCGCTGTCTAATACTTTACGGCATGCGAAGGCAAAGAAAACAGAAGTGCGTCTTCGAAAAATTGATCAATATGCAATTCTAAAAATAATTGATGATGGCGTTGGATTTGAAGTGGGAGTTAATAAAGCTGGTTCATATGGTTTAAGATCAATGCAAGAGCGTGTTCATGAAATTGGAGGGACATTAAAAGTGCTTAGTTTTCCAGCTAAAGGTACGCAAATAGAAGTGAAAGTACCGATTATGATTGAGAGAGGGGGAGAATCATGATAAAAGTATTACTAGTGGATGATCATGAAATGGTTCGAATGGGTGTATCAGCATATTTATCAACACAGCCAGATATTGAAGTGGTTGGAGAAGCTGAAAATGGAAGAAAAGGTGCAGAGTTAGCTTTGCAATTAAGACCGGATATTATTTTGATGGACCTTGTCATGGATGAGATGGATGGGGTTGAAGCAACACGGGCTATTATTCAGGAATGGCCAGAAGCAAAAATTGTAGTTGTAACGAGTTTTTTAGATGATGAGAAGTTGTACCCTGTAATTGAGGCCGGAGCGACAAGTTATTTATTAAAAACATCAAGAGCGAGTGATATAGCAGACGCTGTACGAGCAACTTATGACGGAGAAACGGTATTAGAGCCAAAAGTTACTGGTAAAATGATGTCTCGTATGCGTCAGAAGAAAGAACAACCTTTGCATGAGGAGTTAACAGAAAGAGAGTCTGAAATTTTGTTATTAATTGCCGAAGGGAAAAGTAATCAAGAGATTGCAGATGAATTGTTTATTGCTCTCAAAACAGTAAAGACACATGTGAGTAATATATTAAATAAGCTTAATGTAAGTGATCGTACACAGGCGGTTATTTATGCATTTAGACATCAATTGACGAAATGATAAAGTGAAGGCTAATAATCAGTGGGAGGGCTATCTCACTGATTATTAGTTTGCACCAAATCTTTTTATTGACGTTAATAAATGTAAGCGTTATCATTATGTTGTTGACAGTACATATAAAGGGGAGAATGTATATGTTAGTTCAAACTATATTCGGCATGGATAAGTCTAAAAAACTAGGGGATTATGTGAACGCATTACAAGCGCTTTGTGAACAATATAATGTTGAAACAGATAAAATTGCAATTGTTGAGGCGACAGAAGAGTACTATTTATTTTTAGTAAAGCAAGAAGAGTGCTATGATGTTGTCAAAGTAGAAACGGTGGATACAAATATCGACTATTATACGAAAGCTTATAAAATAAGTAGCTTTAATCATACTGCTTATCGAATGTAAAAAAACTCCCATGCGGGAGTTTTTTTAGGATGCTTTTACTTCATGAGATTCGTTTAGTAAAGGAACTTTTTTTGCACCGCTTAGCTTAGCGATTGTAAGGCTAATAAGAGCTCCGGCTAGTGCTGGTATTAACCAGCCAATTCCTTCATTATATAAAGGGATAAACTCAAAATATGGTGTGATAAATGAAATGGAAATACCACCTTGTTTTAATCCATCAAATACGCTTACAATTGCTGCTCCAATTAAAGCACCTACATAAACAGAGCGATACCCACCGAAATATTTATGAAGTAACGATAGTAGAACAAGTACGATCGCAATTGGATATACGACAAGTAGGATTGGAACAGAGATAGCAATAATTTTTGTTAAACCTAAGTTGGCAACTAATAATCCTAATGCGCAAATGATGCTGGCGAACGTTTTGTATGAAAATTTAGTCAATAATGTTGAGAAGTATTGACTACATGCAGATACAAGTCCAACACATGTTGTTAAGCAAGCGAGTGTAACGATAAGAGATAATAGAAGCAAACCGTATGGACCGAATAACTGTTGTACGATGACAGTAAGTAATTGTCCGCCATTTTTTGCGTATCCGAGAGAGACACTAGTTGCACCGAGCCAGCCAAGTGCACCATATACAAGTACGAGACCGATAGCGGCAATAAGTCCTGCTTTTGCTGTTGCGATGGCAATGGATTTACGATCCTGTACACCTTTAGAACGAATGGCATTTACAACGATAATTCCAAATGCAAGTGCCGAAATGGTATCCATCGTTAAGTATCCTTCCATAAAGCCCTTGAAGATTGGAGAAGTTTGATACTCTTGCATTGCTGGTCCTGATTGCCCGAGTGGTGTAAATACACTTTTAACAAATAACAAGAAAATAGAGAGTAATAAAATAGGTGTTAAAATATTTCCAATGCGATCGACAAGTTTAGATGGATTTAAACTAAGCCAAAATACGATTGCGAAGAAAATGATCGTGTATAAAAATAGTGCTAGACTACTAGAGCGAATTGTTTCTGGTAAGAAAGAACTAACACCCATTTCATAAGCGACATTTGCAACGCGTGGAATTCCCATAGAAGGACCGATTGCGATGTATACAACAACAGTAAAGAAAATTCCGAATAATGGGTGAACATGACTTGCGAGTTGTTGCATACCATTTCCTGATAAAGAAATTGCAATTACAGTTAATAATGGTAAACCGACCCCTGTTAGTAAAAATCCAATTATTGCCGGCCAAAAGTTTTCACCTGCATTTTGTCCAAGCATGGGAGGGAAAATTAAATTACCTGCCCCAAAAAATAAAGAAAATAGCATAAGACCCGTGAAAAAAATATGTTTTTTTGATACAGTGTTCATTGTTTTTCCTCCTTTTTTACATTCATTTGTAAGAACACAAAAAACTCGTCCCTAAAGAAAGGGACGAGTTATATTTACCCGCGATACCACCCTAATTTATACATGTAGAAATGAGTCTATATGTATACGGCTTTACAACGTACAACATGATACGTGTTCCTTGTAACGGGGGACAGCCGGTAAGAACTTACTGTAACATTCGGTTCTACTTCTCGGAGATGATTTTCGGCTACGCACTGAACGTTGGCTTTCAGCAATCGCCAACTCTCTGGGGGACAGTCCTATAACGTACTCGTTCTCGTCAATGAATTTTTATTCAAGTATTCTGACAGTATTGTCACATGTTTTTTTTTGAAAGTCAATATTTTTTTGAAAGATATATTTAAATACAGAAATATCGAATGTGATTTTCATTGGTGTAAAGGGAATGGTGAATTGTAAAACGGGGGTGAAATTTTGTGGAGAATTGTAAAATTTGTAGAGAAAGTTGATATTTATAGGACTAAAGAAGGGATTGTTTGAATTTACAGAGAATAATACAACAATCCACTTGCTGGAAAGAACAAACCAAAAGAGGTGACTGAAATGCTTGCGATGGGAGTATTATTTGGCATTATTGCTATAATTGGTTTTATGTGGTTATATTATTCGCGTTCGTTTAAACAAGCAGAAGTTTTACTCTTTCAAAAAGGTAGTTTGTTGACAAATCAGTCTAGATATTTAGTATGTCCGAAGTGTGGAAGTGCACAGGCCAGAAGTGGAGGATATCAAGAGTGTTGCAAAATTAGATTATGAAAGAAGGAAGCCTCACATTATTTTGTGAGGCTTCCTTCCTTACAATTTCATGGCGCTCCAAATTGTCCACCGATCCCTTTCGATAATAGGAGATACGTTTTGCAAAGCAGTCTGTACTTGTTGTAGAAGTTGAGAAAGTTCATGATCTGTTAATTCGAATAGAATAGATCGACCTGTTCGAGGTGATAAATCTTGCAATAATGCTTCTACAGAATCATGTATTTTTCGTACTTCCCATTGTGTTTGAGTGGGGAATACGTGAAGAAAATATTTTTGTAATTCTTGTTGTATCGTGGTGGTTTTTGGACGTCTTTTTGCTTCAATTTCAATGAGTTTTGGAAAGATAGAGAAAAAATATCCACGGATGTGTTCAGGGCTTCCAGGAATTGTACAATCTTCAATGGTTCGGTCTTGTACAATGAATACACCGTTTTTCTTTAATATACGAGAAGCTTCACGTAGAAATATGGGAATGTCGTGTAAATGATGAATAACTGCGCGTGAAATAACAATGTCGAATGTATCATTAGGATATGGAACGCTATGTGCATCACCGTGAATGAATGAAATGTTTGAAAAGCCGCTACAATTTTCTTTTGCAGCTTGTAATATTTCTTTTGAAAAATCAAGTCCAACAACACTTTCTGCTCCCATAAGAGCAAGTTCTTTCGTGTAAATTCCGCCACCACAGCCGATATCAATAATTTGCTTGTTTTGTATATTTGTAATACTTTTTATCATTTCTCCCCAAGAACTATGGGCGTTTCGCTGTGCGTATGTGTATTTATTATTTGCATCGTGAAAATTAATGGACATGAAAAAGACCTCCTTTCAATGCTTAGTATAGCGTATTTTATAGTGTGTCACGTTTTTGTTTTTTGTATGAAGATTATAAGGATTTCTTATTATAAAAGGAGGATTAAATTGAAAAGGAAATATGTATTGTTAATGGTTGTTATGTTACTAGCATCCTGTAGTCAAACTGAGCCAAAAAAAGAAACAGAAAAAATAGAAGAGACGGTGAATGAAGTGAAAGAAACGATAGGGGTAACCGTTATACAAAAAAAAAATAAAGAGAAAAAGTTACAGAAATCAGAAGCGAAGTTAGTAATAGACATTATGGATAAAGCGGAGAAACAAGAAATAACAGGAAGCTTCGGTGAACCTGAATATGAAATACAAATTAGTAGAGATGGAAAGAAAGAAACGTATTATGCATGGCTAAGAGGGGAAGATAGACGAGGATGGATACAACATAAGCAAGCTATGTATATGCTGAATAAAAAAGATACGGAAAAGCTCTTGGCTATATTTCCAAATGTTTCAGAAAAAATAGAAGGTGAGAAGCAGGTAGGTTCTTTAACGGAAGTAACAAAAAAAGATTTGCAGATTACTGCGTTTCATATTAAAGCAGGAGATCAAAAAGTGGATTATACAGTACGGTATACGATTTCACAATCACTATACAATAAGTTAGAAAAGGAACAAGAATATTATTTGCAAGTCATTTATCCGGAAAAAGTTCAAAAATTAATTGGAGCAAAAGAAAGTAAAGAAATTTCAGGTGAAAAGGTAAAGGAAGGATATAAACAGTATGAACTACACGCTACTGTGCAGGTAAAAGATGCTTCACAATCACAATTAAAGGCATTAGAAACATATTATGAAAATTATGATTTGAAAATATTAAATAGTAAAAAAGAGAAAATAGGTGTTTTTCAAAATATCATTCAAATTGTGAAAGAGTATGGTGAAAAAATGAATTTACAAAGATAAAGTGAAACTTTAATCAGTGGGGGTTGTCTTCATCCCCCACTGATTATTAGTTGAACCAATCGGACTTTTATGGGCAGTTGATCCCCCCACCTAAATTCTTTGCTTTCGCTGTATTTTGAGGTGGGGGTCTTACTGCCCATTAAAGCGGGATAAAGTGAAACTTTAGTTAGCACTTATAGATCGGAATGAATGTGGAATTGTAAAGTCTAAATGACCTTTCCTAGGAAATGATAATAGAGAGGGGAAAATCCCCTCTCTATTACTTTGCTTTTGCAGATGGCTCATTCATTGATTTTCGTGTAATAAGAAAAGAAATCATAAGAGCGGAAAGGATGGTAAGGGCAATAAATACGTGATTGGGCAACAAATCTAATAATAATACGTAACTAACGGTATAAAAAATAAGAGTTGAAGCTAAAAACGATAGAGCGCCTATTATGAGAGATTGTAAATTCATCTGTAAACACCTCCTTTTATTTATATTTTTGGCTAAAATTGGATTATATAAACATTATTTCTAACAATAGAAAAAAATATGTCATAATAGAGAAAAGAACAAGCTTTGGTGAATAGAATTCATTAATGAGAGATAAAGGAGAGGAATATGAAAAATAATAAAAAAGGATTATGGGGAATTATTGTTGCAATAGGGCTATTTTTACTTTCTAAGTTAAAGTGGGTATTTGCAATTTTTAAATTAGTAAAGTTTTCAACGGTGTTTAGTATGTTTCTATCACTTGGTGCATACGCAGTTATATATGGTTGGAAATTTGGGGTAGCACTCATTTATTTATTGTTTATTCATGAAATGGGCCATTTATGGGCTGCAAAAAGAAAGGGTATACCAACATCGCCAGCAATATTTATTCCATTTATGGGCGCTCTTATTGGGATGAAAGAGATGCCAAAGAATGCAAAAGATGAAGCTTACATTGCCTTTATGGGCCCTCTTTTCGGGTTGTTGTCATTTTTACCTGCAATTCCACTTTATATAATAACGAAAGAGCCATTTTGGGCATTAATTATTTTACTTGGAAGTATGATTAACTTCTTTAACTTGATTCCAGTTTCTCCATTAGATGGTGGGCGAATTATTTCAGTTGTAAGTACAAAGATTTGGGGAGCGGGCCTTATTGTATTGCTCGGTTATTCTATTTACTTTAAAAGTATTTTGGGAGGGTTTATTTTTATTATCGGCTGTATGGAATTATATAGAGTAATAAAGAGAGATGGGCCAATTAAGGAATTAGGGTATAGAACTGATGGAATGAAAGAATATGTTGCAAGCCTTGAGAAGGAGTTAAAAGAAACCGGTGCAGTACATCGAAATATATATATGATGCAACATGAAATAAATGTATTAAGGCAAAAAGAACGGGAGAAAGAATTAAAAACAGGAGAACTCCAAAAGATTGAAGTGTTAGAGTATCTTTTACGAAAGTTTGAGCCACTTGATTACGTCCCATATGAAGATGAAAAAGAAACACATACCATTCATATAAGAGAAGCATTTGAATTGTCAGAAAGAAAATTACAGGAATGGGATGCAGAAAAGAGACAACAGGAAAACTATTACAAAGTGGAGATGAAAACGAAATGGACGGTATGTGCTTGTTATATCGGATTAATGGCTATACTCGGTTACACGGCTTATGAAGGATATGTTGTTTTACAAGAGCATTTGCCAACGAGAAATGTATAGAAAAATATTGTCGAAATGATAGGAAGGATTTATACAGGAATTATATTTCTACGAGAGAATGTTACAAGTATAGTCATACATTGTAATATTTTTAGTAGAGAAGGAGTTCTGTATATGAAGAAAGTGTTACGTGTATTCGGGATTATTATCGTGATGATCATTGCGAGCTATAGTCTTATGAAAGTGTTGTTATATTATGCGAATAAGCCTGCTAAAGTAAATACAATAGCTCAAATAGAAGATGTACAAGAAGAGACAAAAGTGCTAGATTTTATTCGTATGACACATGAAAGCTATAATAATTTCTTAAATTATGGTAAAGCAGAGAATTATACAGAAGGGGACTGGAACCAATTTAAACAATGGTTTCAACAACAAGAATCATCTTTAAAAAATATACATACAGAAATAAAGAATGAAAAAATAAAACGCGACGTAAATAGAAGCTATGAAATTGTAAAAAAAGGTGTGGAACTTCAAAATATTGAGTATGTAGTTTATGCACATCGTGTATACCATGACTTAGATATTATCGTAAATAAATATACAGGTGAGACGAACATCTGGGGGTATACAGAATTTGGAGATGGGAAAGATATAAAGGTAATTGAACAAGCTATTCAATCTAAATAATAAGCTAGCTAGAATTCTAGTTGGCTTATTTTCTTTTGTAAGTACAATGTTCATATATTTTTCACAAAAACATCGTGTTAATAGTGATTAAAATCACAATCTGTATTATACAATTCAGTTAAACTAAAAACAGTTAAGGAAATAGAGGAGTGGGATACAATGTTAAGTGAAAAAACAATTGAAATCGTAAAGTCAACAGTACCATTATTACAAGAAAAAGGCGTTGAAATTACAACGAGATTTTATGAAATTTTATTTTCGGAACATCCGGAGTTATTGAATATTTTCAACCATACAAATCAGAAAAAGGGAAGACAACAACAAGCTTTAGCGAATGCTGTGTATGCAGCTGCAATGTACATTGATAATTTAGAAGCTATTATTCCAGTTGTAAAACAAATTGGTCATAAGCATAGAAGTTTAGGCATTAAAGCAGAGCATTATCCAATTGTAGGTACATGTTTACTACGTGCGATTAAAGAGGTCGCAGGCGCACCTGATGAAGTGTTAAACGCATGGGGAGAAGCTTATGGTGTCATTGCTGATGCATTTATTAGCATTGAAGCAGAGATGTATGAAGAAGCGGCACATAAAGAGGGCGGATGGAAAGATTTCCGTAACTTTGTAGTTGTTAAAAAAGTGAAGGAAAGCGATGTTATTACGTCATTTTATTTAAAACCTGAAGATGGAGGGAAAGTTTCTTCATTCATCCCAGGACAATATGTAACGGTTCAAATAAATATTGAAGGTGAAACATATACACATAATCGTCAATATAGCTTATCAGATGCTCCTGGAAAAGAATATTATCGTATTAGTGTAAAGAAAGAAAAAGGTGTAGATACACCGGACGGTAAAGTATCAAATTACTTACATGATCATGTAAAAGAAGGCGATATGTTACCAGTAAGTGCACCAGCAGGAGATTTCGTATTAAATATGGATTCAACATTACCAGTTGTACTAATTAGTGGTGGAGTAGGTATTACACCAATGATGAGTATGCTAAATACGTTAATTGAACAAGATTCAAAACGTAATGTATGTTTTGTTCATGCCGCACTAAATAGTAATACACATGCAATGAAAGGACATGTTGAGGCAGTAGATAATGAATACGAACAAGTTAAAGCATACACTTGCTATTCGGCACCGACTGAAAAAGATTTGGAAATGAAAAACTTTGATAAAGAAGGTTTCATTGAAGCTGAATGGCTGCAAACGATTATTCCGACAACGGAAGCAGAATTTTACTTCTGTGGCCCAGTACCATTTATGAAACATATAAATGCAGTACTAACTAATTTAGGTGTGAAACAAGAGCATATTCATTATGAATTTTTCGGTCCAGCAGCAAGCTTACAATAGATGTAATGTGAATAAGCAAAAAACGAGGTATTATTTTACCTCGTTTTTTATTTGTTCTCGTAATAGTCGATTTACCGTTTCGCGGCGTATACCAATGAGCTGACCAATTTCAGTTTGTGTTAATATTTCATATATAGGAATGTCACCTAAATATAGTGTGAACCATTCTTGTAAGCGATGAAGACGTTCTTTTGGAGAGACGGTCGTCAATTGATCGATACGTTGCTGCATCATTCTTAATTTTGATTGTAATTGTATAGCTATATTTGCATATGATGCAGGATTTGCCTGAAGTTGATCGTACCACTCATTACTTATTATAGGTTCAACTTCTGTTTTCATTAAAGCGATTGCTGTACCGTGATATTCTTTCGGTGAAATTAAGGAATGGTGAGGTATCGTTTCTCCTGGAACGATAATGTTGAATAGAAATGGTGTTCCATCTTCTTCTATCCTTACTACTTTTAATAAACCTGTTTTTATAAAATATAAAGGACCGTCCTCGCCTTGACGGAATAATACATCTCCTTTGTGTAGAATCAATGTTAGCCCCCCATTTAAACATTTCTATTTCTTTTCTTTTAGCGTATATGTATAAAGACAATATGCTATTTAAACAGCAATTTCATTGACGAAATATATGCTATTACAGTAGTATACTATTTAGTGTGTAATAGTACTAGCAATGAATACGCTGTAGGGGGTTTAGTATATTGTTAGATGCGATAAAAATGACGGATATGAGAATTCCGGCGAATGCTATCATTCATGTAGAAGAGATGAAGGGTGGAGTCGTGTTATCCGTTGAAGTGGACGGCCAAATTATTTATACGATGGCTTATGATGAAGAAACAGATAGTTATGCTGAATTATATGATCGAAACGATAAGAGGGCGTGCCAAGTACATGAGGATTTTATGGGATGGTCACTTCTTCACTAAAAAAGATGTCAATATGACATCTTTTTTTATTAAACCGATAGAATATACAAAGAAATGAAATATAAGGATAAAATTTGTAATAAATGATTTTACATTGTTAGCACTTTGTAACTGCAAGTAAACTATTTTTTCGCTATCATAAAGATAACAGTCGCAGTTATAGGAGTGGTCAACGTGAAGAAAGTACATATTTCTAATTACATGCTATTATGTGTTTGTTTCATTTTATTTGTTCTCTTAGGAGGATTTTTATATTCATGTGTATAAGAAAAAACGCATTCTAAAAAGAACGCGTTATAAAAAAGAAGTAATGATTAATCTAGTTCCGAGAATAATTAATGTGATACGTAATAAATTAATTACGGCGTTACCGCTTAATTTTGTATTAATATAAGCCCCGATTTTTCCGCCAATCCATGCACCAGGAATAAGAATTAATGCATAAATCCAGCTGACATTTCCAAGGGATATGTGAGTTGCAGAACTTACAATTGCTGATAGAAATACGATAAACATCGAAGTTGCTACAGCAATATGTGCTGGGAATGCAAAAAGTAGCATCATTGCTGGAACAAGTAAAGCACCGCCACCAATTCCAAATAAACCAGATATAAAACCAACTATAAAGGCGATAAAGATAGCGAGAAGCGGTGGGAATTGATAGTGAACAGTGTTTCCTTCGTTATCTGTAAAAGAACGTTTAATTACAGTCATATTTGATAAAGAAAGGGGTTTTAATTTGTCTCGTAACATAAGAAGAATGGAGACAAAAATAAGGAAAATCCCAAAATATAAAGAAAATGTATCTTGGTTTAAAAATTTATTTGCCCAGGAGCCAATGATACCACCAGGGCCACTCCCGATAAATAAAATAAGTCCACTTTTGTAATCTACTCGTTTATGCTTCATATAAGTAAGGGTGGAAGATAGTCCTGTAAAAACGACTGTTACCATTGAAGTTCCTACTGCAAGTTGTGGTGATAGGCTGTGTAATCCGATTAATAACGGAACAATAATAATTCCGCCGCCAAGCCCGACTAGACTCCCGACTGTTCCGGCGATTAGTCCGACGAAAAGTAACATGATGTATTCCAAAATTGCCAACTCCTCTATATAACTTATCCACCAATTATTATACACGCTTTTTCATGAGAAAAAGCTTTGTTCACAAAAAAGTCGTCTTCCTAGAAAAATAAGGAAGACGACTTTTAATTAAAAGATTAAGTGTAATAAAGAGTAAAATAAAGCAGCTAAAGAAGCTGAAATAGGAAGTGTAATAACCCAAGTAATTAACATGCGTTTTGCAGTTCCCCATTTTACACCTTTCACACGATGAGAAGCACCAACCCCTAAAATAGAAGAAGAGATAACGTGCGTCGTACTAACTGGTAAGTGAATGAATGTTGCCCCGAAAATAACAAGAGATGATGATAAATCAGCAGCTACACCATTTACAGGACGAATTTTCATAATTTGTCCACCGACAGTTTTAATAATTTTCCATCCGCCGACAGAAGTACCAAGACCCATTGCAATCGCACAAGATAATTGTACCCAGAACGGGATGTCGCTAGAAGTATGATAATTATTGGCCATAAGAGCCATCGTAATAATTCCCATTGCTTTTTGCGCATCATTCGTACCGTGTGTATAAGCTTGTAATGCAGCAGTGAAAATCTGGAATAAACGGAAGTTTTTGTTCGTCTTCGTTAAATTGAAGTTTTTAAAGACGACTTTAAAAATACTGTATACGATATAACCGATAACAAAAGCGATAATCGGTGAAATGATTAAAGCCTCAAGAATTTTTATGAAACCTTTAAAGTTTAATGAACTAAAACCAGCAGCAGCGATAGCTGCACCTGCGATCGAGCCAATGATTGCATGCGAAGAACTACTTGGAATACCGTAGTACCAAGTAATTAAATTCCATGCTATTGCCGCAAGTAAAGCAGCTAAAATTACAAGAGAACCATTTGGTAAAGCGAATGGATCAACGATATCTTTTGTAATCGTTTTTGCTACACCTGTAAATGTCATCGCACCTAAAAAGTTCATAATAGCTGCCATAACAATTGCATGTCTAGGCTTTAGAGCTTTCGTTGAAACAGCCGTTGCAATAGCGTTTGCTGTATCGTGAAATCCATTGATAAAGTCAAAAGCTAAAGCGCAAATGACTACTAAAACGGTCAGTATCAAGAGTGTATCCATGATCAAACTCCTTACGCGTTCTTCATAATAATTGTTTCTAGTACGTTTGCAACGCTTTGGCAGCTATCCGCTACTTCTTCAAGCTCTTCGTAAATCTCTTTGTATTGAATAATCTTAATCGGATCTTTTTCACGAGAGAATAAGTGTTTAATCGCATGACGGCGAATATCATCACATTGTGATTCGTAATCCTTAATCTTAATCGCATTTGTACGAATGTCGACTAATTTTTTGTTAGACATTAATTCAACAGAGTTTGCAATTTCAATCGCACATTGATTAATTGCTTCTACGAATTTAATCATGTATTCATCAGCTTCTGTAATAGAATACATTTCGAATAGACCAGCACTATGATCTAATCCGTCTAATACATCATCCATACTCATTGCAAGTTGTAGGATGTCCTCACGTTCAATAGGAGTAATAAACGCTTTGTTTAGCTCCATAATGATTTCGTGAATAAATGAGTCACCTTTTGACTCATACTCTTTCATGCGCATAGAAAACTCTTTTAAATCGCTAGCATTTTTAATTTTATACTCCACGAAAAACTGCGCGCCTTCTTTTAAATTTTCAGAAACATTCATTAACATTTCAGAAAATTTATCTTTTTTTGATTTAAAGACCATTATTAGTTACCCCCACAAAAGTAATATATGTAAAATATATTGGCTAGTCAATTCTAACAAAAAACTGTCGTTTTTTAAAACATTTTATCGAAAAGTTTACAAAAACTTAACATAACTCTTATTGTTGTATTAATAATATTAATAATCAATATTGAATATCTTACTTGTAGAATGTCCTTTTCTTGCAAAAAGTATGAATGTGAAAGAAAAGCTTTACACTACAGGAAAGACTACGTTATTATAATAAATTTAAAAGGAGGTATATTCTTCCTTTTGAAAAAAAGAGTGTAAACAAATGAAGGAAGTGAACGAATGAAATTGAAGAACACTCACTTAAAAAAAATGCAGGAGTGGTTCAATAAGAGAAAGAAACTTCGTAATTCGTTAATTATATTAGGAAGTTTACTTGCTACTCTATTTATTGCTATAAATATAATAATTTCCATTCAAGACATATCTGAATTAAAACAAGCTGTTCCGCAACCGACCTTAATTTATGATGCAAATAATGAAGTTGCGACTAAATTAGCTTCTTCTAAAACAGAAGGCGTTAAAAGGAAAGATATTCCGGATATTATGGTTCAGGCAATTGTTGCAGTAGAAGATAAGGAATTTTTTAAACATCACGGTATTTACTACAGTGGAATTATAAGTGCAGTTTTTAAAAATATTACAGCAGGAGAAGTTGTAGCGGGGGGAAGTACAATTACACAACAACTTGCGAAAAATGTATTTCTGACACAAGACCGCACATACTCTCGAAAAATAAAGGAATATTTTTTAACAAAAAAAATAGAGCGCACGTATACGAAAGATGAAATTATTGAAATGTATATGAACCAAATTTATTTTGGTGAAGGTGCTTGGGGGATAAAAAGGGCAGCTAAATCTTATTTTGATAAAGAGGTAAAAGATTTAACAATTTCAGAAGCTGCAACGATTGCAGGATTAATAAAAGCACCATCTGCGTATTCACCCTATAAAAACTTTAACAAGTCAATTGAAAGACGTAATGTCGTATTAAGTTTAATGAAAGAGCAAGGGTATATTTCTGACGAACAGTATAATAAAGAAAAAGAGAGCGGTCTTGTATTAAAACGTGGTGTAGATGATAAATACAAGGGAAAATACTCTCAATATGTAGACTATATTGTTAGAGAAGCGATGGACAAGTACGAATTAACACAAAATGAAATTTTAGCGGGTGGTTATCGTATTTATACAGAGCTTGATCCGAAAAAACAACAGGCGGTAGAAGATGTTGTGAATAATGATAGTTATTTCAAGGATAGTGGCTCAGACCAACTGATGCAAACGGGTGTAGTTCTTATGAACCCAAAAACAGGTGGTGTACCAGCTTTAGTTGGAGGAAGAGGGCCGTATCAATTTTTACAGTTTAACCATGCAACCCAATTAAAAAGACAGCCTGGCTCAACTTTAAAGCCCTTAGCCGTATATGTACCGGCGTTAGAGCAAGGGTATGAAGTATACGATATATTGAAAGATGAACCATTTAATATTAAAGAATATAAACCACAGAATAGTGATCATACTTTTCACGGTGATGTGACAATGTATGAAGCTGTGGCAAAGTCGTACAATGTTTCGGCTGTTTGGCTATTAGAACAAATTGGATTAGATAAAGGATTGAAATCTTTAGAGCGATTTGGTATTCCATTAGTGCCAGAAGATCGTACGTATCCGATCGCTTTAGGCGGTATGCATGTGGGGACATCTCCATTTGTAATGGCTCAAGCGTATAGTACATTTGCAAATGATGGTGTCCAAGTGGAAGCTCACGCGATTAGAGAGATACAAAATGCTGAAGGAGAAACGATTGGAAAGTGGTATAAGAAAGAGACACGAGTGACAAGTGAGAAAATTTCTCAAAAGATGACATATTTATTAAAAGGTGTTGTCGAAAAGGGAACGGGCGAAAAGGCGAAAGTTAATAACGTTGATACGGCAGGTAAGACAGGTACTACTCAAATTGTAAATGGACCAAGCACTGGTGCAAAGGATTCATGGTTTGTAGGATACACACCAGATTTAGTAGGTGCGATTTGGGTAGGATATGATAAAACGGATAGCGATCATTATATTCCAGGGGGCAGTCAAATTACGACAACAATGTTCCGGGATATTATGAAAAAAGCGAACGCCAATCCAGCTCAAAAAGCATTCCAGTTATCGCTCATATCTGAGGCGGATTATAAAAAACAATTGAATACAATAGACGAGGAAAAACGAAGAAAAGAAGAAGAAAAGAGAAGGAAAGAAGAGGAACAACAACGAAAAAAAGAACAACAAGAGTGGCTGGATAAAGTGAAAGAATGGATTCCTTCATTTTGGTAAAAGAAAGAGGCGAATAACGAAATTCGCCTCTTTTTTGTATGAAAAACAAAATGAAATTTTAAATAGTACATATCTCCATCTATCCTTGCTAGTTATTACTCGTTAAGTATAATATTCGTACTGCCATAGGATTCGGAATCGTATGTGACGATTATTTTACCTTTACTAATAGGTTCATAAGGTAATTCTTCTTCGTAATCACCGTTATTCTCATTGTGGATAGAAAGTGTAATTTCATCAATGTCTTTATTTGTATATTGATCTTTAATCGTTTCAGCAATTTGAAGTAATGCTTCAGAACTAGAAGCTTTCGTGATAAGCATTCCTTTTATAACTTTTTTTTTATTATTTGTGGCATTGGAATAAGGGATGTTGCTTTGTTTTGTATACAAAAGTTTGTATGGAACAGTTTTTCTCTCTGCTTTTGATATAGTGGAATATTTTAGAGTTAAAAAAAATCCTACACATAAAATAATGCATACCATAAGAGCAAACCAAATGCGTATTAGTGACATAACTCTCATTTTCATCCCTCTTTCATATCGTAGACTTCACTATTTATCATACAAAATGAGGATTAAGATAGAGTAAATTTGAGGTAAAGAAACGTAAAGAAGGAGCACTTATCCTCCCAAATAAGTGCTCCTTTCTATATAAAGAGAGATTTAATGCACGGTTAATCGATAAATATACTTATTGAGTGAAGATTAGTAAATTCGGAATATAGATAGTGTTGCAGTTGTATCACCTGTGTTAGGAATAGAAATAGTGTTTGCCGTAGGCTGTATAGCAATCGTTGTACCGGCTTGTAAAGTAACGATTGTAGAGAACGAAACAGCACTACCGATAACAATAGTTGAGAAATTACGAGTAGGTGGTTGACCATTGAATGAAATACCGAATCCAAATGGTGAAGATCCTGGGAAAGTTGTAGACGCTGAGAAACTAATATCATATACGCCTGTTTCTAAAATTGTTAGAGTATCTGAAGTATCGTTGAAAGAGATGTTAGTTAATTCAAAAACTTGATTAAATTGGAGGTTTGTTCCAGGAGATATAGTTTGTGGATTTGAGTTTCCAATTGCAGCGATAGTTACAGGAATTGGAGTACCCGCTGGTCCTTGAGCACCAGTAGCACCTGTTGCGCCCGCTGGTCCTTGAGCACCAGTAGCACCTGTTGCGCCCGCCGGTCCTTGAGCACCAGTAGCACCTGTTGCTCCTCCGCCTCCAAGGCAACCTGATCCGTATTGAACTAGGATAGTTTGGATCTCTGTAATGAGTTTAACTAATTTGTCAATCGTACAACAATCTACTTTGAATAACTTAGCGATATACAATAAATAATTAAGCAGGCTTTGTAGCTCAACGTACAATGCTCCGCATGAGAAAGGTGTTGTTC
This sequence comes from Bacillus sp. BC05(2025), assembly GCF_056725905.1. Lineage (NCBI taxonomy): Bacteria > Bacillati > Bacillota > Bacilli > Caryophanales > Bacillaceae > Bacillus > Bacillus sp. BC05(2025). The sequence goes on along the minus strand of NZ_JBWYRA010000002.1, from coordinate 262,828 downwards.
TTAAAATAGTTAATAGATTAGCAATAATAGAATTTCCAATTTGTTTTTGTGCTGGAGATAAATCTAAGCAATTAAGAAATTTTTGTAGGTTATTTAAGGCAGCGATTAAGTTATCGATATTATTTTGAGAAGGGTTTTGAAAGACAGCTTGAATAGCTTGACCAAGAGCTTGAAGAAATCTAACGAATTCTGTAAGTTCGGACTTAGAAATGTTAATATGACTACAAGCTCTGACTTCGCAACAATCATTACCATAAAATACTTTTCCTTTATTTTTATTGTTCATCTGTTCATTCCTTTCTTTCATAGAATCAATAGTCATTACTATATATTAAAATGAAATTTATACTAAATTTGTGATGGACAAACTACTATTTCTAAAAAAATAAGAAATTGACCTAACTAGCAAAAGATAAGTAAGGTATAGGGAAGGTTTTGTATAATGTAAAGAAGAAAAGTGCAACATAAAAAACTGCATGCCAATTGTTGAGAGTGCTGAACAATTGGCATGCAGTTCGTGGGTTGATCCTTTATTTATATTGATTTAATTTTTCAAGGGCTGTTTTAGGTAAGATTGGAATTGAAATAGTGAAAGTTGTACCATCTTCATTACTAGTCATTTTTAATGTACCGTTATGATTTTGGATGATTTTCTTCGTTACTGACAAGCCCAGCCCTGTACCTGAATCTTTTGTTGAGAAGAACGGATCAAAGATATATTCTTGAATGGCTGGAGGAATACCAATCCCATTATCAGCGAAAGTAATACGAGCAAAGTTATCTAGGCGATAACTAGTGATTTGGATAGAAAGTTTTTTTTCACCTTGCGCATCGACAGCGTTTTGAAATAGGTTTAAAAAAACTTGCACAAGTTCGTGACGATCGATATGGACTAATACATCATCTAATTCGGTAGAAAAATTATAATCAATTGAAATGTTATGTAAAAAGACTTCACTAGCTAGTAACTGTTGAATATACTCACGTAAGAATGTATTAATGGGAAAGGGTTCTCTTGTAAATTCACGTGTTTTTGAAATAGATAAAAATTTTGTAATAATACTATTTGCGCGATCTAATTCAGGAATGAGTAAGTTTTTAAATAGTTCTTTATTAGATGGAGAAACACTTTCTTGTAAAAATTGTAAATAACCTCGTACGGTTGTAAGAGGATTACGTACTTCATGTGCAATACCAGCTGCGATTCGCCCTGCTAACGAAAATTTTTCTGCATCACGTTCTGAGTTTAAATAATGAAAGACGCTAATAACTCTAAAAATCTCTCCGTTATAATCACGAATAATTCGGTTGTTTAAAATGCCATAGTTTTTGTCTAAAACTTCTTCATTATATATTTCTGTGCCAGTTCTTAATGTTTCAAGAGCTTTAATTTTCTCTTCTGGCAATTTTAGTAGTTGTTGAATTGGCTTTCCGATTATATCATTTCGTACTACACCAAAATCATCTGCGGCAATTTGATTACATAAAGTTATATTTCCTTTATTATCAACAAAGGTTACATGATGTGAAAAAGCATCAAAAATATGAATAAAGTATGTTTCAAGTTGTTCAAATAAAAATAATGAATCGCAAGTAAGCTGAAAATCAGCCTCTTTATTTTCTTTTCGTATGTCTTGAATGGAATGAGTCGTTCTCGTTTTCTTTATTTGTAAACCAATATGTGGATTTTTGTATGTGAAATGATGTGGTAATTGATTCACAAGTTCTTCATAAAAACGTACTTTATTTTCTAGTTCTTCTATTCGTTTTTCATGAGATACAATATCATCGTTTGGAAGCATAAATAAATAACCCCTCAATTTAAAAATTCTTCCATCTAGTATATCATATTTTTATACGGATACTCTGAAAGAAGAGCTACTTAATGAAATTGATTAGTCGAAGTGTTCAAGAAGTGAGTAGAATGAATAGAAGGTGAAGTGAAAAAGGGAGGGATATATTTGCTTTTCATTGGAGTGACAGGATGGGGAGATCATGATTCTTTATATATAGATCCCTATGAAAGTAGAAATAAATTACGAACATATGGTGAGCATTTTCCTATTGTAGAAGTGGATAGTTCATTTTATGCGATGCAACCTGCACGAAACTATACAAAATGGGTAATGGAGACACCGAAAGATTTTTCTTTTATCGTAAAAGCATATCAAGGGATGACGGGGCATATGAAAGGTGAAATTCCTTTTTCTACGTTAGACGAAATGTTTGATGTATATAAACAATCCATTCTTCCTTTAATAGAAGCTGGTAAATTAAAAACGATTTTATTTCAATATCCACCATGGTTTGATTGTAAAAAGAAAAATGTAGATTTTCTTCGATATACGAAAGAAAAAATGGAAGGTTTGCCATGTGCTATAGAATTTCGGAATCAAACATGGTTTTATCCGGAAATGAGAGATAAGACGCTACAGTTTTTGGAACAAGAGAAATGGATTCATACTATTTGTGATGAGCCACAGGCCGGGATAGGTTCGGTACCGCTCGTATTAGAAGTAACAAATGCAGAGATGGTGTTAATACGTTTTCATGGCCGAAATGTTCATGGGTGGCTTGATAAAGGAGAAAATTGGAGGGCGGTTCGTTGTTTATATCGCTACAACAATAAAGAGTTAGAAGAATGGGTAGAAAGACTAGAGCAATTAAAAAAGAAGGCAAAGGACATATATGTACTATTTAACAATAATTCGGGCGGAGATGCAGCGGATAATGCGAAACAGCTTATGAAAATGATGAACATTACATATGGTGAGCCGAAACCCGAACAATTAAATTTGTTTGAATGATAATAAACAAGAAAGGCACTGTACAAACAGGGGGAATGTACAGTGCCTTTCTATATGAAAAAGAGGGGTAACAATGTTACTGAGCGTTTGGTTGATTCATCAATTGTTGGCTTCGTAATAAATGATAATGGTTATCATTATCATTGTCAATGGTTTTCCGAAAAATAAATAAAAAACTTTTTATGAGAGATTAAAAGTGGGTAGATTTCTAAAAAAAGTGTGGCTGACGTAAAGAAGTTTTTTAGGAAATTTAGTAGACAACTGATAACGTATCAAAAAAGAACAGCAATTAATGCTGTTCTTTTCCAGTGACGAATTGTTGTAAATCAAAAGGAGTTATCGCTTGGATAAATTCTTTTGAGATAAGTGTTTGAACAAGAGTGCTCTCAGAAATGGAAGCACCTGTTTTCTTTTCATAAGCTTGTTTTAATAAATCAAGTTTTTCAGCCGTTTCTTTCGGTAATTCAATTGTTAATGTGTTCATAATTTCTCCCCCTTACTATTAGAGTACCACTACAATATAGGAGAGACAAGGAAAGAGAATGTGAAACATAAAAAAGGTTACCATTTATAAATGGTAACCTTTTTTATGTATAAGAGCTATTAAGCAATACCGATATACTTTAAAGTTTTTGATGGAGTACTATGATCAAAGAAGTGTTGTAAAAATGCGATATCAACACCTGATTTGTATGCACAATATCCCCAAGTTTTTCGAAGTGTATGTGAGCTAATCCCTTCTAATCCAACTTCTTTTGCAGCTTTGTTTAAAATGTACCATGCATGTTGTCTCGTAATAGATTTTGTTCCTTTTTGAGACTTTAATAATGGTTCATTACGTTTCCAAGTTTTACGTTCTTTCATGTAGTCTTCGATCGCGTGCTGTAAGTCCTCATTTACAGCAAACCATTTATGTTTCTTTACTTTTTCATTGTAAAATAAAATGGAATGGCGAACATTTTCATTTTCATCGATTACATCACTAACTTTTAATTGTAAGATTTCACTTACTTTTAAGCCAGAATTCACAGCTAATACGAATAATAAGCCATCACGTTTCGAAGATTGTAAAAGTATATTTTTGATAGTTTCTAATTGTTTTTCATTTTGAATTGGTTGTCCTGCTTGTTTCATTTCACGCACTCTCCTCTTTTATATGTGTAAAGGAAAGGATTAACTTGTTTCTTACTATAAAGGGAGAGTGTGAATTTCATGTGAACTCCTAGTGAAATTAAGACAAATTATTTGACTTCTTTTACTTTTTGTAAATTAAAGTAGAATACAACACTATTCGTTGTGTTATATACACCGTACTCGGCATGGTGGAGGTTTAAGATGTTTTTTACAATAGATAATCCGAGACCAGTACCACCAGTATGACGGCTACGAGATGCATCTAAACGGTAGAAACGATCCCAAATTTTTTCAAGGCTTTCTTCTGGGATAGGGTTTCCTGTGTTTTCGATTTGTACTTTTATTGTATCTTCCATTTCTATAACAGAAACTTGTATTTTTTCTCCATCTGGCGTATAGCGAATTGCATTGCTAAGTAAGTTCACAACGACTTGCTCAATACGACTACGGTTCGCTTGAACAAATATAGAAGAGTCTCCATCTATGTTCACTTGTAAATGCTTTTCTTCCATGCTAAATAATAACTTTGTATAGACTTGTTGAATTAATTCACCGATCGAGAATGTCGTCATATCTAGTTTGTACGTACCTGACTCTAATTTTGCTAATTCTAACATTTCAACAATAAGTCTGTTCATGTTTTCGGTTTCTTCTAAAATAACATCTGTGTAATACGTCGTATCTTTACTAACGCCATCTTTAATTCCTTCTGCGAAACTTCTAATTACACTAAGTGGTGTTTTTAATTCGTGCGATACACCAGAAATGAATTCTTTTCGCGTTTTCTCTAATTGACGTTCACGTTCAATATCTTGTTGTAATTTTGTATTGGCAACATTTAATCGATCGATTCGGTCTTTTAAGTTTACAGATAACGTATTAATACTACCGGAAAGCCCGCCAATCTCATCGTCTGCTGTTACAGGTAACTTCTCGCTAAAATCAAAATTGGCCATTTTCTTTGTAACGCGATTCATTTTAATTAATGGCTTCACAATGATTTTTGAGTAGTAGAAGGATAATAAAATAATTACGAGAAATACGATGATTAAGGCATAGACATAATAATCCTTTAAAACGAGCATCGCTTCATTAACAGGTTGTAAAGATGCTATCGCAAAAGCGTATTCTGTAATTTTTCCATTTTCCACAATAGGTTTTACAAAGATGCTATTTTTTATATTCTCTCCACCATCTATTATATAAGTGTTCAATTGGTGCGGGTTAGCAGTGCCATTTCTAATAATGTCTGCAAAATATTGAACGGCTTGTAATGTTTCAAAATCATTTGCAAGGCGAACCTCGGCTTTTGACGGAAGCTGTAATTTAGATACAATACCAGTAAACTCAATTTGAGTCACAGTTTTGGATCGGCTTGTAAGTCTATTTTTAGTAGAATTGCCATTAATGGATTGAAAATCTGAATTGAAACGTTCGTTTTGCCATCGATTATAATTTGTTGTCAATTCTAGTGGGGTTATTGTTTTCCCTCGTAGCAAACCGACGACGTTTATCATGCCATCTTTTTTCAATCCTAAGTTTTCAAATTTCTTATATTCTTCGGGCGTTAAAAGATTATTGAGTGGAATGAAATATGTTTCATTATCTTTAGGATTAATGACATCAATGTAGTAATTGTTATCACTTTTAATAATGCCCTCAGAATTTAAAAATTGCATATCAGCATTTGTTTTATCATGAAATTCTTGTTTTAGTTTTCTAATTTCCTCAGGATCTTTATCACTTTTTTCATAATTAGCTACGAATTTTTCAAAAGCTGTTTGGACGTTTTTTACTTTTTTATTAATATAAAATTTCTCTAAAAATAGAGATTGTCCTAAGAAAAAAAGGAGGAATATAATTGTAAATAATGTTGATGTTAATAAAAATAGTTTAAAGACGATACTTCTGTTTTTCACTGCGTCACCTCTTGTGAGAAATACTGTAAATGATTTCTTAATTATAACAAACGTTATAAAAAAGTAGAGGAGAAAATCTGTCTCTTCTCAAAGTAGTTTTTAATAAAAAGTCACATAAAAAGAACTCGACAGACGTATGACGAGTTCTTTAATGTACTATTGTTGAATTGCTGCATCTAAAGCGATTTCAATCATTTCGTTAAATGTAGTTTGACGCTCTTCAGATGTTGTTTCTTCACCAGTAAAGATGTGATCGCTTACTGTTAAGACAGATAATGCATTTACACCGTATTTCGCTGCTAAAGTATAAAGAGCAGTTGTTTCCATTTCTACTGCTAGTACACCGTAATCTCCAAGTTTTTTTACCACGTCCATGCTTTCACGATAAAATACATCTGCTGTTAAAACATTACCAACACGAACGTGTAAGCCTTTTTCAGTTCCAGCATCGTAAGCTTTCTTTAAAAGGTCAAAGTTTGCAGCTGGTGCAAAATCAAAACCTGGGAATGTTAAACGGTTCATATTAGAATCCGTACAAGCTGTCATTGCAATAATAACGTCACGTACTTTTACGTCTTTTTGAATCGCACCGCAAGTTCCAACGCGAATTAAATTTTTAACTCCGTAGCTTTGGATTAATTCGTTTACATAAATAGAAATAGAAGGGACACCCATACCTGTACCTTGAACAGATACGCGTTTTCCTTTATAAGTTCCAGTGAAACCTAACATCCCACGCACGTTATTATAGCAAGTAACGTCCTCTAGAAATGTTTCCGCAATATATTTTGCACGTAATGGATCACCAGGTAATAGAATAGATTCAGCAATTTCGCCTTGTTTTGCCTCAATATGTACACTCATGAAAAAGTCCTCCTTATAATGTATTGATAGAAATCAATATCATTTGCATTATACACTACGAATCCTTTCAATTAAAATCTTTTTATTATTTGTAATATGTGCAAAGCAGGAGGATTTCATAAATCATAATCTAGAATATATATGTAAGAAGTTTTGTATGAATAGAGACAATAAAAATGGTAGGTGATGTTTTGAAAAATCTTGTCATTGGACTTGTTGCTTTGCTATTTATTGTAGTAGGTGGATTTTACATAAAAAAGTATCAGGAAACTACAGAGACTGTAGGTGATGTTCAGGAAGTAAAATGGGATGTGTCATATGGAAAAGGAAATGAGAAAGTAGATATTTCATTTCAATTACTAAATAATAAAAATAACGAAGTTCGTGGTGTGAATGATCAAATGCGGGCGGTTGTTGTAGACGGACAATTAAAGCATGTACAGCAAATGAAACCTACATTTGCTGGGAATGGATCATATAAGGTTTCTTCCAAAATAGAGAAAGATGAAAGATATACAATATTTTTATATGAAGACAAAAACAAATCAGTGAAATCATTTGCGAAGAAAGATTTTGGGAGAGAAGTAGAGGAGAAAAATAAGAAAAAAGCCAAATTTCCAATCGATAGTGTGCTTACAAAAAAAATAGGGGAGTATGAAGTTTCTCTTTTATTTGGTGCATTGCATCCAGATGAACCAGCGACGCTAACATTTCAATTTCAAGCGAAAAAGGGTGAGAAATTGAAATTACATTCAGAAAGAGGAGAAGTGGAGGCGCTCTATATTGTGGATGACACGAGAGAAAACTTTTTATACGCCATGCCTGTTGATACAGATGGGCAATTACAATATCGCATTACATTTCCTGTAGAAGGGACGTATAAAATATGGGGAGACTTCTATATAAATGGTAAGAAATATGAAAAAGAATTTATTGTACAAGTTCAAAAAAGAAAAAACAGCTAACTGTTTAGCTGTTTTTTCTTTTTCCTATTAATTTTGTTACAGAGAGCATTGTAATTGGTAAAGAATGATTCTTTCTAAATGCTAAATATTTACCGCTCCATGCTGGTTTATATTTTTCTTTAAAATGTCGTAACCCGCTGAAACTATACGTATAACGAACATTATTAAAGATAGCAGCAGCAACTCGTTCAGACCAGAAAGACTGTGTCGATAAACCTACATTTGAAAGTGGTGCCATACCAATATTAAAGGAATGGTATTCATTTTCTTTTGCCCACTGGAATAGGTGGATGAAAATTGCATCCATAATGCCGCTAGGTGCATCTGGATAATAGCGCATTAAATCAACAGACAATGATCCGTCTTGATATACGGGCATAAAGGTTGTAAATGCAATGATTTTTCCATCTGCATCAGATAATGTAGCGACAGGTGCTCGGCTAATATACTCACGATCAAAGTATCCGAGTGAAAAACTTTTCTCTTTTTTTCCGCCGAGCCACGCATCTGAAACTTTTCTTAACTCTTCAAATAATTCGTTTGAGAACGGTGGCTGATGAATAGAGAATGTATAGCCTTCTCGTTCAAAACGGTTGAAAGTCGCTCGCATACCGGCACGTTTTTTTCCTGTTATTGTAAATGTGTTCAAGTCAACGACAGCTTCTTCACCGAGCTTAAAGAAGTTGTAACCGAAATCATGATATAAACTCATCCATTTACTTTCGATTTGGTAGAATACGCAAATGTATCCAAATCGATCAGCCTCAGCTAAAAACTCTTGTAACACAGTACGGTAGGAGGAAGGATTCCCAATTGGATCACCTAGCACAACAAGACGTTTTCCAGTTATAGAGAAGAGAAGGAGCGCTTTCCCATCACTACTGAAGAAGAATTGTTTATCTCCTAAAAATCCTAAATGACTAAGTACATTTCCGTTATGTTCATCTAAAAAGTTTTGCAATCTTTTATCATTAGCTGGTTGCCCGGGAAATTCATTTCGATAACGATTGGCAATGAGTGAGCCAATCAGTAAAAATGTAGGAACGAAAAAGGCCGCTGCTAATGCACTTCGTTTCACTTGCGTAATATTACGAACAACAAAATCAGGTTTAAAAGCTTCTTTTGCACCTGCAAATAAAATACCTAAGTTTTTATATAAATATAAAGTTACAAGTAAAAATATAAAAACTTTTACCATATCAGAAAGTGAGACTTCCATTTTCTCGCGTACAAATCTTTTACGAAGCATATATAATACAGCGAGTACAATTAATAAAATAAACGTTTCTTCAATATCAATCCCTTTTAGCGTATTAAAGATGGCGGCTCCGATTAAGGAAATAATCGTCATATAGTAAGAACGCTTTGTTCCATAATATATGCCTCGTGAAAGGATCAGGAGGAGAATACCAAATGTTAGTGATAAGCTAAAAGAAAATTGAATAAGATGTTTTGGAGCTAGAATATGTAAGGCGTGTGCTCTGTTTATACTTGTCGGTAGAATGGTCGATAAAATAACCATTAGTCCAGCAAATACTGTTAGAGCAGCAGAGGCCCATGAACCTAGTTTCCCTAGAAAATCACGTTGCAAAGTCCATATAACACCAGTTGTTTCTAATGCAGGCGCGATAAAAGGTTTATCTTCAAACTTTTTAATGGCCACGCCTGTCATTTCAAAAGCTGCAAAAATAAGGCCAAGGCAGAAAGGTAAAATGTAATAGACGAGGCGATATAATAACATAGCAGGTAGTAATACGCCTGTATCGATGCCATACTGTCCGAGCCCAGTTAAAAAGACGAGATCAAATGAACCAAGTCCTCCAGGTACAAGACTAACAACACCAGCTAAAGCAGCAATTACATACACACCTAAAAACTTTTGAAATTCGATATCAATGCCAAATAATATTAGTATGACGTACATAACAATACCGGCAGATACCCACTCAACTAATGAAACTAATGAGTATAAAACAGTTGGATTTTTCTCTTCTTCTCCTTCTTCTTGACCTTCGGTTTGCTTTGGTTTTCTATTTTTCAGTTTAGAAAAGCCAATGTATATAGGGACGAAAAGGGCGAAGAAGATAAGAACAGGCCATAGCCACGGTTTTTCATGCAAAATAAAACTTGTGTCTAATATTCCAATAAGACCGAGGAAAGAAAGAATTGCTAGTCCGTTAATAAAAGCAGTTGTCATCCAGGCGATACTTTTAATAAGTTTACCATTTTCTTTTATGTATGGACGATAAAGCATTGTACGTACACCAGCTCCAACGAGACCACCAAATCCAATGAACCCATTTAAAGTATTAGCAATCCATGAGATGCGAAAAATCTTTTGGACGGGTATATCAGCTTTTACATAACGAAGCATAACATAGTCATAAAAGAACATCGTTGATACGGCAAATGCACCAAGTGTAATTGCTAAAAAGACTCCTCCGGTTGGAATGTTTTTAATTGTATTGATTGCTTCTAAAAAAGAAATGCCTGCTAATTCTTTTTTTGCTTGAAAGAATACAATTGTTAATACAACAAATGGGAAGATAATTTTCCCGATTTGTAAGAAACGTTTCCATGAAAACGACATAAATACAACTCTCCTTGTATAAGAAAACTGAGACAATAATATTATTATGACAAACTTCAAGAAAAATAAAAAGGTAAATTCCTGTATAAGGAAGCTATTTTTTATGATGGTTATATTTAAAAGAGTATTTCGTTTGTCAGAAAATTAAGTTAAAATGAATTGAAGAAGGAAGAGAGGGGAAGTAGATGATTATAATAGGTTATGCGGGATATGAGTTAGAGAAAGCAAAGCCTAATACATCAGAAGATTTTTTTAATAGATCTGAAGTGACATATATATTAAATGATAAAGAAAGAACCTTTTCCGTTTTATATGTACGGTATTTTGAAGAAGTTTTACAAGAAATTACTCCTTTTGAAGGAAATCCGGTATATAAAGTAGAAGAACAAGACATATATTTACGGGATATTGTAGCGATATGTTGTTTACTGAAAGAGAATGAACTTCGCATGCAAAAACGTTTGTATTTAAATAATATAGAAGAATTCCAACAATATTTTGATGCGGGAACAGTGGTGAAAGTACAAGAAATATTGGCTGAATTACATAAAAATAAAAGAGTAGAAATAGCGTGAAATGGCAAAGGAGAGGGAAAAAATGTCTAATCTAATGGTTGAAAATCAAACAGAACAAGTTTCTATGTTTTTAGAAGATGTTATTCATTTGATAACCAATTATGTAAATTATCATACGTTGCCTTCTTTATTAGAAGAGACACCAGCAGGGAATGAACAATATTATAAAGGGTTATTAGCGTCAATAAGACGTCTTCTCGTTTTTTGTGAAGAAGGACATGATGCATGTTTTGTTTTGTTAAATAGCCAGCCATTTCGAAAAACAGCAGCTGAAAAAATTCTATATAAAATTTATCATCAAGTAATTGCAGAGTTTTTTTCACCAAAGAGTGATTATTGGTATGAAAATAGTCGATCTGCTTATACAGGGAAAAACTCCATCGTTTTTCAACAAACGCCACCTGCATCTATAGAGCAAGTGATGAAGAGTTTAGAAGGTAAATTTCAATTGATGCGTGAAGAACTAGAGTATTATGAGACGGATTATCAAACAAAGATGTTACACAAATATTAATGGCGGAAAAGAAGCTAAGGGGACTTAGCTTCTTTTCCTTTTGTACAGTTATATAAGGGATTTCCTTTGAATATATTTAAGGGGATAGCATTAAGGAGGTGTAACATGAGTCAGCAAGGTGTATTTACAGATTACTTTCATGAAGTAGAAAACTGGTGTGAAAGTGTTCTTCACGTATTAGATAGCCGTGCAATGGAAGTGTATGATGTCCATATGCTTGCTTATAAAATCCAAACGTTATTAGACCGTATGAAAGAGCATGAGTATGATACAGATGCAGAGTTTATGTATGAAATAAGTGATGATGTAGAGCATATTCAGCATCATTTGCAGGAAGTGTTCGTACAGGGAGAAGAGGAGTACGAACTATATGAAAGAGGGGAAAGTGAACGAGCTGTTCCCATTGGAGGACACACACTTCCACCATTACCTTATCCGTATAATGCGTTAGAACCGTATATTTCTAGAGAAATTATGATGTTACACCATGATAAACATCATCGCAGTTATGTGGAGGGATTAAATAAGGCAGAAAAGATGATGGAAGAAGCGAGAAAAACAAATCAATTTGATCTAATTAAGCATTGGGAAAGAGAAGCGGCTTTTCATGGATCAGGTCATTACTTACACACGATATTTTGGAATAACATGAAAAAAGGTGGTGGCGGAAGTCCAAGAGGGGCTCTTTCACAACAAATCGAACAAGATTTTGGGAGTTTTTTACGCTTTCAAAAACATTTCACAGAAGCAGCTTCTAAAGTGGAAGGATCAGGATGGGCGATTCTCGTTTGGGTGCCACGATCTGGAAGGTTAGAAATTTTACAGAGTACACTTCATCAATTATTTACACAATGGGATACGATACCGCTCCTTGTACTAGACGTGTGGGAACATGCGTATTATTTACAATACCAAAATCGCAAAGATGAATATATTAAAAACTGGTGGAATGTTGTCAATTGGCCTGATGTAGAAAAAAGATTTGAAAGTGCGAAACAAATTGAATGGACACCGTATTAGACGCAGATTCTCTGCGTCTTTTTTATCCCGCATTTAACGGGCAGTAAGACCCCACCTCAAAATTCAGCGAAAGCAAAGAAGTTAGGTGGGGGTCGGGCTGCCCGTAAAAGCCCGATTGGTGAGCGCTGATAATCAGTGGGGGATGAACCAATCCCCTTCCAATAAAGTTTCACTTTATTGGAAGGGGAGGGATATTTCGTTCATATTTTAAAAGGCCAAGCATACACTTGTACAAAAAGTGCCAAAAGGACGTGGGGGGAAATATGAGACGAATTTGTGTAATAATTATGCTTCTTATTATGCATGCAAGCGTTATGCCAATTCCTACATATGCAAAGATGAACAGTAATGTCAGTGCTCGAAATGCTGTATTAATGGAGCAACAATCAGGTCGTGTATTATACGGAAAAGCAGAACATGAGCCACAAAAAATTGCTAGTATAACAAAAATTATGACAGCCTTGTTAGCTGCTGAATCAGGCAAAATGAAAGAAATGGTATCGGTTAGTAATGAAGCAGTGAGAGTAGAAGGTTCAGCAATTTATTTAAAGCCTGGACAGAAGGTGAAGTTAGAGGATTTAGTATATGGGCTCATGCTTAGATCTGGTAATGATGCAGCACAAGTAATTGCTGAAAATGTAGGAGGGAGTATAGAAGGGTTCGTATATTTAATGAATGAAAAGGCGAAACAAATTGGAATGAAAGATACGCACTTTTCAAACCCACATGGCTTGGATGGAGATGGATCTCATTATTCGTCTGCTTATGATATGGCGCTATTAACGAAGTATGCGATGGGGAACGAAACCTTTAAGAAGATTTTTGGGACAAAAACGTATAAATCAGATTCTTGGGATTATCCGTGGAAAAATAAACATAAACTCGTGACGTCGTATTATGAATTTGCAACAGGAGGAAAAACAGGTTTTACGAAGAAAGCAGGACGGACGCTTGTTACAACAGCATCAAAAGATGGACTAGATCTAATTGTCGTAACTTTGAGCGCTTCTAGCGATTGGGACGATCACATGAATTTATTTGATAAAGGTTTTGAACGTTTCAAGCAAACAAACGTTGTAGGACAAGGGGCGCTTGCTGAAATAACGGAAAAGAAATATGCCAATCATGTATATACGAAAAACAGTTTTGCGGTGCCGTTAACGGAGCAGGAAAGAAAGCATGTCGTATTAAAAGTCGAACTCGATAAAAGTGCAAAACTTAAAGATGGAGTAAAGGTTGGGAAGACAGAAATTTATGTTGGTAATGAGAAAGTTGGAGAACGGAATTTATTTTATAGTAAACGAAAGTTAGTAGCTACAACGGGACTGTATTGGAATAATGTGAAAGAAATTTTTTCTCATATGATAGGTGTTGGGAGCGATGGTTAATCTCGTATGGGTAGCGATGGCAGTCATAGGGATTGTTTATGCCATGATAAATGGAACGATGGAAGCAATAAATAAAGCGGTATTTGACGGGGCAAAAGACGCAGTAACAATTTGTATAGGACTTATTAGTGTGTTAGTATTTTGGCTCGGTTTAATGAAAATTGCAGAGGAAGCAGGGTTGTTAAAAAAGTTAGTGGCACTTTTTATGCCGATAGTAAAAAGGCTGTTTCCAGAAATACCGAAAGATCATCCGTCAATGGGTTTTATTTTATCGAATATGATGGCGAACTTTTTTGGGTTAGGTAATGCAGCGACTCCTCTTGGTATTAAAGCAATGGAACAATTGAAAGAGTTAAATGGAGGAAAGGATTCGGCGAGCCGTTCCATGGTGACGTTTCTTGCGCTAAATACATCGGCGATTACTTTAATTCCTACAACCGTTATTTCTATTCGAATGACGTATGAATCAGCGAATCCTACTGAAATTGTTGGGGTAACATTCATTGCACAAGTACTCTCTATGATCGGAGCGATTTGGATTGACCGCTATTTTTACCGAAGAAGGAGTAGGAAGGGGCGGAAAAAATGAGCATTGTAAATACGATATCATTATGGGTAATCCCTTGTGTAATTGGTTTTATTCTGTTATATGGTACGATTAAGAAAGTGCCAACTTATGAATCATTCGTTGAGGGAGGAAAAGAAGGAATTCAAATTGCGATTTCCATTTTACCGTTTATGGTTGGGATGCTTGTATCTATTTCTATATTTCGAGCTTCAGGTGCATTGGATGCAATGATATCAGTAATGAAGCCGATGTTAGATTTAATTCACGTCCCAGCAGAAATTGTTCCGCTAGCACTTATACGCCCTATTTCAGGCTCTGCTGGTTTAAGTATAACGACCGATTTAATTGCCACATATGGGCCAGACTCGTTTATTGGAAGGTTAGCTTCTACGATGCAAGGAAGTACAGATACGACTTTTTATATTTTAACAGTATACTTCGGAGCTGTTGGAATTAGAAAAATGGGAGATGCATTAAAGGTGGGACTTTTTGCCGATTTGATCGGAATTATTTGTTCCATTGTGTTTGTTTCTTTAATGTTTAAGTAATACTATTCATTTTTTATGCTATTTCGCTTATAATACGTATACGACCACTATTAAGGTGTTGCTTAATAGTGGTTTTTTTATGCGGTATTTTTGACAAAATGATGAACTTTTATTGTGAGAAATATGAAAAAGATGGACAATAATAAAAGGTAAAAACATGATTTGACCTTTATATGTTTATTATCATCGCTATGTTGTTTAAGTAAGATGAAGCGAAGAGCCGTCAAGCGTATGCGGTTGCCAAGTCTTTCTAATGTAAGGTAAGATAAATTCGAGGTGAAAAAAAGAAATGGAACGATTACAAAAAGTGATTGCGCAAGCAGGTATTGCATCGAGAAGAAAGGCTGAGGAATTAATTCAGCAAGGAAAAGTGAAAGTGAATGGAAAAATAGTGAAGGAGTTAGGAACGAAAGTAACTCCTCAAGATAAAGTAGAAGTAAATAACATCCCTCTTGAAAAAGAAGAACCTGTTTATTTTTTACTATATAAACCAACTGGCGTAATTTCAAGTGTATCAGATGATAAAGGAAGAAATGTTGTAACAGACTTTTTCCCAGAAATTACACAACGTTTATTCCCAATCGGACGTTTAGATTATGATACGTCTGGCGTCTTATTAATGACAAACGATGGGGACTTCGCAAACGTATTAATGCACCCTAGATATAAAGTTGAAAAAACGTATGTTGCAAAAATAAAAGGTCCACTAACAGGTGAGAAAATTCGCATGTTAGAACGCGGTGTTATGTTAGAAGACGGAAAAACAGCACCAGCGCGTGTGAAAATCATTTCTTGGGACAAGCGTAAAGAAATGGCGATTGTACAATTAACAATTCATGAAGGACGTAACCGTCAAGTACGTCGTATGTTTGAAGCGTTAGAGTGTAAAGTAGTGAAACTAAAGCGTGAACGCTATGCTTTCTTAGAAGTAGGAAGCCTGCGACCTGGTGATGCAAGAGAATTGACACCACATGAGGTGAAACAATTACGTGCATTGGCTTCTACAAAGCCTCGCTAATCGATATTGTGAAACTTTCACCAGTGGAATGCTCCGCTGGTGATTTATTAAAAATACATATATTCATCACTCGTCGAAGAGAGGGGAGACAATATGAAAAAAAATCGCTTATTATTTCGTGTTATTATTCTGCTCATTTTAAGCGGTGCTGTAGGATTTACACTTTATCAAGGATTCTTTGCTGATAAAGAGAAAATGCAAATCGGAAAAGAGGCACCTAACTTTGTTGTGACAGATTTAGAAGGAAAGAAAATTGAATTAAAAGACCTAAAGGGAAAAGGTGTATTTTTAAACTTTTGGGGAACTTGGTGTAAACCTTGTGAGAAAGAAATGCCTTATATGAATGAATTATATCCAAAGTATAAAGAAAAAGGCGTTGAAATTATTGCTTTAGATGCAGATGAAACAGAAATTGCTGTTAAGAACTTCGTGAAACAATATGATTTGAAATTCCCAGTTGCTATTGATAAAGGAACAAAAATCATAGGGACATATAGCGTAGGACCATTACCGACAAGCTTCTTGATTGATAAAGATGGAAAAGTAGTGGAGAAAATCATAGGTGAACAAACGAAAGAACAGTTAGAAGGATATTTAAAGAAAATTACTCCGTAATAAAGAAAGCCTTTACATAGGAGGTGCTTACCTATAGCGCCTCTGGTTTAAAAATTCTGAGTATTGCGGTAACTCGAGGTTAGAATATACAATAGTACATATAGATACAGGGCGGTGAGAGTGTTGAAAGAAATTAAGTGTGAATGTGGTCATGTGAATCCAATAGGAACTGTTTTTTGTGAAGCTTGCGGGAAACCATTTGAAAGCAATGAAAATATAAAACTATTGGATATGCGCTATGAGGGGAGTGCTCGGAGATCTCTCACGCAAACAAAAACGATAGTCGATAAAATTTGGAGTTTTTTCTCTTCTGTAAAAGTAGGCGTATGGCTCATTGTAATCACGTTAGGAGCATCAGCGATAGGAACTATTTTTCCGCAAGAAATGTACATAACTCCAGGAATTGCGCCAGCTGAATACTATAAACAAGAATACGGATTTTTAGGGCAATTATACTATCAATTAGGATTTAATAATTTATATGGTTCATGGTGGTATATGATTTTAATTGCTTCAATTGGTATTTCGCTTGTGATATGTAGTTTAGATCGTGTCATTCCGCTTTATAAAGCTTTAAAGAAGCAAGGGGTGAAAAGACACCCTAGCTTTTTAAAGAGACAACGATTATACGGCACTGGTACACCGCAAGATGGTGATTTAGAAAGAATCCAAATGAATTTAAAGAAAACGAACTATAATGTGAAAGTGGAAGACGGAAACGTTTTAGCAGAAAAGGGACGTTTTTCACGCTGGGGTCCATATGTGAATCATATTGGTCTTATTATTTTTTTATTCGGTGCGATGCTTCGTTTTTTACCGAGTATGTACGTAGATGAAGCGCTTTGGTTACGTGATGGTGAAACGAAAGAAATACCAGGGACAGATGGTCAATACTATTTGAAAAATGAGAAGTTTATAAAGGAAGTTTATGATAAGGGTAAGGACAAGGAAGTTTTTGATGAAGCGATTGATCGTGTAGGTGATAAAATGATTGCGAAGAACTTCCAAACGAATGCTGTATTATATAAAGCAGTAGGCGGAAATATAGCAGGAGAAAAACCGAAATTAGAAAAAGTAAAAGAAGCAGAAATTCGAGTGAATGAGCCAATGAAATTCGATCAGTTCGCTGTTTATCAATTGGATTATAAAGAGAATGAATTTAAAAGTATGTCCTTTAACTTACAAAACAAAGAAAATAATCAAAAGTGGGGACCAATCAAAGTTGATTTAACGAATCCTACTGAAAAATATGATTTAGGAAATGGCTATTCTTTAGAACTATTAAGCTATTTCCCTGATTTTTATTTTGATGAGAGGGGAAGACCAAATACAAAAACAAAATTACCGAACAACCCTGCATTTGTGTTTAAAATGTTTACACCTGAAACACCGGATGGTGAAGTGAGTTTTGTTGGTATTCAGCAAAATATAGAACCAGATGGGAATAACAAATATAAAATGTCGTTTGCAGGTGTGGAAATGCAAAATGCAACGGCACTTACTGTAAGGAAAGATTTAACGCTTTGGATTCTCGGAATTGGAGGATTTATATTTATGGTTGGTGTCATTCAAGGAATGTATTGGAATCATCGCCGTATTTGGATACAACGCGTTAATGATGAATGGTGGATTGCAGGACATACGAATAAAAATTGGTTCGGTTTAAAGAAAGATATTGAAAGAGTACTAGAAGGTACAGCAATTCCGCAGCCAAGCGATAAAGTAGTCGATAAAAAAATTAGTTAAGGTGGGGAAACGATATGGTGCAAATAAGTAGTAACTTCCTCTTTACCGCATTTATTTTATATTTAATTGCCACTCTATTTTTCGGGGGAGCAATTAAAGAAAAAGGTCATAAATGGGCAAATATAGGAATAACGATTACAATTTTAGGATTTATTGCACAAACAGTATATTTTGTTACAAGATGGATTGCGTCAGGACATGCACCAGTTAGTAACTTTTTTGAGTTCGGTACGTTTTTCGGCATGATGCTTGTCGGAGCATTTATTGTCATGTATTTTATGTACCGCGTAAGTATAATCGGACTCTTTGCATTACCAGTTGCGCTTTTATTAATTGCCTATGCGAGTATGTTTCCGAGGGAAATATCTCCGCTTATTCCATCTTTAAAAAGTAATTGGTTACATATTCACGTGACGACTGCGGCTGCAGGACAAGCGATATTAGCAATTAGCTTTATTACGGGCGTTATGTACTTATTAAAAAATGTAGATCAATCAACGAGAAGCAAACGTACATTTTGGTTAGAGACTGTCGTGTTCACACTTGTTTGTACAGTTGGATTTATTGGAGTGACAACGGTATTTTCTAGTATGAAATATGAAGCGAAGTTTCAATGGATTGATAAAAATGAACAACAAGTAGAAATGAAGTACAATCTTCCGGCTTTAGTGGGGCCGCATGAAGGAAAGTTATTGACAGAAAATAAATTAGAACCAAAAGCTGAAGTCCCAGCGATTGTAAATGCGAAAAAATTAAATACTGTAATTTGGTCAGTGTTAGTTGGGACGTTACTTTATCTTGTATTAAGACTTGTTTTACGGAAACGAGTATCAGCGGCGCTGCAGCCGTTAGTAAAAAATACAAATAGTGATTTACTAGATGAAATTGGATATCGATCTATTGCAATTGGATTCCCTGTTTTCACATTAGGTGCATTAATTTTTGCGATGATTTGGGCTCAAATAGCGTGGACACGTTTTTGGGGCTGGGATCCAAAAGAAGTTTGGGCGCTTATTACTTGGCTCTTTTATGCGGCGGTATTACATTTACGCTTATCAAAAGGGTGGCACGGAGAGAAGTCAGCCTGGTTAGCGGTAATTGGTTTTGCAATCATTATGTTTAACTTTATTGTAGTAAACTTAATTATCGCGGGTTTACATTCATACGCATAGAGAAATAAAATAGGAGAGTGAATGTCACTTTCCTATTTTATTTTTGTCAACTTTTCTTCTTTTTTGAGAAAAACATGACAAAGTAGCGGTTGATTTTGTAAAATGATGTCGAGGACATTATATACCGTTCAAAAAAAATACATAGTTTTGGAAAAAAATTGAACAAACTTTATTATTCTTGTGAAGCATAATATAGAAAGTGAAACATTTAGAAGATTGCTTAAATAAACGAGAATAGCGCAACATAATAGTGTAGAAGGGTAGGTGTGAACCGTTGTGGTAAAATTACGCAACGGGTAAAAATGGAAAATGAATCAAGAATTTTAATTGTAGACGATGAGGATCGTATTCGTCGTTTATTGAAAATGTATTTAGAAAGAGAACAATACACAATTGAAGAAGCGGATAATGGTGATACAGCTTTAGAAATGGCGTTACAAAATGATTATGATTTAATCTTATTAGATCTTATGATGCCTGGTAAAGATGGTATTGAAGTATGTAAAGGGGTTCGTGAGAAGAAAGCGACGCCAATTATTATGTTGACAGCAAAGGGTGAAGAAGTAAACCGCGTACAAGGGTTTGAGGTAGGAACGGATGATTATATCGTGAAACCATTTAGCCCACGTGAAGTAGTGCTTCGTGTGAAAGCGGTCTTACGCCGTTCTGTACCAACAACATTCTTTACACAAGATACAACGACAAAAGATGTTACGGTGTTCCCGCATTTAACAATTGATAATGATGCACACCGTGTTACAGCAGATGGTAATGAGGTGAACTTAACACCGAAAGAGTACGAATTACTATTATTCTTAGCGAAAGCGCCTGATAAAGTATTTGATCGTGAGCAATTATTAAAAGAAGTATGGCAATATGAATTCTTCGGAGATTTACGTACAGTTGATACGCATGTAAAGCGTTTACGTGAGAAGTTAAGCAAAAAATCACCAGATGCTGCGAAGATGATTGTTACCGTTTGGGGCGTAGGTTACAAATTTGAGGTTGTGAACGACTGATGCTTTGGAGAAGTGTAGTAGGGAAGTTATGGATGACCATATTACTTCTTGTTTCGTTTGTGCTCGGATTTGTTGCGATTTTACTTTCACAGTTTTTTAGAACATATTATGTTGATATGAGTGAAGCTAGGCTTCAAAAGGTTGCAACAAGTGTTTCGGAGTTAATTGAAGAAGGTGCCGATGTAAAAACGATTGAGAATATCGCGTACAAATTCTCTGATCCACTTTCAAGGATCATTATTGTGGAAGATGGTAAAGAAATATCTTCTTCGCCGAAACAAGAAGGGTTAGTCACTCTTACAATAGATAATTTGAAAGAAGATAAAGAATTAGCGGCTGTTTTTACAGACAAAAAAGAAATTAAAAATAACATTAGAAAAGCCTCTAATAGTAGGAAGAATAAAAACACTGAAAATGATATTATGATTGTCGGAAAACCAGTACAGTCAAAAAATCAAAGCGCGGTGTTCGTATACGAATCTTTACAAGTACCGATACAAGGTATGGAGAGAACGACTGATTTTATATTCTTATCAGCAGGGATTGCAATTATATTAACAACTTTCTTTGCATTCTTCTTATCTACTCGAATTACAGCACCACTCCGTAAAATGCGTGAGGTTGCTTTTGAGGTGGCGCGTGGGAAGTTTGATGCGAAAGCTCCTATGGTATCTCAGGACGAGATTGGTGAGCTTGCAACGGCTTTAAATCAAATGGGAAAACAGTTGAAGTTTAATATGAATGCCTTGCAGCAAGAGAAAGAACAGTTAGCTAGTATTTTAAGTAGTATGGCAGATGGGGTTATTACGTTAAATCAGGAAGGTGAAGTTGTTGTAATCAATCCGCCAGCTGAACATTTTCTGCAAGTTTGGCAAGAAGAAAAAGAAATAGAGCTCAGTAAAAAACTACCTTCTGAACTTGTTGAACTATTCCATCTCGTTGTAGAAAGCGAACAACAACAGGTGGTTGAAATTAATTTACAAAAAGGCAACTATGTAGTACTTATGACGCCGCTTTACAACCAAACGAAAATTCGTGGGGCGGTAGCTGTATTGCGTGATATGACGGAAGAACGCCGTCTAGAGAAGATGCGTCAGGACTTTATTGCGAACGTATCACATGAACTTCGTACACCGATGGTAATGCTTCAAGGGTATAGTGAAGCAATATTAGATGATATTGTACAAACGAAAGAAGAAATTAATGAATTTGTTCAAATCATTTATGATGAATCCGTGCGTTTAGGTAAACTTGTAAATGAATTATTAGATTTAGCACGTATGGAAAGTGGTAATGTAGAGTTACATATCGGTGAAGTAGATATTCATCCTTTCGTTGAAAAAATAGGTCGTAAATTCCAAGGGATTGCAAAGGATAAGGGAGTCGAATTAACGGTTGATTTCCAAAATCCAATTGAGCAATACTCGTTTGATGCAGATCGTATGGAACAAGTATTGACGAATTTAATTGATAACGCAATTCGTCATACGAATGCAGGCGGACATGTAACGCTTGTAATTGATACGAAAAATAATGGACTTATTTTTGAAGTACAAGATTCGGGTGCTGGTATTCCAGAAGAAGATATTCCATTTTTATTTGATCGTTTCTATAAAGCTGATAAAGCAAGAACACGTGGAAAAAAAGGTGGGACAGGACTCGGACTTGCGATTGCAAAAAATATTGTGCAAGGTCATGAGGGGAAAATTGCTGTTTCAAGTGTTGTTGGAGAAGGAACTACATTCTCTGTATATTTACCGAATCGTATAATTTAGATATACGTTTTTAAAGTTGATAATGAATAAAGTTCTACTGTTTTTTATTTTTTTGTAAAATCAATTAAATAAATAATAGTAGAACTTTTTTTCTATACTTAGTCGAATGAAGAATAATAAGAGGAGTGTCGTAAAGCGATGAAATTATATACGAAAACAGGAGATAAAGGGGAAACAAGTGTAATAGGTGGCAGAGTGGCTAAAGATGATATTCGAGTTGAAGCATATGGCACGATAGATGAGGCGAATTCTCATATTGGATATGCAATGACGAAGCTACAAGGCGGGTCTTTCGGAGATATTTACAATGAACTTGAAAATATTCAACATGAACTATTTGATTGCGGAGGAGACTTGGCGATAGTAGCAGGAAAAATTCCTTATAAAGTAACGATTGAAATGGTCGAAAGCCTAGAAAAAAGGATTGATTTGTATATAGAAGAAGCACCGCCTTTAGAGCGCTTTATTTTACCAGGTGGAAGCGAGCCGGCAGCTGCTATTCATATTGCACGTACGGTTGTAAGGCGGGCGGAGCGATGTATAGTGTCTTTACAAAAAGAAGGGAAAATAAATGAAGTTGTTTTAAAGTATGTAAATAGATTATCTGATTATTTGTTTGCGGTAGCTAGAGTAATAAACGCTCGATTACAAGTAAAAGATGTGGAGTATAACCGCAGTGCAATCGTTTTTCGTGATAAAAATGAGAAGGAAGTGGAGTGATTCACTTTCTTTTTTTGTATACTTTTTTCTGTAATATACCAAAATAGAGAGGGTATAGTGGTAATTAGAAAACGGAGGATGTATATGAAAGTGTTAAAATGTGGCGTCATGTTATTGACAGTATTATTTTTATCTCAATTACATGTGTACGCAGAGGGAAATCGATGGACATGGCCTGTTGAAGGACAGATAAGTGATTATTTTGGGACAAGGCACGGAAAACACTACGGTATAGATATAGCGGCACCGATCGGCACGCCTGTGGCAGCTATTCAAGAAGGTAAGGTAACAAAGTCTTATTATTCAAGTAGTTACGGAAATGTTGTATTTATTAAACATGGAGAATATGAGGCTGTATATGCACATCTAAATAAGAGATATGTAGTCCAAGGGGATTATATTTCAAAAGGAGAAATAATTGGAGAAGTAGGAAATACAGGAGAATCTCGGGGTGCACACTTACATTTAGAAGTTCATCAAGGGAGATGGACGATGGCGAAAAAAAATGCGATGAATCCATTGCTTGTTTTACATGAACAAAGAAACGAAGTTGTTTCCTCATCGTTATATGTCGTTCAAAAAGGGGACACTTTAGTTAGCATTGCACGGAAATTTAGTATGTCAGTTAAAGAAATTAAAGAAAAAAATGGGCTGCAGCAAGAGCTCATTTATCCGAATCAACAATTATATGTAAAGTAAAAAAGAGCTAGTTCACAACTAGCTCTTTTTTTACCAAAAAATAAAGACACATATAAATCCAGAAATAGCTAAGTAGCTATATAAGTAAAATACTTTCGTTCTTGTTTTTTCGTTTGTTCGAAACAGTACAATGGTCGGTTCAATTAAACCGATTGTCAAACAAAGTAAACCAAGAAGCATACAACCAATTGAAATGGAGTACAAGGCGATTTGTGGTGCTTGAAATGGAATCATCCACTTTAATAAAAATGCAATAAGTGCAGTGTAGCAAATGCTGCCGATGTATTTATTCAATGGTGCATTAGAACGAAAACCTGGAAGTTTTTTTAAGAAAGAGCGAGAAACAACTTCAGTTTGTAAAGATGTATGCTCTTCGATTATTTTTTGAGCTTCTTTTCCTTTTTGGAAAAGGGATAATATCCAGTTTCGCTCCCCTTGGAAAATAAATTGAGAAGTTGTTAAATAATGATCTACCTTCACTTTATTCCAACTCTTCCACGGATGACGCTCACATAATTTTAATTTACTTTCTGTTTTTTTATCATACTGATAAATACTGATGCCATCTTCATCGAAAGCAGCATAGTATGTCTCGCTTGAGAATGTGCCTAAATCAATTGGACAATAGAAAAGTAATTCTTTTTTTAAGTAAAAGTATTCTTTTCTTAAGTTTTTTTTCATTGCTTCTCGAATAGAGTGTCTCTTTTCTTTCTTCATGACATTTCCTCCATAATCCAGAAAATGTTCTTATCTTAACAATTCAACATCTTATCACTTTTAATTATATATGACTAGGGGATTCATAGGAGAAATGCCCAATACTAAAAAATCTGGAGTGTATTGTAAAATATAATGAATAGATTGGTTATATAAAATCAATAACTTATTTTTAATAAGTTACGATTTTTTTGTTCACAATACGATCATGTTGTTGTATAATGAAATGGAAAATAGAATATCGGTCTATCTTCGGGGCAGGGTGAAAATCCCGACCGGCGGTGATGAACTATATGTGATTTTGTTCTAAGCCCGCGAGCCGTTAAGGCAGGATTTGGTGTGATTCCAAAGCCGACAGTATAGTCTGGATGGGAGAAGATGGAGGTTCAAGCGTTCAAAAAAGATATGGATTTGAACGTCTGTTTGATGTGCCTTAAATTCTCCCTTTGTGTAAAACACAAAGGGTTTTTTCGTTCTATGAAAAAGTAGGCATAGCAGAACCTTTCCACTTTCCATGAGATGATCGATGGAAAAGGAGAGAGAAAGATGAAACAAAAAAACAGTGTAGTGCAGATGGTGAGTGTAGCGATGCTAAGTAGTATTGCATATTTACTGATGATGTTGGATTTCCCATTCCCAGGGCTTCCGCTATTTTTAAAAATTGATTTTAGTGATGTACCAGCTCTAATTGCTGCGATTATTTTTGGGCCAGTTGCAGGGATAATTGTAGAGGCGATAAAGAACATTTTACATTACGGGATTCAAGGGAGTTTAACGGGAGTACCAGTTGGAGAAATTGCCAACTTTATTGCAGGATGTTTATTTATTGGACCAGCAGCTTTCTTATTTAGAAAGTATCGTACTGTTAAAAGTTTAACGACAGGATTAATGCTAGGGACAATTACAATGGCACTCATCATGAGTGTATTAAATTACATCATCATATTCCCAGCTTACACTTGGTTTTTAAATTCACCAGCTATGTCTAGCGAGGCTATAAGAACAACGGTTGTAACAGCGATTTTACCATTTAATTTGATTAAAGGAATTGTTGTGACAATTGTATTTGTAGCGTTATTCTCACGCCTGAAAGTATGGGTGTTTGCAAAAATGAAAAATGCATAAAATGTAAAATAAAACCATTAGTAGTATGGAACTACTAATGGTTTTTTTATTAAGGAGAATGAAAATAGAAAACAAAAAATACCCCTCATTCATTTGAGGGGTATTTTTTGAAGTTAATAAAAGACTATTCGAATTTTAAAGCATCGCCGTCGAATGATTCGTCAGCAACTTTGATTGAGTCAGTTGGACAACCTTCGAATGCGTCCATCATATCTTCAAGTAATACATCTGGAATTTCAACGATACCTTGGTTATCATCTAATGTTACGAATGCAATACCTTCATCATCATAGTCATAAATGTCTGGTGCCGCAGCGCCACAAGCACCACATGCGATACAAGTATCTTTATCAACGATTGTATATTTTGCCATCTTTTTTCCCTCCTGATAATATGTATGTGAAAAGCTCGCCATAAAAATTATAACCTTATTGTAAAACGGTTTTTAAAACTTTTCAACATAAAATTATAATGATAATGCTTATCAATTAGAGTGTCAACTAATTTTTGCATTATGTCATAAGAATTTCAAAATACGTAAATGTTATTTCGTTTGGTACAATAGAATATATACAAGTATATAGTACCAATATGATAAGTTTTATGAATAAGGGTAGATGGTATTGTATCAAAAAGCAATTAAGTTAGATTGAAGGGTGGAAGCGGTAATGCAACTACAATATACTTTATTGTATTGTTTAAAACAATTGAATGGTGAAAGGACCGTTTCTTCTATTTATTATTTATTAAAGGGAAAACGTTCTTCGCAAACGTTACAAGATGGAAATATGTTTCGAATTTCTTTTTTGTTTGGAATATATAAATCGTTAAATAGAGCTGAGTATGACCGTGAAGTTGCAAAGTTATTGCAAGCAGATTTGATTCAAGAGATACATGAAAATACATATTGGTTAACACCTAAAGGTAAAAGGCAGTTACATACATGGGAGGAAGTGTATGCTTTTCCAGTGCATTTACATGGTTTGCACTATGGTGAATTAGGTGAAACGTTTTGGAAAAGATTATCTTTAATTATTCAAACTATATCTAATTTACAACAGAATAATACGAAGTTTATTCCTATTCAACAAGATACAGAAATAATGGTGTGGGTGAAACGCTTTTTAACAGGTATGCCGTATAGGCGAAGCCAATTAGCGAAAAGATTATGGGAAGAAATACATAATCTTTTAGGGAAATGTGATGTGGTAGAAGCGACGATTGTAACATATAGATTAACAGGATATGAACGTATCGGTTGTACATTACAGCAGTTAGCGGAAATTACGAAACAAGATACATTCAGGGTGTACTTTTTATTTTGGGGTACAATTCATTTCCTTATACAAGAAGTTCGAGATAAAGAAAATGAATTTCCATTATTAGCTGAGATTATTTCTTATCCAAATGAGAGAGCTGAATTATTTAGTTTATCAACGAAAAAAACATATAATTTTTGGAGGCAAGGGCGCTCTTTAGAAGAAATAGCTACAATTAGAAATTTAAAGGTTGCAACGATAGAAGATCATTTTGTTGAAATTGCTTTGCGAGAGAGAGACTTTTCTATCGAGATGTTTATGGAAAAAGACAAAATAGATAAAGTAACAAGAGTAATTGATACATTACAAACACGTAAGTTGCGTGAGTTGAAACAAGCGGTTGGAGAGGATATCTCTTATTTTGAAGTTCGTCTTGTATTGGCGCGGATGGAGGGTATAAATGAAACTTGAGGAATATTTATATAGGTGGTTTGGATATTCTGAATTTCGTCCAGGTCAAAAAGGAGTAATTACAGATTTATTAGAAGGAAAAGATGTTATAGCAATGCTTCCGACCGGAAGAGGGAAGTCTATGTGTTATCAACTTCCAGGGTTAATGCAAGAAGGAACAGTACTTGTAGTATCGCCATTATTATCTTTGATGGAAGATCAAGTTACACAATTAAAATATGTTGTGAAAAACCGAGTGATAGCATTTAATAGTTTTCGGACATTACATGAAAAAAGAGAAGCGATGAAAAAATTAGCTTCATATAAATTTATTTTTGTTTCGCCAGAGATGTTACAGTCGGAATTGTTAATAAGAGAATTGAAGAAAGTTTATATTTCATTATTTGTTGTCGATGAGGCTCATTGTATTTCGCAATGGGGTTATGATTTTAGGCCAGATTATAAAAAACTAAATGTAGTCATTGAGAATATCGGGTCTCCTACGGTGCTAGCATTAACGGCTACAGCGACGAAAGATGTACTCCAGGATATAGCAGAAAGTCTAGATTTGAAGAATGTGACGCAGCATGTATACTCTATTGATCGTCCAAACATTGCGATGGAAGTACAATTTGTGGAGACGATAGAAGAGAAGAAAGAAGCGCTTTTGGACCAGGTTATGTATTTGCAAGGGCCAGGGATTGTATATTGTTCAAGCAGAGCGTGGACAGAACGTTTAACGGAATATTTAAGAGGAAAAGGCGTTACTGGTGTTGCTTTCTATCATGGTGGTATGGAACATGAAGAGCGTATGTTAATTCAACAGCAATTTATGAATGACCAGTTGCAGCTTGTAATATGTACAAGTGCTTTTGGTATGGGAGTTAATAAGTCGAACACGAGATATATTATTCATTTCCATTACCCAACTAATATAGCTTCTTATTTACAAGAAATCGGAAGAGCTGGAAGAGATGGTGAACCGAGTATAGCTATCTTACTATGTAGTCCATTAGACCACGATTTACCAATTTCAATCATTGAAGATGAATTGCCAAGTCAGTCACAAATACAATTTTTATTCTCTTTACTACAAGAAAGAATGTTTCAAACGAAAGAATTACCAATAGAAGAGGTAGAAGAAATTTGTTATAATGCAGCAAGATTTAATGAACAATATTGGCGTTTCATCCGCTATCATTTAGAGAGGCTTGGAATTATACAACAGCGAAAATTAATGTTAGAGAGCTTGTCAGATGAAATTATGAACAGATTAATAGTTGAAGTGGAAATAAGGCTACGTAATAAATATAGTGAGCTAGAAAACATGAAATCCTGGATACAAGTGAAAGGATGTAGACGTGAATATTTGTTGCAACAGTTCGGTTATAGAAAAGAGGACGAGTTGAAAAATTGCTGTGACTATTGTCATATTACAAAAACAGATTATAAAAAAAGACAAGCGCAACAATCGGATTTCGACTATAATTGGGAAACAGAGTTACAAAAGCTTTTCGGTCTAGAAAAGATGGGGGAATGATGAACATTCAAAGGCATAATATTGAAGATATGAGTCCGAAAGAAATACGGCTAAATCTGTATATCACACAGTTCATTATTATTGGTATCGGTTGTTTACTAGCATATATATTATTCCGAGATATAAAATCGGTGTATAGTCTGTGGAAATGGGAACCGATGTCTATACTTATAATAGGTGGCTTGTTAGCGATTGGTATTGTCTTATTAGATTATGTTGCAATGCGAGTATTTCCAGAGTCTTGGTTTGATGATGGGGGTATTAACGATAGGATGTTTCAAGGAATGTCAGTTATGCATTTACTCGTTATTACATTCATTATCGGCTTTGCAGAAGAATTTTTATTTAGAGGTGTAGTACAGACGCACTTTGGAATTGTAATAGCGAGTTTCGTATTTGCAGTATTACATATTCGATATATAAAAAAGCCATTTTTGTTTTGTTTCGTCTGTTTCATTAGTTTTGTCTTTGGTTATGTATTTGAATGGACAGGGAATTTGTTTATAACAATCTTTGCACACTTTCTTGTAGATTTTATAATGGGACTCCAATTAAGAAAATAAATGGAAGGTGGTGGTGAACAACATGAGGAAACGAATTCCTGATTTTGAAGAGGAATTAGAAGTTGAGCGAGTGGAAGAAAAAGAAGGTTTACCGCCGCGTAGTGAAATTCATAGAAATAAAGAGAAAAAACAAAAGTTTAAAATGAACCATATTTTCGTCCGAGTTTTAACATTTCTATTCATATTACTACCAATTAGTATTTTATGGTATACAGATAAATATATTCAGGTGAAAAGTGATGGGAATAACGCTGGGAAAAGTGCATTTGAGGTTATTTTCTTTGATTCAGCTAAATCTGAGTCTGAAGCATCGTCTGAGAAAGTCGTAACGCATACGGTAAAAGAGGGAGAAACTTTAGAAAGTATAGCGAAGCAATATTTTTCAGATGAAACTGGGATCGAAGTAATTAAAAAGTATAATGATTTACAAGAAGATGAAGTGAATGTAGGGCAAGAATTAAAAATTCCGATAAAAGGTAAGTCCACAAAACAAGAGAGTTAGTAAAACACTTACTATAAAAACTGAGGATTATCTTTATGAGGAGGGGAGTAAAAATATATGATATGGATTATCTTATTAAGTACTCTCATATGTATTGGTATTATATTTCTTCTTGTCATGTATAGAGAAGCAATGCGTGATACTGTGTTGGAACATACTTTAGTATTTGAAGAGTTTCCGGAAGGTTTTCAAAAGGTAAATGTATTTTTTATATCTGATATTCATAGAAGGCTCATTTCAAATTCGTTAATTGAACAAGTAAAAGGAAAAGTAGATCTTGTAATTATAGGTGGTGATTTAGCGGAAAAAGGTGTCCCTTTATCGCAAATCTCTGCAAATATACAAAAGTTAAGAGCGATAGCTCCTGTATACTTTGTATGGGGAAATAATGATTATGAGATTGAATACCATGAATTAGATGCGTTGTTATTAGAAAATCATGTGAAAGTTTTAGATAATACAAGAGTTGTATTTGAGTCTGAATTAGGAGAGAAAATTTGTTTACTTGGTGTAGATGATGTTGGATTGAAACGTGATCGTTTAGATTTAGCGTTGGCTGATTGTAAAGAAGAGGGGTTTCGCATATTAATTAGCCACAACCCTGATATAATAAATAAAATGTCTGGAAAAGAACAAATTTCACTTGTGTTAAGTGGACATACACATGGAGGACAAATTCGATTATTCCCATCTAAAAAACATTTAAAAGGTGGCGTATATAAGCATGCGAATGCGACTCTTTTTGTTAGTAATGGCTATGGAACAACGTTGATTCCACTTCGTTTCCGAGCACCTGCTCAAACGCATATTATTACGTTACAGGGAGGGAAATGATGCCAACTCTAAACGGAAAATATAACATAAAAGCTGTTTCGAAAATAATTGGAATTCAGCCGAGTACGCTTCGGGCATGGGAAAGACGATATCAAATGATTGCCCCAAAGCGGAATCATGCGGGACATCGATTATATACAGAAGAGCATATTCAAATTTTGAAATGGTTAATGGACAAGGTTTCTTCCGGCATGATGATTGGACAAGCAGTTCAATTATTAGAAGGGAATCGTTTGCAGAGTGATGTTCAAAAAGAACTACATTACGATAGAGAAGTTGTTTTAGTGGACGATTTGCTACAAGCTTTGTTAAAATTTGATGAAATTACAACTTCTGCATTGTTAAACGAGGCTTTTAGTATTTATGCAACAGAAAAAGTTATAGCAAGTATTGTTCTTCGAGTGTCAAATAAATTGTTAACGTTAAAAAATAACAATGAAGTTACAATGGTGCAATTCCAATATGTCGTATCATTTTTACAAACTCGTCTTGGGATGGTGTATCATAATGCATCATCATTTTCTTCTATACACAAAGTAGTCGTGTTAGAAAATAATATGTTGAGAGGGTTTGTTTTCTCAACGTATTTACGATTAAAAGGATATGAGGTGATATATATTAGGTCGAGCTTAGCGGAAGAACGTATTTTGTTAGCTGTTGAGCAAATACAACCTACATATGTAGTAGTCTCTCTTGATGATGGACGAGAACTTAAGAACGCGATGAACAATGTGAATTTGTTACAAGAAAAAAATGAGAACTTTTCTGTTTGGTTTATAGGAGAAATAAGTGCTCGAGATCAGTTGAACATTCAAAAAAACCTAATTGGTGATACGAAAGAAGAATGGGATGATTGGTTAAAAATGTTAGAATAGTTGTTCGAAAAGAACCATCTATTTTCTATTTCATATAATAAAAATTATATTCATTGGTTACGTAGGGAGGGTATGAGATGAGGCTGGAACGATTAAATTACAATAAAATAAAAATTTTCTTAACATTTGATGATTTATCTGAACGAGGATTAACGAAAGAAGATTTGTGGAGAAATGCACCGAAAGTACAGCAATTATTTCGTGATATGATGCAAGAAGCAAATAAGGAATTAGGATTTGAAGCGGATGGCCCGATTGCAGTTGAAGTATTTTCTCTACAAGCGCAAGGAATGGTCGTAATTGTAACGAAAGAACATCAAGAAGTCGATACAGATGATGAGTTCCGTGACGAGTTTATTGAAATGCAAGTGACTCTAGATGAAAGCGAACATATACTGTATGAGTTTGCTACACTAGATGACGTAATTAACCTGTCGAATCGTTTATATAACCTTGATGTAACTGGCGGAAAATTATATACGTGGGATGGGCGTTTCTATCTTTGGATGGAAGAAGAAGAGCAAATTCAATTACTGAAGGCGGATTTTATAGCTATTTTAGCGGAATATGGTAATCCGTCTACAGCAACTATTTATCGCCTAATGGAGTATGGTAAAGAATTAATGGATTCTCAAGCAATTGAACAAATACACAATTACTTTGTGAAAAAACAAAACCTTAGCTAATAAAACAAAGCTAAGGTTTTGTTTTTTATTTTGTTTAAATGTATCAGTTCAAAGGGCTGTGTATAAGTAAAATAAAAAATATTTAAATATTTAAGTATTTTACTTTTCTAAAAGCGATAAAAGGACTATAATGATAGTGAAAACGCTTGCAATATAAAATAGTTTGTATATATTTGTTAGCGTTTTCTATTGCATTCCAAATTTAACGGTGTATACTAGGCAATGAAGGTTTACTAAACAAGTGAAATTACAGGGGGTTTACTTACTATGGTAGCCGAAAAGGGAACTCAAACAAAAACACAACAACAAAGGGAACAACATTTTGAACTATTGAATTCGACACAAATTGTTATCAGTGAAGCGTTAGAAAAATTGGGTTATCCAAACGAAGTATATGAATTATTAAAAGAACCAGTTCGTATGATGACAGTGAAAATACCAGTTCGTATGGATGACGGGACTGTTAAAATATTTACAGGATATCGTGCACAACATAATGATGCTGTTGGTCCAACGAAAGGTGGAATTCGCTTCCATCCAAATGTAACAGAAAATGAAGTGAAAGCACTTTCAATCTGGATGAGTTTAAAGTGTGGTATCGTTGATTTACCATATGGTGGAGGTAAAGGTGGAATTATCTGTGACCCACGTGAAATGTCATTCCGTGAGTTAGAAAGATTAAGCCGCGGTTATGTACGAGCAATTAGCCAAATCGTAGGACCGACGAAAGATATTCCAGCTCCAGATGTATTCACAAACTCTCAAATTATGGCGTGGATGATGGATGAGTATAGCCGTATTGATGAATTTAACTCACCAGGATTTATTACAGGTAAACCACTTGTATTAGGTGGATCACATGGACGTGAAACAGCAACGGCGAAAGGTGTAACAATTTGTATTCGTGAAGCTGCAAAAAAACGCGACATTGATATTAAAGGTGCACGCGTTGTTGTTCAAGGATTCGGTAATGCTGGTAGCTTCTTAGCTAAATTTATGCATGATGCAGGTGCGAAAGTTATTGCAATCTCAGATGCTTACGGTGCATTGCATGATCCAAACGGATTAGATATTGATTATTTATTAGACCGTCGTGATAGCTTCGGTACAGTAACGAAATTATTTAATAATACAATTTCAAACAAAGAATTGTTAGAAATTGATTGCGACATTTTAGTTCCAGCTGCAATTGAGAACCAAATTACAGAAGAAAATGCTAATAATATTAAAGCGAAAATCGTTGTTGAAGCTGCAAATGGCCCGACAACATTAGAAGCAACTAAAATTTTAACTGATCGCGGTATTTTACTTGTTCCAGACGTATTAGCGAGTGCTGGTGGTGTAACGGTATCTTACTTTGAGTGGGTACAAAACAACCAAGGTTACTACTGGACTGAAGAAGAAGTAGAACAACGTTTAGAAAAAGTAATGGTAAAATCATTTGATTCTATTTACGAAACAGCACAAGTTCGTAAAGTGAACATGCGCTTAGCAGCGTACATGGTCGGTGTTCGCAAAATGGCTGAAGCAAGTCGTTTCAGAGGTTGGGTATAATATTATAACGTGAGAAAACGTGATTCCTTTCAAGGGAATCACGTTTTTTTTGTTGAAGTATTAAAGTGAGGTGTTGTATATGGAAAATGAAATGATGGAACGACGAGTAGAACAATTAGAAGAAAAGGTTAAGAGGTTAGAGGGAGAACTCGAGAGAACGACGAAAGTCGAAAAAACAAGTATCGTTCGAGTGTTCGGGGGAAGGACTGCTGTTTTTAATATTTGGTGCGGTTGTATTAGGGCCGATTATCGCCTTTGTAATCTCGATTCTTACTTGGTTTGCTGAAAAATAAAAAATAAAAAATAAAAAATAAAAAATAAAAATAAAAAAGAAAAGAACGCTTGTTCTGCACGAACAAACGTGCTATACTTTCCTTAGATAAACAAAACGGAAATGATTTTAAGGAGAGATAAATGATGAAAATGACAGTAGACCAAAGATTTATGATGCCAGCGGATGTTGTAGAACGAGTGGAAGTATTAAGAAACAAACAAAGTAAGCGCGGCACATTATTACAATCAGTAAATAAATTTTTCGGTTTAGATACGAAAGAAGATTGTATTTGGTTTTACGGTTTTTATGGAGTTGCTGTAAGTATTTTGTTATTTATGGTATTCACATCAAATATTTTCGATTTTCTCTTTGCGTAAGAAATATGCGATAAGGACATTGCTACCGAATACATATATAAAGAAGTAAAGTAATCTTCTGAAGTGGGAGTTGGTAGTAATGGCAATGTTTCCTATAGAGCGTAACTATATTGGGTATGGAAGTTCGCGACCGGGAATTCCTCTTTCTAAAGTAAGGTTTATTGTAAGTCATGATACGGGGAACCCTGGTAGCAATGCGATCGGGAATCGGGATTATTTTAATGAAATACAACCGAAAGCTTCGGCACATACATTTATAGATGATAAAACAATATTAGAAATTATCCCCATAAATGAAGTTGCCTACCATGTTCGATATGGTGTGCCAACAGATAATGACTTATATGGTTATGATGCCAATAAGGCTGCCATTGGAGTTGAACTTTGTTATGGCGGCGATGTTAACTTTTGGGAAGCATATACCCGTTTTACGTGGTATCATGCGTATTTATGTCAAAACTTCGGCTTGAATCCGAAAAAAGCTATCGTATCACATAAAACACTTGACCCAGCTAGAAAGATTGATCCTGAAAACGTATTAGGGAAACAAGGTATTAAATTTCAGCAGTTTTTAGCAGATGTCTATCGGATGTACGTTTCGTTTAGATGACAAATATATGAAAAATGAATACAATAAAGATAGGTGCCTACTGCTGTAAGTAGGTTTTTTCTTGTTTTTATAAATAGTGTATTGGTAAAAGACTAGGAGTGAACCAGGTATGCAGAAAGAAATAGCTATCATAATTGGAGGCGGTCCGTGCGGATTAGCAGCGGCAATTTCGTTGCAAAAGGTAGGGATAAATCCGTTAGTAATTGAAAAAGGAAACATTGTAAATGCGATTTATAATTATCCAACTCATCAAACATTTTTCTCTTCTAGTGAAAAATTAGAAATTGGTGATGTAGCTTTTATTACAGAAAATCGTAAGCCTGTTCGAAATCAAGCGCTTGCGTATTATCGTGAAGTAGTAAAGCGTAAATCTGTACGTGTAAATGCTTTTGAACGAGTGGAGAACGTTCAAAAAGATGGAAAAGTTTTTCATGTTGAAACAACAAAACGTGATGGAAGTAAAGAAATATATATAGCGAAATATGTTGTTGTAGCAACTGGATATTATGATAATCCAAATTATATGAATGTTCCAGGTGAGGAATTAGAAAAAGTAGCTCACTATTTTAAAGAGGGACATCCTTATTTTGATCGAGATGTAGTAGTTATAGGTGGAAAAAACTCGAGTGTAGATGCTGCGTTAGAACTTGTTAAAGCTGGTGCGCGTGTAACGGTACTATATCGCGGAAGTGAGTATTCACCGAGTATAAAGCCGTGGATTTTGCCGGAGTTTGAGGCATTAGTACGAAACGGCACAATTCACATGCATTTCGGGGCTCGTGTGAAAGAAATTACTGAACATACGTTAACGTATACAGTTGAGGGCGAGGCATTTACAATCCAAAATGATTTTGTGTTTGCGATGACGGGTTACCATCCTGATCATAGTTTCTTAACGAAGATGGGTGTTCGGATTGATGCAGAAACAGGACGTCCGATTTATGCAGAGGATACAATGGAAACGAACGCTGAAAATATTTTCATTGCAGGTGTAATTGCTGCTGGAAATAATGCAAATGAAATATTTATTGAGAACGGTCGATTTCATGGAGATGCGATTGCACAAACCATTGCAACAAGAGAAATGTAAAAAGAAGCTGTCGAAGTAAACTTCGACAGCTTCTTTTTTAATCGTGCATAAACATATTTTGGATTGTTTCATGAGAATTTGTATTTTCTAATGCAACTAATAATTTAATGCGTGCTTTTTGAGCATTTAAACCGTATGTGAATACAATCCCCATATCTTTTAATTGTTTGCCGCCACCCTCATATGAATATACATCTTGAACAATGCCGTTGAAACAACGAGAAACTAATACGACAGGAATACCTTTGTTTATTAATCGTTCTAGACTAGGAAGTGTTCGTGGAGGTAAATTACCTTGTCCAAGTGCTTCGATAACAATCCCGTCTACTGGAAGATTTTCAATTGCTGCTAACAATGTATCGTCCATACCAGCGTACGCTTTTAGAACGACTACATTTTTAGAAATCTTATTTACTGAATATGTTTCGTGATGTACTAAAGCATGGTGGAATACAACACCACGTTTTGTTACCATACCAATTGGTCCGTATTGTGGACTTTGGAATGTTGCTACATTACTTGTATGTGTTTTCGTTACATTTGTAGCGCAATGAATTTCGTCGTTTAATACGACTAACACACCTTTTTCAGCAGCTTCATTACTGCTAGCGACTTTTACAGCCGATAAGAAGTTATATAGACCGTCAGCACCTAATTCATTGCTAGAGCGCATTGCACCTGTCACAACGATCGGGATAGTGGCCTGTACTGTTAAATCTAAGAAATAGGCAGTTTCTTCTAATGTATCCGTACCATGCGTAATGACTACGCCATGAATGTTGTCTTGTTTTACTCTTTCATCAATGATGACTTGTAACTGTAACATTTCGCTCGGTGTCATATGAGGAGATGGTAGATGGAACACATCTTCAACGATTAAATCAACATCGCCTTCTAAATCAGGAATGAATTTTAAAAGAGGATTTTTTTCACCTGGTTGTACGACCCCAGTTTCTTTGTCTTCCTCCATTGCAATTGTTCCACCTGTGTGTAAAACTAGGATTCTTTTCAATGCTTATACCCCTTTCAAGTAAAAAAATACATTTAGAACATAACATGTTTTGAGTAAATTCGACAATGGAAATGTATAAAACTATGCCCCGAAAATGACAATAAAATTAACTGCTATATGAGCGATGTATAAAATCACGAACCGAAATGTGCAAATATAGTATAGGAGGGAGCATTACGTTGAAAAAGATAGAAAGAATTCTTATTCGTATATTGATAATACAATTCATTTGTCTTTCTGTTGTGCAACTGTTATTTATACATAAGTCGTCAGTGAAATATTTATCTAAAATTGTTTATTATGAAGGTGTTATGGTAAAAAACAAAGTAGAAATCTTACAGGTGAATAGGTAGTTTTCATTTTCTTCTATGAAGGATTATGCTACAATAATTGAGGATTTAATGACGTGAAGCAAATGAGAAGAAGCAGGAGAATACCTGCTTTTCGTTTTGTTTTATAAGTGAAAAAATGAGGTGTTACAATGGATAAACAAATTTCAATTGCTATAGATGGTCCAGCAGCTGCTGGAAAAAGTACAGTTGCGAAAGTTGTAGCGAAGAAGCTTTCTTACGTTTATATTGATACAGGTGCAATGTACCGTACGATTACATATGCAGCCCTTGAGCAAAAAGTGGACATTGAAAATGAAGAGCAGTTAATGGAAGTTGTAAAAAATGTGAAAATTGAGTTTCAACAAGGAGAAGATACACAACTTGTATTTTTAAATGGACAAGATGTATCGGAAGTGATTCGTACACCAGAGGTTACGAATCGAGTATCGATTGTGGCAAAACATCGCCTTGTTCGTGAAGAAATGGTACGTCGTCAACAAGAGTTAGCAGAAAAAGGCGGCGTTGTAATGGATGGTCGTGATATTGGTACACATGTGTTACCAGATGCTGAAGTGAAAATCTTTATGCTTGCTTCTGTTGAAGAAAGAGCCGAAAGAAGACATTTAGAAAATATGAATAAAGGTTTCGATTCTAATTTAGAGCAGTTAAAAGAAGAAATCGCTCAGCGTGATAAATTAGATTCAGAACGCGAAGTTTCTCCTCTCAAAAAGGCTGATGATGCATTGGAATTAGATACAACTTCTTTATCAATTGAGGAAGTTGTCCAAAAGATTATGAGTATTGTTTCAGGGGTGTTTGCAAAATAAAGAAAGGGGATAGCCTCTTTCTTTTTTGTTTCTATAGAAATGTAAAGGATACGTGAATTGTGAGTCTCTTTCCTTGACAAATGATCGGATTTGTAAGAAGTTAGTAAAAGAGAGATGAAACTTTCAGAATATATTCGCTATTATATTTCAAAACATACTTTCTTCAAGATGATTTTGCTGTATACTATTTATATAGGTTTAATATATTTTCTAGTGAAATGTATGAAACCTGAGTATGTGATGATAAATTCTTAAACATGCAAATGAAAACAATTGTTTTCATTTCGTATATACATAAAAAATGCTTTGTCAATTCTGTAGGGAGGTATTTCCATGGTAGAGAAAATGAATGAAGAAGTTATGGATTCAAAAGAATTACAAGTTGGTGACGTTGTTACAGGTTCTGTAACGAAAGTTGAAGAGAAACAAGTGCTTGTAAATGTTGGATACAAAACAGATGGCGTAATTCCAATTAGTGAATTAGCTAACGTTCATATTGAAAAAGCAAGCGATGTTGTAGAATTAGATCAAACACTAGAATTAAAGGTTATTAAATTAGAAGAAGATGATCTTGTCTTATCTAAACGTGCTGTTGATGCAGAAAAAGCATGGGTAGAATTACAAGAGAAATTCACTTCTGGTCATGTGTTTGATGTTACTGTAAAAGATATTGTGAATGGTGGATTAGTTGTGGACCTTGGTGTTCGTGGTTTTATCCCAGCTTCACTTGTAGAAGTACATTATGTAGAAGATTTTACTGACTATAAAGGTAAAACGTTAGCTGTGAAAATTGTTGAATTAGACCGCGAAAAAAATCGTGTAATCCTTTCACATAAAGCAGTAGTAGAGTTAGAACTAGACTCTAAGAAAAAAGAAGCGATTTCTTCATTAAAAGAAGGAGACGTTGTTGAAGGGACAGTACAACGATTAACTGATTTTGGCGCGTTTGTTAATGTTGGTGGTGTGGACGGTTTAGTTCATATTTCGCAAATTTCACACGAACGTGTAGAGCAACCTTCTGAAGTATTGGAGCAAGGTCAAAAGGTAAAGGTTAAGGTGTTATCTGTTGATGCTGATACACAACGTATTTCTTTATCAATTAAAGCAGCTCAACCAGGACCTTGGGAAAATGTTGCTGGCGAACTAAAAGCTGGAGATATTCGTGAAGGGGTCGTAAAACGTCTTGTTACATTCGGTGCATTCGTAGAAGTTTTACCTGGCGTTGAAGGTCTTGTGCACGTATCTCAAATTGCAAATCGTCACGTGAAAAATCCAAATGAAGTATTAGAAATGGGACAAGAAGTGAAAGTGAAAGTGCTTGAAGTCCATGTAGCAGAGAAACGTATTTCTTTAAGTATAAAAGAAGCGCTTGAGGAAAATAATGTAACTGAAGATTACAGTCAGTATGAACCAAATGCTGATTCTGCTACTTTCCAATTAAGTGATATTATTGGTGAGCAACTGAAAAAATTAAAGAAATAAAGAGGGGTACAAGTGGTAAGGGCAAAACGTAAATTAGATCATATTGAATACGCTCTTTCTACTGGTCAGTCTCGTACGCATGGCTTTCATGATATTGATTTTGTGCATCAAAGCTTGCCAAATTCAAATTATGAAACAATAACATGTGAAACAAAAATCGGCGAACTTTCACTAAGTTCGCCGATTTTTATCAATGCGATGACTGGTGGTGGAGGAGAGAAAACGTTACATATTAATGAGCAATTAGCATATGTAGCGAAACATCATAACCTTGCTATGGCTGTAGGCTCGCAAATGGCAGCGTTAAAAGATGAAAGTGAGGCTGCTTCTTATAAAATTATCAGAAAGGTAAATCCAAATGGTATTTTCTTTGCTAATTTAGGTAGTGAGGCAACTATCGAACAGGCAGAGCGTGCTGTTGATATGATTGAAGCGAATGCATTGCAAATTCATTTAAATGTCATACAAGAGTTAACGATGCCAGAAGGAGACCGTGACTTTACTGGTGTACTTCAGCGCATCGAGAAAATTGTTTTAAATAGTAAAGTTCCTGTCATTGTGAAAGAAGTTGGATTTGGGATGAGTAAGGAAACAATGCAACAGTTAGCGAGCGTAGGTGTAACGGCAATTGATATTGGCGGACAAGGTGGTACGAATTTTGCTGCTGTTGAAAATGAAAGAAGACAGCGAATGCTTGCTTATTTTAATAACTGGGGCATACAAACAGTTACCTCGATTATTGAAGCAACCTCTACAAAAAATAACCTCTCTTTTATTGCATCTGGGGGTATACAAACAGCGCTTGACGTGGCGAAAGCAATCGCATTAGGGGCGAATACAACTGCGTTTGCTGGTTACTTTTTACGTATTTTAATACAAGATGGTATCGAGAAGTTAGTGGATGAAATTGATCTTCTACATACAGATTTGAAATTTATTATGACAGCTCTTGGCGCGAAGACGATAGAAGAGTTACAGGCTGTACCTCTTGTTGTAAAGGGCGAAACATATCATTGGTTAACGCAGCGTGGTGTTGATACGACGCATTATAGTAGAAGATAAAAAATCAACCGTTTGGTTGGTTTTTTTTGTTTTCTATTCGTTTTAGTAATATAAAGCGAGGAATGAAATTGATATCCTAAAAAAATGAAAATATTCCTATATATAAACAGTATCTTCTGAAAGTTGCGACTGAAAAATGTAAATAATGTGCTATTGAATTATTGAAGGAAGTTAAATTGCGTCAAAAGAAAAGGGCGTGGATAAAAATAAAGCGTAAAAAGGTTTGTATAGGAAATGTTATTTCGATATAAATATAAAAAATAAAAAAATATGTAAAAGACGGTTTCGTACAATATCGAAACCGTCTTTTTGTATTCATTAGTGCTGATTCTGCTTACGAGCTTGCTCTGGTGTATCCAGTCCAGTAGCCCCTGGATATTGTAGTGATTGGTCACGGTCAGATTCAACACGGCGTGATTCTCTTAGTTTTCGTTCTTGACGATCTTTACCCATAATGAATAGCACCTCCTTATTAAAAGTGTTGCTGTTATATGAAAAAACTATGCGCGAAGAAAGTGGATTAACTTTCATAAAAAGTTCCCATAATGGAAAACATAGGAGGTGAAATGATGGAAGGGAGTATTTTTTATTTTATAGCTTGGATAGGGTGGATTGTCGTAACTTTTTTTATGAAAAAGGACT
This sequence comes from Bacillus sp. BC05(2025), assembly GCF_056725905.1. Lineage (NCBI taxonomy): Bacteria > Bacillati > Bacillota > Bacilli > Caryophanales > Bacillaceae > Bacillus > Bacillus sp. BC05(2025). The sequence continues at coordinate 221,359 of NZ_JBWYRA010000002.1, read as the reverse complement.
CTATTCGGTGGAAGATAAGCGCCTGTATATTGATTTTTATTATTTGCTCTCCGTTACATGTAACGATTGCTTCATTCACGGTATCAGTAAATGCACTTTTGCTTTGTATTATCGCTTTTGTAGGAATCACGCTTTATTCTATTTGGAAAAAATTATATAGCTTACTTTCGGCACTTATTATTGCAATGTTATATACAAGTTTTCATTTGTTAGAAGTATATGATCCAATTTGGATTGTGGTGGACAGGGTGTTTTTGCTAAGCAGCGCTCTTGTGTATGCTTCGGTTTTATTACACGAGGACCGCATATTACGATTATGTTCTCTTTATATAGGGATGTTGCAGGGTGAATTGTTAGTGACACTTATTTTTCGGAAACTACATTTCCCTTATAATTACGGAAGTTTAGCGTTTTTTGATATCGTCGCCGTTGCTACATTTTTCATGGCAATTTTGTTTTGGATTGCAAAAGCATCAGTATATACGGAACAGTTCAAGAGAAAAACACGTAAAAGAAAGGCGAGGGTAATACATGATTGAATATACACCGGCCATTTTATGCGGCGTAATAGCAGGGACAGTAACGAGAGTGCTAATGCTCCGGACGGATACACGGCAATATCCAACAAGACTCCATGGGAAAATTATTCATATTGCGATGGGATTAATTGCAGCCGCTTTAGGAGCAATTGCAATTCCGTCCATTTTGAAAAAAGATTTTTCTGCCATTACGTTTCTTACGTTGGCAGCAACACAGTTTCGTGATGTGCGCAATATGGAAAGAAATACATTGCAACAATTAGATGGTTATGAGCTCGTACCGCGTGGGAATACATACATTGAAGGAATTGCATTAGTTTTTGAAAGTCGCAACTATTTGGCGATGTTAACGTCGTTTGTGACGACGTTTGCGTATATAGGGTTCCGTTCATGGATTGCTGGAGTAATTATGGCAATCATCGCATTTTTTATTGCGAAAAAATTAATGTCTGGCAGAAGGTTGCATGATCTTGTTGATATAGAACATGTTCCACTTCGTTTTGAAGGAGCAGGGCTATATATTGATAATATTTACATTATGAATATTGGATTGCCAGCAAGGCAAGAGGAAATTATGAAATATGGAATGGGTTTTATTTTAAAGCCGAAAACAATTGATGCGATGGTGACAATCTCCAACTTAGGACAACGACAGGCTATTTTACATGATGTTTCTGTTGCTTTAGGGATTTATAGAGATTCCGGTACGCCGGCGCTTGTACCGTTAGCGAAGCGGGATTTAGAGGATGGTAGGGTTGGAATCTTTGTTTTGCCACAAGATCAAGATGCAGAGAAAGCGATAGGTGTCATAGGGAACGTGCCGACGTTAGAAAGCGCTGTTCATATGTCATCGGAAGCCCCAAAAGGAAGGGGAGATAAGAGATGATGTTAGAAAGCGTAATTTTAGCGGTTATTACAACAGCGCCGGAGAAGTTTGCTGGTGGTGCCCCTTTGTTTACTTGTGAGTCGACAGAGGAATTAGAATTTGTTGCAAATAATTTAGAAGCAATTTTAGACGGTATTGCGCATCGCTTACAAGAGAATGTATATATTATTGTGAAACATTAGCAACGTGTGTTATAATGTGAGGTGTTTTGATACGTTGAGAAATATTCTGGAATGCAAATCCCTTCTTGCACAAAGAAGGGTTTTTTACATAATAAACAGAAGCAAGTTGAAAGGATGAAAGTATATGCCGAAACCAGTAATAGCAATAGTAGGCCGCCCGAACGTAGGGAAATCTACTATTTTCAATAGAATTGTTGGAGAGAGAGTTTCAATAGTAGAAGATATTCCAGGTGTAACGCGCGATCGTATTTATAGCGCTGGAGAATGGTTAAATCATGAATTTAACATTATTGATACAGGTGGAATTGATATTGGAGACGAGCCATTTTTGACACAAATTCGTCAACAAGCTGAAGTAGCGATTGATGAAGCAGATGTTATCATTTTTATGACAAATGGTCGTGACGGTGTAACAGCAGCTGATGAAGAAGTTGCCAAAATATTATATCGTTCAAATAAACCAGTTGTACTTGCAGTAAATAAAGTGGACAATCCGGAAATGCGCAGTGACATTTATGATTTCTATGCATTAGGATTTGGTGAGCCATTCCCAATTTCAGGTACACATGGATTAGGATTAGGTGACTTGTTAGACGAAGCTGCACAGCATTTTCCAAAGATTGAAGAAGACGGATATGATGAAGATACAATTCGTTTCTCTTTAATTGGGCGTCCGAACGTAGGGAAATCATCACTTGTAAATGCTCTTCTTGGTCAAGAGCGTGTAATTGTTAGTAATGTAGCAGGAACAACTCGTGATGCTGTCGATACACCATATAGTAAAGACGGAAAAGATTATGTAATTATCGATACAGCTGGTATGCGTAAAAAAGGGAAAGTGTATGAAAGTACAGAAAAGTATAGTGTACTTCGTGCCTTAAGAGCGATTGAACGTTCTGACGTTGTTTTAGTCGTTTTAGATGGTGAAGAAGGAATTATTGAACAAGATAAAAAAATCGCTGGATACGCTCATGATTCAGGACGAGCTGTCGTTATCGTTGTAAACAAATGGGACGCAGTGAAAAAAGATGAGAAAACAATGAAAGCATTTGAAGAAAACATCCGTGCTCATTTCCAATTTTTAGAGTACGCACCGATTGTGTTCTTATCTGCGAAAACGAGAAAACGTACACAAACGTTAATTCCAGTTATCGATGAGGTAAATGAGAGCCATAGTATCCGTATTCAAACGAATGTATTAAATGATGTAATTATGGATGCGGTAGCGATGAATCCAACGCCAACACATAACGGTAGTCGTCTGAAGATTTTCTATGCAACACAAGTTGCAGTAAAACCACCAACATTTGTTGTGTTTGTAAACGATCCGGAATTATTGCACTTCTCATATGAGCGTTTCTTAAAGAATCGTTTACGTGAATCATTTGGCTTTGTAGGAACGCCGATTCACATTATCGCTAGAGCAAGAGACTAATGGAGAGGATGTGATTTTATGACAAAAATCACAGTAGTTGGAGCAGGTAGCTGGGGAACAGCGTTAGCGATGGTATTAGCTGACAATGGGCATGATGTACGTATTTGGGGAAATCGTTCTGAACTTATGGATGAGATTAATACAAAACATGAGAATAGTCGATACCTTCCGGGAATTACATTGCCAAGCACAATCGTAGCCTACTCTTCTTTAGAAGAAGCATTAGTAGATGTAAATGTAGTACTTCTTGTAGTACCAACGAAAGCGTATAGAGAAGTACTGCAAGATATGAAGAAATATGTAGCGGGTCCGACTACTTGGATTCATGCAAGTAAAGGAATTGAACCTGGTACGTCAAAACGTATTTCGGAAGTGATTGAGGAAGAAATTCCAGAGGACTTAATTAAAGACGTTGTTGTACTGTCTGGACCGAGTCATGCTGAAGAAGTTGGTTTACGTCAAGAGACGACCGTTACGTCAGCGGCGAAGCGTATGGAAGCGGCTGAGGAAGTACAAGACTTGTTTATGAATAGTTACTTCCGTGTATACACAAATCCAGATATCGTTGGAGTTGAACTTGGTGGTGCGTTAAAAAATATTATCGCATTAGCTGCGGGGATAACTGATGGACTTGGATTAGGTGATAATGCGAAAGCGGCATTAATGACACGTGGTTTAACGGAGATTGCTCGTTTAGGAAGAAAAATGGGCGGAAATCCGTTAACGTTTGCTGGTCTAACTGGTATGGGAGACTTAATTGTAACTTGTACAAGTGTTCATAGCCGAAATTGGCGCGCTGGAAATATGCTTGGAAAAGGACACTCTTTAGAAGAAGTGTTAGAAAGTATGGGTATGGTTGTAGAAGGTGTAAGAACAACGAAAGCTGCTCATGAATTAGCAGAGAAAATGGAAGTTGAAATGCCGATTACAGCAGCTTTATATGACGTGCTATTTAATGGGAATAATGTAAAAGATGCAGTAGGCTCATTAATGGGACGTGTTCGAAAACACGAAGTGGAAGCTATACCTGACTTACTGTAAAGAAAAGCGACAGAAGTACATTTGTACTTCTGTCGCTTTTTATTTTTTGGGTCTTTTCACCATTTTTTTATTTTTGCATAGGATGAAGAGTAACTTGAGGAGAGGGTGAAAAGAATGGATAATAACATTTTTAATAACATTGAAAAAGAAGCGAAAGTGAATAAAGAAGATATTTTTAAATTAGCATCATCTGTACAAAATGCGAATTTACGTGATGAAACTGTGCTTCGTCAATTAATTCATCAAGTGGCTCTTATGGCAGGACGTGAAGTGCCGAAAGAACAAGAGGATCAAATTGTAAAAGCGATTATTAACAATAATATGCCGGCAGATTTTGGCTCGTTAAGCAAAATGTTTAAAAAATAAAATATGAGAAACAAAGAGTTTGTAGATTGCATATGATAGCCATGAAAGTATGGGAATAGAGCTGTTTTGGGCATATTTGGTCAACCGAAGCGAGAGATACACTCGCTTCGGTTTTTATGTTTTTGTAGATTAGTGGGAAATGCTGAAAAACCTATTGATTAAAGTTACATATTCGCAATTTGTAGTAAAATGTTCTTTTTGTATTTGTTTAAAGATTTTAATTTGTTAAAATAGTATAAAAATAGATTAATAAAAAGGGGTGTGTATATGTCGGAAGGGCTTATAAAAATGTGGTTTGCTTTAGGGGCAATTGGCTTTATGTTTTTTGCAGTAAGTTTTATTTTGCTAAGCAGATATAAAATAAAGAATAAAATTTTGAAAGGGATTACAGCATTGGTAGCCTACACCCTTATGATTGTGTCAGGAATTGTTATTTTTCTTGTTGTATTTAGTGGACCTGTACAGCAGTAAAGGGAATGGTCTCGAAAATGCTACATACGGAGCAAGTTATATTAGTATGAAAAGGTGATTACTAGTGAAAAAAATCCATATTATTTTAATATTTTGTTGTATCAGCCTTTTAACAGGATGTCTGTATCCAAAAGAAAATATGAAACAAAATGCTGTTCCTTATGAAGATCAGCTACAGGTCGTTCAAAAAGCTGTTGCGACATTTAAGGAGCAAAATAGTGGGATATTGCCAATTAAGACGCGGGATATGAATACGCCTATTTATCAAAAGTATCCAATCGATTTTCAAAAAATTTCTCCGCGTTACATACAAGAAGCGCCAGGGAACGCGTATGAAAGTGGAGGAGTATATCAATACGTATTAATAGATGTTGAAACAAACCCGACAGTAAAGTTAATTGATGTTAGGATGGCTGAACAAATTCAGGAATTATCTTTAAAGCTTCGGATGTATCGAGATGAACATCAATATCCACCTTTTAAAAAGGTAATTTCAGATGGTGTGTATGAATTAGATTTCAAAAAACTAGGATATAAAGATGTACCGCAAGTGACAAGTCCTTATTCTGGTAAAGGACTACCGTTTGTAATCAACGAAAAAGGAGAACTTTTTGTTGATTATAGAATCGACTTATATGAAGCGTTGAAAAAGAATGAAGGACAATGTAAGGAGGGAGAAGATATTCGAAATATCCTTTCGAAAGATTCTCCATTTGTACCTGCGTATTCTTTGCCGTATACGGTAAAGGATGGAGAACCAATTTTTTTAAAATCATAAGTCATGAACCTTTCTTTTAGTGAATAAGTTCTAGAAGAAAGGTTTTTTATGTTACACAACTTGCGATGCAAACAAAAGGTGTTTTTTAATAGTCATATGAAATTGGACAAAATTATATGATATATTGTCCGAACTTCTAGAATACCATTATATTATATCAGATATTATAGGCAACGTTAGAGAAGGTATTAGTTGACTATAAACGTGGAATTATTCCCAAAAATATTGAGGGAGGGAATCACTTGGAAAAGGTAGATATTTTTAAAGATATTGCGGAACGCACAGGCGGTGATATTTATTTTGGAGTTGTAGGAGCTGTTCGAACAGGGAAATCAACATTCATTAAAAAATTTATGGAACTTGTAGTTATCCCTAATATTGAGAATGAGTCTGACCGTCAAAGGGCACAGGATGAACTGCCTCAAAGTGCAGCTGGCCGTACAATTATGACGACGGAACCGAAATTTGTTCCAAACCAAGCGGTTTCTATTGAAGTAGATGAAGGTCTTGAAGTGAATATTCGATTAGTAGATTGCGTCGGATATACAGTTCCAGGAGCAAAAGGCTATGAAGATGAGAATGGCCCACGCATGATTAATACTCCTTGGTATGAAGAGCCTATTCCATTCCATGAAGCTGCAGAAATTGGAACACGTAAAGTAATTCAAGAACATTCAACAATTGGTGTTGTAATTACAACAGATGGAACGATTGGTGAAATTCCAAGAAGAGATTATATAGAGGCAGAAGAACGCGTCGTAAATGAGCTAAAAGAAGTCGGAAAACCTTTCATTATGATCATTAACACTGTACAGCCGTATCATCCAGATACAGAGCAATTGCGCCAAAGTTTATCTGAAGAATATGATATCCCAGTCATTGCGATGAGTGTTGAAAGTTTAAGAGAAACAGATGTATACAATGTACTTCGAGAGGCGTTATTTGAATTCCCTGTTTTAGAAGTAAATGTGAACCTTCCGAGCTGGGTAATGGTGCTAAATGAAGGGCATTGGTTACGTCAAAGTTATCAAGAAGCCGTTCAAGAGACTGTGAAGGATATAAAACGTCTTCGTGATGTGGATCGTGTCGTTTGGCAGTTTAGTCAGTATGAATTTATTGATCGAGCGAGCCTAGCTGGTATTGATATGGGGCAAGGCGTAGCAGAGATTGATTTATACGCACCAGATGAATTATATGATCAAATTTTAAAAGAAGTTGTAGGGGTAGAAATCCGAGGGAAAGATCATTTATTAAAGCTTATGCTCGATTTATCTCATGCGAAAATAGAATACGATCAAGTGGCGGATGCTCTGCGTATGGTAAAGCAAACAGGATATGGTGTAGCGGCACCTGCGTTAGCTGACATGAGCTTAGATGAACCAGAAATTATTCGTCACGGTTCAAGATTTGGTGTGAAATTAAAAGCTGTAGCTCCATCTATTCATATGATTAAAGTAGATGTGGAGTCTACGTTTGAGCCAATCATTGGTACTGAAAAGCAAAGTGAAGAATTAGTTCGTTATTTAATGCAAGATTTTGAAGATGATCCATTATCAATTTGGAATTCTGATATATTTGGACGTTCGCTAAGTTCTATTGTTCGAGAAGGCATTCAAGCGAAACTATCTTTAATGCCGGAAAATGCGAGATATAAATTAAAAGAAACGCTAGAAAGAATTATTAATGAAGGATCTGGCGGATTAATTGCGATTATATTATAAGAAAAAAATCCCTCTCATCGTAGAGGGATTTTTTTTATTTTTGCATATAAAATAGAAAAATAAACAGTCATTATCTAATATATTGTTGTAAATTGTCAAGTTTCATCAGATTTTCACATTTTAAGAGTAACAATTTCCTTAAAAATATTGAATTATAAAGGAGAATCGTATAATATAGGCGTTGATAATGATTTATCTACATCTTTGTAGTATAGAATTTGCAAAAATTGCCTACAAATGAAAGTAAGACTCATTTTATGATCATTATACAGTCTTATCTTTGGGAGGAGGTGAATGGCATGAACAAGACAGATTTAATCAATGCTGTTGCAGAAGCAAGTTCCCTTTCTAAAAAGGACGCAACAAAAGCAGTAGACGCTGTTTTTGATTCTATCTTAGAAGCTTTAAAACAAGGTGATAAAGTACAACTGATCGGATTCGGTAACTTCGAAGTTCGTGAGCGTGCGGCTCGTAAAGGTCGTAACCCACAAACAGGTGAGGAGATTGAAATCGCTGCAAGTAAAGTACCTGCATTCAAACCTGGTAAAGCGTTAAAAGATGCGGTTAAATAATCCTTACATATTAACAGGGAAGAAGAGTTTCCTTTTTGGAAACTCTTCTTTTTGCTTTTAAAAACATAAATATGCTAGAATGTGTTCGTATCACTTTTAGGTTTTCGGGAGGGCTAGCGGATGGCAAAAGTTAATTTAGAACAAATTGAGCATGCAGTACGCCTTATTTTAGAGGCAATCGGGGATGACCCAAATCGTGAGGGAGTACTTGATACACCAAAGCGTGTTGCAAAAATGTACGCTGAAGTGTTCTCAGGTATGCATGAAGATCCGAAAGAACATTTGCATAAAGTGTTCGGAGAAGATCACGAGGAGCTTGTACTAGTAAAAGATATACCGTTTTATTCGATGTGTGAGCATCATTTAGTTCCGTTCTATGGAGTTGCTCACGTTGCATATATTCCGCAAGGCGGAAAAGTGACAGGGTTAAGTAAATTAGCTCGTACTGTAGATACAATTGCACGTCGTCCACAACTACAAGAACGTATTACATCAACAGTAGCAAATTCTATTATGGAAGTACTAGAGCCGCACGGTGTAATGGTAGTAGTAGAAGCAGAACATATGTGCATGACGATGCGCGGTGTGAAAAAGCCGGGTGCAAAAACAGTAACAACAGCAGTACGTGGTGTACTAGAAAATGATGCTGCGGCACGTAGTGAAATTTTATCTTTTATTAAAACGAAGTAAAGAAAAGTGGGAAACTGCTTTTCTTTTTTTTTTTTGTAAATAAATGATATAGTTTTAGGAAGGCAGAGCGAGAATAGAAAGATTACTTAAAAGAATGGAAGATGTTATTTCATTCGATGGAAGTTTGGAAAGAGTAGCCAAGTTTTGGTTATAGAAAATAGAATGTATGTGTTATAATAAGTTTTATGAATTAGAAAACAAGGGTGATTTTTGTGTGTGACATCTACGGAGGGTATGCGGGTATAAGAGAGAAATTGATGGAGAAATTACGCCATCCTTATTTTATAAACTATATTGAAGAACCATATATTGATGAAGAGAAAATAGCATTGTTATATGGTGCTTTAAAAAGTGCAAAATTACATATAGAACAAATTGAGCATTATGTAGTAACGATTATGCTTGTTCAAATTGCGCTTGATACACATGAAAGAGTATCAAATAAGGCAGGGGAAGAAGCAAATGAATCGCATAAACGTCGCCAGTTAACAGTGCTTGCTGGTGATTACTATAGCGGGTTATATTATTACTTATTGTCTATGAATCGTGATATTGTTTTAATTCGTGCGCTTGCTGAAGGAATTAAAGAAATTAATGAACATAAAATAATGTTATATCAAAAAGCGCATAAAACGATGGATGATATAATGGAAAGTGTAGTAACGATTGATTCTGCACTCTTACAAAAAACATGTGATCATTTTCATTTAGCGCATTGGAAGCCGTTTATAACGTATGTATTAGGAAAAAATCGTCTTCAAAAAGAATGTGAACTATACGCTGATAAACAACATTCACCTGTTTTTCAAGCTGTTCAAGAGATTTTGAACGATAAAGCGGATGCAGAAAAAGTTATGAATAGATGGATGATGGAACTGAGAAAGAAAGAAAATCAATTTTTAGAAAATCACACAGATATAAGCGAAATAAACTCTGTGTTAAGAGATAAATCGAAGACATAAGCAATTTTACATTGGAAGAAGGTACGAGCATGCAACAATCAAAAGAAGAAAGAGTACATGATGTATTTGAGAAAATCTCTGATAAATACGATGTAATGAATTCTGTAATTAGTTTTCAAAGACATAAAGCGTGGCGTAAAGAAACGATGCGCATTATGGATGTAAAACCAGGTAGTAAAGCGCTTGATGTATGCTGCGGGACAGCGGACTGGACAATTGCGCTAGCTGGAGCGGTAGGTGAACAGGGCAAGGTTGTTGGTTTAGACTTCAGTGAAAATATGTTATCTGTCGGAAAGCAAAAGGTAGAGGCGTTACAATTAAAACAAGTAGAACTTCTACACGGGAATGCAATGGAACTTCCGTTTGAAGATAATACATTTGATTATGTAACGATTGGATTTGGTTTACGTAACGTACCGGATTATATGCACGTATTAAAAGAAATGACGCGTGTAGTAAAACCAGGTGGAAAAGTAATTTGTTTAGAAACATCTCAGCCAACAATGATTGGTTTTCGACAAGGATATATTTTATACTTTAAATATATCATGCCGTTATTTGGAAAGTTATTTGCGAAAAGTTATAAAGAATATTCATGGCTACAAGAATCTGCTAGTACATTCCCTGGTATGAAAGAATTGGCTAATATGTTCGAAAAAGCTGGACTTGAACGTGTACAAGTGAAGCCGTTTACTTTTGGGGTAGCAGCGATGCATTTAGGTATGAAACCAGAATCAAAATAGAAAAAGAAAAAAGAAGTTTTAGGTTAAGGTGAACAATATGAAGTTACAACTTATGTACTCTTTTTTACGATCGGATATTAATGTGATAGAAAAAGAATTAAAAAAGACAGTTGCTTCTGAACAGCCATTAGTAGAAGAGGCGGCATTACAACTTATTGAAGCTGGTGGGAAGCGAATTCGTCCTGTATTTGTGTTGCTTGCGGGTAAATTTGGAAATTATAAGTTAGACGCCATTAAGCATGTAGCTGTTGCGTTAGAACTTATTCATATGGCTTCTCTTGTTCACGATGATGTTATTGATGCTGCATTTTTACGACGTGGTAGCGCAACTGTGAATGCGAAATGGGGAGATCGTATTGCAATGTATACAGGGGACTATTTATTCGCTAAGTCTCTTGAATGTATAACAAATATTGAAATTCCTGAGGCGCATCAGGCGCTATCGCATACCATTTTAGAAGTGTGTAAAGGTGAAATTGAACAAATTAAAGATAAGTATGACTATGACCAAAATTTAAGAACGTATTTAAGAAGAATAAAGCGAAAAACAGCATTATTAATTGCTGCGAGTTGCCAATTAGGAGCAATTGCTGCTGGCGCGAATCGTGATACGGTAAATCGTCTGTTTTGGTATGGATATTTCGTAGGGATGTCGTATCAAATCATTGATGATATTTTAGACTTCGTTTCCACAGAAGAGAAACTTGGGAAACCTGCTGGTGGAGATTTACTACAAGGGAATATTACGCTTCCTGCTTTATATGCTATGGAAGATCCGGTTCTTTGCAAGAAAATTAAATCTGTACATGAAAATACAACAGCGGATGAAATGAAAGAAATTATTGAGGCTGTAAAGAATAGTGCTGCTATTGATAAAGCATTTGCGTTTAGTGAACGTTATTTACATAAAGCATTAGAAATTATAAAACCACTTCCACGTGGACAAGCGAAGTATGCATTACAAAATGTAGCAAAGTATATTGGAAAACGAAAATTTTAGTGTTTTTTCTAAAAAATAAAATAATCTCTCTATTTCAAAACTATTGCACAATTGTGATAAGGGTGTTAATATGTGTGTGGGGATATACAATTACATACATAATTCAGAAGTGGAGAGATTTTTTATGGAAAAAACATTTCTAATGGTTAAACCAGACGGTGTACAACGTGCTTTCATTGGGGAAATTGTAGCTCGTTTTGAGAAGAAGGGCTTTCAATTAGTTGGTGCAAAATTAATGCAAGTCACTCCGGAAATTGCTGGACAACACTATGCTGAGCACACAGAGAAACCTTTCTTTGGTGAATTAGTAGACTTTATTACATCTGGCCCTGTATTCGCAATGGTATGGCAAGGTGAAGGTGTAGTAGATACAGCTCGTAACATGATGGGTAAAACAAGACCACATGAAGCAGCTCCTGGAACAATTCGTGGAGATTTCGGTGTAACTGTTGCGAAAAACATTATCCACGGTTCTGATTCGTTAGAAAGTGCAGAGCGTGAGATTGCTATTTTCTTTAAAGAAGAAGAATTAGTAGACTACTCAAAATTAATGAATGAATGGATTTACTAATTATTTTGAAATAATTTGTAAACGCTTTAATCACTGTGATAATAGTAGAAAGTGCAAGGAGAATAGGGGTATTCTTCTTGCACTTTTTTTATTGCAATTAGTTACGAAGTTTAGGCTGTTATGATATATTGATATGTAAAGTAAACGGCCTATCGGGGAATAAGCGAATGGCTGATGTAGTATATAATTTCTTTCATATTTTTAGAGTAATGAAGGATAATTTTATTGCTTAATATAGCGAGATAAATACATATACGAAAAGAGGAATAACGTATGCGATATATTACAGCTGGTGAATCTCATGGTCCACAACTTACAACGATTATAGAAGGTGTACCAGCAGGTCTACCAATAGTTGCGGCTGATATAAATGAAGAGTTAGCTAGAAGGCAAAAGGGATATGGGCGTGGTAGACGGATGCAAATTGAAACAGATCAAGTGCAAATTGTAAGTGGTGTTAGACATGGAGAGACATTAGGTTCTCCAATTGCACTTGTTGTTGAAAACCGTGATTTTGCACATTGGACAAAAATTATGGGTGCAGAGCCATTAACAGAACAAGAAGAAAAAGAAATGAAAAGGAAAGTAACAAAACCGAGACCTGGACATGCTGATTTAAATGGTGCGATTAAATATGGTCATAGAGATATGAGAAATGTATTAGAACGTTCTTCAGCTCGCGAAACGACAGTGCGTGTTGCTGCTGGTGCGGTTGCTAAAAAAATATTAGCGGAGCTTGGTATTACGGTAGCGGGCCATGTAATTGAAATTGGCGGTGTACAGGCTAAGGAGACTACGTATCGTTCAATTGAAGAATTAAAAAGTGTTACAGAAGCATCACCCGTACGTTGTTTAGATGAAGAAGCTGGTAATCAAATGATAAAAGCAATTGATGATGCGAAATCAAATGGTGATTCAATCGGTGGCATCGTTGAAGTAATTGTGGAAGGAATGCCAATTGGAGTAGGCAGCTATGTGCATTATGATCGAAAACTAGATGCAAAATTAGCAGCCGCAATTATGAGCATTAATGCCTTCAAAGGTGTCGAGATTGGAATTGGTTTTGAAGCAGCGCATAGACCAGGAAGTGAAGTTCATGATGAAATTCTTTGGAATGAAGAGCATGGATATACACGAAGAACAAATAACGCAGGTGGTTTAGAAGGTGGAATGACGACTGGCATGCCAATTGTTGTGCGCGGTGTGATGAAACCGATACCTACACTATATAAACCCCTTCAAAGTGTTGATATTGATACGAAAGAGCCTTTTACAGCAAGCATTGAACGTTCAGACAGTTGTGCTGTTCCAGCCGCTAGTGTCGTTGCAGAAGCGGTTGTAGCTTGGGAATTAGCGACAGCTTTAATAGAACAATTCGGATTAGATCGTATGGACCTTATTCGTGAAAATATTGAGAAACATAATGAATATGCGAGGGGATTTTAATGGGAAACATACATATTCAAACGAAATCAAAAGAATATGATGTACATGTAGGAAAAGAATCGTTGTCACATTTGACAACAATTGTTCAAAATATGCAGCCATCTGTATCAAACATCATGATCATTTCAGATGAAGCTGTTGCATCTTTACATTTACAGACAGTTGTAGATGCATTGCAAGTAGAGCAAAAAGTATTTTCATTTGTCGTACCGAGTGGTGAAAAAGAGAAGTCTTTTGAAAATTTCTACGCGGCTCATACGTCAGCTCTTGAAAATAAATTAGATAGAAATTCTTTAATTATCGCACTTGGAGGCGGGATGATTGGAGATTTAGCTGGTTTTGTTGCTGCATCGTTTATGCGTGGAATTCGCTTTGTTCAAGTTCCAACGACTTTATTAGCCCACGATAGCGCAGTAGGTGGGAAAGTAGCAATTAATCACCCGTTAGGTAAAAATATGATAGGGGCATTCCATCAACCAGAAGCAGTTGTATATCATACGCCGTTTTTACAGTCTCTTCCTGAAAAAGAGTGGCGTTCAGGTTATGCAGAAGTGATAAAACATGCTCTTATTGGTGATGTAAAACTGTATAATTGGCTAAAAGAAGAAGTGCAAACATTATCAGATCTTCGTGATGAGAAATTAATCCATATATTAACGAAGGCCATTCCTGTAAAGGCAAACATTGTATCGCAAGATGAAACAGAAAAAGGTGTACGTGCTCATTTGAACTTTGGACATACGTTAGGCCATGCTCTTGAAAAAGAACTAGGATATGGAAATATTACTCACGGTGACGGGGTAGCAGTTGGAATGTTATTTGCCTTGTTTTTAAGTGAGCAAGTATACAATATTGATCTTTCTTATGAAGAGATGAAGCAGTGGTTCTTAAAGTACGGATATCCAAAAATGCCAAGTGATTTGAATGTAGAGCGTCTCGTTCAATTGATGAAACAAGATAAGAAAGCGAATGCTGGAGCAATTCATATGGTGCTTATGCAGGAATATGGGGTAGTGAATGTCGTATCTATTCCAGATGAGACTGTTCATATTGCGTTAGAGGCATTTCAAAAGGATATGGTTTAAGAGCTAAGAAGTGCTTGTTTCAAGGTATCCTCGTAATAGTGACGGTTAAGATAAACGATTGCAGTGAGAGATTGTAACCTTATTGTAATCGAATTGAATAAAACGACTGGGGGAAGAAAAATGAGAGTGAAAGAGCAATTGTTAACTTTGAGAGCATATGTACCTGGGAAAAACATTGAGGAAGTAAAAAGGGAATATGGGTTATCAAAAATTGTGAAATTAGCATCGAACGAAAATCCATTCGGTTGCTCAGCACGTGTAACAGAAGCATTAACTTCTTTAGCGAGTCAATACGCTCTTTATCCAGATGGGCATGCTTTTGAACTTCGAACAAAAGTAGCAACATATTTAGGTGTTAAAGCGGAACAACTTTTATTTGGTAGTGGATTAGATGAAGTCATTCAAATGATTAGCCGTGCATTACTACACGAAGGAACAAATGTTGTAATGGCGAATCCAACATTCTCGCAATACCATCACCATGCTGTGATTGAAGGAGCAGAAGTTCGTGAAGTACCACTTAAAGAGGGCATTCACGATTTAGATGCGATGTTACAGCAAGTAGATGATAAAACGAAGATCGTATGGATTTGTAACCCAAATAATCCAACAGGTACATATGTAGAGAAACAAAAATTACTTTCATTTTTAGACTCAGTTCCTAAGTCAGCGCTCGTTATTATGGACGAAGCATATTATGAATATGCGGGGGCAGAAGACTATCCGCAAACATTACCACTTCTTGAAAAGTATGAAAATCTTATGGTTTTACGCACGTTTTCAAAAGCATATGGTTTAGCCGCTTTCCGTATCGGATATGCGGTTGGTAATGAGCAGTTAATTGGGCAACTAGAAGTAGCAAGGTTACCATTTAATACATCGACTGTAGCGCAATCTGTAGCACTTGCTGCGTTAGAAGATCAAGCATTTTTACAAGAATGTGTGAAAAAGAATGAAGAAGGATTAAATCAATATTACGCATTTTGTAAGGAATATAACGTATTCTATTATCCATCTCAAACAAATTTCATTTTCTTAAAGCTCGGTATTCCTGGTAATGAGGTTTTCGAACGATTAATGAAGAAAGGCTATATCGTTCGTTCTGGTGCTGCATTTGGTATACATGATGGTATTCGTATTACTGTCGGTTTGAAAGAAGAAAATGATGAAATTATAGAACTATTGAAAGAGCTTGTAAACGAGCAAGTAAAGAAAGAAGAAACATACTCTTAAGAGTTTGTAAAGGCTCCTAATATAGGAGTCTTTTTTATTTAAACAAAGAAGAACTGTAAAGAGTTCGTGCGGGCTAATAATTAATAAGGGAAGTTATTTGCACGGTAATGAAAGAAAACGGTACAATAGAAAGTAGTAATGCGGTATCGGTGTCATATTCGAATCGTTATGAGTGAAAGTACAAGAAGAAGTATGCCCTTTCTAAAGGTTGCGTTGTTACACCTAGTTGCTTATGATAAAGTGAAACTTTAATGAGTGAGGGGATGCTCATCCCCTCACTCATTATTAGCCCGTACCAATCGGGATACATGAACAGAAAAGAATATTTTTTAGAACTAAAGGAGACGTTTATGCAAAAGTTTGAACAAGCTGTTTCATATATTGAAAATGGTGAAGCGGAAAAAGGATTACAACTATTAAAAGAACAATTAAAAATTGCGAATGATGAAGAGAAGTATGATATCGCTCGCTATTATCATACACTGGGATTTACGGATGAGGCGTTATCTATTACAGAAGACTTACGTTTATTGTATCCAGAAGAAAGTGAATTCACTGTGTTTTTAGCAGAATTATATATTGATCTAGACAAAGAAGATGAAGCGATTGAAGTACTTCATGATATTCCAGAAAATGATGATTTATATGTCCAATCGTTATTACTTGTTGCGGATTTATTCCAAATGCAAGGTTTTGATGATGTAGCAGAACAAAAACTATTAAAGGCGAAAGAAATGATGCCTGACGAGCCCGTTATTACGTTTGGATTAGCAGAATTATATAGTAGTAAAGGGGAAGAACAAAAGGCAATCGCTCATTATGAGTCGCTATTAGCGGAACATAAAGTAATGGGTGGTGTTGTCATTGCACTTCGCCTTGGAGAAACGTTAAGTGCGATTGGAAATTGGGAAGAAGCGATTTCTTATTATGAAGCAGGTTTAGAGGAACAAAAAGATATTCACTCATTATTTGGATATGCCTTCACGTTATACCAAGGTGAAGAATACCAACGAGCAATTGGTGCTTGGCAAGAACTGAAAGAATTAGATCCTGAGTATGCATCGCTTTACATGTATTTAGCGAAAAGCTATGAAAAAGAAGGGATGCTTCAAGAAAGTTATGAAACACTTCATGAAGGAATTAAAGTAGATGAGCTTTCTGTACCATTTTATGTAGAATTAGCGAACATTGCGGCGAAATTAGGAAAAATAGTGGAAGCAGAGGAAGTACTTCAAAAAGCGCTTGAGTTAGATCCAGGACATTTAGGTGCAACATTAAAATATGCGTACATCTTAAAGGAACAAGAAAAGTATGAAGAGTTAATCGCTGTTGTAGAGCGTGCAATTGATAGTGGAGAACCAGATACACAACTACTTTGGGATCTTGCATTTGCAAAAAAACAATTAGAAATGTATTCGGATGCATTAAAACACTATGAAAGTGCATATACTTCTTTTAAGAATCATCCAGACTTCTTGGAAGAGTACGGTTATTTCTTATTGGAAGAAGGTATGCGAAAAGAGGCGAAAGAAGTATTTACTCAGTTAATACAACTAGACCCGACACAAATTCATATTGAAGAATTGTTATATAATTTAGAGGATTTTTCATAAGTTGGAAGGAAACTGAATGCCGCTTCTTGAATCTAAAAAGAAAAGAGAAAGACAGAGGAGGGACTTAATTGCTATGAATACCCCTGTTTCTGTAAACGAGAAGAAGGATTTTGTAAAATGGTTTTTGAATAATTACCAACTGAAACAGCGTGAATGTGTATGGATTTTGAATTATTTAATGAGTCACGATCAATTGATGCATAAAGTCCACTTCGTAGAGCATGCAAAATATTGTCCGCGTGGCTTAGTGATGTCCGCGAATTGTGTAAAAGATACACCGTTTCACTTTTTTAAACAAAATGTTATGACAACAGATGCTGAAAAATCGTTTCATGATATTCGTTTAAATCGAGATGAGGATATTTATATTCAACTCAATTTTAAATCATCGTTTCAAAATGCCAACTATGTAGCTGTATTAGAAGAAAACCCGTATTTACCAAAGCATATTGAAGTAAATGAAAAAGATCGTTTACTTGCAGAAAGATTTTTAGAAGAAAGTGTATTTTCTTTTAGAAGAGAACGTCTTTTGAAGCAAATTGATGAAGCGCTGGATAAGCAAGATAAGGAAGCGTTTCATAAGTTAACAGCGGAGTTAAAGATGTTATAGAATTCATTTGGATTCATAAAATTTTACAAATTTCAGACTTTTTAAGAAAAACTGCCTTAATATAGGTAGTTTTTCTTTTTTTACCTCTTTTAGTATGGTTTAATATATATAAAGTGAAAGTTCTGTCATTTCCAGAAGAAGGAGGGAAGTAATTTGAAATGGATTGTAAAAGATGTAGAACATTTTGAGCAAGCAAGAGAGTATGTAGATACAGGTGTTATACCACTTTTATCAATTTCAGCAGCAAAAGAAATGAAAATGGTA
The DNA here is from genome assembly GCF_056725905.1 of Bacillus sp. BC05(2025). Lineage (NCBI taxonomy): Bacteria > Bacillati > Bacillota > Bacilli > Caryophanales > Bacillaceae > Bacillus > Bacillus sp. BC05(2025). The sequence goes on along the minus strand of NZ_JBWYRA010000002.1, from coordinate 203,151 downwards.
GTAGAACAAGGTGAATTTATCGAATTGCTGAGTATGGAGCTGGAAAGAGAATATAAAGGAAGGGTGCTTTTGCTACCTGCATTTACGTATTTAGTAGAAAGTCAAAAAAACGAAAAAGGTCGTTTGCAAGAATGGACAAATCATTTACAAGAGCAAGGTTTTAAACATATTGCTTATGTTACAAGTGATTTTTCATGGAAAGAAGATATGCAAGAATTGCAGGGTGATTTATTTTGGTTTCCTTCATTAGCGTTAGAACAATTTAGTGATCAAGCAAAAAGAGAAGTTATTCATGCGCATATAAAAAATATAATGGTGATGTTAGAAGAAAAATGGGGAAAGTAGTAATAAACAGAAAGTTCTTATTATTATGAGTAGTATGATATTGACCTGTGCATGAGCGTATTATATCATGATAGTGTCCTAGTTTTTATTTTTTATATAATTTATCACGAGGGGACAATTTCTGATAGAGGGGGGAAATTTTCGTGAGCGAGAAAGAACATCGTGTGTCAAGAAGACAGTTTTTAAATTACACCCTTACAGGGGTAGGAGGCTTTATGGCAGCGGGTATTTTAATGCCGATGACGCGATTTGCGCTTGATCCGGTGTTAAGAAAAGAAGCGGGAACGGATATGGTTGCTGTTGCGCAAGTAAAGGATATTACAACAGAGCCGAAACGTTTCGACTTTAAGGTGAAGCAGGTTGATGGTTGGTACAAGTCTGAAGAGCCAAAATCAGCGTGGGTTCATAAAGATGAAAGCGGAGACATTGTTGCGTTCTCTCCAGTATGTAAACATTTAGGATGTACAGTTAACTGGAATTCGGACAAAGCACATCCGAATCAATTCTTTTGTCCATGTCACGGGGGTCGTTACACAAAAGACGGGATAAACATTAAAGGCACGCCGCCCCTTGCTCCACTTGATGTATACGAATCTAAAGTGAAAGATGGAACGCTGTATCTAGGAAAAGCGAAGCCAAGAGGGGGTGCAAAGTAGATGTTAAATAAAATTTATGATTGGGTAGATGAAAGGTTAGATATTACACCAATATGGCGTGATATCGCTGATCATGAAGTACCTGAACATGTAAACCCGGCACATCACTTTTCTGCATTCGTTTATTGCTTTGGAGGACTTACCTTTTTCGTTACTGTAATTCAAATTTTATCTGGAATGTTTTTGACGATGTATTATGTGCCTGATATTAAAAATGCTTGGGAATCGGTTTATTATTTACAAAATGAAGTTGCATACGGGCAAATTGTTCGTGGTATGCACCACTGGGGTGCTAGTCTTGTAATTGTAATGATGTTTTTACATACACTTAGAGTTTTCTTCCAGGGTGCGTATAAAAAGCCTCGTGAGCTAAACTGGATTGTTGGTGTTCTTATTTTCTTTGTTATGTTAGGTCTTGGTTTTACCGGATATTTATTACCGTGGGATATGAAAGCGTTATTTGCTACGAAAGTAGGGATTCAAATTGCAGAGCAAACGCCGCTCATTGGTCCTTATATTAAAACATTACTCGCTGGTCATTCCGAAATTGTTGGCGCTCAAACATTAACTCGCTTCTTTGCTATTCACGTCTTCTTCTTACCAGCAGCACTTCTAGGTTTAATGGCCTTCCACTTCATCATGATTCGCAAACAAGGTATTTCCGGTCCACTATAAGAGATTGCTAAATTAAAGGGGAAAGAACTAAAGGAGGGAGATTATGCATCGCGGCAAAGGGATGAAGTTTGTAGGAGATTCTCGGGTACCAGTAGCTCGAAAACCAAATATTCCAAAAGACTATTCTGAATACCCAGGGAAAACAGAAGCATTTTGGCCAAACTTCTTGTTAAAAGAATGGATGGTTGGTGCAGTTTTTTTAATCGGTTATTTATGTTTAACAGTGGCGCATCCGTCACCGCTTGAAAGAATGGCGGATCCAACTGATGCTGGGTATATACCACTTCCAGATTGGTATTTCTTATTCTTGTATCAGTTATTAAAGTATTCTTATGCTTCTGGCTCATTTACTGTAATTGGAGCATTCATTATGCCAGGGATTGCGTTTGGCGCATTACTGTTAGCTCCATTTCTTGATCGAGGTCCAGAAAGACGCCCATTGAAGCGTCCTGTAGCAACGGGATTTATGCTTTTAGCAATTGCATCCATTATCTTTTTAACTTGGGAATCTGTAGCACACCACGACTGGGAAGCTGCAAAAAAACAAGGAGCAATTGTAAAAACAGCACCAGTTGATAAAAATGATGATGGTTATAAATTAATGCAAAAAAATACTTGTTTAACATGTCACGGTGACAATTTACAAGGCGGGGCAGCAGCACCGGCACTGCAAAACTTAACTTTAAAGCCAGAAGAAATTGCTAAGATTGCGAAAGAGGGAAAAGGTTCAATGCCTAAAGGGGTATTTAAAGGTACAGATGAGGAACTGAAGAAGCTTTCGGAATTCGTTGCAAAGTATAATAAAAAATAATAAAAAGCTGACTGCAAAAAAATTGTAGTCAGCTTTTTATTTTGATGAAAGAAAGTTTACTATATAATAGAGTAGAGTTTGAGGAAAGAATGACTTTGTTTGAAAGGTGTTGGACAAACAGCTTGATTTACTTGTATGCAATGTTAAGACAACGCTCCGTATTATTATTTTTATTAATTGTTAACATATTAGGTACAATATACGGATTTATATGGTATGGAAATCAATTAAAAGAAACTTCACCTATATTTTGGCCGTTTGTACCCGATAGTCCTATGGCAAGTCTCTTTTTTGTCTTTGTCTTAATCGCTTTTTTAATAAAGAGAAATTGGGGATTAATAGAGGCGCTAGCGATTGTTACTTTAATAAAATATGGTATATGGGCTGTTGTTGTAAATGGGGTTATGATCTATGTAAAAGGTCCTATTGGTCTTATCGGGTATATGTTAATGCTTTCGCATTTTGCGATGGCAGTACAAGCAGTGTTATATGCACCGTTTTATCGAATGGAAAAATGGCATTTTGCGGTAGCCGCTATATGGACATTACATAATGATGCAATTGATTATTTATTTTGGCAAATGCCGAGATATGGAATTATGCATTTGTTTGTAGGAGAAATTGGTTATTTTACGTTCTGGCTAAGTATTGCTGTGCTTTGTATTACATATTATTATTGCTTACGTGAGAACAGAAAACAGTTTTCTTTATAATCGTTAGAACATGTAGGGGGAAAAAATGAAGAAAAATAAGAGTGGTACAAAAATATTGGATCGATTGATTACGATAGTTGTTTCATATAGCATAGCATTTTCTATATTTGCACTCGCAACAACGGCGGTGGTATACGGAAAATGGCTATATTATTTTGAAATTGATTTTTTAAACATCCCAGACTTAGCGGATATGACGAAGGCTGATATTAAAAGAAATTATGATGTGCTGATCACATATTTATCTCCGTTTTATGACGGAGCATTACAGTTTCCAACATTAGATATGTCTACAAATGGCCGTATTCATTTTGTAGATGTAAAAAATATTTTAGTAAAGATTCAATATGTGATGTATGTGACAATTATGATCGCAATAGCAGGCGGCATTTATTTATTAAAAAAGAAAAATGAAAAGTTTTTACTACACGGATCGATTTTAACAATTCTCTTTCCAATCGCGCTTATGTTACCGATCGCTATTAATTTTGAAAAGAGTTTTGTGTTGTTCCATAAGCTTTTATTCAGCAATGATTATTGGATGTTTGATATTGAAACAGATCCGATTATATTAATGTTACCAGAAGAATTCTTTATGCATGCTGCGTGTGTTATTTTATTATTTATTTTATGTGGCAGCATAATTTGTTTCAGTTTGTATAGATATTTCGTAAAAAAGAAAAAGATTTCAAAGGAAAAATTCTCTGTTTGAAGAGAATTTTTTTGTTTGTAAAACGATAATATATTTTTCGGTCCAGTTCTGTTCTATTCTTGTCCCAATTAACATATTTTGTACTAGTAGTTATAGGGGGGACCGTGATGAAGAGAACATTAATTGGATTGATAGCATTTCTAATTATAATGTTTCCGTTACGTATATATGCTGAAGAGTGGAGTGAACTAACAGGGTTGTTAGATGACTCCTTACAATTAGTGAAGCGTAATGAAGATGAAAAAGCAGTACAAGTATTACAGCATTTCTCGGAGCAGTTTGTCATAAAAGGGAATGAAAAGAAGCAAGAAGTAACGCCAGATCAAGTTAGGGTTATTTCGTTAGCTTACGACAAGGCGCAACAATCTCTCGCGGAAGAAGCTTTAAGTAAACAAGTTAAAATGGATAATGTGTTAGCCCTGCAGCTCGCTGTTGATGCACAAGTATCAAAGTATCAACCACTTTGGATGGAAAGAGAAGGAAAAGTGATGGATGCCTTTTCTCAAATGGAAAAAGCGATGTCAAAAGAAGATACGGGACAGTTTCAACAAACGTTAAACACATTCTTACATGAATTTAACATTATTTATCCAAGCTTAATGATTGCCCTGCCAGAAAACGAAGTGCAACGTGTAAACGCTCATTTATCTTATTTGGATGAATTTCGTAACGTTATGTTAAAAACGAAAGGTGGACAAATGCAATTAGGAATCATTAAAGGGGATTTGCAAAAAATATTTCACACAGTAAAAAAAGATGAAATTGCACCTTCTCTCATTTGGTTTATGACAATTACTGGAGGTCTTATTTTATTCACATTAACTTATGTTGGGTGGAGAAAGTATAAAGGAGAGAGGGAAAAAAGAAAAAGTAATGTACATTCTAAGAATAGATAATGTAATAAATAAAGATTCGGATTGTAAGGTTTATTCATTGACAATGGTGGCAGAAGAAAATAGAATGAGAAGTACTATAATTAAAACTTCAATGGAGGTTCATGATGTTTTATTTAATTTACTTCGCGATCATTTTGATCATACCGTTGTATGCACAGTCAAAGGTACGTAGTGCCTATAGCAAGTATTCACAAGTTTATTCAACATCAGGTATGACAGGAGCAGAAGTGGCTCGGAAAATCTTAGATGAAAATGGATTATACAACGTAGCTGTAGAAGAAACACCAGGTCATTTATCAGACCATTATGATCCAACTGCCAAAACAGTTCGATTATCAACAGATAACTATTACGGTCATTCAGTTGCTGGTACAGCAGTTGCAGCACACGAAGTAGGACACGCAATTCAAGATGCAAAAGATTATAACTTTATGCGTATTCGTCATTCGTTAGTGCCAGTTGCGAACTTTGGATCGAATATTTCTTGGATATTTATTATGATCGGTATTTTTGCATCGATGGCCAACATGATATTTTTAGGTATCATTTTAATGGCAGCAGGTGTTGTGTTCCAACTTGTTACATTACCAGTTGAGTTTGATGCATCAAAGCGTGCGATGCAACAAATTGAAGCGTTAGGTATCGTATCAACAGATGAATATGGGCAAGCTCGTAAAGTATTAAATGCAGCAGCATTAACATATGTAGCAGCTGCAGCCGTAGCGGTATTTGAATTATTACGTCTCGTATTGATTTATACTGGTATGCAGCGTAGCGATGACTAAAGACTATCAATTTTGATAGTCTTTTTTGTTTTATGAATTGAATTATATAATATATGGCAAGTAGCAATAATAGAAGTAATGCGGAAAGGTGGTGGGGCAAATGAAATATCCAAGTCATTTAGTAAAACAAGTGAAAGAACGTAGTGCTCCTTATCAGCTAGAAGGCTTTTTAAGTGGACAAGGTCCTGAAAATCCAAAATTTATGTTGTTAGGAGAAGCGCCTGGTGAAACAGAAATTCATAATAGAATTCCGTTTAGCGGGAGAGCGGGAAAACAATTAATGGGGTTTTTAGAACGTATTCACGTTACAAGGGAAGAAGTATATATTACGAGCGCTGTCCGAAGTAGACCTTATAAGTGGCGAGAGAAAAAAGAACGAACTGGTGAAATCATACAGAAAAAATATAATAGAACACCAAATCAAGGAGAAATACTTGCTCATGCGCCTTTGTTAGATTATGAATTAGAGAAAATAAATCCGAAGCTTATCGTCACCCTTGGAAATATCGGTCTTAAACGTTTAACAGGAAAAAATAAAAAAATAACAGATGTGCACGGACAATTATTAAAACAGCCCATTCAAAAATTAAAGGATATGCAAAGTGCAGAGTTTACATGGTCAGAGCAAGAATATCATATCTTTCCGACTTTTCATCCTGCTTCCATTTTTTATAATCGGAGTTTATTGGAGCTTATTTATGAGGATTTAGATAAACTTAAAAAATATGTAATAAAAAACTAGAAAAGCTAAAAAGCTTTTCTAGTTGCGTTTATGTATGTAACGGATTTTTATTTTCATCTAATGTAAAACCTTCACCAACTACATCATGCACGTCACTTACAGCAACAAAGGCGTGAGGATCTACAGAAGTAATAATGTTTTTTAATTTCACGATTTCATTTTTAGCGACAACGCAATACAATACGTTCCGTTCCACTTTTGTATATGATCCAACAGCTTTTAAAAAAGTTGCTCCGCGCTCCATCTCAGATAAAATTTTGGCAGCAATTTCATCATTTTTATCTGAAATAATCGTTGCTCCTTTTGCCGCATAGGCTCCTTCTTGCATAAAATCAATGACTTTCGCTCCGATAAAAACAGCAACTAACGTATACATGCCTTCGCGGTATGATAAATAGGTAAGAATAGAGACGATAATGACGATAGCATCAAACATAAACATCGTTTTCCCCATACTCCAGCCAACATATTTATGAGCAAGTCTCGCAATAATATCTACACCGCCAGTAGTCCCGCCATATTTAAATATTATGCCAAGACCGATACCAATAAATGCTCCTGCGAATAAAGCCGCGAGTGTCATATCGTTTTGTAAGTTTACATGTAAGTTGAGAACTTCGTAACGCTGAAAAATCCATAGAAATAAAGATACGCTAAAGGTGCCAATTAGTGTATAAATAAATGTCGTTCTTCCAAGTAACTTCCAACCAATAAAAAATATAGGGATATTTAAAATTAAGTTTGAATAAGAAGGATCAAACTTAAATAGAAAATACAATAATAGTGTAATACCGGTAAACCCACCTTCTGCAAGGTGATTTTCAATATTGATATTTACAATACCGAAAGAAAAAATAGCGGAACCGATTAAAATGAAAATGATATTTCTAATCTTCAAATTTGATGTCATATAGAAATCCCCCTAATTATGTAAATGGCATTGCTCCGCTGAAACGGTAAAACATAATGATAAGTAATTTCTAGTTGCTAGTGAAAATAGTAAAGGCTATAAAAAATGATTGGTTTAGGCTGATCTTTTGCGAAAAGCATGCAAAAGAAGTTTCACTTTACCCCGTTCCAACGGCTGGTAGGGGATAAAGCAAGGAAGCAGGGCAAACCAGCCGTAGGAACCCGATTGGTTCAACTAATCTTTTGCGAAAAGCATGCAAAAGAAGTTTCACTTTATTATAGTGTATCCAAAAAAGGGTAGCAAATAGGTGTTTGGCGGGGAATAATATTTGTCAAATCGCGATGAATTGGCTAACATGAAAGAGGAAGGATTAGAGGTGAGTTGTATGGAAGCGAAAACGATGAAGGATATGCAGAAAGAAGTAGATGCATATATTGGTCAGTTTAAAGAAGGTTATTTTAGTCCACTTGCAATGATGGCTCGTTTAACGGAAGAAATGGGGGAGCTTGCAAGAGAGGTGAATCATTATTATGGTGAGAAGCCGAAGAAAACAACTGAAACAGAACGTAGTATTGAAGAAGAGCTTGGAGATGTATTATTTGTTATGATTTGTATGGCAAATAGTTTAAATATTGATTTAGAAACAGCACATAACATTGTAATGAATAAATTTAATACTCGTGATAAAGATCGCTGGACACGTATTGATGAGGGAGAGAAAGAATAATGAAAGAAATTAAAGTAATTATCGCTGGACCAAGAGGTCGTATGGGACATGAAGCAGTCCTTCTTATGGAAAGAACAGAACATTTTAATTTAGTAGCAGCAGTGGATTATAAGCATGGTGGAGAGAAAATCTCTGATTTACCGGGCATGCCACCGCTAGATGCACCTATTTACGCAGATTTACATACTTGTTTAGAGGAAGTAGAAGCTGATGTGTTGTTAGATTTAACAACGCCAGAAGTTGGGAAACAACACGTTACATTAGCAGTTGAGCATGGACTTCGTTCTGTTATTGGTACAACTGGATTTACAGAAGAAGAACTAAAGCAATTAACAGAGAATGCGAAAGAAAAAGCAGTAGGAACAATTATCGCTCCAAACTTTGCCATTGGTGCAGTTCTTATGATGAAATTCTCACAAATGGCAGCGAAGTACTTCCAAGATGTTGAAGTAATTGAATTGCATCATGATCAAAAATTAGATGCACCATCTGGTACAGCGGTAAAAACAGTAGAATTAATTCGTCAAAATCGTGAATCAAAGCAGCAAGGTCATCCGAATGAAGTAGAGCAACTAGAAGGTGCTCGTGGTGCAAATGTAGACGGCATTCACATTCATAGTGTACGTTTACCAGGACTTATTGCACACCAAGAAGTAATGTTTGGTGGGGACGGACAAATGTTAACGGTTCGCCATGATTCATTCAATCGTGCATCATTTATGTCTGGTGTAAAACTATCAATTGAGACAGTAATGAATCTAGATCATCTTGTGTACGGTTTAGAAAATATTATCGACTAAAGGGGAGACAACGGATGAAAATTGCCTTAATCGCACATGACAAAAAGAAAAATGACATGGTTTCGTTTGCATACGCATATAAACCAATTTTTGAACAACATGAATTATTTGCAACAGGAACGACAGGGCTTCGTATCATGGAAGCGACCGGTTTAGTTGTAACGAGATATCAATCTGGTCCTCTTGGAGGCGATCAAGAAATTGGTGCAATGATTGCAAAAAATGATTTAGACATGGTAATTTTCTTCCGCGATCCATTAACAGCACAGCCGCATGAACCGGATGTGAATGCGTTGCTTCGTTTATGTGATGTATATGCGATTCCGCTTGCAACGAATATGGCAAGTGCTGAAATGTTAATGCACGCATTAGAGCGAGGAGATTTAGATTACCGCAAGTTAAGAAAATGAGGGGAACAATTATGAGTGGATTACATATATTAGCGTTTGGTGCTCATGCCGATGATGTTGAAATCGGCATGGCTGGTACCATTGCTAAATATACGAAGCTAGGGTATGAAGTAGGTATTTGTGATTTAACAGAAGCTGATCTTTCTTCTAATGGAACGATAGAGTTAAGAAAAGAAGAAGCTAAGGCGGCGGCTCGTATAATAGGAGTAAAAACGAGACTAAATTTAGCGATGCCAGACCGTGGTTTGTATATGAAAGAAGAGTATATACGTGAAATTGTAAAGGTGATTCGTACATATAAACCAAAACTAGTTTTTGCACCGTATTATGAAGATCGTCATCCAGATCATGCAAATTGTGCAAAACTTGTGGAAGAAGCTATTTTTTCAGCTGGAATTCGTAAATATATGCCAGAGATCCCGCCACATCGTGTGGATTCTTTTTATCATTATATGATTAATGGTTTTCATAAACCGAATTTCTGTATAGATATTAGTGAATACGTATCGCAAAAGGTGGAAGCACTAGAAGCGTATGAAAGTCAATTTTCAACAGGGAGTGATGGTGTGAAAACGCCGTTAACAGAAGGTTACGTTGAAACTGTAGTCGCTCGTGAGAAGATGTTTGGAAAAGAAGTTGGAGTCTTATATGCCGAAGGATTTATGAGTAAGAAACCGGTTTTATTACATGCTGATTTAATAGGGGGATGTAAATGAAATTAAAAATAGGTATTACATGTTATCCTTCTGTAGGTGGTTCTGGTGTTGTTGGAACAGAATTAGGAAAGCAATTAGCGGAACGCGGGCATGAAATTCATTTTATTACATCGGGTTTACCATTCCGGTTAAATAAAGTGTATCCAAACATTTATTTTCATGAAGTGACGGTAAATCAATACTCTGTATTTCAATATCCACCGTACGATTTAGCATTAGCGAGTAAAATGGCAGAGGTTGCACAAAGAGAAAACTTAGACATTTTACATGTGCATTACGCAATACCACATGCCATTTGTGCTTATTTAGCAAAACAAATGATTGGAGAGCGTATTAAAATTGTTACAACCTTGCATGGTACAGATATTACTGTGTTAGGTTCCGACCCTTCGTTAAATAATTTAATACGTTTTGGCATTGAGCAATCCGATGTTGTGACGGCTGTCTCGCATTCATTAATTAACGAAACGTATGAGCTTGTAAAACCAAATAAAGACATTCAAACGGTATATAACTTTATAGACGAACGTGTATATTTCAAGCGTGATATGACTCAATTAAAGAAAGAATACGGTATAAGTGAAAGTGAAAAGATACTCATTCATATTTCAAATTTCCGTAAAGTGAAACGTGTGCAAGATGTTGTGCAGGCATTTGCTAAAATTGTTACAGAAGTAGATGCGAAGTTGCTTCTTGTTGGAGATGGACCAGAATTTTGCACGATTTTACAGTTGGTGAAAAATTTACATATTGAAGATCGCGTCTTATTCTTAGGGAAGCAAGATAATGTTGCGGAGCTACTTGCGATGAGTGATTTAATGTTACTTCTATCAGAGAAAGAGAGTTTTGGTCTTGTTTTATTAGAAGCGATGGCGTGTGGTGTACCTTGTATTGGAACAAGGGTTGGAGGTATTCCAGAAGTCATTCAACATGGTGAAACAGGATATTTATGTGAAGTTGGCGATACGACGGGAGTGGCAAATCAAGCCATTCAGTTATTAAAGGATGAAGAACTTCACCGTAATATGGGAGAGCGAGCAAGAGCAAGTGTTTACGAGCAGTTCCGCTCTGAAAAAATCGTCTCACAATATGAAACGATTTACTATGATGTACTAAGGGATGACAAAAATGAAAAGATTTAAAAAAGCTAGTTCTATTATTGAGACTTTAAAGCAAAAAGGGCATGAGGCCTATTTTGTCGGCGGAAGCGTACGAGATCTTATTATTGATAGGCCGATTGGAGATATTGACATTGCGACATCTGCTTTACCAGAAGAAGTGATGGCTATATTTCCAAGACATGTTCCTGTTGGTCTTGAGCATGGAACTGTAATTGTAGTAGAAAATGGTGAACCTTATGAGGTAACCACGTTTCGAACAGAGAGCGAATATGAAGATTTTCGAAGACCTAGTAGTGTTCAATTTGTTCGTTCATTAGAAGAGGATTTAAAACGTCGTGATTTCACAATGAATGCAATTGCTATGACAGAAGAAGGCGAAATGGTTGATTTATTTGCTGGGCAGGAAGCGATTCAAAAGAGAGAAATTGTGACAGTTGGAAATGCTGCGGATCGTTTTCAAGAAGATGCCCTGCGAATGATGCGTGGTATTCGGTTCGTAAGTACGTTAGGTTTTTCTTTAGAAATGAAAACGAAACAAGCAATTGAAACATATGGACATTTACTTGAACATATAGCAATTGAGCGAATTACAGTGGAGTTTGAGAAACTGTTAACTGGCACATACTGCGTGAAGGGTTTGCAACAATTAGTAGAAACGAAGCTCTTTTCTCATCTGCCATATTTACAAATGTCAGAAGAGAGATTGTTACAAGCTACGCAGTATAAATGGGATTCTTTTGAAACAGACATTGAGGCATGGGCATTTTTCTTATATTGCATCGGGGAAGAACATCCATCTGTCTTTTTACGTCAATGGAAGTTTTCGAATAAAAAAATAAAAGATATCGTCGCAGTTTTATTAACAATCCGTACGAGAAAGGAGAAGGATTGGGATACAGTTCTTCTTTATAAAACGGGAATTCATATCGCTGAAATGGCAGAAAGAGTATATGAAGCGATGATTGAAAGCTATGATCATACATCTGTGAAACGAGTACAAACGTTGTTTGAAGCATTGCCAATCAAGAATCGCCAAGAAATGAATGTGACTGGGAATGATTTATTAAACTGGGCAAATAAAAAGCCAGGTCCGTGGGTTGCTGAAATGATTCAAAAAATTGAAGAAGCAATTGTACAAGGAAATGTAGTGAATGAGAAAGAGTGTATAAGGGAGTGGCTGCAAGAATGCAATCTACTATAAGAAAGCAGTTATTGCAAGTTTTTTCAGAAGCGGATGGCGAATTTGTATCTGGCCAAACGATTAGTGATAAGCTTGGTTGTTCAAGAACCGCTGTGTGGAAACATATGGAGGACCTTCGGAATGAGGGGTATGAACTTGAAGCTGTGCGTCGATTAGGTTATCGAATTGCAGGTAAGCCAGACAAAGTAACTGCTAATGAAATTCAGTTAGGGTTACAAACGAAACATATCGGTAGAACGGTATATTTCGAGGAATCTGTTGAATCTACGCAGCATATTGCAGCAAAACTTGCTTATGAAGGTGCAGAAGAAGGAACGATTGTTGTGGCAGAAGAACAAACATCGGGCAGAGGTCGTTTAAGCAGGAAATGGTATTCACCGAAAGGAACAGGAATTTGGATGAGTATTATTTTACGTCCATCAATCCCGGTTCATCATGCACCACAACTTACTTTGTTAGCAGCTGTTAGCGTTGCACAAGCAATTGAAAAGTGCACGGGTGTAAACGTAGGAATAAAATGGCCAAATGATATTTTAATTCAAGGTAAAAAGGCTGTAGGAATATTAACAGAAATGCAAGCTGATCCTGATAAAATTAATGCTGTCATTATGGGGATTGGCATTAATGCGAATCAAAAGCAAGAGCATTTTGATGAGGAAATTCAGCATATTGCTACTTCTTTAGCGATTGAATCTGGTAAGCCAATTGTTCGCGCAGAGCTTATGCAACAAATCTTTTTACAACTAGAAAAATTATATGAAGCGTATTTACAAAATGGTTTCCCTGTCATTAAAATCCTTTGGGAAAGTTATGCTGTGAGCATCGGGAAAGAAATTACCGCTCGAACGATGAGAGAGACAATTACAGGGATAGCAAAAGGAATTACAGAGAATGGAGTATTGCTCCTCGAGGACCATGAAGGGAAATTACATCATATTCATTCTGCGGATATCGAAATTAAGTAAAAGAAGTTCCTATTAGGAACTTCTTTTTATTTGACGATTACTTTGCCTACCATTCCTTTAAGGAGATGGTACCGACATATTAATTCATATGTACCAGCACTTGTAGGTTTCACGGTAATATTTTTTTCTTTTCCGGGCTCGACTACGACATCAATTCCGAGTGTTTTTACTGTAAAGGTGTGCTCGCTTTTACCTTTGTTTTTCAAAAGTAATGTTGTGGATTGTTCGATTGGAATCGTGATGACATTAGGGTTAAAGTAATCATCATTCAGTTCAACCTCAATTACTTTCGTTGAATCGATAGGTTGTGTCACGACGTTAACTGAAGCAAATACATGGAAGGAGCTAAACGTTATCATCCCTATAATTATCACAAGAAAACCGGTAAGTCGAAATAACCATTTGTTCATAGACATTCGCAATTCTCCTTTTATAAGTATGTTTCCTCCATTAACCTGCATCATTATTTGAAGAGTTATACTATGCATGTAAATTAAGCTATTTATCTTTCTATAATGGAGTGATGTGTAGAAATTTCACATACCGTAATAGAATTAAAAATTATTTTTTCAAAAAAATGTAGTAATTCCTTTTTGGAGTTTGCTATAATTAGTTCGAATATGGGCAGTATCAGAGCGAACTGCACCATCATTCAAAGCAATACGAAAAATAATAACTTGGATTCTGCCTTGATCCAATAACGGACTGGGACAGAGGGATGAATAATGCCGACTAACACACAACCCTTCTGCCCTTTTATGGCCAGAGGGGTTTTTTATATGATTTCGGCCATCTCCTCTCTCCTGCATAAAGGAGGAGTAGTTTTTGAAAACAAAAACAGATTTTTTGAAGATGAAAGAGCAAGGTGAGCCGATTACAATGCTAACGGCGTATGATTATCCATCTGCTAAGTTAGCAGAAGAAGCTGAAGTTGATATGATTCTAGTTGGAGATTCTCTGGGGATGGTTGTGCTCGGTTATGATTCAACAGTACCTGTAACAGTAGAGGATATGATTCATCATACGAAAGCTGTACGCCGGGGGGCAAAAGAGACGTTTATTGTAACTGATATGCCATTTATGTCGTATCATGTGTCGCCTCAAGATACGATGGTGAATGCACGTCGCATCGTTCAAGAGAGCGGTGCTCATGCATTGAAGGTAGAAGGTGCAGGAGAAGTGATATCAACGATTCATTACTTAACAAATGCGGGGATTCCTGTTGTAGCGCACTTAGGCTTAACTCCTCAATCTGTAGGAGTACTAGGTGGATATAAAGTGCAAGGAAAAGATGCTGAAAGTGCAAAAAAATTAATAGAAGATGCAAAGAGATGTGAGGAAGCTGGTGCGATAGCGCTTGTGTTAGAATGTGTGCCAATGCAGTTAGCAGAATTAATTTCCAAGCAACTAACAATTCCGACGATTGGAATTGGAGCAGGGCAAAAAGTAGATGGGCAAGTACTCGTTTATCATGATCTTATTTCATACGGCGTAAATCGTGTTCCAAAATTTGTGAAGCAATATACGTCTGTTCAAGAGGAGATTGTGAGAGGAATTTCACAATATGTTACTGAAGTAAAGACAGGACAATTTCCAGAAGAAAAACATTCATTCACAATGAAAGAGGAAGAATGCTTAGCGTTATACGGAGGAAACCAATAATGAAAATTGTAACTACAGTGCAAGAGATGCAGCAAATTACAAACGAACTGCGTGCAAGTGGAAAAAGTATTGGTTTTGTCCCAACGATGGGTTATTTGCATGAAGGCCATGCGACTTTATTACGTCAGGCAAGAGAAGAAAATGAAATTGTAGTGTTAAGCGTGTTTGTTAATCCGCTACAGTTTGGACCGAATGAAGATTTAGATCGATACCCTCGTGATATTGATAGGGATGAAAATGTAGCAAAAGAAAACGGTGTAGATTATTTATTTTATCCGAGCGTGGAAGAAATGTATCCAGCAGAACAAACGACAACAGTTGAAGTTGTAAAGCGTACCGATGTATTATGTGGCAAACAAAGACCGGGTCATTTTGCTGGTGTTGCGACTGTACTAATGAAACTATTTAATATTACATTACCAACGCGTGCTTATTTCGGTATGAAAGATGCACAGCAAGTTGCTGTCATTGAAGGGTTTGTAGCTGATTTTAACATTCCGGTTACAATCGTACCAGTAGATATTGTAAGGGAAGAAGATGGATTAGCGAAAAGTTCTCGTAACGTGTATTTGTCACAAGAAGAGCGTGAAGAAGCTCCTCATTTATACCGTAGTCTATGTATAGCGAAAGAAAGAATTGAGGCAGGAGAACGTAATGCAGAAATCATTACAACACTTGTGAAAGAGTATATTGAGACGCATACGCAAGGCACTGTAGATTATGCTGATTTATATGCATATCCTTCACTACAAGTAATGGATAAAATTGAAGGGCAAATCATTTTAGCAATCGCAGTTAAATTTGAAAATGTACGATTAATTGACAATATAACAGTAACGGTTAAATAAGGGGGAGCATCTATGTTTCGCACAATGATGAGAGCGAAGTTACATCGCGCAACAGTAACAGAGGCAAATTTAAATTATGTAGGTAGTATTACAATTGATGAAGATTTAATGGATGCAGTAAATATTGTAGAAAATGAAAAAGTACAAATTGTAAATAACAATAATGGTGCTCGTTTAGAGACATATGTTATTAAGGGAGAACGCGGTAGCGGTGTTGTGTGTTTAAATGGTGCAGCTGCAAGGCTTGTGCAACCAGGGGATAAAGTTATTATTATTTGCTACGGTCTAGTGGCAGAAGAAAATATCCATAAACAAGAGCCTAAAATTGCAGTATTAGACGATAATAATCAAATTATTGAAATGTTAGGTGCTGAAAAAGCAGGTACGATTTTATAAGTAAGAAGGCTATCTCTATTACGGAGATAGCTTTTTTGTGCATCTTTTCATTAAGATGAGATAAAACGTGGTATAGTAACATTATATAATTTTCTGTTTGATAGGTAAGAAATTGAGGTGTTACATATATGAGTAAGCGTTATGTCGTTGTGGATTTGGAGACGACAGGGAACTCCTGGAAGGATGGGAAAGATAAAATCACCCAAATTGCAGCTGTTGTAGTGGAAGATGGAGAAATATTAGAGATTTTTTCATCTTTTATTAATCCGAAGAGAGAGATTCCGCCATTTATTACAGAGTTAACAGGGATTGATGAGAGTATGGTTAAGCAAGCCCCGTTATTTCAAGATGTAGCCCCGATGGTTGTTGAGCTATTACAAGGTGCAGCTTTTGTTGCACATAACGTTCACTTTGATTGGAATTTTTTAACGGAAGAATTAAGGCAGGCTGGATATACAGAAATACATTGTCCAAAAGTTGATACAGTTGAGTTAGCGCAAATTCTTTTGCCGACGGCTGATAGTTATAAATTACGTGATTTAGCTAAACAACACGAACTAGAGCACGACCAACCGCATCGTGCGGATAGTGATGCTCTTGCAACAGCGGAATTGTTTTTACAATTTTTAAATGAGATTGAGAAGTTACCACTTGTCACCTTGCAATCGCTTTATGAATTGAGTGATGTTTTTCAAAGTGATATAGCGGATGTACTTTCTGAAAATATTTTAAAGAAAATGATGCATGGTAAAGAAGGGGCAGAAGGATATGAAGTGTATCGAAATATTGCGCTTCGAAAACGGAATTATTCTTTAAACCTCAGTGAAACATGCTCATTAAAATTTGATGCTTTCTTGCATAAGACTATTGATAAACTTGAGTTAAATATGCCGAAGTTTGAAAAAAGAGAAAGCCAACAGATTATGATGAAGGAAATATATACAGCACTAAGAGATTCGAGGTTTTCACTAATTGAAGCGGGAACAGGAACAGGGAAGACTCTTGCATATTTACTTCCGAGTATTTATTTTGCAAAGAAAAAAGAAGAACCTGTCATCATAAGTACCCAAACTGTACAATTACAACAACAAATACTAGAAAAAGAAATTCCGTTATTACAGAAAATAATGCCATTTTCATTTGAAGTAGCTCTTCTGAAAGGAAGAAAACATTATCTTTGTCTACATAAATTTGAATATGCTTTGCAAGAGGAAGAGAAAAATTATGATATGGCGCTCACAAAGGCAAAAATTTTAGTGTGGTTATTGCAAACGGAAACGGGCGATCGTGATGAATTAAATATTCCTGAGGGCGGAAAGTTACTTTGGAACCGTATTTGTAGTGATGTACATAGTCCAGGCGGAATGCAAAGTAACTGGTTTAGTCGTTGTTTTTATCAACGAGCAAAGAATAAAGCATTATTTGCAGATATCGTTATTACAAATCATGCGTTATTATTTCAAGATTTTTCAAGTGAAGAACCACTGTTTGCTTCGTGTGAACATATTATTTTTGATGAGGCGCATCATATTGAGGAAGCGGCAAGTAGAACATTAGGTGAACAGTTCTCCTGTATGTATTTTCAGCTAGTTTTATCTCGTCTTGGTACGTTAGAAACAGATGATGTACTTTCAAAAGTATATAAAATGATGAAAAAATCTGAACAAGCCTCTCGCTCAACTTTCCGTATGGTAAGTCATAGCTTGAAGGAATTGAAATTTGATGCGGATGAGTTATTCCAAATGTTACGTGCTTTCATCTTTAAACAAACAAAGCAGGAACAAGGGATAAGCAACATGCCACTCATTTATCGATATAACACGGAAGTAGAGAAAGGTAAGCTATGGGATAGTATTACCGAGTTAACAAATCGTTTTGTATATGATGTAAGAAAATTATTAACTACACTTGAGAAGCAAGTTGAAATATTGCAAAGTAAATTAGAGTGGGAGATGCATGTTGTTACAGGTGAATTTATGCATTTAATTGAGTTGTTGAGAAAGATGGCACAATCTTTACAGTTACTCATTTTAGAAAAAAATTCATATGTGACATGGATGGAAACTGAAACAAAGGGAACAATTCATTCAACAGTTTTATATGGGCAGCCTGTACATATTGGTGAAAGATTTGCTGATGAATTTTTAACAGAGAAAAAGAGTGTTATTTTCACATCTGCAACGTTAACAGTAAACGATTCATTTGACTATATAAAAGAAGAGCTAGGTCTATATGATTTTGCTCCAAATACATTACAGGTCCCGTCACCATTTCGTTTTGAAGAGCAGATGAAATTAATGGTTTCAACGGATGTGCCTTTTATTAAACAAGCAAGTAATGAAGAATATATAGCATCTGTGTCGGCACATATTGCAAAAATAGCGAAAGCTACAGAAGGTAGAATGCTTGTTTTGTTCACTTCATATGAAATGTTGAAAGAAGCATATACGAATTTGAAAGATGATGAGGAATTAGAAGGATATTTATTATTAACGCAAAGTGTGAATAATAAGAGCAGAAGTCGTCTTATTCGTAAATTTCAAGAGTTTGATAAATCAATTTTGTTAGGAACAAGTAGTTTTTGGGAAGGGATAGACATACCTGGAGATGCCCTTAGTTGTCTTGTTATTGTCCGCCTTCCTTTTACGCCTCCTCATCAACCGATGATGGAAGCAAAAGGAGAATGGTTAAAAAATCAAGGAGAGGACGTATTCGCTAAGTTGGCACTCCCGCAAGCAATACTGCGATTCAAACAAGGATTTGGTCGTCTTATTAGAACAAGTACAGATACCGGGACGGTGTTTGTATTAGATCGTCGTTTGACAAGCGCTTCCTACGGAAAACGTTTTTTACAATCAATCCCAATTGTCCCGCTCTATGAAGGCCCTCTAGAAGAATTATTAGAACAAGTAAAGGGACGGCCAACTGAATAAAATTGGAAGAAAAAATACGCCTGAAGTACGTTTACACTTCAGGCGTAAAAAATGTGGGTAGGAGGAATTTTATTTTTCTTACTTCTTGTATACAAAATGTATTGGTTTTCGACTTGAAACCTTTTTTTGCTGTACATGTCCTGCTATAATAGATGGGTGATGAAGCAGGGGTTGTAAAGAATGTACTCTTATTGTAACCGCATTGCGTTCTTCTATAATTAGAAATTTTTGTGTAACGGAGGAGTTTTTCATGGATAAGAAAATCGAAGTCCTATCAACAACGCGTATTAAATATTCGTCTGACTTGTATAAAATTGTTGATAGTTTGAATCGTACGTTAAAAGAGCAGGACCTCATGTTCGGATTAGCATTAGACGAAAAAGATAAAGAAACAGCTGTATTTACGATTTACAGAACGTAGTGATACAATGAAAAAGTGGATCTTTGCAATCGTTATCGTAATCGTTGCTAGCGGAATATATGGGGCGTATGTTTATAATAAAGCAATGGAAAAGAAAATCCCTAAAGAGGCAAAATCTGTAGAAATTGCCAAAGAAAAGGCAAAGCTTACAAAAGTAAAATCTGTGGATTATTATAACGGAGAATCTTCATATACAGTCGTACAAGGTACAGATGAAAAAGGAGAACAACTTATCGTTTGGGTGCCTGAGAAAAAAGGGGAAACTATAGTAAGGAAAAAGAGTGAAGGTATTTCTGAAAAAGAGGCTTTACAAAGAACGGTTGAACAAGTCGGAGATGATAGTAAAGAGCCCAAAAGTAAGCCTAAAGAAATTTTAAAAGTAAAATTAGGCTTTGAAAACAATATACCATTATGGGAAGTTACATATATTGATGATGAAAATCGTTATAGTTATTACTATCTTGCATTTAAAGATGGTCAGTTTTTACGACGATACAGCATTGAAAAATAGATGTAGGGGGAACTACAAATGAAATTAGCAAAGCGAGTAGCTGCTTTAACACCATCTGCAACTTTAGAAATTACAGCAAAGGCACAAGCATTAAAAGCAGAAGGTCATGATGTAATTGGATTAGGGGCAGGAGAACCTGACTTTAATACGCCAGAACATATTATGGATGCTGCACATAAAGCGATGTTAGAAGGACATACGAAGTATACACCAACAGGTGGATTACAAGCGTTAAAACAAGAAATTGTGAAGAAGTTTACTCGCGATCAAGGAATTGCGTATGATCCGTCTGAAATTATTGTATGTAACGGTGCAAAACATGCATTATATACATTATTCCAAGTGTTACTTGATGAAGGAGATGAAGTTATCATCCCAACGCCTTACTGGGTAAGTTATCCGGAACAAGTAAAGCTTGCTGGTGGTAAGCCCGTTTATGTAGAAGGTCTTGAAGACAATGAATACAAAATTACAGCGAAGCAGCTGCGTGAGGCAATTACAGAGAAAACGAAAGCAGTTATTATTAATTCACCGAGCAATCCAACAGGAATGATTTACAGCAAAGAAGAATTACAACAGCTTGGAGAAGTATGTTTAGAACATGATATTTTAATCGTTTCAGATGAAATTTATGAAAAATTAATTTATGGTGGAGCAGAATATACTTCGGTTGCCCAGCTTTCTAATGCATTAAAAGAACAAACACTTATTATTAATGGTGTATCTAAATCTCATTCTATGACAGGATGGCGTATTGGATATGCAGCAGGAAATAAGCAGCTTATTAAAGCGATGACGAACTTAGCGAGTCATAGTACGTCAAACCCTACTTCAATCGCTCAATACGGCGCAATCGCGGCATATGCAGGCTCACAAGAACCTGTAGAAACAATGCGTCAAGCATTTGAAGAGAGATTAAACATTATTTATGATAAATTAATTCAAATCCCTGGCTTTACTTGCATTAAACCACAAGGTGCATTTTACTTATTCCCTAATGTAAAAGAAGCCGTAGCTTTATCAGGATACGAAAACGTTGATGATTGGGCAAAAGCTCTATTAGAAGAGGAAAAAGTGGCTCTTGTACCAGGTACAGGATTTGGTGCTCCAAATAACGTTCGCTTATCATATGCGACATCTCTTGAACAAGTAGAGAAAGCATTAGAACGCATTCATACGTTTATGAAAAGTAAAGTGCAAGCTTAATTGTATATTTTATTAACGCAATACAAAAAACCTTCCTACATAATAGGGGGGTTTTTTTGACGAATTGTGGCAAAAAGAAATAGCGAAAGGTGTGTTATACTAGAGAGCGAGGTGTTTGGTGATGAAAAAGAAAATGATGTTACAATGGTTTGAGCAGGGAAGCATTGCAATTCCAAAATTACTTATGATGCATTATAAAAAATTAGGGTTAAATGAAACTGAATTTATGGTTGTACTTCATGTACACACATTTTTAGAGTCGGGCAATTCGTTTCCAACTCCGTCAGAGATTTCAGAACGGATGACGATTAGTGAAATGAAATGTATGGAAGTCATTCAGGCATTGATTCAAAAAGGTTTTTTATCATTAGAAGGTGGACAAAAGTCAGAAGCGATGATGTGTGAAAGTTATTCTTTACAACCGCTCTGGGAAAAAATATTGCATTTCTTAATGAATGAATCAATAGAGGAAGAACAAAAAGAAATAAAACAATTGCAAGTAAATTTATATACAGTGTTTGAAAGGGAATTTGGAAGACCACTTTCTCCATTTGAATGTGAGACGTTGGGAATGTGGGAAGATCAAGATCAACATCATCCGAATTTAATTCAAGCGGCCCTTAGGGAAGCTGTAATGAGTGGTAAGCTAAATTTCAGATATATTGATCGTATTTTATTTGAGTGGAAAAAGAATGGTATTAAAACAGTAGATCAAGCCCAAAATCAAGGACGAAAGTTTAGAGCAAATCAACAACGAACGCAGCAAACGACAAAACAAGAGACGAAATTTACTGGGAAAGTGCCTTTTTATAATTGGTTGGAGCAGTAATATAGGAGGAAGTATATGTTAAATAAAACGCAAATTCGCTATTGTTTAGACACGATGGCGGATATGTATCCAGAAGCACATTGTGAATTAATTCATGATAATCCTTTTGAATTAGTAATCGCGGTAGCACTATCTGCACAATGTACAGATGCACTTGTAAATAAAGTGACGAAAAATTTATTTCAAAAATATAAAACACCAGAAGATTATTTAAGTGTATCTTTAGAAGAGTTACAACAAGATATACGTTCTATTGGGTTGTATAGAAATAAAGCAAAAAACATTCAAAAATTGTGTCAGATGTTGCTGGATGATTATAATGGAAAAGTTCCAGAAGACCGTGACGAGTTGACGAAATTACCAGGAGTAGGGAGAAAAACAGCAAATGTAGTTGTTTCGGTAGCGTATGGCATCCCGGCAATTGCTGTTGATACGCATGTAGAAAGAGTGAGTAAACGGTTAGCGATTTGTAGATGGAAAGATTCGGTGTTAGAAGTAGAAAAGACATTAATGAAGAAAGTTCCAATGGATGAATGGGGCGTTACACATCACCGTATGATTTTCTTTGGACGTTATCACTGTAAAGCACAACGACCACAATGTGAAGAATGCCCTTTACTAGAAATTTGTCGTGAAGGAAAGAAGCGAATGAAGGGGAAATAAAGGATGGAACGAGTGATAGAAATACCGAAAGAATTTCGATGCTTGCCATTTTTTAAAGAAAGTATACATTCGATTGCATATTATACAGAACAGTCTTTTGAAGAAATCATACAACATACTTATTTTATATATGATATAGAAAGACAATATGAGCCGTGGAATGAAATTGAAAAAAGTATTCCAGTACTATTGAATGTATGGAAAAGTAAGCATGAAGACATTGCTACACTATTTCGAAATAGAAATAAGCAAGAAGCGGAAGGCCCAATGATTCTTTTTGCAGCGCATTTGTTATCAATTGTATATTGGTTAAATGAGCAACCTATTCATAGTTTGAACAAAATGGAAGATTACACGAGTATGTTGGAAGTACAACCAGTGAATTTTATAGAGCGCTATTCGTTCATTATAAAGAAACCGAATAATTATCATTCTTATATTCAGTTAGCGCAGTTGTATATTGAAATAGAAAAGCTATATGTAAAGAAAATGATAACAAAAAAGAAGTCCTTTTCTCGTTAAGAGAAAAGGACTTCTTTTTTGTATTAAGACTCTGTTGTAACAACATTTCCGTCTGCGTGTGGTGTATCTTCACCTGTATTTTGTTGTTGCTCTTGTTGTTTCTTAGCTTCTTCTTCAGCTTTTTTTCTAGCTTCTTCTTCAGCTTTTCTCTTAGCTTCTTCTTCAGCTTTTTTCTTAGCTTCTTCTTCAGCTCTTTTTCTAGCTTCCTCATCAGCTTTCTTTTGAGCTTCTTCTTGTTGTTTACGTTGTTGTTCTTGCTGCTGTTGCTCTTGTTGTTTACGCTGCTCTTCCTCAGCCTTTTTCTTAGCATCTTCTTGTTTTAATTTATCTTCATTAGCCTTTTTCTGAGCTTCCTCATCAGCTTTTTTCTTAGCTTCTTCTTCGGCTTTTTTCTTAGCTTCTTCTTCAGTTTTCTTCGCATCTGGAGTTCCGCCAGGCGCAGTGAAGGATGCTCCAACTGCTGGGCTTGTTCCAGTACCTTTTTTCGCTACCACAG
Source organism: Bacillus sp. BC05(2025) (assembly GCF_056725905.1). NCBI lineage: Bacteria > Bacillati > Bacillota > Bacilli > Caryophanales > Bacillaceae > Bacillus > Bacillus sp. BC05(2025). Next base: position 179,479 of record NZ_JBWYRA010000002.1, on the reverse strand, counting down.
AGAAGCTGTAAGTAACGCCTGGTTTAATACCACCAAGAGTAGCTGTCGTACCATTTATTGATAAACTACCACTTGAACCGTCAGTTGCTTTATAGCTTGCTGCATACGCATCAACTTCTGCTGGTCCAGACCAGTTTAGTGTAACTGTGCTAGCCCCATCGAAAGTAACGTTAAGACCACTAGGTGCATCTACTTTAATTTGTTTCACTGCATCTTTCTTAGCACCTTTTACGTATAATTCACCATTTAATTCTTGTACAGAAGAAGGACGTTCGAAACGTGATTTATCTGTAGCGAATTTGCTCATCATTACTTGGAACATTTGTTGCGCAATTTTAGTAGAGCGATCGCCAATGTAATTTTCTGGACCATCTTTTTCGTAACCAGTCCAAACAGCCATTGTATATTGCGGTGTATATCCAGCGAACCAGCTATCTCTGTTTGCATCAGCTGGAATACCATATTTTTTAATAACGTCTGCATCAAAGTTTTGAGTTCCTGTTTTACCTGCTACATCTATACCTGGAACGTATGCTGTTGGACCTGTACCACCAGAACCAGGTTTTACTACGTCACGAAGAACGTCAGTCACCATGTAAGCTGTGTAGTCTTGCATCGCACGTTGTTCTTTCGGTTTAAAACTTTTCTTTTTCCCATCTGGGAAGATAACTTCTTTTACGAAGTGCGGTTTATTGTAGTTCCCACCGTTACCAAAGGCTGCATATGCCCCCGCTAATTGTAATGGAGAACTATCGTTACTACCAATTGCTGTTGATTCATATGTTTTGCCATCTTTAAATGTCATACCTAAACCTTCAGCAAACGCTTGTGACTTAGGAAGACCAACCGCTTGAGCTGTCTTTAAAGCCGGAATGTTTAATGATTTTTTCAAAGCTTCACGTAGTGAAACGTCACCTTTGTAACTATTTGTTGCATTTCGTATTTTTTTACCATCGGAATACGTATATTCTGAGTCATTTAATTGATGATATGTAGACCATTGTAAATTCTCAATTGCTGGACCGTAGTCGAAAATTGGTTTCATTGTTGAACCAACTTGGCGTTTTAAATCAGTGGCCATATTATGACCTTTGAAAGTAGACTTACTTTCTTTACGCCCAGCTCCAATTGCTCGAACTTCTCCAGATTGTGTATCCATAAATACGAATGATCCTTGGAATTGATCGTTCGGATACTTAATAAGGTTGCCATCCATAATTTTATCAGCATAATCTTGAGCATCTTGATCAAGTGTTGTATGGATTGTTAAACCATCTGAACCGATATTTACATCGGGATATTCTTTTTCAACTTCTTTTACAACAGCATCTAAAAATGCTTGATACTTCATCTCTGTTACTTCTGAAGATGGTTGAAGACCCTCAGTTACAGGGATTTTCGTTGCGTTATCCATTTCAGCTTTTGTTATATAACCATGTCGATTCATTAATGACAATACGACATTACGACGATTTGTTGCTCGTTCAACATTTTCCTTTTTGGTTGGATCATAAATGTTTGGACCTTGGGGTAAACCAGCGAGCATAGCAGCTTCATGTAACTGTAAGTCTTTTAAATCTTTGTCATAATATTTTTTTGCTGCTGTTGCAATACCGTACGAACGGTTACCTAAGTTAATCTTATTTAAGTACATTTCTAAAATTTCATGTTTAGAGTATTGTTGCTCTAATTTGTAAGATAGGTACCATTCTTGCACTTTTCTCTTTGCAGTTTTGTCCATCGTTAGAAAATAGTTTTTAACTACTTGTTGTGTAATCGTACTACCACCTTGAGATCCAAATCCTCCAGTGACATTTTCCATTACTGCTTTTGTAGTTCGTTTAAAATCAATTCCATTATGATCATAGAAACGTGAATCCTCAGTTGCAAGGAATGCATTTTCAACTACTTTTGGAATTTGATCATACGTAACGTGGGTTCGTTTTTCAGCACCGTATTCATAGAAAAAGTTCCCGTCCTTATCAAGAAACTTTGTTGATAAAGGGTTGACAAGTTTTGATTTGTCTAATTTTGGAGCATCCTTCACCATAACAAAGAAAGCGGACACGCCAGCTACAAGACCAACGATACCAAGAAGTAGACAACCTATAAGGAATTTTTTAAAAAAGGAGCCTTTTTTCTTTGGTTTTTTCTCTGTATTTGTTTCTTGCTTTTGATTTTTTACATGATTTCGTTCTGTACGAGAACGATAATTATCTGACATTATACTTTCTCCTACCTTTCATTCTCTCCCCAAAAGTCGAAAAAAGAGCCTTAGTGATGACTCTATCACGAAAAATAAACCGTGTCTAGTACACGGATATAATCAATCCGAGGGTGATAACCGCATGATAATAAAGATCCATGCTCTTCTATTTCTTCTTTCGTAATCGATTTTCTTCCACCTGTATTTTGACGATTCCAAAATGCAATAATATGTTTTGCATCTAATAAATAAAGTTCATCAAAAAGTGTAAATTTAATAATAACAAATGCAATTCCATTATGAGCGATTACTTGCTTCATATGTTCAATTTGATGAAGGTGGAAGTTTTGAAGTGGAAAGCTGGTTTTATTTTTTGTTTCTTTCGCTTCAAAATCGATGTATTTCCCTTTATATACACCGTTGTAATCTGTTGTAGAAGGTTGTTTAAAATACGCTTCTTTTACCACTGCAGCACTTCGAGCGGGGTAATCCACTTTTACAATTTGAAGAGGTGTAGGTTTTTTATGTACGCATGCAATATTATGGGTTAAGTAATATTCATTCGTTTCATTCAATTCCTCTTCAAGGGACATACCTCTATTACTGTAAGTATGTTTTTTAATTGGTGTTTTATGAGGTTGTGAAGCTTGATTGTACCGTTTTCCATTTGGGTAACGAATGGTCATAGTGTGTCCACTCCCAACTTGCTAAGAATTACTTACAAAGGTGATTATAACAAAAAATGAAAAAAGATGTGACCTTTTTCAAGAAAGGTATGATGACTTCTTTATGTTTACATGGAATGATTATGAAAAAATTAAACAATATCGTAAAAATATGGTCTGTACAGAAGAAGAGAAAGCAATCGTTTACAACATTAATAGGGAAATAGAAATAGCTAATATGGACAACATTTCTCGAACGCAGTGTTATCAAGAATATTATGTAAGAAATAGTGAAATTAGATGGGCTTTTTTAGCAAGTATGGTCTCGAGAAATGCGGGATGGAATATGACTGATCTAGAAGGGAGATATTATGCTACTGTTTTACCTCAAACAGTAAAAAAACATTTGTTTCTAACTTATGAAGAAGCAAATTGGATTATTTTTTTAGATGCATTTCCTCAGCTATTGTTATACGAAGAAAGTAAGAGGAGACAGGCGCCACTATTCTACTTGTTACAATATTTCAACGTATCAATTTTTATGGAGAAAGAATGGTTATATTTTTGGGAGAAAAAAGATATAAATAGGCTCATGATAGCGCTTATTATAAATGAACAAAATAAAATTCAAAAACCAATTATTGAGAATGCATATTTTAAAAAGCATGTATTTCATACGGTACTTTTTAAATTGCAAGAAATGCTTCATATTAGTGCCGTTATTTTTCCAACCGTCGAAGGGAATATGTATGGTTTTTCAGTTTATCAATTTGAAACGTTACAAAACCGTATAGAACTAGGAAAGAAATTAGCGGCGTTACTGTTCCATCCGAATTACAAACGTTTATTCCATAGGTTCGCATCACAAACGATACACACAGGATCAAGAGCAGATTATGAACATTATGTAAGAGAAGCGAGAAAATCTTGTACACCAGCCCTTAGAGAGGTTTATCCTGTTGTTGCACATAAGGAAATCAGTATGAGAGATTGGTTTTGTAGAGATACGGAAATAAAAGAGCTGTTTTTGCTAAAAGAGTATAAGGGAGAAGTTGATATAACGGAATGGTATAAAAGAAAGAGGGAGCAAATCTATGCTGCTTCTATCGTAAATCGTTTTGTTAAAAGGATAGATGAGTTCATGATATAATAAAAAAGAAGTCCCGTCTTCATTTGTGAAGACGGGACTTCTTAATGTGAAGTAATCCTGCAACGAGTAAAGATTCAATCTCAAAATGTAATGAATATAAGAGATTAAGGATACTTCAGAAATAAACTTTTTGTAAAAGTGCTACATTTTCACTTTACCCCGCTATTTGCTGGGCAGTAAGACCCTGACTCAAAATTCAGTGAAAGCAAAGAATTTAGGTGAGGGCTGATTAAAGTTTCACTTTATGTAGCAGGGAAGTTTGGACCATCTAACTTTGGATTACCAGTTTCGGGTTTATTTTGTTTGTCTTGTTTTTTCTTTTTTTCGTTTTTGTTCTTTGCCATTTTCATGCACCTCCTTTTTGTATTGTTACCATTTCTATAAATGACATGCAAAATGATTTCTTTGACGAATAACAACTAGTTTTGTCATGTGGGCAGGAGTGCGAAATCATTCGGCGAAATTACATGACAAAGGAAAAGCAAAGAAGGAGGCGTTTTGTATATGGCGATGGTTCAGAAGGAAGATGTAATGAAAAGAATGGATCAAATGTTAAGTTCTCTCGATTTGCTGGAAATGAATATAGGGATTAGAATGAATCATGCATTGAAGGATAAGAGTGAAAAAATATGCAACAAGATAGAAATAACAGAAATGCATATTGAGCATATGGAAAATAAATTAGTGCATCACGAAGAAAAAGGGAACTGGGTAAAAGCATTTCAAAACGTTGTAGTGAGTGCATAATAAGGTGGGAATAAAATGGTGTATGAAGCGTTAGTACAGTCTTCGGAAAAACTTATGCAGTATAATAATGAAGCAAATGTGAAAAAAAGAGAAATGGTTGAATACGATTTTTATAAGGATATGAAACCGTTTGTAAATATGGTAGATGAAGAATTAGCAGTGTGGAAAGAATTGGCTTATAAATGGATTAAGGAAGAAAAACCGAAGTATATACATGTACAGCAAATTGATCAAGTATACGATAATTTACAAACAAATGTGTTGCAATGCTTTGTAAATAAAGGTAAAGGTAAGCGATTCTTTGAAACGCATCAAGCCATTTCGTATACTTTGCAAAATATAATTGAGCAATGTAAGTAACAAGAGGGGAAACCCTCTTGTTTTTTATGCTTCTGTCACTGTTGTAGGTTTTGTTGCCCCGTTTATTTCTAGTTCTTTTATTAACGTTCGGTAATCGGAAATGCATATTTTTCCTTCGAGATACCAATGTCTCGCAAAGTCTAATAATTCATTTACATTTTCTGTGTAATACCCCTTTTTTTGAGAAAACGCTTGTTTTAAATCCCCTAATACCATGTTGATTCCTCCCCCATGAGAATCTTCTTCTTCATTATCATAGCATGGAAGGGTTTTCTTTTTTAATTTTTTAAAAATTTAAACTTCCGACAAAAATAGACAGATACTCCGTCACACATATTATTTTACAGGTACATATTATATATGTAGAAACTTATGTGAAGGAGGAGAGAATGCATGTTTCAACAACCAAACGTATATCAGCAAGCTAATCCATATACACAGCAAAATATGTACCAATATAATCAGGATACATATTTAAGGTATAATATGTATCCTTTCGAGCCTTATTATGGAAATCAAAATTATTATCAACCATTTGAAGTGTCGTTTATGAATCAACAACAATCGCAGCAGCCTTATATGAATCAACAACAACCTTATACGAATTCGCAATATTATATGCCGCCATCCCCTTATGGAAATCAACAAGCGATGTTTTACCCGCCAAAACAACCGTATCCGACACAGAATAAGCAAAAACAACAACAGCAACCGAGTCAGTTTTCTAGTTTTGTTTCCCAATTTAAAACGTCAGATGGGAACTATGATGTAAATAAAATGATGAATACAGCCGGACAAATGATGAACGCGATGAATCAAGTAACAGGTATTGTAAAGCAAGTTGGAGGATTTTTTGGTAAGTAATTTTGGAGGATTGTCTATAAAAAGTATGGTGTATGAAGTAAGGACTAGACAAATTTCCTTGTAATAAATGGGTATATATAACAAACGGCTTTCCCTCTTTTCTCATACTGTAAAGTGTAATCAGATTTTTTTTATGAGAGAGGAGAGAAAAAACTATGCATCATTGTCATCCTTGCTTTGGAGGGCATAAGCCTACAGGACCTATTTGTACAACTGCTCCTGTCATTCATCCGACGAAACAATGCGTAACACATTCTTTTTCAACAACGGTGGTGCCACACATTTTCCCGACGCATACAACACATGTACATCATCAGCAAATTAAAAACCAAAACTTCTTCCCACAAACAAACTCAAATGTAAATGTTGTAGATCCAATCGATCCAGGATTTGGCGGCGGATGTGGACCATGTGGTCATGGCCATCACCATCACGGACATTTTGGGCATCAAGTATCTCCATTTGGTCCAGGACCAAATGTATCACCATTCTTACCGAATAATGTATCACCGGTAGGGCCAAATGTATCACCATTTTTACCAAACGTAGGTCCGAATATTGGACCAAACGTTGGTGGAATATTTAAAAAGTAAATGATATGTTAGAACTAGCGAAATGCTAGTTCTTTTTTTGTAATTGGAGTGTTGGTATGAAAGTGATTGCTGTAACGGGATATAAACCATTTGAACTTGGTATATTTAAAAATGATCATCCAGGGGTGGAATGTATAAAAAAGGCATTGCACCGAAAATTAACTGCTTTTGTAGAAGAAGGTTTGGAATGGGTGATAATAAGTGGGCAATTAGGAGTCGAATTATGGGCTGCTGAAGTTGTTTTTGAAATGCAAGTAGAATACCCAGATTTAAAATTAGGTATATTTACTCCTTTTTTAGAACAAGAAGAAAATTGGAAGGAAGATAACCGTGAATATTACGAATTTATTCTCTCTCAAGCAGACCATATTGATAGTATTACGAAACGGAAGTACGAAAGCCCAGAGCAATTTAAATTAAAAAATCAATTTTTTATTGAAAAAAGTGATGCACTTTTAGCTGTATATGATGAAGAAAAACCAGGGAGTCCTAAATATATTGTAGAAGCAGCAAAGAAAAAAGGAGAAATAGAAAATTATCACAGTTATTTCATTCTTTTTTCTGATTTACAAGATATAATAGAAGAGGAACAGTGGAATAATGCTGAGTAATATGTAATATAGTACCCGTATATATGATTGACAAAAAGCATTGTTTCTGAAAAAATTTAGTTAATGAAAGTTTTGGCAAAAATTTGAGGTGAAGAAAATGATTTCGGATAAAATTAAATTAACGGCAAAAGATATTTTAGAAAAAGAATTTAAAACAGGTATGAGAGGTTATCAACAAGAAGAAGTAGACAAGTTTCTTGATATGATCATTAAAGACTATGAAGCTTTCCACAAAGAGTTTGAGCAATTAAAGCAACAAAATGCTCGTTTAAAGCGTGAACTAGAGGAACAAAAACTAGCGGCAACGCAAATTCCACAACAACCTGTACAACAACCAGTTGCACAACCTGTATATAACAGCACGAATACGGATATTTTAAAACGTCTATCTAATTTAGAAAAAGCTGTATTTGGAAGTAAGTTATACGAATAATTTCTAGTGGAAAAAAAGTTAAAGCATTTTACATAGAAAAAAACATTGCAAAATCTTTTTGTTTCCACTATACTAATGGATGTCATAACGTTTGGGTAATCGCTGCAACGCCAACGTTGTAGAGGAAAGTCCATGCTCGCACGGCCTGAGATGGCTGTAGTGTTCGTGCCTAGCCAATTCATAAGCTAGGGTATTCTGGCTGTAAGGCTGGTTTAACGGCAGGGAAAAAACCTAAGTCCTTTCGGATATGGTTTGACTACCTTTAAAGTGCCACAGTGACGAAGTCCTTGAAGAAATGATAGGAGTGGAACGAGGTAAACCCCACGAGCGAGAAACCCAAATAATGGTAGGGGAATCTTTTCCAAGGAAATGAACGATGGGAAAGGACAGGTTGTATAACCTGTAGATAGATGATTGCCACCGGAGTACGAGGCGTGGGCCGTTTGCAGTACAAAGGAACAGAACATGGCTTACAGAACGTTATGAACCAACTATGAAATAACTCAGCTCTCCTTTGTTAGAGGAGGGCTTTTTATTTGTATGAAGTTATAATGTATGAGTTAAAATGGTTAATGAGAAAATTTTTTGTAAAATGTAATGATTAATAGGATAAACAGCTATTAAATCATTGTTTGAATATACATAAGAGGTGAATGCAAATGGGAAAAGTTACTTTAATCGCAACAGCGGCAATGGGTATTGAAGCGTTAGTTGCCCGAGAAGTTCGTGATCTTGGTTATGAATGCCAAGTAGAAAACAGCAAAGTAACATTTGAAGCAGATGAAAAGGCGATTTGTCGCACGAACTTATGGTTACGTACTGCGGACCGTGTGAAAATTAAAGTTGGCGAATTCAAAGCGACAACATTTGATGAGCTGTTTGAGAAAACGAAAGCATTAAACTGGGGAGACTATATTCCAGAGAATGGTGAGTTCCCTGTTATCGGTAAATCTTTGAAATCTGAGTTATTCAGTGTGTCGGATTGCCAACGTATCGTTAAAAAGGCTGTCGTTGAAAAATTAAAAACAACATATAAACGTACAACTTGGTTTGAAGAAGATGGTCCGTTATTCCGTATTGAGATTGCAATGCTTAAGGATATTGCAACATTGACAATTGATGCGAGTGGTGTTGGACTTCATAAACGCGGATACCGTGTGGATCAAGGGGAAGCTCCTTTAAAAGAAACATTAGCTGCGTCTTTAATTAAATTAACAAACTGGAAGCCAGATCGTCCTTTCGTGGATCCTTTTTGTGGATCAGGTACCATTCCGATTGAAGCAGCATTAATTGGACAAAATATCGCACCAGGATTTAACCGTGGCTTCGCATCAGATGAGTGGGGCTGGGTAGGTAAACAAAACTGGCGTGAAGCTCGTCAAGAAGCTGAAGATTTAGCGAATTATGATCAACCATTGCAAATCATTGGATCAGATATTGATCATCGTATGATTCGAGTTGCTCAAGATAATGCAGAAGAAGTAGGCTTAGGTGATTTAATTACATTTAAACAAATGCAAGTAAAAGATTTCACAACAAAAGAGGATTATGGCTATGTTGTAACGAATCCTCCATACGGAGAACGTTTAAGTGAAAAAGCACTTGTTGAACAATTGTACAAAGAAATGGGACAAGTATTCCGTCCATTAGATACATGGTCAGCGTATGTATTAACAAGTTACGAAGCATTTGAGAAGTGCTACGGAAAAGATGCATCAAAGAAACGTAAACTGTTTAACGGATTTATCCGTACAGATTACTACCAGTACTTCGGAAAACGTCCACCGCGTAATTCATAGTATAAAACTCCTCCAGCGCGCATATACTGGCTATTATGTAATGCGTAAAGGAGGAACTAATATGGATAGTTTCCAATTATCAATGATTCAAAAGGCTATTCACCGTACGTATGATGAGCTCGGAAAAGAAGTGGATAGTCAGGGTGTGATTGTAGATGAAATACAAAAAGCACAAGAAGAATATTTGTCAGCTCTTTCACATGAAACAGCGATTGATAAACGGTATTTAAAGTCATTAATATAGAAGAAAATTTTCCTTTTTCGAAAGGAAAATTTTTTTTCGTGTATTTATCCCGCTTTAATGGGCAGTAAGACCCCCACCTCAAAATGCAGCGAAAGCAAAGAAATTAGGTGGGAGTCGGGCTGCCCATTAAAGTCCGATTGGTTCAACTAATAATCAGTGGGGGATGAAGAAAACCCCCACTGATTAAAGTTTCACTTTATATGTATGGCAACAGGGGAAAGTAGCTGCACACATATGAGTAGCGGTTACTATATCTTTTTATAGAAAAACTTTTTGGTTGGAGGCTAAGGATGTTTACTGAGAAGAGATTACCATTTGAAGTAGGAAAACAAGACAATTTTTATGATAAGTTGAATGAGTGGATTGGAGATGTGTTTTACGACATCCTTCCGGAAAAAGGCTTTGAAGAGCGTGATGAACAAATTTTTATGGCGTTTCAATTAGAGCGCGCTTTCCAAGAAAAGAAAGTTATGTTCGCAGAAGCAGGTGTAGGAACAGGGAAAACTATTGTATATCTTCTATATGCAATTTGCTATGCGCGTTATACTGGAAAACCAGCTATAATTGCTTGTGCAGATGAAACGTTAATTGAGCAGCTTGTGAAAGAAGAAGGAGACATTGCGAAATTATCTGAAGCGTTAGGCTTATCTGTAGATGTAAGACTTGCGAAATCAATGGATAATTATTTATGTTTACGTAAGCTTGAAGATGTCATGAGTGGACGAGCTCCAGAAGTAATTGAAGACGTATATTATGAATTACCACAATTCGTATTTGATCATGGTACGATGCAAAACTTTACTCACTACGGTGACCGAAAAGAATTTCCACTATTAAATGACGAAGAATGGTCAAAAGTAAATTGGGATTACTTCCAAGATTGCTTCACTTGTGATTCTCGTCATCGTTGTGGTCAAACTCTTTCACGTGAACATTATCGTAAGGCGGCAGATTTAATTATTTGTTCTCAAGATTTCTATATGGATCATATTTGGACGTACGATGCTCGAAAGCGTGAAGGACAAATTCCGTTATTACCAGAAAGTAGCTGCGTTGTATTCGATGAAGGACATCTTGTAGAATATGCAGCTCAAAAAGCTTTAACATATCGTTTAAAGCAAACGATGATGGAGCAACTTTTAACGAGATTATTACAAAACGATATTCGTGAAGAGTTTGCACATTTGGTAGAAGAAACAATTTGGCAAACAGAGCGATTCTTTGATGTGTTACAAGAAAATAAAAAGGAAATTGCCGGTTCTGATCGTTTAGAAATTACTGTGACAGAAAAAGTAACAGCTGAAGCAAAACGACTTTATGCGAAAATTGGTGAAGTCGGTGATGCGTTAGTATTTGAAAGTGAAATGCATACAGTAAACACGTATGATTTAAATATCGTTGATGAACATTTAGATGTATTAGAACATTCACTTCGTCTATTCATGCATGAGAAAAATGTAATTACATGGGGTGAAGAAGGTGATGGAGCCTTCACGTTAGTAATTATGCCACGTGCAGTTGAAGAAGTATTACAAGAGAAAGTATTCTCGAAGAAAATCCCGTATATCTTCTCATCTGCTACATTATCTAATAACGATTCATTCGCATTTACAGCAAATAGCCTAGGAGTAAAAGATTACTTATCATTCTCAGTTGCCTCACCGTTTGATTATGAAGAGCAAATGGCAGTAAACTTACTATCGCATACGAAAGAAAATGAGTGGGAAAGAAAGTGTCAATATACACTTGAAAATATACAGAAAACAAACGGACGTACACTTGTATTATTCCGTACAACGCAAGAACTTGCAGCGTTTAAAGAATATGTAAGTAAAGAACAAATGTCAGTTCCGTTCTTATATGAAGGGGACCAAGAAATTAGTCAGCTCGTTTCTCGTTTCCAAAATGAAGAAGAAACTGTACTTTGTGCTGTTCATTTATGGGAAGGTTTAGATATTCCTGGTTCATCATTATCACATGTGATCATTTGGTCATTACCATTCCCTCCAAACGATCCTGTGTTTGAAGCGAAGCGTAAACATGTGAATGATCCGTTCTGGGATGTAGATGTGCCATATATGATTTTACGTCTTCGTCAAGGGATTGGTCGTTTAATTCGTACGAGCGAAGATAAAGGTGCTATATCAATCTTCTTATCTGATACAGAAGATGAGAAAGTGATAGAAGCGGTGAAAAAGGTACTACCGGTAGAAGGTAAAGAATTATAAGGAGAAAGCTTGGCGCTTGCCAAGCTTTTTTTCTATTATAAAAGGAATTTAGATTTCCGTGTCGAATTAAGTTTGAGGTAGAAAAGGGAGGTTTTTATACGATGACAGTAGCTACATATGAAGTAGAAAAACAATTTTTAACATATGTGAAGAAGATACAAAATTACGGAGAAGCATTAAGTTTAATGTTTTGGGACTTAAGAACAGGTGCGCCTAAAAAAGGTGTTGATCAACGTTCAGAAGTAATTGGTATGCTTTCATCCGAAGTGTTTGCTATGTCCACTTCAGATGAGATGGGAAATTATTTAACAGAGCTTGAAACTTTAATAAGTGAAGACAAACTTTCTGAAACGACGAAGAAAATGGTTGAAGAGTGTCGTAAAGAATATGATAGAAATAAAAAAATTCCACAAGCGGAATATGAAGCATATGTGAAATTAGAAGCGAAAGCGGAAAGTGTGTGGGAAGAAGCTCGCGAGAAATCTGATTTCGAAATGTTCCGTCCGTATTTAGAACAGATAGTTGAATTTAAAAAGAAATTTATTACATATTGGGGTTACGAAACATATAAATATAATACGTTATTAGATATGTATGAGCCGGGTATTACAGTAGAAGTGTTAGATCACGTATTTGGTCAACTTCGTGAGCGTATCGTTCCGCTCGTAAAAGAAATATCGGAGTCACAAAAGAGATTAAAGACAAGTGCTTTATCAGAACATTTTTCAAAAGAAAAACAAAAGAACTTTACATTAGAGCTATTAAAGCAGTTGGATTATGACTTTGAAGCAGGTCGTCTTGATGAAACGGTGCATCCATTTGAGATTACTTTAAATAGAGGGGATGTTCGTATTACGACACGCTATGATGAAAAAGATTTCCGTATGGCTGTGTTTGGAACAATTCATGAATGTGGTCATGCTGTATATGAGCAAAATATTGCTGAGAAATTTGAAGGTACACCGCTATGTAGTGGAACATCTATGGGGATCCATGAGTCACAATCATTATTCTTTGAGAACTTTATCGGTCGTAATAAATCATTCTGGAAGAAAAATTATGATTTATTAAAAGAGTATAGTGATGGTCAATTCAATGATATATCAGTAGATGAGTTTTATGATGCGATTAACGAATCGAAACCATCATTCATTCGTATAGAAGCAGATGAGCTTACATATCCGCTTCATGTTATGGTTCGTTATGAACTTGAGAAAGAATTATTTGATGGTACATTACAAGTGAAGGACTTGCCAGCGGCTTGGAACGATAAGATGGAAGCATATTTAGGCATTCGTCCAGAAAATGATGCACAAGGTGTATTACAAGATGTTCACTGGGCTGGTGGTTCATTTGGATACTTCCCATCTTATGCGCTTGGTTATATGTATGCAGCACAATTTAAGCAAAGAATGTTAAAAGACATTCCGAACTTTGATGCATTGTTAGAAGAAGGAAACGTAACGCCAATTCGTGAATGGTTAACAGAAAATATTCACCAATACGGTAAAACGAAAAAGCCACTTGAAATTTTAGAAGATGTGACAGGCGAAGGATTAAACGCAAACTATTTAGCCGATTATTTAGAAGCGAAGTATAGAGAGATTTATGAGTTATAAAAAAGGGCTGCTTACTTGCAGCTCTTTTTTTAAAGGGAGATAGAAAAATGAACTATACATATACAGTAATGACGCAAGAAGAAGCAGAAGAAATTGCATATAACTGGCATTATGAAGGGGAATATTCCTTTTACGATATAGAGGCGGATGAAGAAGATTTAACTGAGTTTTTACATAATGAGAGTAGAGGGAATCATACATTTTCTGTGAAGGAAAATGGCACTCTCGTTGGTTATTTTACTGTTTGTAAAATAAATGATGGAACGGTTGATATAGGTCTTGGAATGAGACCTAATATAACTGGGAACGGATTTGGTTTACAGTTTATAAACGCTATACTAGCTTTTAGTAAAGAAAAATACGGATGCAAGTATATAACACTATCAGTAGCTACATTTAATGAGAGAGCGATTAAAGTGTATAAAAGGGCAGGGTTTGAAGCAGTTGGAACGTTTATACAGAAAACAAATGGTAGTTGTTTTGAGTTTTTGAAAATGAATTATATATGTAAAAATGATTAAAAAACAGAAGAATCTCCTTCTATTTTTTTATGCAGAAATAAATCATACTTTTTGTAATTGAAAGTTTTGTAATTTTGGAAGAGTATGTGTATGATTGAAATTTAGTAGCAAATAGCAAGTTTAGTAAGGAGAGACCGCATGAGTATAGTTAAAACGAAAAATGAAATAGAGTTAATACATGAATCTGGAAAATTACTTGCTTCATGTCATAGAGAAATTGCGAAAATAATGAAACCGGGTATTACGACAAAAGAAATTAATACGTTTGTTGAAGCATACTTAGAACAGTATGGTGCAACATCTGAGCAGAAAGGGTACAACGGATATCCATATGCGATATGTGCATCTGTAAATGATGAAATGTGTCATGCGTTTCCGGCAGATGTACCTTTAATTGAGGGTGATATAGTAACAATTGACATGGTAGTAAACTTAAATGGTGGTCTTTCAGATTCTGCTTGGACGTATAGAATTGGAAATGTTTCTGAAGAAGCAGAAAGGTTAATGGTAGTAGCTGAGAATGCATTATATAAAGGTATTAATCAGGCGGTAATCGGTAATCATGTAGGAGATATTGGTTATGCAATTGAAAGTTATGTAGCAAATGAAGGTTTTTCTGTCGCAAGAGACTTTACAGGACATGGAATCGGTAAAGAGATTCATGAAGAACCAGCAATTTTTCATTTTGGGAAACGAGGACAAGGGCCTGAGTTGCAAGAAGGAATGGTAATTACAATTGAGCCCATTGTCAATGCAGGTATGCGATATTCGAAAGTAGATTTAAATGGATGGACTGCGAGAACGATGGATGGGAAATTATCAGCTCAATATGAGCATACAATTGCGATTACAGAAGATGGACCAATCATTTTAACGAAGTTATAATTGGGAATGAAAGAGTTTACAAAAATCGAACGAAAATGATAATTTCATAAAATTTGTACGTGTTTTGTTAATAAATGCTTTTCAAAGTATAAAAAGTGCGTTATAATCCATCTATAAAATAAATAGTTAGCTACACTCATATAATCGCGGGGATATGGCCTGCAAGTTTCTACCGAAGTACCGTAAATACTTTGACTATGAGTGAGGACGAATATATTTGCTTGTTTAGCATTCTTTTTTTGCGAAACTCCAAAAGCGCGTCTCTCACTTGTAACGAGTGGTGGCAGCTTTTGGAGTTTTTTTATTGCATAAGAGGGGGAACAAACATGAAAGTATTACAAGAAAAGATTTTGAACGAAGGAAAGGTTTTATCTGGTGACGTATTAAAGGTAGATGCTTTTTTAAATCATCAAATTGATCCAGTACTTATGCAAGAAATCGGAAAAGAATTTGCTAAACGTTTTAAAGAAGAGAACATTACAAAAATCGTGACGATTGAATCTTCAGGCATTGCACCAGCAGTTATGGCTGCATTAGAGCTTGGTGTAAAAGTAATTTTTGCAAGAAAACGTAAATCGTTAACGTTACAAGATAATATGTACGTTGCAAACGTATATTCATTTACGAAACAAGAGACGAATGAAATTTCATTATCTCGAAATCATATCGATGAAAGTGATCGCGTTTTAATCATCGATGACTTCTTAGCAAACGGTCAGGCTGCTTTAGGTTTAATGAGCTTAGTAGAGCAAGCAGGAGCAAGTATTGCAGGAATTGGTATTGTTATTGAAAAAGCATTTCAAGATGGAGGAAAGAAGCTTCGTGAACAAGGCGTTCGTGTTGAATCACTAGCAGAAATTGCATCACTTGATAACGGCACAGTTACATTTGTACAGCATGAAACTGCGGAGGTGAAATAAACGATGAAGCAACATCCATTTAAAATCGCATCGCTCGGTATGCAGCATATGCTTGCTATGTATGCTGGTGCAATTATCGTTCCGCTGATTGTGGGCGGTGGACTTGGTTTAAATCAAAAAGAGTTAACGTACTTAGTCTCAATTGATTTATTAATGTGCGGCGTTGCGACAATTTTACAAGCATTATCAAATCGCTTTTTCGGTATTGGACTTCCAGTTGTGCTTGGTTGTACATTTACAGCGGTTGGGCCGATGATTGCAATCGGGAAACAATACGGCGTATCTTCTATTTATGGAGCAATTATTGCTGCCGGGTTATTCGTTGTTATTTTTGCGAAATTATTTGGAAAGCTTGTAAAACTGTTTCCCCCTGTTGTAACAGGATCTGTCGTTACTGTAATTGGAGTTACACTTGTTCCAGCAGCAATTAATGATATGGCTGGAGGAGTAGGAAGCAAGGATTTCGGTAGTCTTGAAAATTTAGCATTAGCATTTGGTGTGTTACTATTTATCATCATTATGTATCGTTTCTTCGACGGATTTATTCGTTCAATCTCTATTTTACTAGGACTTTTATTCGGTACAATCGTTGCAGCATTTATGGGGAAAGTAAGCTTGCAAGCAGTTGGAGAAGCAGATTGGTTCCATGGTATTCAGCCATTTTACTTCGGTACACCAACATTTGAATTGACGCCAATTATTACGATGATTTTAGTTGCTTGCGTAGGGATTGTAGAAGCAACAGGTGTATACTTTGCATTATCTGATATTTGCAATAAAAAGATTGGTGAAAAAGAATTAACAAAAGGCTATCGAGCAGAAGGATTAGCGATGGTGTTAGGTGGTATTTTCAACGCGTTCCCATATACAACATACTCTCAAAACGTAGGGCTTGTTCAATTAACTGGAGTAAGAAATCGCGTTATTATTTATACTTGTGGTGGTATGTTAATCGTTCTTGGATTCATTCCAAAAATCGCAGCTATTACAACAATCATTCCGAAATCAGTACTGGGCGGTGCGATGTTAGCAATGTTCGGTATGGTAATGGCATATGGTATTAAAATGTTAAGTAGCGTTGATTTTGGTAAACAAGAAAATTTATTAATCGTTGCATGTTCTGTCGGAATCGGACTTGGAGTTACAGTCGTTCCTACTTTATTCTCACAACTTCCTGAAAATATTCGTATTTTAACAGATAACGGAATTGTACTTGGAAGTGCGTCAGCAGTACTTTTAAATATCGTATTTAATATGGTCCCGCAGCGTAAAGTGAAAGTAAAAGAAGAGCCGGTGTCTATGCAAAGTGCGGTAAGAGAAGCGTAAAAAAGCAAGGTCTCATTATGAGACCTTGCTTTTCTTTTTAAGTGGCATCATTTTTCCGTACGTACCAAGACGCCAAATGTACTCAAGTGGCCCGTATTGATAACGTGAAAGCCACCAGCGGCTAATAAAGATTTGTAACGTGTAGAAACCGACGCAGAATAGTGGGCCTACCCATAATGGAGCAAGATAATCATTTTTGAACAATAGTCCGAATACAAGTAACGTAACAATTGTATGCGAGATGTAGTTTGTTAACGCCATTCTACCAACGTATTGGAACGGGCGTAATATCTTTTGCCATTTTTCTGTTTGCAATAAACGCATGAGCGTGAAAATGTAGAATATGAATAATGTCTTTCCGCTGAACATTGTAAAGACCTGCATATAAATCGGTTCATAAGATGGTTTTGAAAAGAAATAACGGACCATGAAGAACCACATTGGCAATGTTAAAATGAACATAATAATTTGCCATTTTTTAAGTTTTGGATCTAACTCTTTCGTGCGTCGGAAAATATCCTTTTTCCCTGCGTATAACCCAAGTAAAAATAGCCCAACTGTTTCTGGGAGCATGAATGCATTTATTTCAATTCCGTCAGCATAAAATGCATGGAAACGATTTTGTATTTGTGACACCCAGTCTTCAAGTGGCATGATAGGTAGGGAAAATCCTAACTCTGCCTTCGGAACGAATGCAATCATAATACCAGCGAGTAGCATGAAAAACTGAAAAATACTTAATAAAACGATTGCCCATATTAAAATGGTACGAGGTTCTCTCTTATAAAATAAGAATAAGAAGAATCCAGCAATTGCATAAGTGTGTAAAATGTCCCCGTCCCATAAAAGAACGTAATGTAAGAAGCCAAATAATAATAAAATAAGTAAGCGACGAACAAATAAAATTTTTGGTCGATCTGTTTTCGCTTCAGCACGAGTCATAAAAATGTAAAAGCCTAGGCCAAATAAAAACGAAAAGATTGTATAAAATTTCGTTTGAATAAACATATCGTAAAATAAACGGATATAGCTATCTAGCCCTTCATAAACTCCTGAAATATCACGTGAGTCAATCCCAGCGATAACAGGCCAGTTCACAAGAAAAATACCTAGTACAGCTATTCCTCTAATAATATCGATGGAGTGTATCCTCTCGCCTTGTGAAATATTTTGTGTCATTATTTTCCTCCTTGTTAAGTAATTCCCTTTTATTATACAAAATGTAAGATAGGGGGTATAGGGTGGATTTCCATTTTTTTTAACTATTAAGTTATGTAAGATGCGATATAATAAGAGTGCACAACAAGTTTTAATCTTCTTCAAAACAGGCAGTGAAGCTCCTTCTTATAAGGGGCTTTCTTTATGAAAAGTGTTGATAATGATTCTCTTTAATGATAAAATGTATTCAAAAGTGATAATCATTATCAAAAAAGGTTGGTGCACCAGTATGGTATATGCATTAGTAGCAGGTACAGTCGCTGTATATGCAGTTATTGCAAAGTATGTTTTAAATGGAGTAGGAACAGCAAAATGAGTGATATGACATAAAATCCCTTTCATTTGTAAAAAGAATGAAAGGGATTTTTTATTTTTAATGAGAATATGCTGAAAATTTAGTATGATAGTAAAGTGAAACTGTAATCAATGAGGGATGTATCTCCCGATGATTATGAGCTCGCAAATAGCGGGAAAAAGTATATACATCTTGGATAAAGGGGAACAAGGGGATGACAAACATAGTACAGACAAACGGTATGAAAAAACTTGTTTGTTTTTATGAAGAGTGGCAAAAACAAGGCGATGCAGAGAATAGTTTAAAGTTATTTGAGGTGATTCAAAAATATAAGCAAGAGCAGCTTATGATTGCGTTCTGCGGTCACTTCTCTGCAGGGAAATCAACGATGATGAATCATCTATATAAAGCGCAGTTGTTACCAACAAGTCCAATTCCGACAAGCGCTAACGTTGTCAAAATTGAAAAAGGAATGGATCGTGTTGTTGTAACGGTTAAATCTGGAGAACAGTACGAATATGACGGTGCATATTCAGCTGAAGAATTAAAACAAATTTGTAAAGACGGTGACGAGGTAATTGGTGTTCATATTTATCGGAATGATGCACCAATTCCTGAAGGTGTTATGTTAGTTGACACACCAGGGATTGACTCAACAGATGATGCCCATCAATTAGCGACAGAATCAACGCTGCATTTAGCAGACGTAATTTTTTATATGATGGATTATAATCACGTCCAATCGGAAGTGAATTTGCAATTTGTTAAAGAATTGAAACAACGTAATAAAACGGTTTATCTCGTTGTCAATCAAATAGATAAACATAAAGAAAATGAATTATCGTTTGAGAATTATAAAGATAGTGTAAAACAATCGTTCTCTAACTGGGATATTGAAGTAGATGGAGTGTATTACACATCATTACGAATGATGAACCATCCACATAATGAAATTGGAAGTTTGGAAACGTTAATTACTTCTATTATGAAAGAAAAAGAGCGGTATGTAAGAGAGGGAATGGAGAGAGAAACAGAATATTTAATGGGGGAACATTTCTCGTTTATTCTTTCTGAAAATGAAAAAGCTCTTTTGAAATATGAGGAAGAGTTAGCATCACCGCTTTCTATTTCGGAGATAGTTGAAAAGAAAGAGGAGCTAACGGAAACGAAACGTCGCGAGGCTAGTAAAGAGTCTCATGTGAGAAACGAATTTATAAAAGGCTTACAAGCTATATTAGATAACGCGTATTTAATGCCATTTGAAATGAGAGAATTGGCAAATGCGTATTTAGAAACGAAATTAACAAAGTTTAAGGTCGGTTTACTATTTGCGAAAGGAAAGACGGAGCAAGAAAAACAGAGACGATTAGATGCTTTTTATTCTGCTTTGCAAAAGACTGTTGAAACGCAACTTGATTTTCATGTAAAAGAATTTATTGTTGCCTTCTTAAAAGAAGAAGGATTGTTTACAGAGGAAATTGGGAAAGACATATATGCTTTAGAAATTGCTTTCGGACCAGAAATGTTGGCTGAAGTCATTAAACAAGGTGCCGGTTTCACAGGTGATTACTTACTTCTTTATACAGCGGATGTAGCGAATGAACTAAAGAAACGATATTTTACAAAAGCACAGCAAATTTTTGATAAAAGTGCAGTCGTTTTAAAGCAAAAAGTGAAGGAAGCAGTTACTCGCATTGAAGAAGAGATTGAAAAATATGCGATGTTGCAAACAGCAAAAGAAACGAAATTACAATACAGTAACAATTTGGAGACATATGAAAGTTATTTGCAAAACATTTGGCATGAGCATGTTGCCACACCAGAAGGATTGCAAGTAGAGGAGATATTACAAAGTAAAAAACAAATTGTTAGTGAGAAATTCACACTACAAGAGCAGGCAGTTGTAAATGATAACATAGCGGCTCATGAAGAAGAAATAAAAGGAACAGCAGCTTTAAATATTCAGCGTATATTAGAGAAAGTGAAGAAAGCTGAAACGATATTAGAGCCATTGCCAGCGCTGAAACATGTACAGCAAGAGGTAATAGAAAAAAGGCGTCGTGTGGAAACGAAACAATTTACAGTAGCGTTATTCGGAGCTTTTAGTGCCGGAAAATCATCATTTGCCAATGCGTTGCTTGGGGAGAAGGTACTTCCTGTATCACCAAATCCGACGACGGCAACGATTAATCAAATTTTGCCGGTTACAGAGGAAAAACCACACGGAACAGTAATGGTTCAATTTAAATCAAAGCAGGCTCTATTAGAAGATATGAAAGCTGTTTATAAGCTGTTTCATTATGAAATTACTACGTTGGACGAAGCGTTAGCACAAATTGAAAAAGTTATGAAATATCCTTCACCAACTGGGAAGCAAAAAACAACATTTAGCTTTTTACGAGCGGTACAAAAAGGGTATGATACGGTTTCTGCTCATTTAGGAGAACAAGTACAAGTTACATTAGAAGAGTTTTCTGATTATGTAGCGAATGAAGAAAAATCGTGTTTTGTTGAGTACATGGAGCTGTATTATGATTGTGCATTAACAAGGCAAGGAGTAGCGCTTGTAGACACACCTGGAGCAGATTCTATTAACGCCCGTCATACAGACGTTGCGTTCCAGTATATAAAGAACGCAGATGCTATTTTATTTGTAACATATTATAATCATGTGTTCTCTCGTGCTGACCGTGAATTTTTAATTCAGCTTGGGCGTGTAAAGGATACTTTTGCTCTTGATAAAATGTTCTTCTTAATTAATGCGGCCGATTTAGCAGAGTCTGAAGAAGAGCTTGAAATGGTAAAAGGGTATATCGCAGACCAGCTGTTGCAATACGGTATTAGAAACCCGCGTTTATTTGCAATTTCAAGTTTATGTGCGCTTGAGGAGAAACAAGGAAAAAATATTGAAAAAGAGAAATACGGTATTTTACAAAACTCTGGAATTGCTAAGTTTGAGGAATCATTTACATCCTTTATGATGAGAGATTTAATGCTCGTATCTGTTCATGCTTTATATGGTGCATTGCAAGGGGCAGATCAGCTTTTATTAAATATGATAAATGGTGCAAAGCAGGGGAATGAAGAGAAAGAGAAGCAAACGAAAAAATATGAAGCAGAGCGTGATCAACTACTTCATATTATTTCATCATATAGTGTGCTTGCTGAAGAGCAGGCGATGCAAAATGAAGTGAAGGAATTGCTTTATTACGTACAACAGCGTCTGTTCCTACGTTATAACGATGTGTTTACTGAATTTATTAATCCAGCATCGCTTCGAACGGATGGAAATGTAAAAGTGCAGTTGCAACAGTGCGTTATGGAACTAGTAGCATTTATTCAACATGATTTATTACAGGAAATGCGTGCGACATCATTACGCCTTGAAAAATGGATAGATGAAGCGATGAAGCGCGCAAAGAATGAAATTGTGGTGAACTGTAAAGTAGAAAATGAGTCAATTTCTATGAATGGAACAGTGGAATATGAATATAAAGATATTACACATAAAGAACCGTTCCCTTCAGTTGAAATAAAAGATTTCAAAAAAGCATTGGCACATTTCAAAAATGAAAAAAGCTTTTTTGAAAAAAATGATAAAGCCTTCATGCAAGACGAGGCTAAAGTTGTATTGGAGCCATTCGTATCAAACTATGTAGCTGATGAAAAAGAATTATTTGTTCATCATTATAAGCAAGAATGGGATTTGAAATGGAACTTATTCCAAAAAGTGATGAAGCAAGATGTGATGAACTATTATGAAAGTATATTATTTGCATTGGCTGAAACGATTGATGTATCACTATATGAACAAAGTAAAGAACAATTGCAAAAGCAGTTAGTGGAGATTGAAAAAGAAATATATGTGATGTAGCTGTTATGAGAAAAAGATTCGTTCAATTTTCTTTTGCAGTACTGTATCTAAAGATTTGACAAATCCAGCAAATTCATCGGTAGAAATCATATGAGTAAGAACGAGTCGTCTGCCGTCTGGTGTTTCACCGCATAAGACGAATGAAGAAAATTCATATGTTTTGTTTTCTACTACTAATTTTGGATAGGAATACGTGTCGCTTTTCTTCTTCTTTCCATCAATAGAGATGACGTTGCATTTTTTCTCATTGTTGTCCATGATGAATCCCTCCTTTCTATTACTTATGGTAGACAAGGAGGGTTTAGAACAATAGAGAAAGGGGAATTTTTTATGAGTGTAGTAATAGAACCAATTCCGAAAGAAGCGATACCGAAACCTTTATTATTGCTTGCTGATCCAAGTGAGAGGCAAATTGATACATATGTACAAAGAGGCTTAACATATGTAGCTAAGCAAGAGGAGAGTGTTATCGGTGTATATGTTCTTTTGGAAACAAGGCCGAAAACGATGGAAATTATGAATATTGCGGTTGTAGAGCATTTGCAAGGAAAAGGGATTGGAAAGAAGCTATTAAGTCATGCCATAGAAACCGCTAAAGGATATGGTATGTCAAAACTTGAAGTTGGTACAGGCAATTCTAGTGTTTCACAACTTGCTTTATATCAAAAATGTGGATTTCGTATTTTTTCTATTGATTTTGATTACTTTTCGAAGCATTATGAAGAAGAGATTATTGAAAATGGGATTGTATGCCGTGATATGATTCGGCTTGCAATGGAATTGAATGAGAACGTATAACTTATTTAGGGGGAAGAGAAGATGGAAGTACATAAAGCAATTACAGCACATTCTCGTAAACAAAATGAAAGTGTAAAAGCATGTTTACAATTAGATGCGCAGCGTGAAGCAGCTATTGAAGCAGCCGTATCTCTTGCGTCAAATGGGAAAGAATTTTCGGTTGATGTCATTAATGTTGTAACAAAGCAAATTAATGATCTTGCAAAAAATGGTGTTACCTTGCAGCGTAAATATGTTACAGAAGAAATGGTTATGGAGTATGTAAGTCGTTTGAAAGAGAAAGAAGGTCGTTAAAGATGATAGTTACAGTCGAATGGTTACGTGAGCATATAGAAGATGAGAACGTCCGTATAATCGATTGTCGTTTTGATTTAGCGAATCCTAATTGGGGTAGAGAAAAGTATGAGGAAGAACATATTCCTCATGCATTATATTTTGATTTGAATTTAGATTTATCAAGTCCTGTAACAGAACATGGCGGTCGCCATCCGTTGCCAAATATTGAGAAGTTTGCAGACAAGCTTTCGCAAGCCGGTATTGATGAACATACGACAGTAATTGCATATGACAGTGAAGCGAGTGCAAATGCTTCTCGTCTTTGGTGGTTATTAAACTATGTAGGACATGAGAAAGTATATATATTAGATGGCGGATTTCCAGCTTGGAAAGAGAATGGACTACCGATAACAACGGAAATTCCTGTTGTTAAACGAAAAGCATTCAATGCAAATGTACAAAATCATATGCTTGTAACGATGGAAACGGTCAGAGAGTATATTCATACAGGTGCAGATGTTACGTTAATTGATTCTAGAGAGCCAAAACGTTATGCTGGTGTAGAGGAACTGGTTGATCCAAAAGCAGGACATATTCCGACAGCAGTAAACTATTTTTGGAAGGATGGAATTTTACAATCAGGACAATTTAAGAATGAATCCCAGCAGCAAGAACGATTCCGAAGTCTTTCAAAAGATAAAGAAACAATTGTATATTGTGGTTCTGGTGTTACAGCATGTCCAAACATCCTTGCATTGAAATTAGCTGGATTCCAAAATGTTAAATTGTATGCAGGTAGCTGGAGTGATTGGATTTCTTACCCAGAAAATCAAATTGCAAAAGAAGAAGATTAATCACTTGCATGCAAAAATAATTTGTATTAAAATAAGGTCACAAGCAAGAGATTGCTCGAAAAACTTTATATTTTACACATTGAAAACAATGTGATAATATAACGACAAGTAAATAATACATCCTGCGGTGTACGTAACTTATTTATGTCTAAAACCGATGTTAGTTATACGGAAGCTCAATATTTAGCGACCATCATCAAGCCTTCCTTGTGGAGGAAGATGTACGGTAACTGTGAGGGCATCCACCTGCGAGTAGCGGGTTTTTGGACATTTACGAGGAGCGGCACGTGCGGGGGTCTTATTTCAACTAACATTATATAAAATTCCTACGGTGTACGTAGCTTATGCATGTCTTAAACCAATAAGTTTAATATGGAAGTTCAATATTTAAATGTAGCTAACATGCCATCTTTTTAAGAAGGAAGTTACAAACATTTGTGAGAGCATCCACCTGTGAGAGCAGGTTTATGGACATCTAGAGAGAACGGCATATGTGGGGCTAAATAAAAACCTTACGTTTTATACGTAAGGTTTTTTTGTTGCATATATATCCATTAAAGTCCGATTGGTGAGGGCTAATAATCAGTGGGGGATGAAGAAAACCCCCCACTGATTAAAGTTTCGCTTTATCTCGATTCACCTGTGAAGTTTCCGTAATAAATATAGCATTTTCTGTCTTCATCAATTTCTCTTGAATTTAAAGTAAACTCCATCTGCATACCGTCGCGCTGAATATATATAATATCTGAATGAAGAGATGGTAAAATTTCTTCATAGTTCCATACATCTTTACTTTCAATCAAGTTTGAACTTGTATCCTTTAGCTCTCTAATTTCAAAACCGATGTGGAAGTAAGTAGGATCTGAAGGATCGTTAGAGAAAGTTTCTTGTTGAATATATATAACTGCTGTTCCGTCTGGATCTACTGAGGTTGCAGTGACAACATATGTATTTTTATCTTTTATAAAATATTCACAAGTCATGCGTGCAATGATTTCAGAATTAGAAATATTTGCATAGTTCCATAAAGCTGGATACCCTTTCGTTTCATCATTAAGTCGGTATTCTAAGCGCATTTTATCCCTCTTCTTCCTTTTTCTTCTACTTTATCATGACATCCTATATAATAGGAATAGAATTTAAAAAGGGGAGTGCGAAGGTGACAAAAACGAAATGGCTAGTTGGTGGTGTCGTAACGTCTTTAATGACTGGCACCTTATTTGGCTGCGCACAAGATCTTCCCCCAAAACCGAATGATAAAAGTTGTTCAGATTGGGATTGGGATGATGAACTTGGGGTATGGCAGTGTGATGATAGTAGTTCAGGTTATCGTGGGCATTATTTCTATGGTGGGCGATACTATCAAAATAAATCCACTTTTAAAAATTCATCGGCGTTTAAATCGTATCAATCGTCTGCCGAATTTAAAGGGGGAATTGGAAGCGGTTCAAAGGGAGGGTTTGGGGGCTAAAATATGTCGCAGTACATAAGGGATCGAAAAGAGTTTTATTCGATATATCCGGATTTCTGGTCGGATCTATATGAATGTGAGTATAGTTTATTTCATGTTTTCTCTATAACAAATGAGACTAGGAAACAATTGCAATTAGCAACTGAACGAATGGGGAAAATATTTTTTAAGACTGCTAGACTTTTGCGTAATTTAAGTGACGAACAGCTTCTCGAATTTGGATTTCCCCCCGCAAGCTTATCGTTCATTAGAATGAAAGGATTATATCCTGAATCTGTTATTTCACGATTTGATTTCGTTTTAACAGGCGATAACCAAATTAAAATGCTTGAGTTTAATAGTGATACACCTACCTTTATTATGGAATGCTTTCAAATGAATGGGGAAGTTTGTAAAAAGCTAGGTTATGATGACCCAAACTTAGGTCAAGAGCGATTGCTATCCTCTGGTGTTACAAAAGCTGTAATGGAAGCGACAAAGGGAATAGACAACCCAAATGTTGTTTTTACAGCACATCATGAGCATATTGAGGATTGGAATACGACTATGTATTTAAGTCAGCTATGCCGCGTTGAAAATAAAGTAGTACCAATGTCAGAACTTAGAATTACAAAAGATGCTTTAGTGGATAGGGATGGAGTGCAAATTGATGTTTTATATCGCCAAACATATCCAATAGAAGATTTAATTGAGGATCAAGATCCTGAAACTGGAGATTTGGTTGGTGTGGAGCTATTGCAACTTGTGAAATCTGGAAAGCTTTTTATTATAAATCCTTTGTCATCATTTTTACTTCAGCCAAAATCAATTCAGTGTCTTATTTGGGGGCTAGCGGAAGAGGATGCTTTTTATACAAATGAGGAACGACAGTGGATTAAAGAATATATGTTACCTACATATTTAGAGCCAGATTTATTTTTAGGAAAAGGTTCTTTCGTTCAAAAACCTTCATTTGGTAGAGAAGGAGATACAATTACCATTCGTGATAAGGACGAAAATATTATGATGCAAAATGCACACCAAACGTATAAAGCGTCACTGCCGATATTTCAAAAGTATACAGAACTTCCAGTCGTATCTTTGGAAACAGAGAAAGGAATGGAGAAACTGTCGTATGTGTTTGGTTCGTTTTTAATTGCAGGAAAAGCGAGTAGTATCGGTATTCGTGCAGGGGAAAAAATTACGGGTAATGAATCGTACTATTTACCAGTAGGTATAAAAAAGGAGGAAAGTACATGATTAATTTTTTAGTATATTTAGCAGTAACACTTGGACTTTTATGCATTGGGCTTTTCCTAATGGAAGTGACAACAAAAGTAAAAGAATTTAAGTTAATGGCTCAAGGAAATAAGGCGGTAAGCTATGTGCTTGGAGGTCGATTACTTGGGTTAGCTATTGTTTTATATTCAACAGCGGCTAATTCCATTTCACTTCTTGATATGGTTTCGTGGGGAGCAGTTGGGATTTTAGCTCAAATTATCGTCTTTTATTTAGCGGAGTGGCTTACACCGCGCTTTAATATAAACAAAAGTCTTGAAGAAGATAATCAAGCAGTTGGTCTTTTTCTTATGTTTTTATCGCTTTCCATTGGGATTGTAATTGCTGGTTGTATCACTTATTAAGAACTTTACGTTTAAACGTAAAGTTTTTTATTATGTCTACGTTAGTTTGTTATACCTTTCGAAAAAATTGTAGGCTACTGTTGACATCTATTTTAAATAAGAGTAACATTTTCTATGTAATAAAAATAAGTCTCTGTTAGGTGAGGCTCCTGTATAGAGAAATGCTACTGCCCAAAAATGTCGAGAGACGCCAATGGGTCAACAGGAATGATCGAATTAAGGTTTTTCTTAACGTAGCTGGTAATGTACCTATGCTATACAGTGCTAAAACTCGGCGAGGGAGAGGTCCGTAGATTTCTAATTGTATTAGGAATCGTTTATTTGTGTATGTCATGACCTTTACTCTTTTCGGAGTAAAGGTCTTTTTGTTACAAAGCTATGAGTAATCTCATAGTATAAACTATAAAATGAAAACAAGGAGGTGAGGAGCATGTCAAATTCTGACTCGGTTCCGTTACCCATATACTTCAAATCAAAAATATATGATGTAGGCAGGAAACGACTTGTTCCTCCCTCTATATTTATCATCATGTAGCGTTTATATGTATGTTTAAGCGCTAGACACTTTCACAGTAAAGTGGATAAATCGAGAAACAAAGCGTTTCTTCCTATGTTGTAAAGGAGGAGACGATAATATGTTATATGCAAACAAAACTGTGGGTAACACGTCATATAAATTAAGTAAAAAATCAATGAAAGAACAAACATTGCTTCAAAAAAATAAAGATTTATTAATTGAAATCGCAACGAGAGATGTAAAATCTGTATTTGCATATTTTAAAACAACAAGAGACGGATTATCTATGAAAGAGGCACAAAAACGTATTCAAGTATACGGACGAAATGAATTAACTTCAAAAAGAGCTCGTATTGCGGAAATTATGATGAAGCTAAGTGGAATGATCCCAGGTTTTTCAAAACAACATGTACGTGATGGATTACAATGTGAGAAAATTACTGTGTCTCGAGTAGAATGTTCAAGTACAACAGGTTTAAACGGTGAATTGAAAATGATGAATTTGCCAGTACAAGAGCTTGTTCCTGGAGATATGATTTTTCTTTCAGAAGGTGATACAGTACCAGCAGATGTACGTATCATTTATGCAAATGATTTATTAGTAAATGAATCTGTGCTAACAGGAAGCGATGCAAGTGTTGAGAAATTTGAAAGCTGCTATCATCTTGAGCGCAAACGATTTATTCCTTTAAAACGAATGAAAGACTATAATCCACTTGAACTTGAAAACGTATGTTTCAAAGGGACGTATATTGTTGGTGGAAATGCAAAAGCTGTAGTTGTTTCGACTGGGAAAAATACGTATTCAGGAATTCTTCATACTTGTTGTAGTAGAACGTCTTAATGTGTAAATGATGCTAAATATACAAAAACAATGTATAATAGACAAAGTTGAAAAACGTAGAATGGTAATCTATTTATATAACCTTACGTGATGACGTGGGGTTATTATTTTTTTGGTAGGAGAGGAATTATGAAAAAAGTATTATTAGTTGATGGTATGGCACTATTATTTCGTGCTTTTTATGCAACAAGTGTCTACGGACAATTTATGAAACGACAAGATGGTACCCCTACAAACGGGATTCATGGTTATATGAAACATTTATTAACAGCTATGCAAGCAATTGAACCGACACATATCGTAACATGCTGGGATATGGGAAGTACGACTTTTAGAACAGAATCGTTCTCAAATTATAAAGCGAATCGTGCAGCGCCGCCTGAAGAATTAATTCCGCAATTTGATTTAGTACAAGAAATGACTGCGAAATTGTCCATTCCAGTTATCGGTATGAAAGGGTATGAAGCGGATGATTGTATCGGTACGCTTGCAAAACAATATTGTAATGAAGCGGAAGTTTACATTTTAACAGGTGATACGGACTTACTGCAACTTGTTGATAAGAGCGTTACAGTTATGCTTCTGCGCAAAGGAATTGGAAATTACGAGTATTACACACCAGAGAAAATTATGGAAGAAAAAGGTGTGGAACCGTGGCAAATCGTGCATGCAAAAGCTTTCATGGGAGATACGAGCGATAATTACCCAGGTGTAAAAGGTATCGGTGAAAAAACAGCGTATAAACTGATTCAAGAGCATGGTACAGTAGCAACTGTACTAGAAAATGTGGCATCTTTAACGAAAGCGCAACGTACGAAGATTGAAAGTGATTTAGAGAATTTAAATATTTCATTACAATTAGCGCAAATTCATTGTGAAGTTCCTATTTCATGTTCGCTAGAAGAAGGATTACACACAATGGATGAAGAAAAACTACGATTCGTTTGTGAAGAAATGAATTGGGGAAGACCTGAAATATTAATCAATATGTTGTAAATAGTTTGAAAAGAAGGATGTTGCATGAGTCGAAATTTGACTAGGTGACACCTTTTTTTAATTTTGAAAAAAAGAATTTTAGTAGATGAAAGTATATGGAATGTAGCTTGAAATATATAAATATTTCGACAAGGTAAATTGATATAAGATGACGTAAATGGCGATTTATGTAATGAAATGAAGCAACTACAAAACTGTTTTACATAAATCTTTTTTTCGTGTTCACAAAGTTGTCAGAAAATAAACGGGATTTTCATGTAAAGTTCAAATGAAATTCACAACAATCAATTATTATAAGAACAACCAGATAATTCTTTATCTTTTATCCCACTTTAATGGGCAGTAAGACCCCCCACTTCAAAATTCAGCGAAAGCAAAGAAGTTAGGTGGGGGATCAACTGCCCATAAAAGTCCGATTGGTTCAACTAATAATCAGTGGGGGATGAAGAAAACCCCCACTGATTAAAGTTTCACTTTATATAAACCATCCCCCAAGGAGGACAATAAAAAATGAGAAAAAAAGTGAGAAAATCTTTTAAACAATTATTAATTGAAAATAAACAATCACTATTAAATAATAAAGAAAATATGAAAGAAATTGAAGAAAGAATTGAGAAAAGACATGTCGCATATAGTGGCTCTAGCAACTAAATGAAATAAAAAAAGATAGCCGATAAAGGCTATCTTTTTTTGTTTTATATTGAAATAACTATATTTCCCTCTTTAATTTTTGTAAATATACAAGATATTTTCATAGTGTTTTTCTACCAATTTTTTCATTTTTCGAGGTTGAAATTGGTATATACCAATTAAAAAGATTAACTATTCATAATATTACAAAAAATGTTACAATACATTCAAAATTACGCTATAAATCATTTTAATATGAAAAATTGGAATGAAAAGAAAGGAGAGGAATATGAATAATGGTGTCGCTTTGAAATGATTATTATCATTTCATTAGGAGTTGATATAAAACGATGGATAGGTATGAAGAACTGGATTCAATTCGAGGAATTTCCTCATTGGTAGTAATGATTGGTCATCATTTAATGATTTTTTCAGTATTTCAAAATTACAGTTATGAAGATAATAAACCATTTGTTATGTATCTATTAAAAGAAACACCTGCTCGTCTAATTTTTAGTAGTGGTAATGAATCTGTTATTATCTTTTTTGTTTTGAGTGGATTTGTTTTGTATAGATCCATTCAAAATAACTACGATAGTTATGGGTCCTTCCTTTTAAAGCGTATATGCAGAATTTATATTCCATATATCGTAGCAATACTTATAGCTATTTTATGCCAAACTACAATGAGTGAATATGGAATTTCTCATTTAAGTGAATGGTTTAATCGCTCATGGACGATTGAAAGTTCTTTAAGCCTAATTGTGCAGCATATATTTTTGGTTGGGAAATATAATACAGATGCATATAACAGCGTAATTTGGTCACTTGTTCATGAAATGCGAATATCAATAATTTTCCCGTTAGTTTTGATGGTTTGTTTACGAAAAACGTTGAGGGATTCGTTATTGACATTGTTTCGTTTTAGTATATGTTCTGTCGTGATTCTATTATTATTTCACTCAAGTTTAACATTAACAAGCTATGCATTAACCCTGCATTACACAGTACTGTTTTTACTAGGGGCACTAGTTGCGAAGTATAAAAATAATGTAATAGTTTTTTATAGTAATCGTACTAAAAATGAGAAAATTGCATGGTTTTTATTAGCGATTTTACTTTATATGTATGAAGGGCTTATCGGAGAAATTAAAGTGCTCAATAATTTTATATTGCGAGACTACGTAGTAGCGATAAGTGCATGTTTATTTGTCATATTAAGTTTATCAGTATCAACTTTGTCATCCTTGCTGCGTAATAAATACTTGTTATATTTGGGGAAGATTTCTTACAGTCTTTATTTATACCATATCATATCGTTATTTTCCCTTATATACATGCTCTATGAAATATTACCGTTGCCTATCATTTTAATTTTTTCACTCGTTTTTTCATTTATACTTGCAATGCTTTCGTATATATTTGTAGAAAAATTTGCATTCAGAGTCGGAAAGTATGTAACAAAGCAAGCGAATAGAAAGAAGAAAGGGTTATCTGTAAAGAATGATGTGCAGAATATGAATCAGACAAAGGCGGTGAAATAATTGAAGCAAGAAATTAGTATGAAGGATTTTCAGCAGTTATTGAAAAGAAGGATAGTAACAATTATTTTGACGATGTGCTGTTTAACTGTTTCTCTAATTCTTATCTCTATGTACGTATTAAAGCCTTCATATCAATATTCAACACAAATTCTCGTTGGGAATTTAGATGAGTTTAATAAGGAAAATTCAGCAAATAAAACACAGGAAAATAAGCAACTCGTAACTTCGTATGTTGATATTTTAAAAAGTCCACTTATTATTTCAACCGTCAAAAAAACTTTGAAATTAGAGCAATCAAGTTACGAATTAGCTCAAAAGATTTCAGTAGTGAATATGGACAATTCACAAATTGTTACTGTTACAGTAAAAGATTCGGATCCTAAAATTGTAAAAGAAATTGTAAAGTCACTGGCAGAACAATCTCAAAAAAGCTTTCAGCAGTATACGAATGTACAGGGAGTAAAAATATTAACTGACCCTGAGTTACAGGAAAAAGCTGAAAAACTGTTTCCGAAATTTCAACTTATTATCCCTATTTCTTTACTTGTTAGTTTTTTTGTTGGGGTAGGTTTAGCTGTATTTCGAGATTATTTTGATGAGCGTATATACGTCGAACAAGATTTGGAGAAAATAACAACAATCCCTGTTATTGGTTACATAAATATGAAACCGAAAAGAAAAAAGAAATCTACAGAAGTTGATCCGCAATCATCTATATATCGAGGTGAGCATGTCGATGTTTAAGACAAAGAAACGGCTTCCATTTGACCCGCATGATGCTTTAATGAAAGAGCAGTTTTATACGCTGTATCACGAGTTAAAAAAATCGGGGAAACAAGTGTTCACAATTAGTTCAACGAAGGATAGAGGCGTTGTTGCCTCGTTTATAGTCAATATAGGGCTAGTATTTGCAGAAATGAAAAAAAAGGTATTACTTATCGATGTGAATTTTTCCGATCCTAAGCTACATCTATTATTACAAAGCAACCATACGAAAACAGTGAATGATATAATAAGCGATCCCTCCTGTAGTTATGAAACTTTCTCTAGTAACTTATCTAAATACTTATATTGTATTCCTGCAAAAAAAACAGTACACACCGGTACACCTTTAGTTGCTACAGATGAATTTGATTATGTAATTGCAAAATGGAAGGAAGATTTTGATTACATTTTCTTGTATTCCTCTGAAGTATTTGAGCTTCCTGCTACGCACATGATTGCAGGGAAATGCGATGGAGTGGTCTTAGCGGTTAAAAAGAGAAAAGATTCCCTACGTACTGTGCAAAAAGTGATAGCAAATATAAAGAAGAAAGAATGTGAATTAATAGGTATAGTTTTATATTCTTGAATGTGGGGGTAACGATTTATGATTCGTGAAACAAATCAAGCCAAGTTGTATACGATTCCGGCCCAAGAAAAGACCAGTATTTTGAATCGAAGTATAAAGCGCTTGTTTGATATTATATTTTCACTCATATTGTTACTAGTTACGCTGCCAATTATGTTGTTTTTTTGTATTATAATTGCTTTCGAAACAGCAGGAGCTCCAATTTATTTTCAAGAACGTTTAGGGATGAATGGGAAGAAATTTAATGTATTTAAATTAAGGTCGATGGTAAAAGATGCTGAAATAAATGGACCACAGTGGGCAGATGAAAATGATCCAAGAATTACTAAAGTTGGATCATTTATAAGAAAAACGAGAATTGATGAATTGCCGCAACTTTTCAATATTTTAAAAGGCGATATGTCTTTTGTTGGACCTAGGCCAGAGAGAGAGTATTTTTATAAACAATTTGATGCCTATATTCCGGAATTCAAGGAACGTTTAATTGTGAAGCCAGGGTTAACAGGATGGGCACAAATAAATGGCGGGTATGATCTTGATCCGAAAGCAAAGTTGAAATGGGACATGGAGTATATTGAAATGAAAACGATTAAGATGGACATTCATATTTTATGTAAAACTGTTTTAATCGTATTGAATGGTAATGGTGCAAGATAAATATATGTAAGTAGGTTGCTTGCAAAGGAGAACAGGTATGGGTAGATCTATTTTAAATAATATTATCCATCTATTTTATAGCACAATTTTAGCTAATCTTCTTCAGGCTGTGAGTTTAATTGCTTTAGCAAATTTTTTTAATGCACAAAATTATGGGATGTTTAGTGTTGCTATAGCAGTGACGTTTTTTATGTTATTTTTTACAGATTTAGGACTAACGAATACGTTTCTTCGAGAAGGGGCAAAAGATGGAATAGACTTAGAGAAGATTTTATCGTCGTATATAAAAGTAAGGATGATTCTACTTATTTTTATTTCCATAATCGGCTATATTGCTATTCATTATATGTATGAGGATAGAAATTTAATTTACATGATGATAAATGTAATGTTTTTCATGTTAATAGGATTAACTTGGCAAAATATAGGGATTGCCTACTTTCAGCTGACGGAGCGTATGAAGTATATAGCGCTTATTAAAGTTGTATCAGCAGCAGTTGTCATTATCATTACATGTTTTTGTATTTTCGGAGAGTTACCAGTTTATATAACTGCGCGTTTATATGGATTTGGTTATATGATTGGTGGTATATGCAGCATATATGTAATGAAAAGAAAGACGAATGTGAATATGAAAGTTGTAATTCATAAAGCGTTGTTTTGGCAAGTGACACCTTTTATTATTAGTGGTTTTTTAATAATGAGTACGCCACAATTAGCACCTATCTTACTTAACTATACATTGCCATTAAGTATGGTAGGTGTTTTCGCGGTGGCGTATCGGATGCCAGCAGCTTTATATCAAGTACCAGGGGTGATTGCAGGGGCGTTTTATCCAGTGCTCTTTAAGCATTATAATCAGAATAAATTAGAAGAGCATACGAAATTAAACTTACTTCAAATAAAATTAATGGCGATCGTGGGAATATGTATGACGATAGGTTTATATTATTTAGCTCCATACTTTATTTCTATATTTTTTCATGAGGAATGGAGAAATGCAGTAGAGCCACTCCAAATATTATCATTTCTCATTGTGCTGCAAAGTTTAAATATTGCTATAGCTGACGGCTTAACAACGAGTGGATGTCAAAATAAAAGAACGGTTGTGCAATGTATAGCATTAGTGATAGGTGGGATTATGCTTTATAGCTTTAGTAGTATTGATGGGGTGATAGGAGCGGCCTATGCTATGGTTTTATTTGAAATTGTAGCTTTAGTTGGGTATATAGCAGTAAGTGTAGTGAAGGGGAAAATTGTATTTCAAATTGTCGTACCTTATACGATTTATTTTGGCGTAACTTTTATTGGAGTGCAATATATATTGCATGCATATCATTTCATTGCGCTCGTTCTGAATACCTTAATCGTAGTAGTTGGTATATTCCTATATGATTATGAGCTAAAAAAACTTCTTCTTTCGTTTATAAGAAAAACACGCAAAAAGGATTATATTACGAAACAGGGGATATAGCCTATGGAAAATAATATGAAAATATCGATGAAATGGATCATGCTCTTAATATTATTTGTCATGTTAAGTAAATACAACATATATATTGAATTTTCGCTGAAGATATATATGATTTTTTTAGTTATATATTTTTGTGTAACAGTTAAAAACTTTCATATTCAAAAGCTATATTTTCATGAAGTTGTATTTTTACTATTTTATTTCATCTATTGTTTCAGTGGTATTCTTTCTATATATTTACATGCTAGTATTCGTATGATTTTTGGTGTGCTACTTGTTTTAGGTTGTTATTTTATAATGAGAAATTTAGTAGGAAATGTTGAAATAGCAACACTTGAATCATCTATTGTCTATGTAGGAATTATATTTAATATTGTAAGTCTAATACTGTATATAGTCGGTTTACAGCACTTTGGATTGTACGGTGGAGAAGAAAGAGAAATTTTTGCCGGACTATTAGTTGATAGAGGATATCCAAGGTTAATTGGTTTGCTAGATGATCCTAACATATTTATTTTTTATAATACAATATTTTTTATGTATTATATGACAAACCTACATAATATGACGAACATTTTAGGATTGATTTTATGTGTTACGACAAGTTTATTAACTTTCTCAAGGGGAGGAATATTAGCACTTGTACTCGTCGTTTTTGTATATATATGTACATCTAGTTTTGCAAAAAAAATAAAAATAATAATGAGTTTACTATTGTTTGGTGTAGTGATCTTCAGTTTATCGAATAGTGTAATGGGTGGCCAATTGGATGACATATTGAATAAACGAATTTCTGATTTTTCGCATGATAATGGAAGTGGAAGATTTACATTATGGGAAGCTGCTTTTAAATATTATGTATCCAATCCATATATCGGAATTGGTGCGTTTAATTTTTCGAATTATTATGAGTTTCAATTTAATGAAAAATTATATGTGCACAATACATTTTTAGAAATTTTGTCTGAATCGGGTACAATTGGTTTTCTTTTATATAGTGCTTTTTTATGCATATTAATGTTCAAATTAACGCAGTATACTCTGTTTCGTGAAAAAACGTATCTTTTATTGACTATGATTGCATTTTTATTTCAGATGATGTCATTGTCACTCATTATTAACGAAGCGTTCTTTTTATTTTTAGCAATGGTTGTGAAGTACATTTCAATATATGAAGGAAGGGGAAAGATAGATGGTAAAATGTCTATCAGCACATAATAAGGCGCCTCATGTTTCTGTAATAACACCTTCTTATAATAGTATACGATTTATAGGTGAGACGATTCTCTCTGTACAGAATCAATCATATGAAGATTGGGAAATGATTATCGTTGATGACGCTTCAACTGACCAATCTGCTGCAAAAATTAAAGAGATAATAGATGGGGACTCGCGTATTAGACTAATATCATTAAAAGAAAATGTTGGTGCTGCGAAAGCTCGGAATTTAGCGATTGAAGAGGCGAAAGGAAGATATATTGCTTTTTTAGATAGCGATGATATATGGTTGCCACATAAATTGAAGATGCAATTGTTATT
Organism: Bacillus sp. BC05(2025); assembly: GCF_056725905.1. Lineage (NCBI taxonomy): Bacteria > Bacillati > Bacillota > Bacilli > Caryophanales > Bacillaceae > Bacillus > Bacillus sp. BC05(2025). Next base: position 142,348 of record NZ_JBWYRA010000002.1, on the reverse strand, counting down.
TATGGAAGAAATGAATGCGGCCTTTTCATATACATCGTATAGTTTAATTGATGAAAACGGTAACGGACTAAATCGAGAAGTGAATGTACCAAAATCTGTTGACTATCATCGTTTGGCAGGAAATACAATTATCGGTTGTTTAACAGTAATGATTGATCGGGAAAAAATTTCGCATATTGAAATGCCTAATGTACAGCCGGAAGATACAGCACTATGGCTAAACTTATTACATGAAGGGCATGAAGCGAAAGGAATACAGCAAGTGTTAGCGAAGTATAGAATTGTAGAGAATTCTGTTTCGAGAAATAAAATGAGAGCGGCTTTTCGGTATTGGAAATTATTAAAGGAACAAAAACGATTGAATGCGGTACAAATTTTTTACTATTTTAGTAAATATGCTTTTCATGCCTATAGAAAAAATAAAATCAATGTAGTTGGGAAGACGCAATTATGAATATATTGTTGATGACAGACAAATTGATAACTGGAGGAGCCGAAAGTTATTTCTGTAAATTGGAAAGCAATTTGCGTGATGAGAACTTTACAGTTTACACAGCTGCAGGTGATGGGGAACTATATGAATCTCTTACTAGAAAAGAAAATTTCATATTGCTTAGTCGATGGAATCATTTGAGAAATATTTATTACTTGCGAAGAGAAATATGTGAACGAAAGATAGAACTTATTCATGCCAATAGTTTACGAATGGTCTTATATTCCTTTTTGCTTCAAAAGTGTATGAAAAAAAAGATAAAAGTCGTGTATACGAAACATAATGTAACGATATTAGAAAAGAAAATGCCAATTCTTTTTCGTTATTTCATGAATAAATATGTGAACAATATTATTACAGTAAGTGAGTTTGAAAAGAAAAATTTAATTTCAATGCATGTAGCTGCAGAAAAAATAAAGACGATTTATAACGGTGTGGATATTGAAAAGTTTTTATTCCAGCAGAAAAAGAAAGAATCTATTTATAAAATAGGGATATTAGCTAGACTATCCAAGGAGAAAAACCATCAACTATTTGTGAAAATTGCAAATGTGTTGAAAAAGAGAGATGATTTTAAGTTTTATATTGCTGGTGATGGACCAGAGAAAGAGTCTATTATGGAAGAAATAGAAAAATACGGATTGCAGCAAAGTGTAAAGATGTTAGGAAATATTTCTGAACCACATGGATTTATAGGGAATATGGATGCCTTGCTTTTATTATCTTTTCGTGAAGTATTTCCAATGGTGGTAATTGAAGCGATGGCCACAGGGACACCAATTATTTCAATAGATGTCGGCGGAATAAATGAAGCGGTAATAGATGGAGAATCAGGTGTTTTAATATCTGAATATTGCGAATCAGAATTTGCAAGTGCGCTTGAGGAATTAAAAGAGAATGAAGACAAGGTAAATGGTATTAGACTGAAAGCACGAGAGAAAGCAGAGAGATATTTCTCGTTAACTAAAATGATAGAAGAAACGAAAGATATATATGAATTAAACAAATGACTGTAGAAGTCGTTTGTTTTTTTTATTATAGAAACTTTTAAGATAAAACTCACATATTATATGAAAAAGGTAATATGAGGAGTGAATTTGTTTTGTCAGAGTATATTTCATCACAAGGAGATTGTGCACCTGAAAATAGTGTCCATATTGATTGTTTTGGTGCAGTTCCAAACTCGGGAAATGATAGTTCAACAGCGATTCAACAAGCGATTGAATACTGTGTATCGAATCGGATTTCTACGGTTAGAATTACAGGGATAAATACGTACAAAATTGTAAAACCGATTGTTGTTAAATCAAATGTAAGGTTAGAGCTAGATCCTACTGTTACGTTGCAAATTGATGGAGATTTTAATGCGTTTGAACTGCAACAAAATGCGTCTATAACAGGTGGTACAGTTCAAGTTATAAATTCACTGTTTCAATCTGCAGTTATTTATGTTTCCGGTTCGCAACAAATAGAAGTTCCTAATCACTCTCTTATATCAAATGTAAATATAATAAATGCAACGTCGTCATATAAAGGAAAGGCTATACACTTATATTGTCAAAAAGCATGGGACTATATTAGTTTCTTTCAAGTTAACTTTATTCAAATTAAAAATTTTCAAACTGCAATACATTTAAAGACTGAATTTATAGATGATATAAATACACCTTGCTGGATTAATGCAAATGTATTTCAATCTATATTTATTGATGGATGTCAGTATGGGATAGAAGTAGATGGAAATAGTGATTTGCCAAATGAAAGTTCAGGTAATACATTTCATGATATTCAAGTACAATGTAGACAGCAAACGAAAAAAGTAATTCGTTGTACGGGCGCTTATAACACATTTGATTGTATGATCTGGGATACGTACCGGATGAGTAGCGAACAGATTGTCATTGAATTTTCTTCTAATTCGCATCGTAACTACCTTTTTTCGAATTTACTTTCCACAACTATTGTAGATAAAGGACAATACAATGTTTGTAAGTCTACCTATGAAGAATCTCTTCGGATTCAGTTGCCGATTACGTTAAATAAACCACATTTAATAGGGAACCAAGATGATATATTAGTAAATGCTCAGCAGAAGTATACTGTTAAGCAAGTAAGTGGGAAATTACCTTACGGGGGGAATCTTGCAAATTGTTTTAATTTAATAGATGAACAAGGTGTAAACTATATCGATGTTCCAGATAGTAATCCAGTCGTGATTGAATTAGATTTTACGAAAAATCCAATCCAAATGTTGAATTGTTTTGGCATGTATTTTGGATGGGGAGAGAGCCCGAAGAAAATTAAAATCGAGTATGCATTAAGTGCAACTGGAAATTGGGTTGTTGCATCGGATGTTCCATTAAATGTAGGCGACACAATTATATCGAATATGAAGGCGAGTCAACTATATAAAGCGAGAATTACACTGAGTGGTTATGTTCAAGACCATAAACGTTTTCGAATTAATCGTATATTTGCGAGATCTTCTATGGAAAATGGGAATGCTTGGTTAGCAACAACAGGCGGAAGAATGTTTGGAGATATTGAAATAGAAGCAAGTAAAGGTATCATTATGAAGACTGCTAGTGGAGCGAAATGGAAAGTAACAATTAATGAGGCGGGCCAACTTATTACGACTAAATTAACTTGAGATGATGCTCGGTTATAAATGCTTGGACGAGTTATTAAGTAGTACGATAAAGAGAATGAAAAAGAGATTGTAATTTGGTTTCAACCAAACTACAATCTCTTTTTGTTTCATTTAATCCCACCAAATCCAAGTCCAAAGGTAATTTCGTACATTTCGAGGAGTAATCCGTATGAAGCGTTCACCGTCAAAGAAGCAATTAAAATTTGGAAGTGTCTCATCTGGATTTTCTGGAACAAAGGTGACCGTATTTTCATTACTCGTAACGGTTACTGTAATTGGTGGGTCAGTAGGCGAGACTTGAAGTTGTAACGAAATATTAGCTGTATTTTTAAATTCATTATTAACAGGTGGATTTATTACTTGTACTGTGAATAACACGATAATTGTTTCGTTCGGTTCCAAATTAGTAGCGACTAGGAAACCGATATTCGGATTCGCTAGTGGAGAACGTTCGTCATTAATAAAAACCGTACCGTTCATAAATTGTAAACCTGCTGGAATGGTATCTTGTAACGAAATATTTGAAAGTGAAATATCAGAAGTATTCGTAATGCGCACCGTATAATCAAAATATTGGTTTAAATAAGCTGAGCTGAAGGAAGCGTTTTTTACTACTGTCGCACTTATAAATTGTACTGGTATACGAACGATATTTGAATTAACTATAAAAGTAATAATTGGGTCCTGTGGTGTCAATTGGAAGGCAGCTGTGACGGAAGCGGAATTGATAATTGTACTGTTTGAAGGGATAGATGTGACGAGAACTTTAAAGGTTATCGTTGCTACTGAGCCAGCAGATAAAGTACCGATATTAATACCAGTATCTGGACGGATATTTGGAACCGGGGTTCCGTTAATGGTTACACTGTTTTCTATAAATGTTGTACCAGTTGGAATGGTATCTAAAATAGAAGTACTTATCGTAGGAATCGGGGAATGGTTCAATACCTCTAATGTGAATGTAATCATATCACTTATAACGGCAATAGATGTGTCGGCTGTTTTGTTAATACGAACCATAGGGTCAACTACTGTTGTTGTAACGACATTTGTTTGCTTTGTAATTGTAATAGGTGGTTCATTTGGATCAATGGTAACAGTATAGGAAACAGAAGCATCGTTATTAATTGCTGGTTGAAGAGTTGAAGGAGATATTGTTACTTGGAAAGTAATGATAGTAGATTCATTAGGAGCAAGATTTCCTAACGTAATACCATTTTCAGGATTTTCATTAGGTTGATTGATTCCGTTTATCGTAACACTACCAATAACGAATGTCGTATCTACTGGTGCCGTGTCTACTAGAAGAAGATCTGCAATAGTGATATTACCATTATTCGTAATGGTAATGGTATACGTTAAAGTTTGACCAGGTAATGCGCTCGTGAAATCAACAGCTTTTATCGCAATGACATTATCATTTTGGACAGTCGTTGTAACAGTATTTGTTATAGTTGTATTTGTAACAGGTACGTTATTTGGATTGACTATATAGTTAAAGGTAGTGATTGCTTGGTTGGTAAGTTCATTGAGTGTCGGAATAGAAGTTACAGTTACTTGGAATGAAGCGATAGCATTTCCGCCAACAGTTATAGGACCAATTGGTATACCACTTACTGGATTAACTCCCGGAAGAGTTTCTCCGTTTACAATGACGCTATTTTCTATAAATGTAGTACCTTGAGGAATCATATCTTGAATGACTACATTATTTGCTGCAACATTACCAGTTTGATTGAGTGTGATCGTATACGTTAACGTGTCACCGACTGTTGCAAATGCAAGGTCAACAGTTTTATTACTATTCAAAGTCGCATGATTAATTGTTGTTACGGCAGCTGATGAAATAATAGTTTCGGTAATAGGTGGTCGATCTGGTAACGTGTATTGGTATTCAATTGTACTCGTATTAGAGATTGGATTTGTTTGCGGAATGGAAGTAACCCGTACTTGGAATAGAATAGTTGCTGTTGTATTAGGCGGAATGTTATCAATTTGTATTCCGTTAAGTGGATTGTCATTTGGACGGGTGTTTCCATTTACAATAACACTATTCTCTATAAAGCTCGTATTCGCTGGAATGATATCTGTAACAATAATATTTTCTACTTGTATATTCCCATTGTTTGTAATGGAAATTGTGTAAGGAATAATCGTTTGTAGGTCAGCATATTGGATAGGCGTTGTTTTTGCTGCAATTACATTAGCAGAAATAACTTCAGTGAAGGTAATATTACTAGTTGATATTTGTTCCTCGCCATTCATTGTATAACGAGAAGTAGCTTGGTTTTGGATACGACTGTTAGCTGGAAGAGATACCACAGTAACGGAAAACGTGACTGGGATAGAAGTGTTAGGAGCAATCGTTCCTACAAGTATGCCAGTACTTGGATTTGCGTTAAGCTGAGGGATATTATTTACTAAAACGCTACCATCTATAAAGGCTGTTCCATCAGGAATATTGTCTGTAAATAAAACAGCAATAGCATCTGTATTCCCTGTATTCGTTAAAGTTGTTGTATAAGTTAAAATGTCCCCAATTGCTACAGAGGTCAAATCAACAGTTTTCAGTGAAACGATATCAGCATCATTAATTTGAACGAAAGTAGTATTGGAAGTAGTAGATTTTTGAATAGGTGCAAAGTCAGGGTTGAAAATAAAGTCGTAGACGATATTCGCAGTATTAGGTGTTGGGTTTACAGCAGGTAAATTTGTAACAGAAACTTGGAACGTTATTGTAGTCAATTGACCTGACGCAATATTAGGAATAGAAAAGCCGATATTTGGATCTGCTGCAGGAATTACAGTGTTGTTAACTATTACACTTCCTGGAATAAATACTGTTCCATCCTCTATAGTATCTGTAAAAAAGATGGAGTTAGTTGTAGTGGATCCGTTATTTTGAATGAGTACTGTATATTCAATGGTTTCATCAATATTAGCTAATACTGTATTAGTGGATTTTGTAGCGATAAGAATGGCATCCATAAATTGTATATTTGTAGTATTGGAAGATGTCGTTTCTGAAATTGGTGGTAAGCTTGGGTCTGGCTGATACTCATAGTGGATGACGGCGATATTATTAATGTTATTTTGAGAAGGTGTAGAGACTACATTTACTTGAAATGTAACGATAATTGTATTGTTTGGAAGGATAATATCAAGGGTGATTCCGGTAATTGGATTTTCGTTAGGCCTTGGTATGCCATCTACAAGAATGCTATTTGGAACGAATGTGGTGCCAGCAGCAATTGCGTCAATGAGGAGAGTATTTGTAATAGGTACTGTACCAGCGTTTGTAACTGCGATTGTATATGTGATGATTTGACCGATACGTGTAATAGATCTGTTAGCGGATTTAATTGCACTAACATTTGCCGTCCGCACTTCAGTATTTACTGCATTTGATAACGACCTGCGCTGAATAATCGGAGAACTAGGATCAATTTGGTATTCATACGAAGTGTCTGAAATGTTAATGACTGCGTTGCCCTCTGGTATACTTATAAGTTGTACTTGGAATGAAATAGTGACTGTTTCATCTGGTTGTATCGTGCCAAGAGTTACTCCATTTTCAGGGTTCGCACCAGGCTGAATTATATTATTTATTGATAAGCTATCTTCAATGAATATAGTACCTTCTGGAATGTTGTCAATGAACACCGTATTGTTAGCTGGAACAGTTCCTATATTTTGTAGTGTATTTGTGTACGTAATATTTTGCCCGGTGGATACGAAAGTAACATCCGCCTGTTTAACAGAAATAATATTTGCATTTTGAAGTGATGTTGTAACGATATTAGAATTTGCAGTGCGATTCACTGGTGGAGCTGTAGGGATACTTACATATTGGTAATTTACAGATGATTCATTTATAATTTCGGTTTCAGTTGGTGGGTTATTTGTTTGTACTTGAAATAGTATTGTTTTGGAACTGTTTGGTGGAATCGTTCCAATTGGTATTCCGTTTTCTGGATTTACATCAGGCTGAAGTACACCGTTAATTGTGACACTGTCTGGAACGAATGTAGTTCCAGCTGGAATCGCATCTGTAAAAATAATATTTATTGCGTCAGCATTGCCGATATTTTTCACTTCAGAAATATAAAGTATAGTTCCGCCAATATCTACAGTTATTGGATTGGACGTTTTTGTAACTGTTAATTGTGCTAGCACGAAATTTGTAATGACAATATTACTTGTAGATGTTTCAGTAATAGGCGGTTGTCCTGGGTCCGGTTGAATTGTATATGTTGTATTAGACTGATTTGTAATCGATTGTTGCGAGAATGAATCGTTAATAAGAATTTGGAATGAAATAAGGTGAGTAGCGTTTGCTGCTAGGTTAGGCAAAGTAACACCTGCATTTGGATTTGCACCAAGTATAGCTGTTCCGTTAAGTGTAAAACTATTTTCTACGAATGTAGTCCCTTCTGGAATCGTATCTGAAAATAATAGATTAGTAGCTGGAATATTTCCGGTATTTTCTAGTGTTATCGTATAGGTCAAAATATCGCCTGTTGTCGCTTGTTGTGCATTGACTGCTTTTAAAGAAAGGACATTTGCATCCGAAATTTGTGTGAAAGCTGGATTAGACGTAATGGTTCGAGCGATGATAGGAGCAGTTGGATCGGCGATAAAAGTATAGTCAATACGAGCTATATTAGAAATTGGATTCACGCTTGGAATGGATTGAACGATAACTTGGAATGTGACGGTGATGATTTCTGAAGGTGCAATGGCGTTTAAGGAAATGCCCACGTTCGGATCGGCACCTGGGGCTGAAACGCCATTAATAGTCACGCTATTCGGAATAAATGCAGTTCCTTCTGGGACTAAATCTGTTAAAGTAACTGTATTTGCAGTTGTATTCCCATTATTTTGAACGACTACAGTGTAAGTGATTGTACCGTCAGTAGACTGTACGAGGGAATCTGTATTTTTAATTACAGATAGTGATGCATCAACGACAGCTGTATTTACCGTATTAGATGAAGAAGTTGCTGTAACTGGAGGTTGACTTGGGTCGACAATATACGTGTAACTTGTAAGTGCTTGATTTATAATCGCTCCTTGCGGTGGAATAGAACTTGCAAGAAATTGGAACGTAATAGTAGCGGAATCACCTGGTGCGATAATGCCAACTGGAATACCGAGAGTTGGACTTGCATCTGGAAGTGAAATTCCATTAAGCGTAACACTATTTGGAACAAATAATGCCCCTTCAGGAACGCCGTTAATGAGTAATACAGAATTTGCAGGGAAGTTTCCAGTATTCGTTAATGTTGCTGTATACGTAATGATATCTCCGATAGATACGATTGATCGATTTGCTTCTAAAATAGTTGTAACAGTAGCGTTATTAATTTGTGTGGAAGCAATATTAGAATTTATTGTACCTGTAACAGGAGGAGAGGCCGGATTAACTATAAATTCGTATTGAATAGATGCAACGTTTGTAATTGGATTCGAAGGTGGAGTAGATGTAACTATGACTTGGAACGTAACGGTTGAGGAACTACCAGCATTCACGGTTCCGATATTCACTCCGCTATTTGGATTTGCACCTGGAATGGTACTTCCATTTACGGTGAAACTATTTTCAATAAAAGTTGTTCCTGTTGGAATCGAATCTGAGAAACTTACATTCGTAGCGTTTGTATTGCCGTTATTTTGAATTAAAACTGTATAAGTTATCGTGTCACCGATATTCGCAAAGGCTGTATTAGCAGTTTTTATGGCCGAGAGTATTGCTGAGTTAATAGAAGTAACGAAGACGTTCGTTTCCACATTGCCAGGCTGAGCTTGTAATGCACTTCCTACGTTGTATTGGAAGTTCACAAATCCTAAGTTTTGTAGTTCTGGTGTAAATGTTGTTGGATTGCTTACAATTTGAACTTGGAATATGATTGTTACAGTTTGATTTGGAATGATTGTATTTATGCCAATACCGTCAATGATAGAAGCGGATGCTAATGGAGTGCCATCAACAATAACTGATCCTGCAACAAATTGTGTCCACGATGGTATCGGGTCTGAGAAAATAACGTTATTAGCAGGAATATTTCCTGTATTCGTAATCGTAGTTGTATACGTAATTGTATCACCAATCGTTGCAAAAGCTTTATCTCCGATTTTAGTAGTAGTTAAAATAGCACTTTCAATTGATGTTGTAACACTATTTGAAGTAATGTTTTTTGAAACAGGAGGATTAGCTGGATTGACGATATGTTGGAAACTAACGCTAGCTTGATTGGTAATTGGATTTATAGGCGGGATTTCATCGGCATTAATATGAAATGCTACGATGACAGATTCGTTTGGCGCGATATCGCCAATTGGAACGCCTGTAATTAGGTCTGCATTTGGAATGGTAGTTCCGTTAAGTGTAAAACTATTCGGTTCAAAGGAAGTTCCGTCTGGAATCAAATCGGTAAAAATAACATTTGTCGCACTAACATTTCCGCTATTTGTAATCGTAACGGAGTAGATAATATCTTGCCCAATATCTACTGTTGCTACATTTGAATTTTTTTGTGCAGTAAGGATAGCGCTATTAATTTGTGTCGTCGTTGTATTAGAGTGATTAGAAGTTGAAATGAACGGCTGATTTGGATCAACAATATAACGGTAAGTGGTAAGAGCTGAATTCGAAATAGGATTGTTGCTTGGTAGGGTTGAAACAGTGGCTTGGAAGGTGACAATTGATGTGCTTCCACCATTAATGGAACCGATATTTACACCAGTAGATAAATCAGCGTTTGGAATAGTTTGCCCATTAACTGTGAAACTGTTTGGAACGAAACTTAAATTGCTATCAAGTACATCGATAACGGTAACATCAGCTGCAGCCACATTTCCGGTATTAGGAAGGTTAAGTGTAAATGTTATTGTATTACCAACGTCCGCAAAAGTAAGATTTGCTGTTTTTGTACTAATAATCGTTGCGTTATTTATTTGAAGAAGCGTCGTGTTAGAATTAGCTGTGCTTGAAACGGGAGGATTAACAGGATCAACAGTAAACTCATATGTTGTTGATGCTGTATTTGGTGCCGGATTAATAGGTGGGATGCTGTTCACCGTGACTTGAAATACGATACTATATATTTCATTTGGTGGAAGTGTTGCAAGCGATACACCTGTATTTGGATTCGCGTCAGGTTGTAAAACACCATCAACAGTTAATGTGTTAGGAACAAATGTGAGTCCACTCGGTAATACATCCGTGAATACAATATTAGTCGCATCCGTATTTCCTATATTCGAAATAGAAGTAGTATAAAAAGCAGTTTGCCCGATATCTGCAAAGGAGACACTTTCGTTTTTCGTCATAGATAATATAGCTTCTTTAATTTGTGTTGAAACAGGATTACTAATTGAAGTTTCTGGATCAGGCGGTGAGACTAATTGATATGATGTCGATGAGAAATTTACAATTGGGTTTTCGGTTGGTAATGATGTTACAGTAACTTGGAACGCAACTGTTACCGTATTCCCAGCTGTTATAGTCCCGATATTTACACCATTCGATGGATCCGCACCAGTTTGGGGAGTTCCATTAATAGAAAATGTGTTTGTAAGAAATGTAGTTCCGCTCGGCATTGTATCTGAGAAAATAACATTTTGTGCGGATGAGTTTCCATTGTTTGTTAAAGTGACAGTATAAGTGAGTGTGTCTCCGATATGGCTAAATAATTTATCAACTTGCTTTGATGAAAGAATAGTAGCTGTATTAATGGTGGTAAACACTGTATTTGAAGAAGTTGTTCGTGAAACAATGGGTGCATTTGGATCAGCAATAAATGTGTAAGACGCACTAGCGGAATTGGCAATAGGATTTTGGATTGGTGTAGAAGTTGCGGTAACTTGAAATGCTATAGATATTGAGCTGTTAGGGGCAATTGACCCGATTGTTATCCCTGTATTAGGATCGAGTCCGATTTGTGTGCTGCCATTGATTGCGACACTATTCGGAACGAACGTTGTACCATCTGGTATAAGATCAGTGAAAGTAATATTCATTGCATTTGTATTGCCGTTATTCGTTAAAGTGGTTGTATAGGTAATGGTATCACCTAGTGTTACAAGTGTTTGATCGACTGATTTTATCATCGTTATCATAGCATCTAGTACGGGGTTTGTAACAATATTCGTTGAAGTAGAAGTAGTAACAGGAGTTCCGTTTGGATCAACAGTATAAGAATATAAAATTGTGTCATTATCCATAATCGAACTTGAAGAGGGTACAGAAATAACATTTACTTGGAAAGTAACAGTTACTGTTTCACCAGGAGCGATATTTGGTATAGTTATTCCGAGTGCTGGTCGTGCACCAAGTTGCTGAACACCATTGATTGTGACTGAATTTGGTATAAAGGTAGTATTAGATGGAATAGCGCTTGTGAAAGTAATATTCGTTGCGGATGTGTTTCCTGTGTTTGTAATCGCAGTTGTATACGTAATCGTATCTCCGACAGAAATAATAGATTTATCGGCACTTTTTGTGGTAGTTAATATTGCGCTGTTTATTGTTGTAGTGACGGTATTAGATGAAGCTGTTTGAGTGATAAGTGGTTGACTCGGATCGACAATATGCTGAAATTGTACAGAACTAGAATTAGAGATTGGATTTATACTTGGAATGTTTGTTACAAGTGCGTTTATCGTAATCGTAGCTGTACTACCGGGATTTATATTTCCAATCTGAATTCCGGTAGCTGGGTTTCCGATTTGCTGCGAACCAGAATCATTTACAAGAGTGCCAGATATAAATGTCGTTCCATCAGGTAAAATATCCGTGAAAATTATATTTTGTGAAGTGACATTTCCAGGGTTACTTAATGTAATTGTATAAGAAATTGTATCGCCAATCGTAGCGAAAGTTTTATCTACAGATTTGATTGCCGCAATTTCCCCAGCATTTATTTGTGTCGAAACAGAATTAGATGTCGTGCTTCGTGAAACAAGTGGTAAATTAGGTGTTGTGATAAATTGGTAATTAACAGAAGCGCCGTTTACAACTGGGGAGTTTGGTCCTCCAGGTCCGATTGTAAAAACAGGATTTGGGATGCTAACTACTTGCACACGGAATGTAACATTTATAAAATCTCCTGCAATAATATCCCCAATTGGTATCCCGTTCGCTGGATTTACCCCAGGTAATAAAACCCCGCCTACTCGAACGCTATCTTCTATAAATACTGTATTATTTGGAATTGGATCAGTAAAAATGATATTCGTAGCAGTTGTGTTTCCTATATTCTCTAATAAAACTGTATACGTTAAAAATGAATTTCCAGGTGCGATGTCAGAAAAAAGTCGATCCACACTTTTCGTTGCTTGAATGATTGCTTCGTTAATTTGCACTAAAGTTGGATTACTTGTAGCTGTTTCTGTCACTGGTGGCTGGTTAGGATCAACAATGATAGAATATGTCGTACTAGATTGGTTCAACGTTGGATTTGTAGTTGGTATTGAGCCAACGATCGCTTGAAAGCTAATTGTTGTCGTTCCTCCAACTGGAATTGAGTTTAAAGAAATCCCGTTATCTGGCCTAAATCCAAGTTGTGGGATTGTATTAATTTGTACGCTATCAGGAACGAATGAAAGTTCGGGTGGTAATATATCGATAAAAACAGGTGTGTTTGCAGTAGTATTTCCGCTATTAGTAAGAGTAGTTGTATACGTAATTGTATCTCCAACAGCAGCAAATGCATTGCTTGCAGTTTTTGTTGCGATAACGGACGCAGTATTTACTTGTGTAAAAGTTGTATTGGATTGAACGGTTCGTGAAACAGGTGGTTCATTTATATCTACAATAAAGCTATATTGAAGCGATGATTTGTTCGGAATTGGATTCGGATTTGGGATTGTTGTAATGTTTACTTGAAAGCTGAGTATAACCGATGCATTTGAATTTATGTTACCGATATTGATGCCGTTTTGTGGATTGGCATTAGGAATGGTCGTTCCATTTACTGTAAAACTATTTGGGACAAACGCCGTACCATTTGGAATTAAATCTGTAAAAATAACATTGTTTGCGGTAGTGTTACCGGAATTAATAATGGTAGAAGTGAAAGTAAGTGTATCTCCAATGGTAGCGAATGTTGAATTGACAGTTTTATTTATAGATAGAGTAGCATCAATAATTGGAGTAACCGTCGTATTCGTAACTGTGCTACCAACAGCAGGTGATTGGTTTGGATTCACAGTATATTCATAATTTACGAGAGCATTATTTGTTAACGTGCCACTAGGTGGTATCGCTAAAATTTGTGCTTGAAAAGTAATGAATACAGTATCTCCCGGCGGAATATCTGCTAAGTGAATACCAAGTGATGGATCTAATCCTGGTTGTGGAATATTATTAATAGTTACAGAATTTTGGATGAATGAAGCTCCTGCGCCTAGTCCATCTGTTAAAACAGTTGCACTAGCAGGGATATTTCCTGTGTTCGTAACTGCAATCGTATAAGTAACGATATCTCCAATTGCAGCATTAGGTGTGTTTACTGATTTCGTTGCGATAATCGTAGCATTGTTAATTTGAGTTGTTACAACGTTGCTTAGTGAATTAGAGGATGCTGGAGGTAAGTTAGGGTTTACAACATATTGGTAAGCTGTATTACTTTGATTAGGGATTGGATTCGGATTCGGGATAGAATTTACTTGCACTTGGAACGAGATGGTCGTATTTGCAGTAGGATTCATTGGATCAATTGCAATTCCACTTGCTGGATTGACATTAGGAATGGTATTTCCGTTTACAGTTACACTATTAGGAATAAACGACGTTCCGTTTGGAATAACATCTGTAAATATTACATTTGATGCAAGTGTGTTACCAGTATTCGTTAAAGTAGTCGTGTACGTAATCGTATCATTTACATTAGCAAACTGTTTATCTACAGATTTTACAGAGGTAATCGTAGCTTTATTAATAGTTGTTTGTACAGTATTAGAGGCCACCATTTGCATTACAGCTGGTTTGGCTGAATCGTACGTGTATTGGAATGTGGTGCCTGATTGATTTGTAATCGGATTGGTACTAGGAATAGTTGGTGCAGAAACTTGGAATGCAACAGTACGTGATGAATTTGCTCCTATCGTACCAATAAGAATACCGTTAGCAGGATTTGCATTGGCTATAGGAACACCGTTAATCGTTACAGTATTAGGAAGGAGGATGGTACCATCCGGAATGATATCTGTAAACGTTACATTAGAGGCAGGGATATTGCCGTTATTCGTTAAAGTTGTTGCATACGTTATGACATCGCCAACATCAGCGAAATTTGTGCTTGTTAGTTTCGTAGCAACAATATTAGCAGTATTAATTTGTGTCGTTACTATATTGCTAGTAGCGTTTCTGACAACAGCAGGTAAATTTGGATCTGCGATAAAGCTATATTGAAGTGCAGCGCTGTTTTGAACTGGATTTGGTGAAGGTAAACTATTTGCACTAATTTGGAAAACAATTGTTGTAATGCCACCAGCTGGAATAGTACCAACTTGAAGGCCGGCACTTGGATCTGCACCTAGCTGTAAAGCACCGCCTATAAAAATACTATTTGGTACAAGAGTCGTACCAGGAGGGAGTATGTCGGTAACAACTACATTATTCGCTGGAGTATTCCCAGGGTTAGCCAACGCAATTGTATATGTGATTGGTTGCCCAACATCAGCAATAGTTAAATCTACCTGTTTGACAATAACGACATTTGCTAAGTTGATTTGTGTACTTACAGTGTTACTTAAAGAGGTTTCTATTGTTGGTGGATCTCCTGGATTTAAAATAAAACTATACTGTGTACTAGATGAATTTATTGTTGGATTTTGTGTTGGGACAGAGGTGACAGTTACTTGATAAGAGACGGTAAGTGAGCCGTTAGCAGGAATAGAAGGTAACGGAACACCGACATTTGGATCGGCGTTATTTTGGAGGACACCATTAATAAGGAAAGTGTTTGGGATAAAGGTAGTACCGTCTGGATTCGTATCAACGAAAGTAGGACTATCAGCAGTAACACTTCCTGCATTCGCCAAAGTAACAGTATAAGTTAATATATCCCCTACGGTAGCGAACGCTCGATCCACTGTTTTTGTTGAAATGACATTTGCATCGTTTACTTGAGTAAATGTAGTGGTTGAAGTAGTGTTCTTGCTTACAGGGGAAGCATTTGGATCCACGATAAAGTTATAGGAAATAGAAGCGCTATTTGAAATAGGGTTTGGATTTGGGATGCTAGTTATGAATACTTGGAATGAAGCTGTAATTGTAGTAGTAGCATTGATACTACCAATATTAATGCTAGCTGGTGTAGCACCCGGCTGAGTAACACCGTTAACTATGACACTGTTTGGTACAAAGGAAGTGCCGTTCGTAATTGAATCGGATAGTACTACATTGTTCGCCGCAACATTTCCATTGTTTGTAAGAGCGAAGGTATAAGTTAAAACCTCTCCAACTTCTGCAAATGTTTTATCTACAGACTTAGTAGCCAGAAGGTTTGCTAGTCTAATTGTTGATGTAACAGAATTAGAATTTGCTGTTTTTGAAGTTGGTGGCACACTTGGATTTACAGTATATAGGTAAGAAGCGAATGCATTATTAATGATAGGATTTTGGGCGGTAATATTGATGACTGTTACTTGGAAAGAAAGAGTAAAAGTAGCTCCGCTAGGAATTGTTCCGATAGGTAAAGCAACGAGAGAATCTACATTTTGCAAAACTCCGTTTAGTGTTACAGTACCAGGAGTCAATATCGTTCCATTTGGAAGTGGATCTGTTAGTTGTACGTTAGTTGCAGCTGTATTTCCACTGTTTGTAATAAGAATTGTATAACTGATTGTTTCACCAATTGTAGCAAATTGTTTATTTGTTGATTTTGTTACTGTTAAATTTGCATTGTTAATTTGAGTGGAAACGAGATTAGAAGAAATGTTTTTTGTAACGGGAGATTGGCTAGGATTGACAGTGTACTGATAAGAAGCGCTTGATCCATTAGATACGGTATTTGACGCTGGAATTGTATTTACTACTACTTGAAATGAAACATTTTTTGTTGTGCCAGTTGGAATAGATCCTATATTCACACCAGTAGCAGGATTTGCTCCCACTTGTGTCGTTCCATCTATCGTTAAACTGTTGAGAACAAAAGTTGTTCCAGTAGGAATGACATCTGTAAAAATAACGTTATTCGCATTCGTATTACCTGTACCTGTAAAGGAAACAGTGTACGTTAGTGTATCACCAATATCTGCAAAATTTTTATCTACCGCTTTCGTCATTGTGACAGTAGCATTATTCACTTGAGTGGATACGGTATTAGTTATATCAGTCCCGCTTACTGCGGGTTGATTTGGCACAGGAATGTATTGATAAGTTGTTGTACCACTATTTAATATTGGATTTGTTTGCGGGATAGAAGGAACGAGTACTTGAAATGAAACAGTAGTCGTAGAATTAGCGGCAATAGATCCAATTGCTATACCAGTAGCGGGATTTGCGCCAGCTTGCGTAACTCCGTTAACAGTTACACTGCCTGGAATGAAAGTAGTCCCGCTAGGAATCGGATCCTTATATATAACGTTCGTTGCCGCAATATTTCCTATATTAGCTAAGGCAATATTGTAAGTTAACGTTTCTCCAATATCGGTAAAGAGTTTGTTAACTGATTTTGTACCATTAATATCTGCAAGATTAATTTGTGTTCCAGCAGAGTTACTTGTTGCAAGACCGTTAAAAGTCGTTCCGCCGGCAATGGGTGTATATTGGAATGTAATATTTGCGGTGTTAGAAATCGGATTTTGATTTGGGAGAGAAACGACAGTTGCTTGGAAAGTTACTGTACGAGAAGCACTGTTATTAATTGTTCCAAGAGATATACCAGCAGCCGGGTTTGCATTTGTTTGTGGTACGTTATCTACCGTTACAGTGCCAGGTATAAAGGAAGTGCCGTTAGGAAGACTGTCTATAAAAATAACGTTATTGGCGGGGAGGAGCCCGGTATTAGGGATAGTAACGGTATAAGTGAGAACATCTCCAATTGCTGCGATGCTTTTATTCACACTTTTCGTTGCTTGTATGTTAGGCGAGTTTATATTAATTTGTAATCCGACTGTATTTAACATATATGCATCTCCGTTAGTTGTTAAACGGATTGCGGCGGACACTTGAGAATTTGTTAAATAAGGAGAAATATCAATAGAAGTAATGTCCCAACCTTGCCTCCCTGCAGATATATTTGTACCTGTAGAAGCACTTTGATTTCGTGTTCCAAATGTCCCGGTTGTATCTAAATTTCCAGCTGCATTATTCACTTGAGAACCGAAGAAATTATTTACAGCATTATTTGGCCCAGATAATGCATTTAATGAACTGAAATTTGGTCCAAATAATGCTTGATCCCCGGTTAAATCAGCGTCTCCTTCGGTAGAACTTAAAAACAATCTCCCGCTTACAGGTCCTCCTGAAGGTGTTAAAAATCCTGAAACAGATACATCGGCACTACCAGTTTCTGCAGAAACACGGTTACCAGCTACGTAAATGGTTAAATTTCTTGCAGGTAAGGAACCATTTTGATATGCGACGATAAGTGTCCATCCAGCCGAGTTAATTGATCCATTAGAAGCATCTAAAGGATCAACAAGTCCAGGTACAGATCCTGTAGTATAGGAACCAGACCCTCCAGCTTGAATAAGAGTCGTTACGTCTGCTGAACGAGTGTAAAATCCAAATGTAATAGAGTTTGAAACGAATGTTTGATTAGAAGCTGTAACAGCTGAAGGAGTAATTGAGTATGTTGACACAGGTGTTGTAAAAGAAACTGGGTTTCCTAATACGCTCGTAATGTTTTGATCACGAGATAAATAGTTTCCACCCCAAACGAGTTCTGCGTAAAGAATGGTACTACCAGCAGGGATATTTAAAAGAGCGGTAGAACTATTTTGTGTATAGTTTAACGTTGTACCAGCAGGAAAAGAAGTTACTTGTAAAGCGGTATTCGTAGTTGCGAATGCACCAATTGCCCCGATTGTACCAGCCCGGTTTTGATTACTAATTTTACTTAAGCCTAAAGTATTTCCTGTA
Source organism: Bacillus sp. BC05(2025) (assembly GCF_056725905.1). NCBI lineage: Bacteria > Bacillati > Bacillota > Bacilli > Caryophanales > Bacillaceae > Bacillus > Bacillus sp. BC05(2025). The sequence goes on along the minus strand of NZ_JBWYRA010000002.1, from coordinate 124,111 downwards.
ATAGCGAGTGCGCCGTTAGTGGTGGTAGAAAATCGATTCGTAATGGGCATGTTGTCACCTCATTTCCAATATAGTCTTGGTCAAAATAGGATATGTGTGTGACAAATAAAGTGAAACATGTACAAGTTGATTTGATAATAATGATTTAAATGTCTAGATAAGGGGATGGAGTATGATTAAATTGGAAATTAGAGTAGAGCGTCTTAGGAAAGAACAAATAGGCGATATTGTAACATTATCTTCTTATATTGGGTGGGATTATAATAAAGAAGAAATTGAAACTATTTTTGACTCAGGTATTGTATATGGTGTGTGGAATGAGAGAAAGGAACTCATTGCTAGCGCAGCAATTATATTATATGGGGAGAAATTAGCGTCTATCGGAATGGTCATTGTACATCCAGATTATAAGGGAAGTGGGATTGGAAAGGCGATAACGAATGTATGTATTAAGAGCGTATCAGCTCAAACTCCCATTATGCTTATTGCTACGGACGAGGGAAAGCCTTTATATGAAAAATTGGGATTTAGAGCAGTAAGCTATGTTTCTAAATACATATGTAACTCGTACAATGTGAATAATTATTGTATGAGAAATGAAGATTATATGATGAATTATGAGGAGTGTGATTTAGAAGAAATAATAAAATTAGATGAATATGCGTTTGGAACAAATAGAAAAGGGTTTGTAACGAAAAGAATTATGCAAAGTGAACAGTGTATCGTTGTAAAGGATAAGGAACAAAATGTATTAGGTTACGGTTTAAGTATACAAACACCAGAAAATAAAATAATAGGTCCGGTCGTTGCTGAAGATGATGCGATGGCAATGAGGATTGTACATTATTTAGCAAGAGAGCATCATGGAAAATTAAGAATAGATGTATCAGAAGGAAAGAAAGATTTTATGAGAAAATTAGAGAGTGTTGGGTTTCAAAAGGTTCATACACCACCAATTATGATGAGAAATAGTGATCGGTTTTTGAAAAGAAATGGACAACTATACAGTATTGCAGCACAAATTTTCGGATAAAAAAGAATCCTTCTGAATGAAGGATTCTTTTTTATTAATCACGATATTGGTCGTGAGTCGGTTGAAAGAGGTCTTCCTCAATATCTCTCACCATAGAAAAATGATCCACGTTATAATGTCCATGTAGAATTTTATTATGATGAGCAATAATTTGTTCTGCAGATAATACGTTAGAATCAGTTGTGGAATGTCCGTTTTTCATTAATGTAACGTCAAACCCTTGTACAGTAGCAGTTCTAACAGCGGTGTCGATACAATGCTCTGTCTTACATCCACCGATAACGATATGGCCAATCTTCTCTTCTTTTAAAAGTTCAAGTAAAGAAGTGCCATAGAATGCGTTTGTTGCTGCTTTATTAATAAGGATTGCAGACTGAGGTACTTGAATTTCATTATGTACTTCAAATCCTTTTCCGCTACCAGAAGCAACATCGGTATCTCTTACGAAAACAATAAGGGCATTTGAATCTATCGCTTTCTGTACGGCTGTATTTAGTGTAGATAATAACTCGGTTTTACGAAAAACTTCATTTTCTTGTTCATTTCCATCCATTAATTCTTGCTGCGCATCGATAATTAATAGTGCTTGTTTCATCGTGTCTCCCCTTTAATATGAAATAAGTTCCCCTATACATATTCATTCATATTGCAAGTAAATCCTTTATTGTCTATGCAGTAGACGATAGATTTACAAAGTTGTCAAAGAAATTTCATTCTCATAGCGTGTAAAAACATGTATGATAGGAGATGGAGAATTTTTGAGTAGGTGGGAATAACATGCAAACAGTAGAAGATTATCTTTCATTCTTACATACGAAAGGATTTAAACTATCAGAGGAAGCACAAGGATTTATTATGTTCGGACAAGGATATACGGGTGCATCTGATGGAATTGTGAACGCGGCAATAGAAGCGACAATTAAACATCAATTCCAGTTTGATGGGAGTTATTTTGTTGCGTTATTAGAACGATTGAAAGAAGAAGAGATTACAGATAAAAAAAGCGCTAAGGCTTTTATGCGGAAGTTACAAGCGTAACTTCACGCGGCCTGCGCTTCTTTTTTTGTTTTGGAAGGTAATTCAACAAAAACCATGCCTAGAAAAATACATAGGCATCCGATAATAGCGGAAACAGAAAGTTGTTCGTTTGCCACGAGAACGCCTGTTAAGGCAGCAAAAACGGGCTCCATTGCGAAAATGATGGCTACTCTCGTTGGAGATGTATGTTTTTGTGCTGATGTTTGAATGAAAAAAGCAATGGATGTCGCGAATAGAGAAGTTAAAAATAGGGCGAATAAAAAGGAAGAATTCGTCCATAGTGCTGCTGAGAATAATTTTCCCCAATCTTCAAACAAAAAAGCGCAAATAGAAGAAAACATACCGACAGCTAATATTTGCGACGTGCTTAATAATAAAGGTGATATTTTCTTAGAGAAGAAGCCGTTAACAAGAATATGAGCAGCGAACGCAACTGCACAACCGAGAACGAGTATATCTCCCATGTTTAATTGAAAAGAATCACCAGCTGTTAATAAGTATAAACCTGCTGTTGCTACAGCAATGCCCATTACGATAAAAATGGTAGCTTTTTGTTTTAAAAAGATAAAAGACAAAATGGGTACCATAACGATACTAAGTCCTGTTAAGAAACCTGCTTTTGAAGAAGTTGTATAAAGTAAGCCAAATGTTTGTAATACATAGCCAACACATAAAAAGAACCCAACGATTAATCCAGCGAGACTACTTTGTTTTATATTTTGTTTTGAAGTTTTTTTTGAGAAAATCATTTGAACGAATAATAAAATAATTCCAGCGAATAAAAAGCGAATACCATTAAAAGTAAATGGACCAACAAAAGACATAGCATTTTGAACAACGACAAACGTAGCTCCCCAAATAAAAGAGACAAATAATAAAGCAAGAGGAGCAATCCAATCTTTTTTCACACTCATACCCCCGTTAATTTTGTAAGATAGCCTTTCTAGCTAACTCATCAGCAACTTTATTTTGACTACTTGGAATCCACTTAATAAAAAAGAGATCGAAACTTTTTATGTACTGCAGTGCTTCTTCTAATAGTGGTGCAAACATTTTATTTTTTGCGTATTCTTTTTCAACAGCCCGCTCGACAAGTTGCGAATCTGTACGGAAAGAGACAATGTTATAATTATGCTCCGTGCAATATTTTAATGCCGCAAGTAAAGCGTGGTATTCTGCTTCATGATTGGACATTGTCCCAAGGGGTAATGATAATTGTACAGCTGGTTGAACCCCTTTAATAAATACGCCTGCACCAGAAGGACCAGGATTTCCTTTTGATGCACCATCAATATATACTTCAATCAAAATGAGAAACCTCCAAATGATAAGATGATCCCCTACTTATATGTTTCATTGAAGTAGGGGATAGAGTAATTAGCCAATTGTAATGCTATAACGACATGTAAATGTTTCATTCGCTTGTAAAGATTGAATTCCTTTTTTTTCTTTGAAATCTTTTGCTGGAGTTACTTCATCAGCAATTCCGTACCAAGGTTCGATACATAAGAAGGGAGCATTCTCGCCTGGTGTCCATACGCCGACAAATGGGAATCCGTCAAATTCTACTTTTACAAATTTATTATGTTTATGAGAACGAATAGAGATTTCATCCGTATTCATATTTTCAAAAATAAGTGCATCATTTTTGAATAAATCGTATGTAAGTGGTAATTCAGTTGCATTTTCAGCGATTATTTGCTTTTTGCTTGAAAGGTAAGGTCCTTCTAATACGCTTGTTTCTAAGCGTTCAGAACCGTTAAATGATAAATGATAATCTGTAAATGATTCGCCCTCTAATAGGGGGAAGTTGAAACCAGGATGTGCTCCGATTGAGAAGAACATCTCTTTTGAAGCAGGGTTATGTACTTCATATGTTACATGAACGATTTGTCCGTCTAGCTCATAAGAAACGAGTAATTCGAATTCGTATGGGTATTTTTTTAATGTTTCTTCATTACTAGTTACAATGTAAGTGATTTTCGTTTCACTTTGTTCTTTTACAGAGAATGTAAGGTCACGAGCAAAGCCGTGTTGTGTTAAAGAATATGGTTTACCATCTACGTAGTATGTATTATCTACTAATCGGCCGACAATTGGGAATAAAATTGGTGCGCGGCGCCCCCAATAAGTGGAATCGCCTTGCCATAAGTATTCAGTGTTATCTTCTTTTAAGCGAACGCTTTGTAATTCTGCACCTTTGTCAGAAATGGAAACGATCACTTTTTCATTTTGAATTGTTGCTGTCATGAAGTGAAACCTCCTAAAACTTTCGTATATTTTATTATACGTTGTCTAAAAGAAAAAAGGTAGTTAATGATAGGAATCTATTGACGAAAGAGTGTATATTGCGTAGAATATAATCTTGTTGCTTAAAAAACGAATAACGTGGTTCGAAACCATCCCACGTAAAAAAACTAAGGAGATTTTGTCATGAATATTAGAACTTTAGTCGGTAATGGTATTTTAGCGGCATTATATATTGCTGTTTCTATGCTTATTCAGCCATTTGGCTTTACGAATGTACAGTTTCGTATTTCAGAGATGTTTAATCATCTTGTTGTATTTAATAAGAAAGCAATTTACGGAATTGTATTAGGTGTATTTTTAACGAATCTCTTTTTCTCACCTATGATCGCGTATGATTTAGTATTTGGAGTAGGGCAATCTATTCTTGCGTTAGTTGCAACGATTATTTCTATGCGGTTTATTAAAGGTGTTTGGGCTCGTATGATTTTTAATACAGTTATTTTTACAATTACAATGTTTATGATTGCAATTGAACTTCATCTTGCATTTGATTTACCATTTATGTTGACTTGGTTAACATGTGCAATCGGTGAATTTGTTGTCATGGCAATTGGTATGCCTGTAATGTACTGGATTAATAAACGAGTACAATTTGAAAGATTTATGTAATAGATGAAAGAGCTATTCCTATAGGGATAGCTCTTTTTGTATGTAAGCAAATTGAATATAATGCTGTGACTATTGATACAATATAATAAAATAAAGTGAGGCTTTCATTAGCTGGCTACATATAAGAAGTCTTATATAAGGGGAATCTAGTATGAAATATAAAATTCATTGGTTGTATAAAACGAAGCGCGGTTTGCAGACGGAATTAACGACAGATTATATGAACATAGAAGAAGTACTGCAATTTGCAGAGGATTTCGAGAAAACAGGAAGAGTGAAAGAACTATCATTTTATGATGAAATGGATGCGGAATGGTCGCTAAAGGAAATGAAAAAGCTGAGTAAACAAGTGGAGGAAGAGCCCCAAGAAATACACGTTTATTTTGATGGGGGATATGATGTTCAGACGAAAGAAGCTGGAGTAGGTATATGTGTATACTATAAAAAAGGGAATAAACAATACCGAATTCGCCGTAATGCATATATAGAAGGTATATATGATAATAATGAAGCGGAATATGCATCATTACTATACGGTATGAATATACTCGAGGAATTAGGGATTAAGTATGAAGCGGTCACGCTTCGCGGCGATTCGCAAGTTGTACTGCAACAATTGGCTGGAGAATGGCCTTGCTATGATGAGCATTTAAATCATTACTTAGATCAAATTGAACAAAAGGCGAAGCAAATGAAATTAAAACTAGTATGTGAGCCGATATCTAGAAAACAAAATAAAGAAGCGCACCAATTAGCTACGCAAGCATTAGAAGGAACAGTTATAGATAGTCATAAAGAAATAACTGAATAGAGGTGCAAAGGTGGATAAAAAGCAACTCATTACAGAGGTCAATGACTTATTAGAAACGTATTGTGAAGGGTGTTTTTTGCGAGAACATAACCGAAAGACGAATAGTAAGTATTATGCTCATTCCTTTTGTATTAGGCAATGTACAGTTGGAGAAACATTGAAAAAGTATGGAGAGCAGTTGTCATGAAAAAACATCCAGAGAAAATTCTCTGGATGTTTTTTAGTGCTTCGCTTCATTTAATTGATGCTCGCACTCACTTAATTTCTTTTCTTCATTCATCAGAAATGGCTCATCTAAATCTGTTGCAACAGATTTCATAATTTCAAGCTGAGAGCGAGCGGCTTCTACAGCAGTAGTCGCATGCTCTAATGTATCTGGATCCATTGAAATTGTCGCTGATCCTACCATTTTTTGTGCTGTTTCTACACGGAATTTTACTTCTTCAAAATCATTTACTTCTGATCCCATTGCTAATTCCTCCTTTGTATATTGCGCATTTCACATAGTTTTTGCTCTGGAAAACGGAAATATACAAAGGAATAACAAAGGAGGTTACCAAGTAAGGTAACCTCCTGTCATATGTTGGATTAAAGTTTTACTACGTTAGCAGCTTGAGGTCCGCGGTTTCCTTCAGTGATATCGAAAGATACTTCTTGACCTTCCTCTAAAGCTTTGTAGCCTTCGCCTTGAATAGCAGAGAAATGTACGAATACATCGTCAGCGCCTTCCATTTCGATAAATCCAAAACCTTTTTCGTTGTTAAACCATTTTACTTTTCCTTGCATGTTACAATTCCTCCTAAAAACATTTACGTTTTTCATTTAGTGAAATTCATTTGAAAAGATAATATAAACTAAAAATGCTATAATCTTGAATATTCTGCTAAATGATTAATTTAAATATACACGAATTGGGAGAATTTAGTCAAGTAAGCGATTTTATTTTTTTGTATTTTTAAATAATTTTTCAGTCAAATTTTTAAATAGGTATAGGACAGGCCGAGTATGTAATAGTCTTAATTGAATGCTATACATAATGAGGTGAAAGAATGAATGAGTCTTATTTATTAGATAATGACGGAATGAGAATGAGAACGGATATACCGAATTGGGTTGCACAAGAATTTGAAAATTTTTCAAACATCGTATTAGAACCAACTTTCCCATGTTATTTTGGTTTAACTGCTTTGAAAAAGAATGAGCTTCGTTATTCCTTTCTCTCTCATAATGATTGGAGCCATTTGCCACATACAATGTTATCTTTTTTAGAGTTAATGAAAGAGCGGCCAATTGTAAGAAGAGGATTTTTTCTTTTTGTGGAACCAGAATGTGAGGAACAATCACTGGAATATTATCGTGATTATTTTTGGAAAGTATTACAATATTTACATGAACAAGATGACCAAACATGGCCGAAGCAAATTCCTGAAGACCCAGACCATTACTTATGGGAATTTTCATTTGGTGGTGAACCGATATTCGCATTTGGAAATGCACCAGCTTATAAACAACGAAAAACTAGGCATTTAGGAAATTCTCTCGTTATTGGGTTTCAACCACGCACCATCTTTGATGGATTAGAAGGTGATCGTCCAAAAGGAGCATATTCAAGACAAACGGTCCGAGATCGAGTTGAAAAGTGGGATCAGCTGCCGAAGCACCCTAACATTAGTCATTATGGTGATCCAGATCATCGTGAATGGAAACAATACTTCATAGGAGACGATGTAGAGCCGATAAAAGGAAAATGTCCTTTTCTTCATAAGTTAGAAAAGTAAGAGCCATCATCTAGGTGGCTCTTTTGTATATTTTGGATAAAAAAGGGTATTTTAGTAGTGAATATTTTGATGAAAGCTAGTCTATTTTTAATCATTACATCATTACTTAATAGTAAAGGAAGTAGAAAGGATAGAGCGATGTTTGGAGCGATTATACAACAAATTGTATTAGGTATTTCATTAGCTGCACCAGTAGGTCCGATTAATATTGAAATGTTAAAACGAGGAATTGAACGAGGTTTTTGGCATGCGTGGGTTGTTGGAATTGGTGGAATGACTGCAGATATTTTGTTTATGCTTCTCATTTATTTCGGTTTATCTTCTTTGTTTATGTATACATATGTACAAGCTTTTATGTATTGCACAGGTTTTTTCTTGTTATTTTATTTAGGATTTCAAAGTGTAAAACAAGGAATTTCCCACTCGAATATGGAATATAAAAAAGAAGAGGTAGGTGGCCTGAAACAATCGTTTATGGCAGGTTTTTTAATTGCGATATCCAATCCATTAAACCTTGTTTTTTGGTTTGGGATATATGGAAGTACACTTAGCTCACTGCTCACGAAGGTAACGAAACAAGAAGCGTTTTTGTACAGTCTTTGTATTATCGTTGGTATTATTTTATGGAATGTAAATATCGCTTTTTCTGTCCATTTTGGCAGAACTTTATTAAAGCAAAAAGCACTTGGCTATATAACAGCCGGAGCAGGTATTATTTTAGTAGGATATTCTATCCATTTTGCATACAAAGCTTTACAGTTGTTCACATAAGATTGAAGGGGAGATTTTTATGTATCGAACCACTATTGACGGAAAAGAAATTATTATTACGTTAGCACCAAAAATCCGAAAAGAAATTACTGATAGGAATCCACTATATGAAGCGGTATTTCATAATGCGGCAAGATTACTACAAACAAAGCAACCAACTTTTGCGGTAAATCATGAAGTATTTGGACTCATTATTGGAGAGGTACAAAGAGGAGAAGTAACAGTGTTTGCGGTGGAACATATTATTCCAAAGCAAAATATATTTGGATCGAACAATTTTTTCTCGACAATAGAACAGCAGGCAAATTTGTAAAGCGAATAGAATAAGAATAGAAAATAAAAGAAGTAGTCGTAACGATATGTTGCGGCTGTTTTTTTGGAAAAGGGGGAAGGAACATGAAGAGAGTGGGGAAAGAGTTCTTTTTACAACATGATATCGTTATTATGTATAGTATATTATTTGTTTTCATTATTATTTTAAAAATGCAATTTTTTACATGGATCGGTATGTTAGCCTGTTTGTTTGGGATTGTTTTTTATACGCTTAACGAATATATGACACACCGTTTTTTATTTCACTTAAAACCACCTAAAAACGTATTTTTATTAAAAATGTTAAGAAGATTACATTATGATCATCACGTATATCCAGATGATTTAAAGCTTTTATTTTTGCCTGTATGGTTTAGTATACCGAGCTTTACTATATATTTACTAATATCGTACGCTATAACAAAAAGTGTTACTGTTACACTTTCATTCGGAATCGGAATGATTATCATGCTTCTCGTTTATGAATGGAAACATTATATTGCACATAAGCCAATTCGTCCTGTTACTAAGTTTGGAAGATGGCTAAAAAAACAGCACATACTACACCATTATAAAAATGAAAGGTTTTGGTTTGGTGTTTCCAATCCAGTATTCGATTTCCTATTTGGAACGCTTAAAGATGGAAAAGATGTTGAATTAAGCGAAACAGCTCGTAATTTAGAAAAAGAGAAAAAAACAGAAGTGGTGCGATAAGCACTGCTTTTTTATTTTGTTATAACGAGTATGAAAGCTTCGCTGATACGGGATTGAAGTTCATAAATTGTATGTTGAAAAAGTATATTAAAAATTTAGGGGAAATTGCCGAAAAATGTCTATCGAAAAATCTTTGCAGGAATGTATGGATTGTCTAAAATGAAAATAAGTTTCAGAATATTTATAAAATTTAGTCTTTAGGTATACAAGGGGGAATTGTATTTCTAGTAAGAGAGGGGATTAGAGAATGAAACGAGATGATACGTCAGCACGTAAGTTACAAAATGAGGTGAATTATACCGAGGTTGTTCAGTCAGAAGAATTTCAATTGTTATTAAATACGAAAAAGAAGTTCATCGTTCCAATGAGTATTTTCTTTTTAAGCTTTTTTATTGCGTTACCTATTTTAACATCGTACTCAAAGGTACTCAATACACCAGCATTTGGTGATGTTACGTGGGCGTGGATATTTGCTTTTGCACAATTTATCATGACGTGGTCATTATGTATGATTTACAGCAAAAAAGCGGAGTCCTTTGATAAAATCTCACAAAACATTTTGCAAGATATGCAAAAAGGGAGGGGCTGACTTTGAATACAACCGCTTTTGCACTATTTTTAATCATTGTTCTTGGCACACTCGTCATAACTTATTTTGCTTCGAAGAAAACGAAAAATGCGAGTGAGTTCTATACAGCTGGAGGGGGATTAACTGGTTGGCAAAATGGTCTGGCCATTGCGGGAGATTATATGTCTGCTGCGTCTTTTCTTGGTATAGCCGGCGCGATTGCATTAACTGGGTTTGATGGATTCTTTTATAGCATCGGCTTCTTAGTTGCTTACTTAGTTGTATTATACTTAGTTGCAGAGCCGCTTAGAAATTTAGGAAAGTACACGTTAGCAGATATGATTGCGGCGCGTTTTGATGCGAAAAAAGTTCGCGGAGTTGCAGCGCTTAATACGATGACGATTTCGATTTTTTATATGATTGCACAATTAGTTGGGGCGGGTGCACTTATTAAATTATTATTAGGAATTGAATATACGACATCCGTTTTAATCGTTGGTACATTAATGACAGTGTACGTTATTTTTGGCGGAATGACTGCGACGAGCTGGGTACAAATTGTTAAGGCTGTATTACTTATGGCTGGTACATTTATTATTTCTGTTATCGTTTTCGCAAAATTTAATTTCAGTGTGACTGAAATGTTCGAGCAAATGAAAGTAGCTACACCATTAAAAGATTCGTTTTTAAATCCAGGGGTAAAGTATAAAGATGGTCTTGATACACTATCTTTAAATTTAGGACTAGTTCTTGGTACAGCTGGATTACCACATATTCTTGTTCGCTTTTTTACAGTGCGTGATGCAAAAACAGCACGTCAATCTGTTGTTTATGCTACGTGGCTAATCGGTGCATTTTATATTATGACAATTTTCTTAGGATTTGGGGCAGCCGCATTTGTAGGAAATGAGGCAATTATTAAAGCGAATCCTGCTGGTAATATGGCAGCACCTTTATTAGCAAAAGCGTTAGGCGGAGATTTCTTATTTGCTTTCGTATCAGCCATTGCCTTTGCAACGATTTTAGCTGTAGTGGCAGGTCTTGTATTAACAGCAGCGTCAGCCTTTGCACATGATTTTTATAATGAAATTATTCGCAAGGGGAAATCAACGGAAAAAGAGCAAGTATCAATGGCTCGCTATGCGTCTATTGGAGTAGCGGTATTATCTATTATACTAGCGTTATTTGCTCAAACATTGAACGTAGCGTTTTTAGTTTCATTAGCATTTGCAGTTGCAGCGAGTGCAAACTTACCAGTTATATTATTCACAATATATTGGAAGCGCTTTAATACGACAGGTGCTATTTCTGGTATGATTGTTGGACTTGTTTCAGCAATTGTTCTCGTAGCGCTAAGTCCGAATGTTTGGAATCCTGTAGCTGGAAAAGCTATATTTGTTGGAGAAGCGATATTCCCATATACGACACCTGGAATTATTTCGATCCCACTTGGATTCCTTGCTGCATATTTAGGAACCGTGTTATCTAGTAAGAAAGAAGACGCGGCGAAGTTTGATGAAATTCTTGTGAAATCTAATACTGGTCATGGTATTAGTGATGCGTCTTCGCATTAAGAAAGAGGAGCTTTTCGATATATAAGAAAAGCTCCTTTTTCTTTTGTCATTTTCTTGTAAATAATACTGCTTTGTAAGTAGGATTTGTCTTAATTTTGTGGAATGAAAATAAGCAGGGAGAAATTTAAATCATCATGGCACCAGCACAGCTTTTGTGAAAAATAAGTTGTTATGGAAGGTGGAAGAAATGATGAAAACGAAACAGACTGATGAACTATTAGCAAAAGATGAGCAGTATGTTTGGCACGGAATGCGTCCCTTTAGTCCAAATAGTACAATGATAGGGGCAAAAGCAGAAGGGTGCTGGGTTGAGGATATACAAGGAAAAAGATATTTAGATGGTATGAGTGGTCTTTGGTGTGTGAATAGTGGATATGGCAGAAAAGAGCTTGCAGAGGCGGCATATGAGCAATTGCAAACATTATCATACTTTCCGATGTCACAATCGCATGAACCGGCTATAAAACTTGCAGAAAAATTAAATGAGTGGCTTGGAGGAGAGTATGTTATTTTCTTCTCTAATAGTGGTTCGGAAGCGAACGAAACAGCTTTTAAAATAGCAAGGCAATACTATGCGCAAAAAGGTGAACCGCATCGTTATAAATTTATGTCACGTTACCGCGGGTATCATGGCAATACAATGGCTACGATGGCAGCGACGGGACAAGCACAGCGTAGATATCAATATGAGCCATTTGCTTCAGGTTTTTTACATGTAACACCGCCAGATTGTTATCGTATGCCTGGAATAGAAAGAGAGAACATTTATGATGTAGAATGTGTAAAAGAAGTAGATCGCGTTATGACATGGGAATTAAGTGAAACGATTGCAGCTTTTATTATGGAACCAATTATTACGGGCGGAGGCATTTTAATGCCGCCACAGGACTATATGAAAGCTGTTCATGAAACGTGTCAAAAACACGGTGCATTGCTCATTAGTGATGAAGTTATTTGTGGTTTCGGACGTACAGGAAAACCATTTGGATTTATGAATTATGATGTGAAGCCAGATATTATTACGATGGCAAAAGGGATTACGAGCGCGTATTTACCATTATCAGCAACAGCTGTGAAAAAAGAAATATATGAAGCATTTAAAGGAAAGGGAGAATATGAATTCTTCCGTCATATTAATACATTTGGTGGAAATCCCGCGGCTTGTGCATTAGCGCTTAAAAACTTAGAAATTATGGAAAATGAAAATTTAATTGAGCGATCTGCACAAATGGGTTCGCTTTTATTAGAGCAATTAAAAGAAGAAATTGGAGAACATCCACTGGTAGGAGATATTAGAGGGAAAGGTCTACTAGTTGGAATCGAACTAGTAAATGATAAAGGGACGAAAGAGCCAATTGATAACGACAAAATTGCAAGTGTTGTAAATGCTTGTAAAGAAAAAGGGTTAATTATAGGGCGGAACGGTATGACAACAGCAGGATATAATAATGTCTTAACATTAGCACCACCACTTGTTATTTCAAGTGAAGAAATTGCCTTTGTTGTTGGAACGTTGAAGACAGCGATGGAACGCATTTAATGAATGAAGCGAGCTGTAATATACAGCTCGCTTTTGTTTATTATGTGAAATATGATGAATTTTCAAAGGGGAGGGGAATTTATTATGAAGAAATATGATTCTAGTCAACATTATCACATCGGATATTATGAAGATGGATATGATTTAGAAGTGACGGCGTATAAAAGAATGCATGAACCAGTTTGGGATGCGTATATTCCGCACGATGAGGCAGGCGAATTTTACAAAAAGGTGGAGGAAATGAAGCTAGGTGAATATATAGATGATTACGGCATTAAGGTGTATTCATTTAGTATTGATATGGGTGATGAAGAAGCACGAATTATTTTTGAAAAATGGTTAAAAACGAATAAAATTGTTTAGAAATAAAGCGAAAAAGAAGATTACTATCTTATAAGATAGTAATCTTCTTTTTTATGAAACTTATTTACTTGCTTTCATTGCTTTATCTTTTGCACCAAAAGTGTATTTTAACATTGGTGGTGTAATCATTGTAGTTAAAATAACGACAATAACGATAGCTGTAAAGTAATCTTGTACTAGTAGACCTGAAGAAAGTCCTGTTCCAGCGATGATAAGTGCAACTTCACCACGAGAAACCATTCCAGCACCGATAATTGCAGAAGACTTAGCGTCAAATCCAGTTATTCGTGCACCCAATCCACAACCGATTAGTTTCGTTAATACAGCGATAACAGTTAATGCTAAGATGAACCAAATTTGATCGCCAATACCGTCAAATGTAATATTCATACCGATACTTACGAAGAACACTGGAACGAACATAGCGTAAGCGATTGGTTCTACTTTCTTTTCTACTTCATGTTTGTAATTCGTTTGAGAAATCGCAATACCAGCTGCGAAAGCACCGATAATACCAGCAATTCCTAATAATTCGCCGAAATATGCGAATGAGAAACAGATGATAAGAGCCGCGCTCACGATAGACTCAGATACGCGTAGTGGTGATAACCAGCGCATAATCGCAGGAACACCTTTCCATCCGATTAAAATAATAGAAGCGAAGAATACAACTTTCTTCAAGATAATCATTGTTAAGTTAACATCGTCTGTACCTAAGAAGCTCATTGCAAATGCTAATAAAATAACGACAAGAATGTCATCAAATACAGCTGCGCCCAGCATAGTTGTACTTTCACGTGTTTTCATCTTTCCTAAATCGCGAAGTGTTTGTACGGAAATACTAACACTTGTCGCACATAGAAGTAATCCTAAAAATACAGCATTTCCTTGTTCCATTCCCATAACAAGACCAGAAACGTAACCACCTACGAATGGAAGAATAATACCTCCAAGTGCAACAGCTAAAGAAGAATTACGGTTTGCGTTTAATTCCTCTAAGTCTGTTTCAAGACCGGCCATAAACATTAAAAGAATAACCCCAACATTACTTAATTGTGTTAGAAGTTCTGAATTTTCAATCCAACCTAATACAGCTGGACCGATAACGATACCGACAATTAATTTACCGAGTACAGAAGGTTGGCCTAATCTAACACTAAGATCACCAGCAAGCTTTGTACTTAATAAAATAAGTGCAATTTGAAAGAAAAATTCGAATTCCATCGGATCCTCTCCTCATCATTTTTATTTTTATCATACGATTTCTCGGAATTTGCCTAATGAAAATATGTAAAACCCATTAAACAAAGGGTCTGATTAAGAGTTCTTTTGAACTTGTAATTTGAACCTGTAATTAATATATAATATATTTTGCAAAAAATCAATGAAAAATGGGAGCTTTTTTAGAGAGAGACGGTGTTATTACGGATATACATATAAGATTAGCGTGTGGATTTTATATGTATGAAATAGTATGAAGTCCTTTTTTATTACAAATAATAAAGCCTAAATGCTATTTCACGAATTATAAATGTGAAAGGGAGGTTTTATCATTTGAATTCATTAAAAAACAACTTGTCTATCGTTGCTTTAGGTGGAGTAAATGAAATAGGAAAAAATATGTATGCTATTCAATATGAAAATGATATTGTCGTTATTGATTGTGGATCTAAATTTCCAGATGAAAGTTTATTAGGAATTGATTTAATAATTCCAGACATCACATACTTACAAGAAAATAAAGAAAAAATTCGCGGGTTAGTCGTGACGCATGGACATGAAGACCATATTGGCGGAATACCATATTTTTTAAAACAACTAAACGTACCAATTTATGCGACGAAGTTAACGTTAGGTTTAATTGAAATTAAATTAAAAGAGCATAATCTTCAAAATGATACAGAATTAATCGTCATTCACGCAGAATCAGAAATTGATCTCGGTTCTATTAAGACGACATTTTTTAAAACGAATCATAGCATTCCAGATTGTCTCGGTATTGTGTTTCATACTCGAGAAGGTAATGTAGTACATACTGGGGATTTTAAATTTGATTTAACACCAGTAAATAACCAACATCCTGATATTCATAAAATGGCTAAAATAGGTAGTGAAGGTGTACTAGCGTTACTATCTGAAAGTACAAATGCAGAACGACCAGGTTTTACTCCATCAGAGAGATCGGTAGGAGAACGGATAGAGGAAATATTTATGAAAGCAAATAGAAAAGTAATTATTTCTACATTTGCTTCTAATGTGAATCGTGTTCAGCAAATAGTTGAAGCTTGCATAAAAACAAATCGAAAATTGGCTTTGCTCGGCAGAAGTATGGTAAATGTAGTAGAAGTTGCTCTAGAGAAAGGATATTTACATATTCCAGACAGCATGTTAATTGAAGCGAGTGAGGTAAATCGTTTAGATCCAAAGCAGGTAGCGATACTTTGTACAGGAAGTCAAGGAGAACCGATGGCAGCTTTAGCGCGTTTAGCGAGTGGGAACTATAGACAAGTTGATGTTTTGCCAGAAGACACAGTTATTATAGCCGCGACTCCGATTCCAGGAAACGAACGTAACGTTTCAAGAATTATAGATAATTTATTTGCTTTAGGAGCAAAAGTAATATATGGATCAGGTAGTTCTACTGGAGTCCATGTATCTGGTCATGCGTATCAAGAAGAATTGAAATTAATGCTCACTTTAATGAAACCTAAATATTTTATCCCAATTCATGGAGAGTTTAGAATGCTACATCACCATAGTTTGTTAGCAGAATCAATTGGTGTCGAAAAAGAAAATATCTTTATCGTTCGTAATGGAGATGTTGTAGATATTAGTAATGAAGTGGCCGTTCAATCTAGAAAAATACAGGCTGGAAATATATATGTAGATGGATTAGGAATTGGTGATGTTGGAAATGCCTTATTACGTGATCGAAAACAACTTTCAGAAGATGGAATGCTCGTAATAGTTATTACCTTTAATAAAGTGGATGGAGAAATTATTTCCGGTCCTGATATTATCTCTCGTGGATTTGTCTATGTTCGTGATTCAGAAGAGTTTTTGAAGGAATTAAATAAATTAGCTGTTATTACAATTAATAATTTGAAGAAAGAGAATGTGAATAGTTGGGGTATTTTGAAAAGAGAAGTAAGAGAGGCTTTAGGGAAGTTTATATATACTAATACAAAAAGAAAACCGATGATCCTTCCTATAATAATAGAGGTTTAAGAGTTAATAAAAAGAATTCTCGTAGGGGAATTCTTTTTTGTTTTGAAGACAGAATGAACATATAATGAAATAAATAGAAATGGAAGGAAATAAAAGATGTTATTAAATAAACGCTTTACAATTGGAGAAATGGCAAAAATGCATAATATAGCGGAATCTACTTTACGCTATTATGATGAGAAGGGAATTTTTCATCCGTCCACTGTGGACCCGCAAACAAATTATCGTTATTATACAATCGATCAATTTTCACTATTAGATACGATTAAGTTTTTACGCCAATTAAACATTCCATTAAAGGAAATTAAAAAATATATTGATGAGAGAAATCCAGCATATGCACTCAATTTACTGGAAAAACAACAAGAGATGATGTTGAAAAAACAAAGAGAAATTGAGTATGCTTTGGCGAAAATGGAGCATAGAATTCATTTAATTAAGGAAGCAACAAAAGCAAAAGCTGAACAAATGGTAATAAAAGAGATCCCGCAGCGAAAAATAACAGCTATTGCGGTTGCCCCGGATACGACGGATGATATGTTTGAGTACTACATTCATTCGTTGCAAAAAAATATGAGGCAAATGGATGATAGCTTATTTTCTGGAGATATCGGTGTAACAGTCGCGAAAAAAGGATTAATGCAAAATGAGTTTCAAGCATATAGCAGTGTTTTTATTCTTTTGGATTACATGCCTTTTGAAGTACAGAGTTCAGATGAAATTAAGGAAGGTATGTTTGCCTGTGTATATCATCATGGGCCATATGAAGAAACTGATGAAACATATAAGAAGCTAATGAAATATATTGATCAAGAAGGATACGAAATAAGTGGAGATGCAATTGAGATTGCATTAATTGATTGGTCTGTAACAGAAAATCCAGAGGAACAAGTAACAGAAATTCAAATTCCTATCATGAAAAAATAAAGCAATTAGTTGTAGGGATCGTATCATTACAAATTGGCATGAAACACGATAAGTAAGTTACCTATTTTCAAATTCTCTATTGACCTTCAAGTTACTTTAAGGTTTAAACTGAGAAAAGAGAGTTGAAAAAAAGGAGCAAAATAGTATGGAAGCAACAGAAAAGTTAAGAGAAAAACCGATAAAGAGCTTATTTATTTCGTATTTAATACCAGCCGTTCTAGGAATGGTATTAATGTCAGTTAACATTGTAATTGATGCGGTTATGATTAGTAGGGGAGTTGGAGCAAACGGATTAGCAGGAGTAAACGTGGCTATTCCAGCGTTTTCAATTTTCTTTTCAATTTCATTATGGATTGGAATGGGCGGGGCAACGTTATATTCCATTGCATTAGGTGAAAATAAAATAGAACGAGCAAGGTCTATTTTTACTCAATCCATGACAGTAGCGGTAATTATCGTAGGTGTATTAGCAGCGATTTGTTTATGGAGAATAGAAGATTTAGCATATTTATTCGGAGCAAACGAAGTGATTTTACCGTATGCGTTAGACTATTTACACGTATTATTAACATTTGGAATGATATACGTTTTAGAAAATATTTTAAGTACATTTATTCGAAATGATGGAAATCCTAATTTAGCAATGGCAGGTTTAGTTGTAACGGCTGTATTAAATATAGTGTTTGACTATATCTTTATTTTCATCTTTGGATGGGGCGTAACTGGTGCTGCTTCAGCGACTATTCTTTCGGCAGCGATTGGTTTCCTTGTATTATTAACTCACTTCTTTAGAAAAAGTAGTATTTTAAAATGGACGAAATTCCATTTTGAGTGGGATACAGTGAAACAAATTATGATTATAGGTTTTCCAAGTTTTACAGCTGAAAGTACGGTTGCAATTGTAACAATCGGTTTTAATATTGCGTTCGTTCAATATGCAGGGGAAGTAGGGGTTGCGTCCTATGCGATGGTAAATAGTATCCATGCGATGACATTACTACTATTCTTCGGCGTTGGAGCAGCGTTACAACCAATTGCTAGTTTCCACTACGGTGCGAATTTATCAGAAAGATTGCGCGAAGGATTGCAGTTCGCTGTGAAAATTGCAGTTGTACTTGGAGGAGTGGCAATAATTGTCGGATTATTCTTCGGGAAATATATTATTGGTTTATTTGATGTCCAATCTCCAGAGTTATTGGAATTAACATTAACGGGTATGAGCTTGTTCTTTATCCAATATGTATTTTTAGGCTATAACATTGTGTATGGAGAGTACTTCCAATCAGTGCGACAAACGACGAAATCAGTACTTATTATAATGAGCCGTGGATTGCTATTCATTATTCCATTATTATGGATTATGCCGAAATTATTTGGGATAAACGGAATTTGGCTCGTTATGCCAGTAGCGGAAGTATTGACAGCGATTATCGTATTTACGATGAATCGTATGAAACATCCTGTTCCATTAAATATGGCGGGAAAGAAAGAAGCGATATAATGAAGAAAATCCCCTTAAGAAATGAAGGGGATTTTCTATTTTTTTAAACTAATAGCAAAAGATCCATCTGTTTCTTGAACAGACGCGAAAGCAACGTTTTTAATATTTGTAATTCCTTTTTCTTTTAACTCTTTATATAACCACTTTTTGTCCTTATGAATTAACTTTAAGTTATCGTATTGAATTTGTGAATCAACGATAAGGGCAATTGGTAATCCGGCATATGTAACATCTATGTTCAAATCTTTCGGAGTTAATGGTACAAGTTCACGCTTTGGTAAAATGCTAATGGCGCCATTCGCTTCTAAAATAGCATATTCAATTTCGTGAACACTTGGATATCCTGCGACGCGAAGGTTAGAAAGAAGTTCAGCGATTGGATATCTACTTTTTTGTAAGTTTTCAAAAATAATGTCACCATGTTTAATTAAAATAATCGGGTGCCCAAGAATAAAACGATTCAGTTTGTTTAGTAAGCTTAATTTTGTAAGAAGCAAATGCAAACATGTAATAACGACCATACCGAGAAAAGCTTGTAAAGCACCTGAGACTGGTATAGCTTGAAAAGCTAAATAAGATAAAAAGATAATAGCACCAAAATCATGAGGCGTTAGTTGTGCTAAAGCTGATTTACCGAGTAACTTGAGTGATAGTAAAAATAAGATGAAAAAGAACGATACGTTACATAAAAAGAGAAGCAATAGAGACACTCCTTCGTGCAAAGTTGTACTTACTGTTCCCGAAAGAAATATAAATATTACATTCCAGAGGATAAATTAGGATGAGTTGGAATTTGTCTGTATACAAACAAATAAATGGATATTATCATGGAAGAAGCAAAGAAAATAGGAGTATACGGATATGAAAAAGAAGAAAATAATGAAGTATATGATAGGCATTATAATGGTTTGCGCCGTTTATGTGGGATTTTTACAATATAACATTTATAAGCATGGGCAAATGAATGTGACCTATGATGCGGATTATATAATTGTATTAGGATCGAAAGTAAACGGAACGAAACCATCGTACTCATTGCAATATCGTATTGATAAAGCAGCTGACTATTTACAATCACATGAGAAAACAATTGCTATTGTGTCTGGAGGGAAAGGAAAAGGAGAAGATATTTCAGAAGCATTAGCAATGAAACATGGATTAATGAAACTAAAAATTGCAGAAGACCGCATTATAATGGAAGATAAGTCAACGAGTACAGATGAAAATATTAAATTCTCAAAACCTTTAATTCCGGACAATATGAAAAAGGGAATGATCGTAACAAATGACTTCCATATGTTTAGAGCGAAAAAAATAGCAGCAAAGCAAGGGTTACAATTAGAAGGTCTTCCGGCCGAAACGCCGAAGCGAATTGTCATTCCATCGAATATAAGAGAGTATTTAGCTATTACGCAATATTGGTTTATGAATCGAATATAGAGAAAATAATCCCGCCTCGAAATCTAAGCGGGATTATTTTTGATGAAAATCTTACAAATATGTCATGTTCATGAAAGGTAAAGCGATAGTTTCTGGAACGGATTCCTGACATAATGAAGATAACAAAACTATTTAGAGGTGAATCGGATGAAAGGAAATCATATATTATCTTCCCTATGTTACTTTAGTATCTTTTTTGCACCATTTTTACTACCAATTATCGTGTACTTCGTTGCGGAGGATGAAGTGAAATATCACGCGAAAAAAGCATTTTGGTCACATATTTTCCCGTATGCGATTTTAGTTGGTGGATTAGCAGTATCGGGCATATATGGTTTAAGCTTCAATCAATCTGATGGTGCTGGAATTGGCATGATGATCACATATGCGGTGTTCATTCTTGTGGGGATTTATTACTTCATTTGGAATATCGTAAAAGGTATTAAAGTTTTGAAAACAGCGTAATAAGATAAGGCATAATTTGATGTGAGTTTGTCGTTATTTGTCGGTAAGTCGATATCCCTTGTCGAATCGTCGATATATTCGAAAAATCGTTGATATAGTGCAAGGAATCGTTGATATGATTTCATTTACCGTAATAATATATATGTTAAAAAGAGCAATTCAAAAAAGAATCGCTCTTTTTGTGCTTATAAGTTGTGAATATTGGAAAAGATATGTTAATTTTTCATTATGATGAGAAAAAGGAGTGTTTTTCATGAATGAGATCATACATAAAATGGAGCAACACGTTTCAGTTCGTAAATATAAAGAAGAATCAATTCCAAAAGATGTAGTGGAAAGAATGGTGCAAGCTGCGCAGCATGCCGCTTCCTCGCATTTTGTACAAGCGTATTCTGTTATATATGTAACCGATCAAGACTTAAAGGCTAAACTAGCAGAGTTATCCGGGAATCGTCACGTGAAGGACTGCGCAGCATTCTTTGTTTGTTGTGCGGATTTAAAACGTCTTGAAATGGCATGTGAAAAACATGGTACAGAAATAAAGCATGAAGGAGTAGAAGACTTTATCGTTGCGACGGTAGATGCTTCACTTTTCGCGCAAAACTTAGCGCTAGCAGCAGAATCGTTAGGATACGGTATTTGTTATATTGGTGGTATTCGCAATAATCCGAGGGAAGTAAGTGAATTGCTTCATTTACCTGAAAAAGTATATCCTGTATTCGGAATGACAGTTGGTGTACCAGATGAAGATCACGGAGTGAAACCACGTTTACCGGTAGCAGCAATCCTTCATGAAAATGGGTATGATGAAAAGAAATATGATGAATTACTAAACGAATACGATGAAACGATGAGTTCGTATTACAAAGCAAGATCATCAAATAAGAAAAACGTAACATGGACGGAATCAATGAGTTCGTTTATGTCTAAAGAAAAAAGAATGCATATGAAAGAGTTTTTAAGTGAAAAAGGACTAAATAAAAAATGAGTAAAAAGGCAAACCTGTGATGCGGGTTTGCCTTTTTTGGAGGAGAAATATGATTATCTTCGAATAAGTATAGGGGGAGGAGATACTATGAAAAAAGCTTTAATCTTTTTGTTCGATGGATTTGCAGAATTTGAAGTGAATATAGCGAGTTTATTTTTGATAAGTAAGGAATTTGAAATAATAACAGCAACTGTAGACGGAAAAACAGTTACAGGGGAAGGTGGATTTTTGTGCCAACCACATGTCGCTATCGAGCATATTGAAGTAGCAGACTATGAAGTGTTTATTGTACCAGGAGGGCATATTTTTGATCATTTAGAAAATGAAAAGTTATTATCTATCGTGAACGAATTACATAAGCAAAATAAATGGATAGCAGGTATTTGTGCAGGGACATCTTTACTGCATGCGGCAGGGGTACTTAATAAGAAGAAATTCTCAACATCATTAACACCAGATGAAAAACAATTAGCTCATTTACATGAATGGGAATATAAACAAAATAAAGATGTAACCGTTGATGGGAAAATCATAACAGCGGTAGGGTCTGCATATGTTGAATTTGCTGCTCAAATAATGAAACAGCTCAATTTATTTAATGAAGCTGAAGCGAAAGAGAACTTGCAATATTTTAAAAATGTAACAGAGCTGTGTGATGAAACGTTAGTTTAAGTGAATATAAAAAGCGGCATAATAGCCGCTTTTTATCGTTTAAATCTATGAGTTTTTGTACAATTTAAAGCATCTATTGTCTTGAAAAGTTTACTTATAACAAATGCAAACTTTCAATAAGAAGATACATACCCGTACAACTCAAAAGGATGTACGTAAATATTTTAAAAATCCGTTGATTAAGCCATTTGAAAATAATTTGACCTATATACAAACCTAGAAATACGATTGGAATGGCATAAAAACTTGATTCCCAAATTGTTTTGTTTGTTCCAGTAAAGAGTATTTGAGTTAGTAGGCTAATGAAATATATAAATAGATAAAAAGCCAATGTAGTTGCTCGTAACTTCTCCTTTTTCGTATCAGTTCCTGTAAAATAAAGTAACAGGGGAGGTCCTGGCATACCGATACTTGTCGTTAAAACACCAGATAATCCACCAACTATGAAATCTCTAGATTTTGTTGATTGAATCTTAAAGTTGCATATTAGCATCAACGTTAATAGTAAGAGAAGGATGCTAATTGCTAATTTAAATGTGTTGATGTTAATGGAAATGAAAATTAATATTCCAAAAGGAACACCAACTATACTTCCAAAAATTAATCTTTTCAGTAGAATAAAATCAATGTCTGTTCTTATTTTCCAGATGAGTGATATGGAAATAATTAATGATAAAATGATATTTATTTGTATAGCTTCTTGTGGTAGGAATAGCATGAGTAAGAAAGGTGTTGCCATAATAGAAAAGCCAAAACCTGTACTTGTTTGTAAAATAGAAGCTACTAATATAATACATATGAAAGTGAATATAATCTCCAAAATAGCCCTCCCACATAATCAAATCCAATACATATTTTAACGTCAACTACCCCCACTGAGATAAAACATTTCAGTGGGGCTTGAGTTAGAACACTAGGTCTTTTCGTCTATCGCTAGACAGTTTGACGCTCTAGCATTCATGCCACCTTATGGTCACACCCCAAGTATGTTTTTGGTTGGTACTGGCAACGAACGATTGTTTTCCCACTTGCACCACCCTTTCGAAAAAGAGCAGTTCCTCCTTACGGAAAAAGCCACCACTCAGATGAATCCGGCGTGTGCTACAAGCCCCGACAAGTCGCGTACACATGGATGGTTGACACACCCACTAAGCTATGCGCGAAGCAACAGCCTTACGTTTTTGCACTTCTAATAGAATCGGCGTTTTTACTTTGAGATTGCCATCCAATTCTACAACTTGTGATTTTTGCAATGTATTCAGCGCACCATTAATATCCGCATGAATACATGTTCCTGCTTTACTTTGATACAGACCACGAGTGATTCGTTTGCCGCTAAAATAATATTGGGCTCTATTATCCTTAGACCAAACTGGAACCGGATCTTTGTCTAGAAAACTAGCTTTTGAAGTATAGCTTTCTTCTTGTTTCAAAAATCGGATGCCTTCTTTTACACATTTATTCTCAATTGCTGCAATCAATTTATGAAATGGGATTTGAACAAACTTTTGATTATTCTTTTTTCCCATATCCGATTTTTGTTTCCAACCAGCGTTATACCCTACGACAACAGTATCTATGTTACATGCTTTCACTTTTTTAAACAACAGGCCTACAGTTTGTGAAATGTAACCATTTATTTGTCGTTCTCGTTTATGCCAAAGTGCAGCCATTTGATTCGTTACAATACGTTTTGAAATTCCATTGTCCATATTTTTCCACCCTAGATTACGTATCATTTTGTTGAAGTACTGGTTAATAGATTTTAGTTTTTTTCCATCAATTAAAAATGCATCGCCTGTATTTGTCACGCAACTTACTAATCTATCTACACCTAAATCGCAACTCAAAGCGTTACTGGTGGTCGTGGATTGTTTCTTCATTTGAGAAACGTGCATTTCATATGTGTAATGCACCTCAAAGAACCGACCTTTTTGCTTCGGTACAATCTCAATGTAGGAGATGTTTTTATTTCTTAAGTTTTTCGGCATACGTATTTGAATGGAACCGAATTTTTTCCTGAACGCAACACTCATCGGAATCATCCAATACCCATTCTCATCCACTTTTGGAACTTGATAGATTTCAATAATTCGTTTGTCAGTGGAACGAGAATAATTCGGAAACTTAGGACGACCTGTGAACTTCTCAGGATTTTTCTTCCACTGTTCCATTGCTTTAAAAAAGCTTTTTACTTCTGCATATAAGGCTCTACGAATCGCTTGGACAGAGTTTGATTGCATGCCCCAGTAATTCATATCGGCTTGCATGGCAGTGTCCACTTTTTTTACAGTAGCCATCCTGTTATGATTCAGGTAACTTTGTTCCATCGTATACAACCCAACATTTCGCAATGCTTTTGAACTATGTGACATACGCTGAAGTAAACGAAATTCTTTTGCAGTCAGACAAGCTCTCCCGATATTTTGTTTCTGCGTGAAACGTTGCATGTTTTCTCTTTTCTTTTGTTTCCGTAATACTTTCACTGCTTTCTTTTTAACCATTGTTTTCACCACCTTTCTTAAAGAATTAACTTATTCATTCCTTTTGGTGCAAGTAACAAAAGGATTATGATTATCCAATTTCGTTATCTTAAGATATATTCCCTCCTTATTTCCGACATATCGTAAGACAAAAAGAAACAAACATTCCCCCCGGGAAAATTGTTATAAGCGAAACAAAAGAGTTCAGCCTTATTGACTGACGGCAATTCATCTCCACCTGAATTGTTGGGTTTCACCCGTAACACAAATCAGATGGAGTCTTCTTGCCGAAAAGGATAAAGTGAAACTTAAATCAGTGGGGGCTTACTGTCCTTTAAAACAGGAAAAAAGCGGCAAAATAGCCGCTTTTTATGTTGCAATTAATATTCCAATGATGATCCTGTCGCTTTAAAATATTTTTCTCGTGAAGGCGCCATTACCCGGATTGCTAATAAACAAGAAAGGAAAAGAATGAGTAATGAGCTACTGATTACAGTGATTTGAACGGAAATAAATTGAGCCGATGCCCCAATTGCTAAAATGAAAAAGACTTGGATAAAACTTTTTATGGAATCAAACACGCTATCAATACGTCCTATCATATGTACAGGGATGTTATTTTGATAAAATGTTATAAAGCCAGTACCAGCAAATGATGAAGAAATGCCAAGTAAAATGAAACCGCTCGCTGCGATTATAAATGAATTTGAAAAGGCGAATATTACATAACCTATTGCTGTGAAAATTGTCCCTAATCCGATACCATATTGAATTGGTAATCGTTTGGCAAAGAGAGAGACAAGAAATGAACCGGAAACATAAGCAGCTCCAGTTATACTAACAAGCATACTGTATTCTATATCGGATAAAAACAGTACTTGATTTGTGAAAACAACTTCTTGTGAATCGAGTGCCATAGCGACAAGCATAGTCGCTTGAAATAAAACGAATATGAGAATAATGTAAGTTTCTGTTCGAGCAAAAGAAAAAACTTGTTTCCAATCATTTCGTAATGTTTGTACGAAAGTATTTGCAACTTCTTCGTTCTGCTTTGTTTGTAATGTAATGTTTGGCAAGAAGTAAATGAGAATGGTAGAAAGTAGAAAGGAAAGTGAGTTGCAGTAAATAACAAAGGCTGCTGAGTACGTGGTGAGAAGTATTCCGGCAAGAGCTGGACCGATAATAAAAGCTCCGCTTGTACAAAAGCTACTCCAAGCGTTGAATTGCGCGCGTTCTTCAGTACGTATGAGCATTGTTTTATAAGAAAATGAAGCTGGATCGAAAAATGATGTAGCAATGCGAGTCAAAAAGATAAAAATGTAAATGGCCCAAATAGAATCAAATAGTGGTATACAGCCAATGAGAGCTGCCCGAATGATATCTGTGATAAGCATAATGGACCGTTTGTTTAATCGATCTACTATGCTACCAGACCATATTTTCGTAAATACGGTGGCAATTGGACCTACAATCCATAATCCTGCTACAGCAGCAGGGGAGTTTGTGCTATTTAACACCATTAAGTTTAGGGCGATAAGATACATAAAATCACCTAAACGAGAAATTCCTGTTCCGGACAATAATAATAATTTATTTTTCATGAGTAGCTGGACCTTTCTTTCATTGTTTTTTAATTCTGCAGGAAATAGCGTATTCCTCTTCGGAGTTTGATTGACGAGCGGTTTTGTTTTCCCAGCGTAATAAAACTTGTGTAACCTCCCAAGTAAGCTGTTGTAATTCCTCTGGAGTTAAAAATAAATGAGATACAATATGACTGCCTGTATTCGTTCCTTCTGTGCCGCTTTCTTCAATATAGAAATGAGCAGATTTTGCCTTGTAATATTTTTCAATAATTCCTCGTTTTTCTTTCGTGTCTACTAATTCAATTAACCCTCCATCATATAAAATTTGAACGTGATAATGTACGCTACCAGTAGATTTGTTTAGTTTAGTAGCTACTTGCTTTGCAGTGAGTGCTTCGTCTTTTAAAAGGTGAAGAATTTGAATGCGAGTTGCATTGGAAATAAGCTTCTGTTGCTCAGCTGAAATAGTAAGTCTATCTTCAAACATTAGGACATCTCCTTTCTTATAATCTAAATTTATTGTACATTCTAAAAAATTAGAACGTAAGGAAAATAAATCGCCTTTTTCCTCTGTATTTCGACATAAATAAAAATAGCATGTACATAAACATGCTATTAAGTGACAGTAGATTCTTCATTCAGTTTCCCGCGATAAAACAGGTAAAGCCATATAAAACTAACAAAAATACAGCATATAGCTAGTAAGGTACCAATAACTTGTGGAGAAAGAATTTCTAAAAGCGCTCCTGTAAAAAACATGGATAACTGAATAAGAGATCCGTAAATGGAATAATGGAATGAAAAAACTTTACCCATCATATCGTCCTTCGTATAAGTTTGAAGTAATGTCGTATCAAGTGGAACGATGATTCCTCCTGCTATGCGCATACAGAGCAATGTAATGATACCAATTATAAGTTGATTAGACAAAATAAATCCGAGAAAGAAAATGCCTTGTAGGAAATAGGCCCAACCAAATGCTTGTTTCATTTTTTCTTTATTATGAGACATATAAAGAGTAATGAAGAGGCTTCCAATCATAAGTCCAGCCCCTTGAACCGTATATAAAATTCCTATATTCGTGTGGAAAATTCTTTCGGCATAGATCGTTAGAAGTAGCTGATAAGCGCCGCCAATCATGCCCCATGAAATGCCGACAAGAATTAACGTTAAAATAATTTTTGTTTGTAGTATGTATGTATAACCATCTTTTATATCAGTAAAAAATGCTTTCTTTTCGTTACGAGTATCATGAGTAGGGACGCTCATATTATAAATAAAATAGGCTGAAACAAAGTAGGAAAGGCTATTTACTAAAAAAGCGAATTCAATATGTAAAGACTGTGCAATTATTCCGCCTAAAGAAGCTCCCATAATAGACATAAAACCATTCATTGTACTAGAAAGAGAGTTAGCAGTGACGAAATGATTTTGGTGTATGATGTTTTTTAAGGTTGCTTGTTTAGCCGGCTCAAATAAGCAAGAAAGTACAGATAAACATATATTGGCAATAAAAATGATTTCAATTTTATAGCTTGCGAGTATGTATGTAAGGACTAGAATTCCCCGTGTAATATCGGTAAAAATCATAATATTCTTTTTAGAAAAACGATCTACAATTCCGCCTATGAATGGACTAAGAAGAAGCTGTGGTAAACCTTTACTTATAAAAGTAAGTGCGATCATAAACGGTGATTTCGTGATGCTATAGACGAATGTTAATAAAGCTACTGTATGAAACCAATCTCCAAGTACACTTAATGATTGCCCGTAAAATAGTTTTTTGAAGTTAGTATTTGTTTTAAGAAATGTAGAATAAGAAACTGACATAAAAAGATTAATCCTTATGTAATAATGATGCTGGAACTTGTTTTTTCCACTCACTTAAATACACTTTTTCCTCTGTAGGGAGTCCAACAGGTAATTGTGCAATCAATTCTAAACTATTTCCATCAGGATCGTTAAAGTATACGGAGGCATGTGCTAATTCAGGGAAAACAATTGGTTCGATTGGTTCCATTCCAAAGTCTTTTCGTGCTGAAATGCCTTTTTGATTTAGCCAATGTATTGCATGTTCTAAATCATGTAAGCTTACTTGAAAGGCGATGTGTCGTAAAGAGGGGTGATAATTAACTTTGTATTCTGCGCCTTCCCAAAGGCCGAGCCAACTTTCATTCTCTTTAATCCAAAAGAAAGCAATATCATCTCCTCTTTTATATAATTTCAGTCCAAGTGATTCATAAAAAGATATTGATACCTCTAAGTTGCGGACAGGTAAATGGGCTTCGTAAAGGCCTTTAATCATTGTAATCCTCCTTAATAAAAATGTTTCTGTTTTCATAGTAAACGGTTTTTTATTAGTTGAAATCACAAAAAGGAGGGACATAACTTCATACGAAAGTATGAAAAACAGCTCAAATATGAGCTGTTTTCTTATAGTTTTTTGTTCATTTGTCAAGGATAGGATATATTAGTATCCGTATCCGCCGCCACCCCAACAGCTACATCCGATGATAATTAGAAGGATGAATAGTACGATAAGCAAAGCAAATCCACCGCCGAAACCAGCGCAACTTCCACCATAACTCATATGTTTTCCTCCTTTTGAGTAAGTTAATCTATATAATTCATGGACTACTGTATACAGTATGTTTTTTGTATGGAAAAGGAGCCAGTCTCTTGAGTAATTAGACAAACGCCTGTATGGTCATTTTGATTGTATATTTACCTAGGGTTATGTGAATGAATTGCTATATATTCCGCGATTTGTTCATAAAAAAATATAAAAATTGTAAAAAAAACCATTTTTATATTTTTTTATGTGAGGATTTGTACTATAATTTTACAAGTAATATTATGGGAAAAGGGAGTTTTAGTAAAGAGATGGAGATGGGAAAATTACACAACAAAATAGAAAATAAAAAGAAAGAGCTAATTCAACTTGTGGCTAGACATGGATTGGATCATGATAAAGTTTTGTTATTTAGCCGAGATTTAGATATACTTATTAATAAGTTTATGAATGTAAAGGATAAAGTACATAAATAAATAATTTGTAGTTTTTTATATTAAGATATTCAGTTAAAAGGAGGGGAAAGTATTTGGAACATTTACAAGAAGAGTTATATAAACAAATAAAAGAAGAAAAAGGTATTGTTACAATTTTTTTAAAGAGTGGCGTTAGAATAGTAGGAGAAGTTGTTGCGATAGACAAATTTACCGTTTTAATGTTAGTAGATGGAAAACAACAGCTTATTTACAAACAAGCTATATCAACAATAATGAAATAAGACACTCATATTGAGTGTCTTTTCATTATTGTTTGCAAGCTTCAACGTCAATGCCAGCAGCTAATAATTTCTTTTCTCCATCTTGCTCAATGATTTTTTGTAACTTAGATAGGAAAGAATCAAAGTTTGTATGCTTTGCTACTTGGAATGTCATTTTATGCTCAATTGGTAGCCACGTATCAATATCAGCTTCGTTATGCTGGATTTTTACCTCAAGTTTATCAAGTGCGTTAGCAACTTTTGCTTCGTACGTTTCTTTCGCTTCAAACTCCATCCATAAATCATATAATTCCGTGCCGAGAGAACCTTTTAATGTTCGTTTAATATTTAAAATGGCTTCTTGCTCATTTTTTTGTTTTTGTAATTGTAATTCATGACTATTCATTGTATCAAAAGCAGGAATATCACCAGCTTCTGCCTCGACTAAATCGTGAATAATAACCATTTTAAGTAATTTTTCAATATTTACTTTTTGATCTAAATACGGTTCAACTAAAATGGCCATTAGAGACATGCGCCACGTATGTTCAGCAACGCTTTCTTGACGCCCGTTAGAAAGCCAGCTATGTCGCATTTCATATTTTAGTTTTTCTGCTAGTGCTATGACTTGTAAAATGTTATGTTCCATCGTGATCCTCCTCATATATCCATACTATAATTCTAATATGGAAATAAAATGTGTCAATTCTATGAGTATATTGCGATAAATAGATGATAAGCGTATAATACTTATTATATGTGAAAACGCATTATTAAAATAAAAAAATGTTTTATAAAAATGAAAAAGGAAGGGCAGGAATATGGGAGACGAAAATCAAGGATTTGCTAGACCAGAAAGAAAAAAAAGGAAGTTTGATATTTCTAGCCCAGTTGGCATAATAGTAGGTTTTGCTATTGTAATAGCGGCAATTATGCTTGGCGGCGGTGGAATAAAAGCTTTTAAAAACTTTTTAGATGTTTCATCTATTTTAATTGTTATAGGGGGAACAACTGCGACAATTGTTGTGGCATATCGATTTGGAGAAATAAAAAAATATACGAAAAGTATTTTTACTGTTTTACATAGAAGAGAAGAAAATTTAGAACAGTTAACGGATTTGTTTGTTGATTTTTCGAAAAAGTCTAAAAAACACGGCCTACTTTCTTTAGAAGTTGATGGAGAGCAAGTAGACAATCCTTTTATTCAAAAAGGAATTCGATTAATGTTAAGTGGTTACGATGAAGAGGAATTAAAAGAAGTGTTAATGAAAGATGTTGAAACGGAAGTGTATGAGTTAAGAAAGGGAGCGGCATTATTAGATAAAATAGGTGATTTCGCCCCAGCTTGGGGCATGATAGGGACTTTAATCGGTCTTATCATTATGCTTCAAAATTTGCAAGACACATCACAAATTGGTACAGGGATGGCAGTTGCGATGTTAACGACATTGTATGGATCAGTACTTGCGAATATGATTGCAATCCCTCTTGCTGAAAAAGTGTATCGTGGTATTGAAGATTTATATACAGAGAAGAAGTTTGTTATTGAAGCGATTTCAGAATTGTATCGTGGACAAATTCCTTCTAAATTAAAATTGAAACTCGATACATACGTATACGAAACAAAAATAAAAAAAGTAAAACGAGCAGCCTAATATTGCAAGGAGTGGTATGGTGATGATAAAACGACCGCAAAAGGGATCGCCTCGTTGGATGACGACTTTTACAGATTTAACGATGTTATTATTAACTTTCTTTGTATTACTAGTTGCTACTTCAAAGCAGGATGCAGTAAAATTGTCAAAGATGCTTGAAAAGTTTAGTGATGTGGAGCAAGTAGATGCAAAAATAATGGAAAATACAATACCAGATATTTCACATGAAAAAAATGATGAAAAAATGATTTCGAAAAAAAGAATGGATGAATTATATAAGAAGTTAAAAGCATATGTGGATAATAACGGTATTAGTCAAGTGAACGTATACCGAGAGGACACAGGGGT
Organism: Bacillus sp. BC05(2025); assembly: GCF_056725905.1. Lineage (NCBI taxonomy): Bacteria > Bacillati > Bacillota > Bacilli > Caryophanales > Bacillaceae > Bacillus > Bacillus sp. BC05(2025). The sequence goes on along the minus strand of NZ_JBWYRA010000002.1, from coordinate 92,131 downwards.
AAGTGTCGTTATAGTAGATAATTTAATATTCGATACGGGTGATGCGAACGTTAAACCGGAGGCGAAAGAGATAATAAGCCAATTAGTTGGATTTTTCCAATCGGTACCCAATCCCATTGTTGTAGAAGGACATACAGACAGTAGACCGATTCATAACGACAAATTCCCTTCAAACTGGGAATTATCTTCCGCACGAGCGGCAAATATGATTCATCACTTAATTGAAGTGTATAATGTGGATGATAAAAGGCTGGCTGCGGTAGGATACGCAGATACCAAGCCAGTAGTACCAAATGATTCACCGCAAAATTGGGAAAAAAATCGTCGCGTTGTCATTTATATAAAAGAATAGTATATTGTTATTTTGATAATAAATAATAAAAATACGGAAATTCTTTTAAAAAAATATTAAATTTTATCATTTTATTTTGTATAATGATTGAGAATGATAAGGTGAAATATTAAGATATATTTATACATAGAAGGAGAGAATCAAAAAGAATGGCACATAAAATTTTAGTTGTAGACGATGCGATGTTCATGAGAACAATGATTAAAAACTTATTAAAAAGTAATTCTGAATTTGAAGTAATCGGAGAAGCGGAAAATGGAGTAGAGGCAATTCAAAAGTATAAAGAACTTCAACCTGATATTGTTACATTAGATATTACTATGCCAGAAATGGACGGACTTGAAGCATTAAAAGAAATTATTAAAATTGATTCAAGTGCAAAAGTTGTTATTTGTTCTGCAATGGGACAACAAGGTATGGTATTAGATGCAATTAAGGGTGGAGCAAAAGACTTTATTGTAAAGCCATTCCAAGCAGATCGTGTAATCGAAGCTTTAACAAAAGTAGCAAACAGCTAATATAGAAGGGGTGCCACCAGGAATCTAAACATTGATAGCGGATATGCGTGTGGCCCCCTTTTTTCTTGCTTTAAAACACTAAATTGTTATACATAAATGAAATGTTTGTTAGACAGGTAGGGGATTAAAATGCAAACAGATCTATTAAATATATTTTTTGAGGAATCAGAAGAACATTTACAATCGCTAAATGAAAATGTGCTAACTTTAGAACAAAATCCCACTGATATGGATGTTGTGGGAGAAATATTCCGCTCAGCCCATACATTTAAAGGTATGTCAGCGAGTATGGAATTTACGGAAATGGCGGATTTAACGCATAAAATGGAAAACGTTTTAGATGAAATTCGTCATGGGAATATAGTTGTAAATGCGGAGATTATTGATGTGATTTTTGAGTGCATTGATAATTTAGAGAAGATGGTTGCAGATGTGCAGCAAGGTGGAATGGGCAATATTGATGTAGTTGCAACGAAACAGAAATTAGAAGCGCTATTGAACGGCAATATAGAAATTCCTACTGAAGAACATATAGAACAAGAAACTATAAATAACGATGATGCAACTTCACATGAAGTGCATATAACTGTTGAGCAACAAGCTATTCTAAAAGCAGTACGTGCAATTATGTGTATTGAAGCACTGCAAAATGTAGGTAATGTACAAAAAACAGTTCCAAGTATTGAAGAAATTGAAGCAGATGCTTTCGGGTTCGAGTTCACAGTATTTATGGATACTGATCAAAGTGAAGAAGAATTAAAACAAGTAGTGCTTCATGTTTCTGAAATTGAGAAAGTAGAAGTGAAGCAAGGACATACATCAAAAGAAGTAGTTTCGGAAGTATTGGCTACACAAGAAGTCGTACAAGAAGTTATACAAGTGGCTAAGCATGTGGAGTCAACTAAAGAGGTATCTAAACAATCTGCTAATGCTACACCAGCTAAAAGCACTGCAAAAACGAAAAATGGTAAAGTGGAAAATCGTTCCATACGTGTTCAATTAGAAAAAATTGAAAGATTAATGAACATGTTTGAAGAAAGTGTAATTGAGCGTGGTCGTATAGATGAATTGGCGCAAGCAATTCAAAATAAGGAATTAATTGAGCATTTAAATCGATTAGGCGATATTTCAAAAGATATTCAAAATGTACTTCTAAACATGCGTATGGTGCCGATTGAAACAGTCTTTAATCGTTTCCCGCGTATGGTACGTATGTTAGCGAAAGATTTAGGGAAAAAAATCGATTTACAAATTACAGGTGAAGATACTGAAGTCGATAAAATTGTTATTGATGAAATCGGTGATCCGCTTGTTCATTTAATTCGTAATGCAATTGATCATGGGGTTGAAACTGTTGAACAACGTCGTGATGCAGGTAAAAATGAGACAGGTACGATTAAATTAGAAGCGTTCCATAGTGGAAATCATGTCGTAATTCAAATTACGGATGATGGAAATGGAATTCATAAAGGGAAAGTATTAGAAAAAGCGATTAAAAATGGTGTTGTAACAGAATCTGAGGCAAATAAATTAACAGACCGTGAAATATTTGATTTGATCTTCCAACCAGGATTTAGTACAGCTGAAGTTGTATCAGACCTTTCTGGGCGTGGCGTTGGATTAGATGTAGTGAAACATACAATCCATAGTTTAGGTGGACATTTAATTATTGATTCTGAAGAAGGTAAAGGCAGTACATTTAGAATTGAACTTCCATTAACGTTGTCTATTATACAATCTATGCTTGTTCAAACGAATGATAAACGTTATGCTTTACCTCTTGGTAATATTGTTGAAGCAATTCGAATCAAGAGAGAAGACATCCAATCCATACAAGGAAAAGATGTGTTAAATTATCGTAATCAAATTATTGAAGTGAAGCATTTAAGTACGGTATTTGGTGAGAAGACAGCAGATGAGGCGTTTGCGTCATATGATGGTCAAATGGTTCCTGTGTTAATTGTTCGTAATACACATCGCAGCTATGGACTTATTGTAAACACAATTATCGGTCAAAGAGAAATAGTCTTAAAGTCATTAGGTGACTTCTTTGCAGAGAGTTCTAATTATTTCTCTGGTGCGACAATTCTCGGTGATGGACGAGTGGTCCTCATTTTAAACCCAGAAGGTTTATAATAGGAATGAAGGAAAGCTCCCCACTTGTATACAATTGGGGAGCTTTTTGGTTAATCGTTACTAATCTAAAAATGGGAATAAATACATATTAATGTTTTATATAATAAGTTTGTTAAAAGAAAATGAGAGTTTATATCATTTGATAGAAAAACAGAAATGAGGAGGCAGAGAAAATGCCTGAGCAACACACAAAAGGGGATACGAGCACAATTGTGCTAGAAAAAGAAAATGAGCATTTAACGCCTCAAGAATGCGATATTCTTGGCGAAATTGCAAATATATCATTTGGTTCAGCTTCGACTGTATTATCAACAATCTTAAATAGGCAAGTAAGCATTACTGCTCCTCGCATCGAATTGGTAGATTTATATGATTCAAGCGACGTCGAAGTTCCACACGTTGTACTAAACATTCATTTTACAAAAGGATTAGATATGGAAAACCTTCTTGTCCTTAAGCAAGATGTTGCATTATCCATTGCTGATTTAATGATGATGGGAACAGGTGAAGTGGAGGACGGAAAAGAACTTGGTGAATTAGAGCTAAGTGCTGTACAAGAAGCGATGAATCAAATGATGGGGTTCGCAGCTACATCTATGTCTGAATTCTTCCAAGATACAGTAGATATGTCTCCGCCGACAATTAAAGTTGTAAAGTTATCAGAAGAAATGGAGAAAATCTCTGAAATCGATGGGAATCATACGATTGTTAAAGTATCGTTTGATTTAAAGATAGATAATCTTGTGAATTCTAAACTTGTGCAAATTGTTTCAGTTGAACATGCGAAACAAATGGTAAATAAATTAATGCAATTATCTGGTGACGTAGAAGAGCAAGACGAGCCAGCAGAAGTAGTGGAAACTGAGATTGTAGAAGAACAAGTTGAAAAAGAACATTTAACACAAGAAGAGAAGGATGTCCTTGGTGAAATTGCAAATATTTCAATTGGTTCCGCTTCAACAGTATTGTCAACGCTTTTAAATCAGCCAGTTTCAATTAGTACACCAAATGTAGAAGCAATCAATGTTCGTCATTATGACGGAGTACCAGTCCCGTTTGTTATTTTAAATGTTGATTTTGTTGAAGGACTAAAGAATGAGAATGTATTCGTATTTACGAAAGATGTCGCTTTAACAATGGTAGATTTAATGATGATGGGAACAGGGGAAGTTGATTCAGAGAAAGAACTTAGTGAATTAGAACTGAGCGGTATTAAAGAGATTATGAACCAAATGATGGGGCATGCTGCGACGGCGATGTCAGAAATGTTCCAAGAAAAAATGGACATGACACCACCAAATGTTAAATTCGTAACCTTAAAAGAAGAAATGGAATATTTGGGAGAGTCAATGGAAGTGGACGAACTCGTTCAAATTACGTTCAACCTTGAAATTGGCGACCTGCTTCAATCAAAAATGTATCAAATTTTACCGATTTCAGAAGCGAAAGAAATGGTAAGAAGACTTCTATATCCAATGGTGGAAGAGGAAGAAGAGATTGTTACGGAAGAAATTGAAGAAGAAAAAGTTGTAGAACCTGTTGTGCAACCTATTGAATTTAAAGAAGTAAAACAAATGGAACCAGTATACATGGACACATCCATTTTGCAAAATGTGGAAATGAATGTTAAGTTTGTATTTGGAAGCACAGTGAAAACAATTCAAGATATTTTAAGTTTACAAGAGAATGAAGCGGTTGTGCTAGATGAAGATATTGACGAACCAATTCGTATTTATGTAAATGATGTATTGGTGGCGTATGGTGAACTTGTAAATGTAGATGGATTTTTCGGAGTAAAAGTAACGAAATCGCTATAAGTCGTTGAAATAGGAGTTTGAGCTAGTAGATGAAAAACGTAAAGTTTTTTCTAATGAGCTGGTTATTCATACATGTGTGTCTGTTCTTCCCCTTGCAAAGTCAGGCGGAAGAACAACTTGAGCCAGATCAAAAATTAAATGAAATCAATGTGCAAGAAGAAAACAAAGAAGTTCAAGAGCAGCCAGAGCAAGTGGAAGTGAATCAAGGTAAAGAGGAACAACAAGAAGCAAAAAATGAACAAGAGACCCAAAAAAAGATAGAGACGGATCAAGGGATTATTACAGTAAATAAGCCGGAATTAAAAGTTGGCGAAGAAGTGCTGGTTATTGTAGAGCCGAAAGAGAAAAATGTTCAAAGTATAAAAGGTATTTTGTGCTTGCCCAAAAATGGCAATCAGTATGAACAAGAAAGAGTGCTATCGTTTAAGTATGAAGAGAAAACGAAGCGATGGATTGCTAACTACAAGGTCGAGACTTTTGATTTGCAAGGTGATTGGAACCTTCAGCTCGTTCAAAGTTACAAAGAAAATGAAAAAGAAGAGCTCGTAGAAAATGAAGTGAAGGTCCCGCTCATTCGTATAAATAATGAAATGCCAACAATAGATAAAGAGATGCCGAAGTTGCATAAGGTTACTATCGACGAGGCGAAGGAGAACGTAATCGAACGAAAACAAGGCGATTCTATACGTGTAAGAGTGAAGGCGGCGGACGTGGAATCGGTTGTGAAAGAAGTTCGTGTTACATTAAAAGGAAAAGAAAATAAAGAGATTACATTTTTATTAGATTACAATAAGCGAGATATGGATTGGCAAAAAGTACTTGAAATAACGGATGCGTTGCCAATTGGCTCATACGAATTACTTGTAGAGATAGTGGATGCGGCCGGCAATAAACTGGTTGAGGAAAGCGAGTATATCGTTTCTGTTTTGGAGCAAAAACAAGAAGAGGATAAAAAGGTAGAAGAACGAGAGAATGAAGATAAATTAGAGGATAAATTAGAAGATAAGAAAGAAACTGAGAAGCAGGAAGACTTGAAAGTAGAAATCCCGCTTCAGGAAGAAAAACCACCAGTTGTTCAACTTCCAAAAAAAGAAGAGAAAGTAAAAGATCTTATAAAAGAACCATTGAAAGAGAAAGAAAAAATTACCTATGTTATAAAAGAGCCTCTCACAGACAACAAGGAAGTAAATAAAACGAAGGCTCAAAAAGATAAAGATAATAACAATCAAGTCATTTCGAAAAAGAAAGAGAAAAAAGAAGAGCCGGAAGAGAAGAAAGAAGCGAAAAGTGACCAAGGAATACAAGCTTCTAATGTATTTGCTATTATGTCTGGTTTATTCGTATTGTTTTTAGTTTTAAAAAGTAATAAAGAATGGGGCTAATAATTTTATAGTAGTGGAGGCGCTTAGATGGAGATTAAACGTACGACAATTGAAAATAAGACGCTACAACCATTAAAACAGCCTGCAGCTATTTCGGAACATGAAATCCAGAAAGAACGCAAGCATAGCGATCTAGTGTTTACTGGACAGTCTAAGATTATTTCGAAGAATAATGAAATAGGGATTTTACTTGCGAGTTTAGGTGATGGAAAGGTTATGAAGGAAATGCTTTCTAAAGAGATGGATACAGTATTACAACTCTTTAAAAAGTTACATACGTTATCTGAAGAAGGAAAGCAAACAGAAAAAATATTTGAACAGGTAATGAGAAGCTTGCAAGGGCTTGTGAAACAGGCGCATATAAAAGAACTTTCTTTGTTAGATGGAACGTATGATTTCGCAGAAGTACAACTATCATTTGGTAGAAAGATACATATTCCATTATTAGATGTAAGTGCACTCCTCTCTAGCGTGGAAAGTGATTCTTCAGAAGGAAATATAAATTTAATGGTAACAGTTATTACTGCTTACATAACGAAATTGTCTAACGAAACCATTTTAATTAGCGTTACAGATCGCACTGCTAAAGAGCGGGATGTAAGCGTATGGAGAGCACTTGCAGAAATGAATATGACACAATTATCACAGGCTTTGAAACATACGATGCAAGAACATAAATGGTCTATGACGTTTCTTTTTCTCTTTGTATGGATTGTTGCTATTATTTTAATTCGAGTTATATAAAAAGGTCGTCACTTTACGTTGTGACGACCTCTTTTATATTTTTTCGTAGAAGAATGTATCGAAGCGCTGAAGATTATAACGTTCAGGTGTTAAAATTTGTTCAGTACTACCAACAAATAATACGCCGCCTTTTCGTAAAGCACGACTAAACTTTTCATAAAGTTTTACCCTTGCTTCTTCAGTAAAGTATATCATTACGTTGCGACAAATGATTAAATCGTAATTTGTATCGAACGACTGCATTAACAGGTCATGCTGCTTGAATGTCACGTTTTGCTTAATGCTTTGATGTAATGAATATATATCATTCTCTTTTGTGAAATGACGCTCTTTTAAATCAGTAGGTAATTCTTTTAAAGAACGTTCTGTATATTGACCGCGTTTTGCAGTTTCTAAAATGTGAAAATCAAGATCTGTTGCTTGTATTTCAAAACGAAATGGAGCTAAATGTTTCGATAAAATTAAAGAGAGTGTATATGGTTCTTCACCGGCAGCGCAAGCGGCACTCCATACTTTTAATTTTCCGTTATTTTGTGCTAGTAATTTTGGTAGTGCTTTCGTCTCTAGCGTTTGCCAACGTTCTTTATTTCTAAAAAACTCTGAAACGTTAATTGTAATATAGTCGATAAAACTTAAAAATAAATTTTGATCGGTACGTAAATTGCTTAGAAAACTAGTGTAGTTCACAAAGCCCTTTCTCGAAATAAAAGCATCGATTCTACGACGCATTCTATCTTGTTTATATGAAGCGATATCCATATTGAATTGTTGTTTAAAACTCGCGATAAAATGATCATAATCTTGTTCAATTATCATATTTATAATAGGCACAATAACGATATTGTGCCTCCCCCTTTACATCATACGGATTTTTTGTTCAAAGTTTTTTTTCATTTGTTTTTCATGTAAACCTGGTAAATCATAAATAACAGCATCAATTCCTGCTTCTTTTGCAACGTCAACGGGAATGACAGATGTATGCTTGTCCCCATTATAAAAACAGAGAACTAAATCGGTATCTTCGATTATTTGTTTTACAAAAAACATATAATCTGATCGGTAAATGGAGTCGGAAGGATGATCAAAAGCGACATACTCGGCTCCGTGTTTTTTTAAGTAATCAACGACCTCTTGGAATTCATCTGTTAATGCTTGTAACGGCTGTAGCGTGTAAAGGCATAAATTTTGAGCGAGTCTTTCGTTTTCGATGAAAAAACGAAGAATCTCATTTTCGATAGATTTATAACATAATATGTAAATTTTATGTTTGTGAGCATAGTCAGTTAAAAATTTTTTTATTTCTTCCTGATCTAATGCTGTTAATTGATTTGAACCACAAAGAAAAATATTCATAGATTTGTGCCACCTCATGCTAAATTGTAACATATCTTTTATAAAAAATAACTGCAAAATGTTAGTGTTCAGAGTATAATTATAAATAACTGGATTTTACGATTAAGTTTAGGAAGAAATAAAAAAATAAATAAATAGGTGATATATATGCTGCGTTCGATCTCGCATAATCCAATTTTATCGCATATACCGCCTGCTACTCAAATGCCGAAAGAAGCAAATGTCAGGACAGGACTTGCATTTTCGGATAATTTGCATGCAGATCCGAAAAAAGATAAATTGCTAGAACAAATGGAAGCATTTGTCGATAACATTGGAGAAATTAAAGAGAAAATTGAAATGGAATTAACGCTTGATAACGTAATGGAATACAAAAATACAGTAAAATCATTTTTGAATTTTTACGTAGATAATGTATTGCAATATAAAGATGTCATGTCTCGTCATCCGCGTTACGGATATTCACAGAAAATGACGATTGTGAAACAGGCGGAAATGGGATTAAATGAGTTAGAAGATGTTATGAATTTAATTAATACGAAAACGGGACATTTAGAAATGTTAAATCAGATTGGAGAAATCCACGGTTTAATTGTAAATTTAGTCTTGTAAAAGGGAAGGAAGCTATATGTACATACAATTATATGAAAAGCTCGTTATTATTCAAAAAGCATATGAAAACATTCAAACGCTTGGAAAACAAATATATGAGAATTTAAAACATAAAAATGTAAATGCAGTTCAAAAGTTACAAGTAGAGCAATTGCAGTACATTGATGGTTTAAAAAAGTTATCAAGCTCGTTTGAAGAAATGGTTGTTCAGTTTTGTAAAGAAAAGGGAATTGAACCGTTTCGCGTAAGTGCATTATTTTCGCATTTTTCTAACGAAGAAATTGAAAAAATGGAAGAATTACAAAAAAATGTAGCTAAATTAGAAGAGAATGTAAAAATGATTCTTTTGAAAAATCAATATTACTTAAACGTACTATTAAAAACTACAGAAAGTATTGTGGATTCCGTTTCTGAATATAATTTAGAACGAAACAATAATTCACAAATCTTTATGAACGAACTATTGTAAAGGGGAAGTGAAATATTATGAGACTATCTGATTATAATACGCCGCTATCGGGTTTGTTAGCGGCACAAATGGGATTACAAGCGACGAAACAAAATTTATCAAACATTCATACGCCTGGTTATGTGCGTCAAATGGTGAATTACGGATCGGCTGGAGCAAGTCATGGCTATTCACCGGAACAAAAAATAGGTTACGGTGTACAAACGTTAGGCGTTGATCGTATTACAGATGAAGTGAAGACGAAACAGTTTAACGATCAATTATCTCAACTCTCTTACTACAACTACATGAATTCGACTTTATCACGTGTAGAGTCTATGGCTGGAACGACAGGAAAGAATTCATTATCTAGTTTAATGGATGGCTTCTTTAATGCTTTTCGTGAAGTTGCAAAGAATCCAGAACAACCAAATTACTACGATACATTAATTTCTGAAACTGGGAAGTTTACAAGTCAAGTAAATCGTCTGGCGAAAAGCTTAGATACAGCAGAAGCACAAACGACAGAAGATATTGGAGCGCATGTCAATGAATTTAATCGTCTTGCTGCTAGTTTAGCGGAAGCGAATAAAAAAATTGGACAAGCAGGTACACAAGTACCAAATCAGCTTTTAGATGAACGTGATCGTATCATTACAGAAATGTCTAAGTATGCAAATATAGAAGTGTCTTATGAATCTATGAATCCTAATATCGCGAGTGTTAGAATGAATGGTGTTTTAACAGTAAATGGACAAGATACATATCCACTTCAATTAAATAAAGAAAAAGAACCAATGTCAGTTGAGATTTATGGTTCGGAAATTCCCTTAGCTAGTGGAGCGATCCAATCAGCAATCGATACGAAAGCAAAGATTGCTAGTTATAAGAAAAACCTTGAAGAATTAATGGGTTCTGTAAAGAATGAAGTGAACACAGTAATGGGGAAAGAGTTCTTCGTTGGAGATCAAGCGAAAGATATGAAATTAAACCCGGAATTTGCAAAAGATGTTTCGAAAATGAAAATATCAGCTGAAACAGCAAATAAACTAGCAGCGATTACAGATGGAGATTATAAAGAAGGTCTTTCTTATAAACAAGCATTAGACCAATTCGTAGTTGGTATTGCATCTGATAAAAGTGCAGTGAATGCATATCAAAAAATTCATGGGGATTTATTAGAGGGGATTCAGGAAGAAAAGATGGGTGTCGAAGGCGTTAATATGGAAGAGGAAATGGTTAATTTAATGGCCTTCCAAAAATATTTCGTTGCAAACTCTAAAGCAATTACTACGATGAATGAAGTGTTTGATAGTTTGTTTTCGATTATTCGATAAATGATAGTAATTGATTGGAAATATATAAGGAGGAGATAAAAATGAGAGTATCTACATTTCAAAATGCAAGCTGGGCAAAGAATCAGTTAATGGATTTGAATGTGCAACAACAATACCATCGAAATCAAGTAACTTCAGGGAAGAAAAACCTTCTTATGAGTGAAGATCCACTTGCAGCAAGTAAATCATTTGCAATTCAACATTCTTTGGCGAATATTGAACAAATGCAAAAAGATATAGCGGATTCGAAAAATGTATTAACACAAACTGAAAATACTTTACAAGGTGTTTTGAAATCTCTAACAAGAGCAGATCAATTAACAGTACAAGCATTAAGTGAGCAAAATGGTGAAAAAGAACTGAAAGCAATCGGTGCAGAGATTGATCAAATTTTAAAACAAGTTGTATATTTAGCGAATACGAAAGAGCAAGGCCGTTATATTTTCGGTGGTGATAGTGCAGAGAAGCCACCATTTACAGAAGATGGTACATATCAAGGTGGACAAAATGATGTGAACTGGCAACTCAATGACGGTTATGAATTCAAAGCGTTCCGTAACGGAGAAGCGTTATTATCACCGGTTATAAAAACGTTAAAACAGATGAGCGAAGCGATGCAAAATGGTGACCAAAAAGCATTACAACCGTTATTAGGAGAAAATAAGAAAAACTTAGATGGCATCATTAACCGTACAACTGAAGTTGGCTCAACAATGAACACAATGGAGACATTTAAAACAATTTTAAGCGAGCAAAACCTAGCGCTTCAAGAAAACCGTAAAGAAATTGAAGATGTCGATTTAGCGGTCGCAATTTCTGACTTAGCATATATAAATGCAACGTATGAAGCAACGCTTAAAGCAGTTAGTACGATGAGTAAAACGAGCATTTTAGATTATATGTAAACGAATAAGGAGTGATACAACATGGCAGGAACATTAACAGGTATTGGCGGTAGACAACAAATTTGGAACCTCGGAAATAATATGATTGATACTTCTAATCTCGTAGAATTAGAATTGCAAGCATTAAATATGAAAAAAACACCGTATACAACGGAAAAACAACAACTTACACAAGATAAACAATTATACACAAGTTTAAAAAAAGAATTTAGTTCTTTTACACAAACATTTAAAGACTTAGCGTTATTTAAAGGGAATGAAAAAAAAGTTACAACAACACAGGACGGCTATATTAATGTAATAGCTGATGGCGGAGCAATTTCAGGAACATTCAATATGACAATTAAGCAACTTGCGCAACGTCATCAAATTGCTTCAAATGATATTAAAATTGATGAAAAATTACCTGCAGAAGAAACGCTGGAAATTAACGGGAAACCACTTAAAGTAACAACGGATATGACTTATAAGGACTTAATTAATAAAATTAATGATGGTGATTATGGTGTTTCTGCATATACGCTTGGTGGCAAAGTATTTATGTCTGCTAAAAAAGAGGGAATGGGAGGCGAAATTAAGTTTACAAGTGAAAAATCTGATTTGTTCCAAAAAATGGGCTTATCTACAGTGGATGGTAAAGCGATGAACGTCGTTAATGAGGCACAGGATGCAATATACAGTATTAATGGCATTGAAGGAGAAAGTGCTAGTAATACAATTGAAACACTCCCTGGTGTAAAAGTGGAGTTATTAAAAGTAACTGAATCGAAGGTATCGGACGGTGGAACTGGTACAGAAACAAAAGGAATAGATTTAAAATTTACAGTAAGTGATTCAAACGTAACAGACGCATCCAACCTTATTAAAAAAATGGTGGCAGATTATAATAAAGCGGTTTCTACAGTAGATCTTTTTGCTGGAAAAGATGGAGCCTTCCAGGGACAAGTAATTATGCAAAGTATACGTCAAGTAATGAATAGTGTTGTAACATTTTCTCAAGATGATAATTATTTATTTACTTTTGGTATCCAAATAAAGCAGGATGGGACATTAGAAGTCGATGATGAAACTCTAACAAAGGCATTAAAAGAAAAGCCAGATACAGCTAAACAGTTTTTCTTTAGCTCAAATGGCTTAGGAAAAATGATGGAAGCCCCGCTTGAAAAGCTTTTCGGTGATAAAGGTGTCGTTGGGGAACGAGTAAAGAGTATAGATTCGCGTGTAAGTGATTTAGATAGAAAAATTAGCGATATTGATATGCAAAATAAACAAAAACAAGATGAAATTGTGAAGAAATATCAAAAGCTAGAAAGTACATTAGCAGCCCTAGATAGCCAATTAAAAACAATTAAAGCAATGACAAAACAAAAAAGTGATGATTAATGAAAGGTAAGGAAGTGATTGTATGCAAGCATGGCAACGTTATATGCAAAATGATATTATGACGAGTAATCCAATTAAAAATACAATTTTTATTTATGAAAGATGCATTGTAGAATTTCGTAATTTAGAAGAACTTTTACATGCTTTTAAACTACAAGAAGGAGATGCACTTCTTGAAAAGTTAGAACGTATTTTTGAAGAATTGAAGCTTCAATTAAATCCTGAAATTACGAAAGATTTATATGATAGTTTATATGGCTTATATGATTGGATTAGCATTCAAATTCAAACGATGAAAGTAACACGTGAAGCAAAAGACATTGATACGATTGTGAAAGTGTTACAAGATTTAATAGACGGTTACCGCGGAGCACTTGAAAATGAACAATGATATTTATCGGACGTTTGTCGGCTGTTTTAATGAAATCGGTGAATTGCAAGTGTCGGATGGAGAGTTTGCTGAGAAGAGTGAAATGTTAAATCGCTGGATGATGACATTGGATGAGGAAACGCGTGCGCAAGTTGCAGCGGAAGTAAGTCCATTTATTATTAAGGCGGCACAGCATATTCGAGATAAGCAAAAGATTTTAGAAGAAATGATTGTGACAAATGATGGGCGCATGAAAGCTAATTCATTTTACGGTAAATTTTAATGATAGAGTTTAGAAACGGGTTCCCCTTTTAAGAGGGGATCCATTCCTTTGTTTAAATAAAGACTTCCACTGATTGAGGTGTCATTTTATGGCTGTAATGAAAAAATTAGTAATCTAAATAATATAAAAATGAACTTTAGTTTGTCGATTATATATTGAAATGTTGCATAGATTATTATGTGTATACAGTTTTTTTGTATTCTTTTTTATATTTTTATATTTTTCTAAAGACAACAATGGAAAAATGGAATAAAATATGTAAGGGTACATGATTGTTAATATTTTAATAAACACATATAAGAAAATAAATAATGAAATGAAACTTCCATCAGTGGAATCATGAAATTAGAAAAGAAAGGGTGTGGAATATGCCAGATTTAGTGAGTGATGTAGGCCATTATATGAATTATTTAGTGACAAAACGAAATACTGTTTCTAGTAATATTGCAAATGCGAATACACCCGGCTATAAAGCACAAGATGTAACATTTGCTGAGCAAATGAATAAAAGTAGTGCATTATATAAGAACAATGCTGCAGATTTAAACAGTAATCCAAATTTATATCAAACGAATGAAATGCATTTACCGACAGTAAATACGAAAAATACATATGCAAAGATTCAAACAAAATCAATGCAAACGAATAAAGATGGAAATAGTGTGGATGTAACGACAGAAATGCTAGATTTAATGAAAGCAAATCAGTTATACGGTATTTCAATTAACGCGATTAATACACAATATGCAATTAACCAAGCGGCACGCGGACGTTAATAGTAGAAGGAGAGACAATGATGTTTCAGGCAATTAATGCAAGTGGCTCAGGGCTAACGACAGCGAGAAAGTGGATGGAAGTTACTTCTAACAATATTGTAAATGCAAATACAACGGCGGCTCCGGGGGCAGATTTATATGAGCGCCGTAGTGTAGTACTTGAATCAAATAATAGTTTTGCCAATATGTTAGACAGTGCACCGACTAACGGAGTGAAAATAAAAAGTATTGAAGCAGATAAAACTGAAAACTTAGTGTATGATCCAACACATCCGCATGCAAATGAAGAAGGATATGTACGTTATCCAAATATTGATGTGACTGCTGAAATGACGAATGTAATGGTTGCCCAAAAAATGTACGAAGCAAATACAAGTGTATTAAATGCGAATAAAAAAATGCTTGATAAAGATTTAGAAATCGGCCGAGGATAAGGGGGAATATAGTAATATGAAAATCCAACCAATGTTAAATACGCAACCATTTGGAGCAATTCAGTCAATTGGTGCACCGAAAACTTCTCAAACATCAGTAGTTGAGGGGAAAAAGTTTATCGATTTATTGGAAGATATGAATCAAACACAAAACAATGCGCAAACAGCAGTATATGATTTACTAACTAAAGGGGTAGGAGAAACGCATGACGTTTTAATTCAGCAGAAGAAGGCTGAGTCTCAAATGAAAACGGCTGCCCTCGTACGTGATAATCTTATCGAAAATTATAAGTCACTAATTAATATGCAAATTTAGGAAAGTGGACGGGTGTGTTTAAATGGAAAAGATGAAAAATGTTATCCAATCGTTAAAAACGTGGCATAAGTTAGTAATCGGTGCTGCGCTTTTAGCGATTGTAACAGGAGCACTTTTATACTTCACCTTGCCAGATAAATATGTTGTTGTATATCAAAATTTAAATGATGCAGATAAGCAAGAGATTACAGCAGAATTATCGAAGTTAGGTGTCGATTATCAATTAGCGACCGATGGTTCGATTCGTGTACAAAAGAATGATGCTCCATGGGTTCGAAAAGAAATGAATGGAATGGGATTACCGTTTAATTCTAAAAGCGGTGAGGAAATTTTATTAGAAAGCTCGCTCGGTTCAAGTGAGCAAGATAAAAAAATGAAACAAATTGTCGGTACGAAAAAGCAATTGGAGCAAGATATCGTAAGAAATTTTGCGACAGTTGAAACGGCGAATGTTCAAATTACATTACCTGAAAAAGAGACAATTTTTGATGAAGAAAAAGCAAAAGGAACAGCTGCGATTACGGTTGGAGTGAAGCGTGGTCAATTATTAACTGCTGATCAAGTTGCGGGTATACAGCAAATGATTAGTGCAGCAGTTCCTGGCGTGAAAGCAGAAGAAGTAAGTGTGATTGATAGTAAAAAAGGTGTAATCTCAAAAGGGGCAGATGAAGCGCATTCTACTACTTCCTCTTCTTATGAAAAAGAAGTAGAAATGCAGCATCAAATTGAAGGTAAATTAAAGCAAGATATTGATGCAACATTAATGACGATGTTTAAACCGAATGAATATAAAGTGAATACGAAAGTATCTGTAAACTATGATGAAGTTACACGTCAGTCAGAAAAATATGGTGATAAAGGTGTACTTCGTAGTAAACAAGAGCAAGAAGAAAGCTCTACTGCACAAGAAGGAGCAGAGACGAAGCAAGGCGCTGGTATTACAGCGAACGGCGAAGTACCAAACTACGGCACGAACAATAATCAAAATGGTAAAATCGTCTATGATAATAAAAATGGCAACAAAATTGAAAACTATGAAATAGATAAAACAGTTGAAACAATTAAGAAACACCCAGAATTAACGAAAACAAATGTTGTAGTATGGGTAGACAACGATACGTTAGTAAAACGAAAAATAGATATGACTACTTTCAAAGAAGCAATCGGCACAGCTGCTGGGCTTCAAGCTGATCCGAATGGAAACTTTACAAACGGTCAAGTTAACGTTGTAACTGTTCAGTTTGATCAGCCGAAAGAAGAGAAGAAGAAAGAACCAGAAGAAAGCGGCATAAACTGGTGGTTATTCGGTGGAATTCCAGCTGGTTTATTAGCGATTGGTGGTCTAGTATGGTTCTTATTAGCAAGACGTAAGAGAAAGAAAGAAGAAGAGGAATATGAAGAATACTTAGCAGAAGAGGAAATTGCTGCAAGTAATGAAAGTATTATGGAAATTCCTGAAGAGAAAATAGTACCAGAGCCAAAACCAGAACCAGAAGAACCGAAAGAACCGACGCTAGATGAACAAGTGCAGGATGCTACGAAAGAACATGTAGAAGGAACTGCAAAAGTAATTAAAAAATGGTTAAATGGACAGTAAGGGAGGAACAACGATGTTAGATGAAATCTCCTCCAAAGAAAAAGCTGCCATCCTTATTCGTACATTAGAAGAAGGGGTGGCAGCAAAAGTCATTGAATATATGACGGCTGAGGAAAAAGAAGTATTACTTCGTGAAATCGCGAAGTTTCGTGTATATAAACCGGAAACGTTAGAAAATGTACTAGGGGAGTTCTTGTATGAATTAAATGTAAAAGAATTAAACCTAGTGACTCCAGATAAAGAATATATTCGTCGCATATTCAAAAATATGCCAGAAGACGAACTAGAAAAATTATTAGAAGATCTTTGGTATAACAAAGATAATCCATTTGAATTCTTAAATTCACTTACAGATTTAGAACCACTTCTTACTGTACTTAATGATGAATCGCCACAAACGATTGCGATTATCGCTTCGTATATTAAACCGCAGCTTGCTTCTCAATTAATTGAGAGATTACCAGATCATAAGCGAGTAGAAACGGTAATGGGGATTGCGAAGCTAGAGCAAGTAGATGGTGAATTAATAAATCAAATTGGGGATTTATTAAAATCAAAATTAAATAATATGGCCTTTAATGCAATTAATAAAACAGATGGCTTGAAAACAATAGTAAACATTTTAAATAACGTTTCACGAGGTGTTGAAAAAACAGTCTTTCAAAAGCTGGATGAAATGGATTATGAGTTATCTGAGAAAATTAAAGAAAACATGTTTGTATTTGAAGACTTACTCGGACTTGAAGATCTTGCACTTCGTCGTGTATTAGAAGAAATTACAGATAACGGTGTTATTGCGAAAGCACTTAAAATTGCAAAAGAAGAGATTAAAGAGAAATTATTTACATGTATGTCTTCAAACCGTAAAGAGATGATTCTAGAAGAATTAGATGGCTTAGGACCGCTTAAGATGACGGATGCTGAAAAGGCACAGCAAACGATTACAGGCACAGTGAAAAAGCTAGAGAAGGAAGGAAGAATTATCGTTCAAAGAGGTGAAGATGATGTCCTTATTTAAAAACAGAATTCCGAAGAATTCTGTTTCTTTTTCTGAAGAAACGTATGAATTACAATTTCCAAAACCAATACCAGTTCAAGTAGAAGAAATACAGGTGGACCATGAAGAGCTTCTTGCACAGCAACAATCATTACATACTGAACTGAATCAACTAAGGCAAGAACAACAAATGTTAGAACGAGAACGTCAGCAGTTATTACATGATCAAGAACAATTTCAAATGCATGTTCAGCAGCAGATGAAAGAGATAGAATCGGCACGTATACAGTTTCAAAAAGAGCAACAAGAAACAGCTTACGAATGGACGGAATTATTATGGGATCAATCTTTTCAACTAGCAGAAAAAATTGTGAATCAAGCAGTAGATACTAGATTGCTTGATGTGTTACCTATTTTAACTGGCATCGTTCAAACATTGCCTACTTCGTTTGAAAAATTAATCATTACAGTACACCCAGAAACATTTGAACGTATTCAAGAAGAGAAGGAAAATACGAAAGAGTATTGGTTACTACAATTAGTAGAATGGAAATATGATTTCTCCTTACAGTTCGGTGAATTTGTTCTAGAAGAAGAGAAAGAGTTCTTTGAATTTAAATTTGCACCTATATTTGCAAAACTTCGCCAAAAATGGGAAGAGGAGAAGTTATTCGAGGAGCAAAATGTATGAATCGACTATTAATGAATGAAAACCAAAAGTGGAATACATTTATTGAAACACCGTTTTATACGAAAGTCGGTAAAGTTCATAGTGTGCAAGAACAGTTTTTCGTAGCGAAAGGACCAAAGGCGAAAATTGGAGATGTTTGTTTTGTTGGAGAACATAATGTTTTATGTGAAGTGATTGCGATTGAAAAAGAAAACAATATGTTACTTCCATTTGAACAAACTGAAAAAGTATGTTACGGAGATTCAGTTACACTAATTGCAGAAGATGTTGTTATACCTCGTGGCAATCATTTACTCGGAAAAGTGTTAAGTGCAAATGGTGAAGTGTTAAATGAGGATGCAGAGAATATTCCATTACAAAAAATAAAACTAGATGCCCCGCCTATTCATGCATTTGAACGTGAAGAAATTACCGATGTATTTGAAACGGGAATCAAATCTATTGATTCCATGTTAACAATTGGCATCGGTCAAAAGATTGGTATCTTTGCAGGTTCTGGTGTTGGTAAATCTACTTTACTCGGAATGATTGCGAAAAACGCAAAAGCTGACATTAATGTTATTAGTTTAGTAGGAGAACGTGGCCGAGAAGTAAAAGACTTTATTCGAAAAGAATTAGGTGAAGAAGGAATGCGAAAAAGCGTCGTTGTTGTAGCGACGTCAGATGAAAGTCACCTAATGCAACTTCGTGCAGCGAAGCTTGCAACGTCTATTGCTGAATATTTCCGTGATCAAGGTAATAACGTACTACTTATGATGGACTCTGTTACTCGTTTTGCTGATGCGCGTAGAAGTGTTGATATTGCGGTTAAAGAGTTGCCGATCGGTGGTAAAACACTCTTAATGGAAAGTTATATGAAGAAACTGTTAGAGCGCTCTGGGAAAACACAAAAGGGATCTATAACAGGTATATATACAGTACTCGTCGATGGGGATGATTTAAACGGACCTGTACCAGATTTAGCTCGTGGTATTTTAGATGGGCATATTGTATTAAAGCGTGAACTTGCAACGCTCAGTCATTACCCTGCCATTTCAGTGCTAGATTCAGTAAGTAGGATTATGGAAGAAATCGTGTCATCTAACCATTGGCAACTTGCAAATGAAATGAGAAAAATCTTATCTGTTTATAAAGAAAATGAATTGTATTTTAAATTAGGGACGATTCAAGAAAATGCAGAAAATGCTTATATTTTTGAATGTAAAAACAAAGTAGAAGGTATAAATACGTTTTTAAAACAAGGTCGATCTGATAGTTTCCAATTTGCTGATATAGTTGAAGCGATGCACCATATCGTATAAGACCTCTGCCCAAGAGGTCTTATTTTTTTGTTTTTTAATATTTCACAGATTTTTTTGGGAAAAAACTATATAATAGAAAAAGAGAACGTTATAATAGGAAGGGGCTATAAAAACAGGTGGATAAGCAGCAGTACGAGACGATAAAATTGCAAATAAATCAAGAAAAAGAACAGATTTTGAAAGAAGTGTATGAATTAACAGCTGAAAAAAGAAAAATAGAACAAAAAAAAGAATATGATTTATATGTTGTAAAATCGCGTAGTAAAGTCGTACAAACTGGGCAACGTATTATGGCTGGTATGCTTTCCTCACATACGTTTTCACCTGAAAGAATAGAAGAATGGAATCGGAAAATAAAAAAAACAGAAGATTTTATTCAAAAAAATGAAAGCCTTTTAGAACAAGTAAAAGAAAAAGAACGTGTCATTGATGAGATGTATCAAGAAAATTGTAAAAAGCTTGCGAAAGTACGAGAAAAGCAGGAAGAAAAAATGCTTCTTGATTTGAAAATGTGTATGAATGGATGAGGTGAATATAGTGATACAGTCTGTATTACCGGTGCAACAAAGTTTACCTCCGCAAAAAGAAAAAGGGCTAGAAGTACAATCAAAAAGTGAAGATTCTTCATTCGATCGTACGATGAGAATGGAAAATAAAAAGCAGCCGAAAACGGAGAAAATGAAACGAGAAGAAGCACCAAAAGAAGAAAAAAAAGAATATGTTCTTTCTAAACAATCAGTAACGAAAGAAGAGCCAATTGTAAAGAAAGAAGAAAAAAAAGAGACAGAACAGTTATTGTTAGCTGTATCTGAGCAAATGGTTGCAATTGAACAATTACGTGTGCAGCCAGAATTGTTATATCAATACATACAAAAAATACAAGAGCTGTATAAAGAATATGGAAATATAAAACTTAACGAATTACCTGCAGCTGAATTACAAAAGTTACAAGAGCTCCTTTCAAATATGAATATCAAAAATGCTATATGTTTAGAAGATACAATGCAAATGGTGTTAGATAAAGTGAAGATGCCAGAGCAAACGATGCAAGTATTGAAAGTGGTAGAAACAGAAACTTGCAATATCGCAAAGAAACAAGAAGAGTCCAAAGAATTAGATGGAGATCTTCCGAAAGCTGAGAGCGATGATGTAAAGATAGAGTTGCCGGAAGGTGATGTATTCAACGATTCAAGTTCTGCGGGTGCGGAGTTATTAAATAAAGCAACGGGTACCGATCAAATAGGGAAATCTAATAGTAGTGCTGAGAAAGTTTCATTGCCTGACTTAGGAAAGAAAATGGAAGCACAAGTAGAAGCACTGCAAAAATTTGTAGTGAAACAAGAGCGTGTTTTATTTCAGTTAAATCCAGAAAAACTTGGTACATTAACGGTGTTTATGAAAAAACATGGAGATCAAATTGATGTTCACGTAGAAATGGAAAAACATGATGCGAAAAAACGTGTTGAAATCATTTTTGATGAATTGAGACTGAAGTTAAAAGAAAAAGAAATCAATATTCAAATTAGCTATTCAGATAAAGATGAAAATCGAAAAGAACAACGAGAACAAGAGCAAAGGCAAAAACAGCAATTAGCAAGTACGAAACATGAGAAACAAGAATCAAAAGAATTTGCGGGATTATTGGAGGAATAAAGCGTGCCAACAGTTGGATTAAATACAACGAGTACAAATCATATTCCGTTACAAGCAGGAGCACAAGCAAAAAACGCATCTGTTACTGGTGCACAGTCGACAGCTCAACAAGCAAACGGAGTATCAGCAAGTACTCAAAAAACACCCGGTATTATGGATAAAGATGATTTCCTGAAACTTTTCTTAGCAAGCTTTCAACATCAAGACCCGTTTAATGCGATGGATATGAACCAAATGATGAACCAAACAGCACAGCTATCGCTTATGGAGCAAGTACAGAATATGACGAAAGCAGTAGATAAACTGCAATCAACGATGTATTCGACAGCTCTTGATGGAGGGATGAAGTTTTTAGGAAAGTACGTTAGAGGTGTAAGCAATAATGGAAAGCAAGTGACTGGTCAAGTGGAAACAGTTCGACTTGCTGAAAATAACGATGTGCAACTTATTGTTGATAATCAAGTTGTCTCACTTCGTTTCATAGAAAGGGTTTCTGATAAACCGATAACAGAAACTAATCCGGAAGATGAGAAGAAAGATGATATAGAAAAAAATGAAGAGGTTAAGCCAGATTAATAAAAGGAGTGTACAAAGGTTATGATTAAAGCGTTATATACAAGTATTACAGGGATGAATGCAGCACAAAATGCATTAAGTGTTACTTCAAATAATATTGCAAATGCACAAACAGTTGGATATAAAAAGCAAAAGGCTATTTTTGATGATTTGCTATATAATAATACGGTTGGTTCACGTGGTGATGGTGCCTATGCTGGTACGAATCCAAAGAGTATTGGTAACGGTGTAAAGTTCAGTGGGACATCTACAGATTTTAGTGATGGTTCTATTACTTTAACTAGTGATAAGATGGAGACAGCGATAGAAGGGAACGGTTTGTTTTTAGTTGGTGATCGTAACGGTGGAAATGTAGAGTATACGAGAAAAGGGTCTTTTGGTGTATCGAAAGATAGCTATGTTACAAATACAGGTGGACAGTATGTACTGGGGTATGGTGTAAAAACAGGAACACAAGAGATAGATTTTTCTTCACGACCAAGCCCAATTCATATTCCAATGGGATCAGCTGTTGGTGGGATTCAAACAGATAAAGCGACAATAGGCGGAAACCTTCCTAGAAACCAAAATGCATTATCTCACGAATTTACAGTTTTTGATGCGGAAGGGAACTCGTTAACGTTACGTGTAAATATTAAGCAAAAGACTACAAAAGAGACTGTAGATGGTAAAGAAGTTGAAAAGCCAGTGCCAGGCGAATATACATATACAGTTTCTGTAAGGAATGATTCTAAAAACGAAAAAGAATTTAAGCCTGTCGAAGGCATGACGGGCGAAAAAAATCTTAAATTTGATACATTAGGAAATTTAAAGGAGACAGATGAGGCTGTACAAAAAGATCCAGTAACTGGTGAAATTACTAAAGGTGGATCTGTTCAAATTCCTTTTGGTGGCGGTCTAACACTTGATTTAAGCGGATTAACAAATTATCCGACAGGGAAAACCATTTCTACCACAGAAGTAACGGGGCGCCCAGCTGCAATTGCAAATGACTATTCTATTTCTGACGGTGGTTTCGTTATGATGAAATATTCAGATGGTAGTATGAAAGTTGTAGGACAACTAGCTATAGCTACATTCCCGAATTCAGGTGGATTAATGAAAACAGGGAATGGAAATTACGTTGCGACACCATCAGCCGGTATTCCAGGAATAGGTGTTGCTGGTGAGAATGGTGCAGGGAATGTACGAGGGTCAGCAAAAGAAAGTTCAAACGTAGATTTATCTGTAGAATTTGTTGATTTAATGCTTTATCAACGTGGATTCCAAGGAAATGCGAAAGTAATTAAAGTTTCAGATGAAGTATTAAATGAAGTTGTAAACTTAATTCGATAATATATCATAAAGTAAAATTGTAATGTAGTAGAAAGGGTTTTTTATTCGTATGACGACAAGACAAGAGCGAATTTTACAATTGCCTTTTTTCGAAAATAAACGTGAACTTGCAGAGCAAGTGTTAAAAATGGAACGAGAAGAGCATATATATTTACCTGATCAATTTGAAATTAAGCAAGTACCTGCATATTCATTTGGTGAAAAGCAATCAATCATTGGTCGTATTCATGAGTTTTATTTCGTAAGTGTTGGTAGCGAAGGAGAATGGAAGTATCAACTGTTTAAGGACGAGATGAAGTGCCGTGAGTTTTTTATTACACTATCAGGGATAACGGATCAGCAGATTGCATTTTGGTTCAATAACATCGAGTTATTGAAAAGCTCTTAAAAAGCTTTTAAAAGCCCTTTTTTAGGTTTTGAGAGAGGATCTGGCGGTATGTGGTAGCGGTCAGTGCCTATTTGGGTGCTCGACCGATGTGTAAGGACAGAGATATGGAGAGCTACTAGAGTAGTTTGAGAAGTTGTAAGTGAAGTTGCAAAAATAGATCTATGAAAGGTTACTGGGATGGTTAATCGTTTTATGGCAGACCAGTGCCTTTTGGATCGTTTGTGGTGATAGATTTTTATAAAAGGAGAGGTGAGGAGGATGGCGCAGAATAAGTATCGCGTTACATTCATTTCGCCAAGTGAGGTTGAGCAGCGGACTGTAATGGCGGCGAGTAGTTTGCCGAATTTAATTCGTAAAGTGGAGAGCATTATCGCAGATCCGAACGGTTATTTTGTAAATGATAAAAAAAATAATTGCTATTTTAAAGTGATTAAAGAAAATGTTACGTTTATTCAATATGAGTTGCTATTTTCGGATAAGGAAATTCATATTGAAAAATTAAAACATATAGCACCAGCTATATTGGAACAATTATTTAAAAAAATAAATGATCCAGAATTATATGCACTTGCGCTACTTGATGTTGATATAGCGACGAAAGAATATGTGCTAGAAGAAATGGATTCGGAGCTAAGAATACGAGTAGAAACGGAGCTTTCAAAAAAGTGGGAAGCAATGCCGACAGAAATTGTAGGCGCACAAGAAGTTTTATTAGAGGCACTTGCTTCGTTTATACAAGATTAAGCGTCTTTTAAAATAAATCGTTCGACTATCTATATTTTTTATATAGGTAGTTGACTTTTTCTCTTTTATAAAGCTTAATAATTAGATATACGGAATTAATGGAAGGGGAGCGACACCTTTATGTCACAAGCACAAAGTATTTTATTAGAAAGCGGAACAAATGAATTAGAGATTGTTACATATACTGTTGGTGAAAACCTATTTAGTATTAACGTAATGAAAGTACGTGAAATCATTAATCCATTCCCTGTTACAACTGTGCCAGAATCTCATCATGCAGTTGAAGGTGTTGTTCAAGTACGTGGTGAAATTTTACCTGTTATTAACTTAGCGACAGCTCTTAATTTAAAATCGACAAAGCCACTTGATCAAACGAAATTTATTATTTCAGAATTAAATCAAATGAAAGTTATTTTCCGCGTTGATGAAGTGCATCGTATTCAACGTATTTCGTGGGAACAAATTGATGAACCAGCTTCATTGTCTATGGGACTAGAAGAAACGACATCTGGTATTGTAAAACTAGACGGGCAAATCATTTTACTATTAGATTATGAAAAAATTGTATGCGAAATTAGCGGCACTGGTTATGACAATAAATCACTTGCAGGGTTAGAACAGAAAACAGATCGAGCTGAAAAAGTGATTTATATTGCAGAAGATTCAGCAATGCTCCGCCAAATATTAGAAGAAACACTATCATCAGCTGGATATACGAAAATGAACTTCTTCAGCAATGGTGCAGAAGCGTTAGCACAAATTGAAAAATTAGCGAAAGAGCAAGGGGAAAAAATGTTTGAGCATATTCACTTGCTAATTACTGATATTGAAATGCCGAAAATGGATGGACATCATTTAACGAAGGTGGTTAAAGATAGTGAAGTGATGAATCGTTTACCAGTCATTATTTTCTCTTCATTAATTACAAATGAATTATTCCATAAAGGCGAAGCTGTAGGAGCAAATGCTCAAGTAAGTAAGCCAGATATTCAAGAGTTAATTGGTTTAGTTGATAAGTTAGTGTTGTAAAAAACGTTTTGAAAAGCTTTTTTTATCTGGAATAGAAGCTCTAACCATGGGTAGAGCGGTCAGTGCCTAATAGAGGCCCATGCGATGTGAGATCAGATATATGGAGTGGTTTTAGGTCAGTAGAAGAAAAGAGCCTTTGATTGAGGGTTTGAAGAACTGATATACAACTCTATTTTTTAGTAGGGAGGAGGGAACTAGCCACGTATAAGTAGTACTGGCTAGTTCCTTTTTGCATTCTATACTCTGCTGTACAGGTAGAAACATTAAACATTTCTGGAGTGTTTGTGACTGTATGAATAGTCTCTAATTCGAGATTTTCAATTCGTTTAATGAATAAATAGTTGGCTTGTCTATTTGAAAATATTAGAGAGCATATTTTTGGAATATGCTAGTAAGTATGCGTAGTAACGCAAACTTTTTCGGTGAAAAAACACCTAAAATACCATATAATATAATTAAATGTAATTAATATGCAATTTTACATATTAATAAAAAACATTTTCCAAATTTTTATACTTTCTATACATTTTTGTATGTTTATTATTTGACAGATAATTTCGAACTGTTATAATATGGATATGTAAAAATTGCTATTTTCTTAAAAGACATGGGAGTCAGATGAGAATTGTGAAAGGATGAGGGGAGTGGCACAGATTATGTATCACCACACAGCAATTAATGTATTAGGTCTTTTACAAAACATGTCAAATAATAAAATGAACGATATGCAACTAGAGGTGGAATTAAAAAAAATAGAAAAAGAATTCCAAGTAAAGTATGAAGAATTAGTTGATTTACATAATAGAATGGTATTATTTCAAATAGATATAGAAAAACATGGCGGGATGCGTGCATATGAAAAATCAGCAATTACATGGCTGAAGTCTGAACTAGAGCTACTGTATGAAGTGTATCAATTTTGTCAACGTCACGGTTTAAACATTTTAAATATTTCAAAATACATAAGTAAAAATGAACTAAATCTTTTTCCAAAAACAGAAAGTCAATTGCAAAATACGTATTATAAATTGAAAAAACGTGAAATACCGTTTGAAAATATTGAAAAACAAAAACCAGGACGAAAGCGAAAATATATACCAGTAAAAGAGACAATCGTTGCAAGAAAACAAGATAACGAGTACGAATTAAAAGAAGAAATCCAGCATAAAGAGGATGAAAAAAATCTTGTAAGAGTTATATCTGGGATCGTTGATAACTTTGAAACAATTAATCAATGTAGTGAAAGGAAAGAAGACGAACTACATCAGTTTATGGAAGGTATTTATAAGCTTTCTAGCATGGCAGCAGGGCGTTCTAGAGAAGTAAAGAATACACGTAGTCTAGAAGGTGAATTGCAGTCGTTACAACTAGAAAATGAAAGGCTAAAACGAGAGAAAGAAGAGCTTGTGCAAGATATTAAAGACATGACGCAGCTTTTAATTCATTTCATTACAAGTTCTGATATCGATCAAATTCGTAAATTACCAAATTTCGTACAAGATTGTAAAATGGAATTACATAAACTAGGGCTATATAATGCACAAGACGGAAAAATGAAAATAATGGTTGACCGTAGCGGACAAGTTATGACGGTAACACAGTAATAAAATTTGGGTACAAAACAAAAGGGAGATACATAGTGTATATGTATTTCCCTTTTGTTTTGTGTGGAATCGTTCCAATGAAAGAAGCTAAATTTTTACGATTGTAGTAACTTAGAAACCATTTGCGGAATTTGATTTGCTTGTGAAACCATACTAAGTGCAACTTCAGTTAATAATTTAAACTTTAAAAAATCACTCATCTCCTGCGCCATATCCGCATCTTCAATTCGAGATGCAGCATCTGTTAGGGCTATACTTTGGCTATTTAAATTTTCAATATTAAACTGTAAACGATTCATCATAGCCCCAAGATCAGCATGATGAAGTGATACGTTTTGTAAAGCCTCTTCAATTTTACGAATTGCAGCTCTCGCTTCTTGTTTTGTTGAAATCTTGATGTCATGTTGTGTAGGGGAAGGAGGAATAAGTTTCGTCATATTTATTGTATGACCGATATCGTCTAACGTAACAGGACGTTTTTGCCCGTCAAATACGGATAAATCATTAAACTCAGTCGTCTCGCCAATATAGCTAATTTGCTCTGTTAAAGAATGAAACTCTGTATTCAGTGAATCACGGTTTTTATTTGAATTTGTACCATTTGCAGATTGAACAGCTAAATCACGCATGCGCTGTAAAATATTCATCACAGTTTGAAGTGCAGCTTCCGCTGTCCGAAGCATTGATAATGCATCCTCATTATTACGAATCGCCACGCGCATGCCACTCGCTCGTGCATGCATACGAGTCACAATTGCAATATTAGCGGGATTATCCGAAGCGTTATTCAACTTCTTACCAGTCGCCAAATGCTCCATTACAACATTCATATGCTTCTCATTCTCATACAACGACTGCCTAGCATTCATACTCAAAATATTCGTACCAATACGCATAATAGACACTCCTTATAGATTGATATAGTTAGTGTTCTAAAGCTAATAAACGATCATGAAAAGATAAAAAGGCTTATGCTTATTTGCTATTTGTGCTTTAACTTAAGTGGGGATTAAAATAGGCACTGACCGCGTCTAAACATCGCGGATGCTCTCTTTCACCTAAAAAAGAAAGGTTTTACAAATAATTCATTTATGTAGAAAAAATAAACCTCTCTGCAAGCAGAGAGGTTTATTCAGGAAACTAACTCAAATGGCTTATTGTAATAATTTAGAAACCATTTGTGGAGTTTGGTTTGCTTGAGAAAGCATGCTGATACCAGCTTCGTTCAAGATTTTGAACTTAGTCATTTCAGACATTTCTTTCGCCATGTCAGCGTCTTCGATTTGAGAAGCAGAAGCTGCCATAGAATTTTCTTGGCTCTTAAGGTTTGTTACGTTAAAGTCAAGGCGGTTTAATGTAGCACCTAAAGTAGCACGGCTAGAAGCAATTGCTTCTATTGCTTTGTCGATTTTTTCAACAGAAGAAGATGGATCGAATGCTGTTGCTGCAGGAACTGCTAATTTTGCAAATTCAGTTTGAATAGCTTCTGCTGCAGCTTGGTGGTCAGCAAAAGCCGTTGTTGTATCAGCTACTGTTTTATCATATTTTTTGAAAGCATCTTCCATTTTTTCTACTTCTGCTGGTGTATAAGCTGATTTGATTTTATCAAAAGCAGTTTTTGCATCTTTAACGTCTTGAGCTAGTACTTTTGGATCAGTTGCTGCAGTAGTTAATCGTTTTAGAGAATTAGTAGCAGTTTCAAGATCAACTTTGTTAATTGTGTTTGAACCAATTGCTAAATCCTTGATATTTAAATTATTAAGTGATGCAGAATCAAGTGAAATTGTAATTTGTTTAGTTTTATCATGTGAGTCAAGAGTTTGGATATTAATAGTACTATTAGATCCGTCTAATAATTTTTTGTCGTTAAACTCAGTGTTGTCCGCAATATATTGAATTTGTTCTTTTAATTGATCAAATTCTTTTTGCATTGCAGCTTGGTTTTTACTAGTATTAGTCTCACTTGCAGATTGGTTTGCAAGGTCACGCATACGAAGTAAGATGTTTGATACAGAGTTTAAAGCTGAGTCAGCTGTACGAATTAAAGACATACCGTCTTCTGTATTACGAGCTGCAACGTTTAAGCCACCTTCACGTGAACGCATACGAGTTGCAATTGCAAGACCTGCTGCATCGTCAGAAGCGTTGTTGATACGTTTACCGCTTGATAAACGGTCCATAGCGTTGCTCATTTTAGTTTGGTTTTGGCGCATGTACTCTTGTGTACGCATGCTATTAATGTTTGTATTAATTCTCATGATTAAGAACCCCCATTTTTTTATATTGACTTTTCTGCAAATTGAAAAACGGTAATATGCGAAAAAATCAATTTCGAGATTTATTGTAATCCCTGTCATAGCGGGTGTCAACTAAAAATTCGAATTAATAAATATAAAAAAATAACAGTTTAACAATATATTCATTTTTTTATTACAATATTATTAAAAGGATTATTGCAAACTTTAAAAAAAAACTCTAATATTAGATTATCTTTGTTTACCGAAAAGGTGATATTATGATAGTTGGAAATATAGTAAAAGAAGTGCTTGCATATAAGAAAGGACAAATTCAGCAAAAGCTAAGTAGTCCACAAGCATTCGTTAGTAGTCGTTTTCAAGAAAAATTGCAGAGTGAACCTGCGAAGGAAATGAAGGGTACTACGCAGCCGGCAAAGGTAGAGGATATGAGTCAGCCGGTACAATCTACGAAAATAGAAACGTTCGTAAATAAACCGGAACAATCTATTCATAAAGTAGAGGAAGCGAGTAAGCCTGAAGAAAAGGCTGAAACGAAGAACGTAGATGACGTGCAAGTCGCACAAAAAGAGTTTGAACGACGTTTCCCAGAAACGAAAAATGAGGCTGCTGATACGTGGGGATTAACGAAGAAGTATAATATTCAAAAAATACGTTCTTCCAATGAAGGGAAGTATGAGGATATTATAGATCGTGTAAGTCATACATACGGAATTCCGAAAACGTTAATTCAAAAAATGATTGAAGTAGAATCTGATTTTAATCCGAAAACGGTGTCACATGCAGGTGCGATGGGTCTTATGCAGCTTATGCCAGCGAATGTGAAAGAGATGGGTATAAAAAATCCATTTTCACCAGCTGAAAGTATTGAGGGTGGTGCGAAAGAGTTAAGCGGTTATTTGAAGAAAAATAACGGCGATCTCGTACTAGCGCTTGCATCTTATAATGCTGGACCTGGTAATGTGAGAAAGTACGGAGGCGTACCGCCATTTAAAGAAACGCAAGGATATATTAAAAAAATATTAAATATCGACGTTTCAAAATAAGAAGTTTCATATATAGAGAGAACATGAAATTTTCGTGAACATGATATGGGAGTTGGCTAGATTTGAAATTACAAGATGATATTCCGTTAACAATTTATTTTGAAATCGGAAATACGAAAAAGAAAATTGAAGATTTGCTTCATATTACGAAAGGTACATTGTATCGTCTTGAAAATTCAACAAAAAATACGGTGCGTCTTATGCTTGAGAATGAAGAGATTGGAACCGGAAAGATTTTGACGAAGAATGGAAAGATGTACGTTGAAATCGTTGAATTGAAAAGGTAGGGAAGGGGATTGTCATGAGTGGCGAAAAATTAAGCCAAGAGCAAATTGATGCCCTGCTGAAGGCGGTAAATGAAGGCGAGGAAATGCCAGCTTTCGCACAAGAAGCAGGAAAGCAAGATAAATTTCAAGAGTATGATTTTAATAGACCGGAGAAGTTCGGTGTAGAGCATTTACGTAGCTTGCAAGCAATTGCTTCTACATTTGGTAAACAGACGTCACAGACGTTGTCAGCGCGTATGCGTATTCCGATTGAGTTAGAGCCTTCAACGGTTGAGCAAGTTCCATTCACGAGTGAGTATGTGGAGAAAATGCCGAAAGATTACTATTTATATTGTGTTATTGATCTTGGCCTTCCAGAGCTTGGAGAAATTGTCATTGAGATTGATTTAGCGTTTGTTATTTACATTCATGAATGTTGGCTTGGCGGAGATAGTAAGCGTAACTTTACGATGCGCAGACCACTTACCGCATTTGAGTTTTTAACACTGGATAATATTTTTATGCTTCTTTGTAAAAATTTAGAGCAATCATTTGAAAGTGTTGTTGCAATTGAACCGAAATTTGTAACGACGGAGACAGATCCGAATGCATTAAAGATTACGACAGCGAGTGATATCATTTCATTACTGAATGTAAATATGAAAACGGATTTTTGGAATACGACAGTGCGCATCGGAATTCCGTTCTTATCTGTTGAAGAAATTATGGATAAGTTAACATCTGAAAATATTGTTGAACATTCTTCAGATAAACGTAAGAAGTATACGTCTGAAGTGGAAGTGAAAGTAAATCAAGTGTACAAACCTGTTCACGTAGCAATTGGTGAGCAGAAGATGACAATGGGCGAGATTGAACAAATTGAAGAAGGCGATATTATTCCGCTCCGTACGAAAGTTTCAGATGAATTACTTGGTTATGTAGATGGAAAACATAAATTTAATTGTTTTATTGGTAAAGATGGAACGCGTAAGGCGCTCTTATTTAAAAGTTTTGTAGAGTAGGAGGATCCATATGAAGCATGAAGTATCTCCTGTGTCATTAATGGGATTAGAAGATTTTGCAGGAAAGCGAAATGAAGCAAGTAAAGCACATATTGATACTGTTTCAGATATTTCGATTGAACTTGGTGTAAAGCTTGGAAAGGCATCTATTACGCTTGGTGACGTGAAGCAATTAAAAGTTGGCGATGTTCTGGAAGTAGAGAAAAACTTAGGACATAAAGTAGATGTATATTTAAGTAATATGAAAGTCGGCATCGGGGAA
Organism: Bacillus sp. BC05(2025); assembly: GCF_056725905.1. Classification (NCBI taxonomy): domain Bacteria; kingdom Bacillati; phylum Bacillota; class Bacilli; order Caryophanales; family Bacillaceae; genus Bacillus; species Bacillus sp. BC05(2025). The sequence continues at coordinate 60,199 of NZ_JBWYRA010000002.1, read as the reverse complement.
GCGATCGTAATGGACGAGAAGTTCGGTATTATCATTTCTGAAATTGAAGCTGACAAGAAGCAAGCTGCGCTTATGAAAGCGCAAAGTCAAATGCAAGATAAAGAGTAGAGGAGGAGTCATATGTCGTATATGACGACCTTATTTCAAGTCGTTTTACTGTTTGGTGCGCTCGGCTACGGTGCATATTATATGACGAAAAAGACGCGCAAGCAGCAGTTTTTTAAGCAAGGTGAAAATGGCCACATTCAAGTGAAGGACGGCGTGTATTTAAATCATCAAACGAGCGCCTTTTTATTTGAAGTAGACGGCAAGCAAGTGTTCACTGTTATTAGTAATAACGGTGTACAGTCTGTGCAATTAACAGGAACAGGAAATCAGTTTCAACAAGCGCTAGAAGACGCGGTGAAGAGTGAAACGAAAAAAGTAGAGGATCCATCATGAGAATAAAGAAACAGTTATCGTTATTAGCCGTTATTTTCGTATTTTCTATCGTTTTTTCAATTATTTTTGTAAATCCAGCGTATGCAGCCCAAAACGGTTTTATTAATTTCGAAAATGGAAAAGAGTTTACGAGTAACTCAAGTGTACAGTTATTTGCGCTCGTTACCCTTTTATCATTATCCTCATCTATTGTTCTATTATTTACACATTTTACTTATTTTATGATCGTTCTTGGGATTACACGTCAAGGACTCGGGGTAATGAATTTACCGCCGAACCAAGTGCTCGTTGGACTTGCCTTATTTTTATCACTCTTTACGATGCAGCCTGTTCTTGGGCAGCTAAAGAGCGATGTGTGGGATCCGATGACAAAAGAGAAAATAACAGTAAGTCAAGCTGCGGAAACGACAGCGCCGATTATGAAAGAGTATATGTCAAAGCATACGTATAAGCATGATTTAAAAATGATGCTGAAAGTGCGCGGAGAAGAGTTGCCGAAAGATTTAAAAGATCTTTCACTATTTACGCTCGTACCATCCTTTACGTTAACGCAAATCCAAAAGGGATTATTAACGGGGATGTTCATTTATTTAGCGTTTGTATTTATAGATTTGATTATTAGTACACTTTTAATGTACCTCGGGATGATGATGGTACCGCCGATGATTTTAAGTTTACCGTTTAAAATACTCGTTTTCGTATATTTAGGTGGATATACAAAAATCGTCGACATTATGTTTAAAACGGTCGCCTGAAGCGTTTGATGCTATGTGATAGGAGTCATATAAATGAATACGTCACCAATTATAGATATTTTTCAAACCTTTTTTTATAAAGGGGTTATGATTTTAATGCCGGTTGCCGGCGTTAGTATGATTGTCGTTATTATCATCGCTGTCATTATGGCAATGATGCAAATTCAAGAGCAAACGCTGACGTTTTTACCGAAAATGGCGAGTATTGTACTCGTTATTATCATTTTAGGTCCGTGGATGTTTCAAGAGTTAACGACGCTTATTTTAGATTTATTTGATAAAATTCCATCGCTATTGCGTTCGTACTAAGATAGGGGAACTGAAATGAATATGGAATTATGGGCGGCGACGTTTTTTGCGTTTTGCCGCATTACTTCATTTTTATATTTTTTACCGTTTTTCTCAGGTCGATCCATTCCAGCGATGGCGAAGGTTACATTTGGACTTGCTCTTTCCATTACTGTTGCCGATCAAGTTGATGTCTCTCACATAAAAACAACTTGGGACGTTGCAGCTTATGCTGGTACGCAAATTGTAATTGGATTATCACTTTCAAAAATTGTAGAAATGCTGTGGAACATTCCGAAAATGGCCGGGCATATTTTAGACTTTGATATCGGTTTATCACAAGCAAGTTTGTTTGATGTAAATGCAGGATCACAGTCTACTTTACTATCAACTATTTTTGATATATTTTTTCTCATTATTTTTATTTCACTTGGCGGCATTAATTATTTCGTTGCCACGATTTTAAAGTCGTTTCAATATACAGAGGCGATTTCAAAATTGCTGACGACTAGTTTTTTAGATAGTCTACTCGCAACGTTATTATTTGCGATCACATCAGCGGTTGAAATTGCTCTTCCGCTTATGGGAAGTTTATTCATCATTAACTTTGTTTTAATTTTAATCGCAAAAAACGCTCCGCAATTAAACGTTTTTATGAATGCGTATGTTATTAAAATTACATGTGGTATTTTGTTTATTGCGATGAGTGTACCGATGCTCGGTTATGTGTTTAAAAATATGACGGATGTATTGCTTGAGGAATATACGAAACTATTTAACTTTTTCTTAACGAAGTAGGGGGACGCACATGGCAAAGGATAATAAAACAGAAAAGGCCACCCCGCAGAAGCGTAAGAAATCGCGTGAAGAAGGGAATATTGCCCGGAGTAAAGATTTAAATAATTTATTTTCCATACTTGTGTTAGCAGTTGTCGTTTACTTTTTTGGAGATTGGCTAGGGTTTGAGATTGCCAATTCTGTATCGGTGCTGTTTGATCAAATTGGAAAAAATACAGATTCAACCGAGTATTTTTATATGATGGGGATTTTACTACTAAAAGTATCAGCTCCGATCTTAATACTCGTATACGCTTTTCATTTATTCAATTATATGATTCAAGTCGGTTTCTTATTTTCTTCTAAAGTCATTAAGCCGAAAGCTTCGCGTATTAACCCGAAAAACTATTTTACGAGGTTGTTTAGTCGTAAAAGTTTAGTAGATATTTTGAAATCACTGTTTTATATGGGATTAATCGGTTACGTCGCTTATGTGCTATTTAAAAAGAATTTAGAGAAAATCGTGAGTATGATTGGATTTAATTGGACTGCGTCACTTACTGAAATTATTAGGCAAATTAAATTTATCTTCTTAGCTATTTTAATTATATTAATCGTTCTTTCTATTATTGATTTCATATATCAAAAGTGGGAGTACGAACAAGATATTAAGATGAAAAAAGAAGAAGTAAAACAAGAGCATAAAGATAATGAAGGGGACCCGCAAGTAAAGGGAAAACGAAAAAACTTTATGCATGCCATATTGCAAGGAACAATTGCGAAAAAGATGGATGGCGCAACGTTTATTGTAAATAACCCGACTCATATTTCGGTCGTACTCAGGTACAATAAACACGTTGATGCGGCACCAATTGTCGTTGCAAAAGGGGAAGATGAACTCGCATTATATATACGAACACTTGCCCGTGAACAAGAAATACCAATGGTGGAAAACCGTCCGCTTGCTCGTTCTTTATATTATCAAGTCGAGGAAGATGAGACGATTCCAGAAGATTTATACGTAGCTGTAATTGAAGTTATGCGCTATTTAATTCAAACGAATGAACTTGAAGTATAATAGCGCGTTTGGAGGAGATCTCTTTGTTTAAGATAGATTCTGCAAGAACCTATTTTTCTATCTTTTTAGCAGCGTCATTCGTAGTGGCGCTCTTAATTCCACTTCCACCATTTATACTTGATATCATTATCGTTTTTCTACTAAGTATGTCAGTGCTTATTTATATGCGAGCGACAAGTATTAACGAGTGGGATGAATTAAAGTCATTTCCGACGATGTTGTTATTAATCGGGATTTTCCGTGTATCGATTAACGTATCGACGACGCGAGCGATTTTGACAAACGGAAATGCCGGTCATGTTATTGAAGAGTTCGGTCAATTCGTAATTGGCGGGAACTTATTAATTGGTATCGTTATTTTTACAGTATTAATCATATTCCAGTTTATCGTTGCAAACGGTGCATCTCGTACAGCTGAAGTTGCAGCACGTTTTACACTTGATTCTTTACCAGGGAAACAAATGTCAATCGATGCGGATTTAAACCAGCGTATTATTACAGAAAAAGATGCACAAGCAAAACGAAAAAAATTAAATATGGAAACAGAGTTTTACGGAGCGATGGATGGTGCTGGAAAGTTCATTAAAGGGGACGTTATTTTCGGGATCGTCATTTTATTCGTAAACATTATTTTCGGTTTAATTGTTGGTATGATGCAGCAGGGCATGAGCTTTGGTGAAGCAGCTCTTCATTATACACAGTTAACTGTCGGTGATGGAATCGTAAACCAAATTGGTTCGCTAATGCTTGCGATTTCAACAGGTATTATCGTAACGCGTGTATTTGACGGTTCACCGGATACAGTAACGGAAGGAATCTTTAAAGAGTTATTAGCGCATGAAGTCGTTGTCTATGCGCTTGGTGGTTTATTTATCGCGATGGGTATTTTCACTCCGCTACCATTTCTACCATTCGCACTCGTTGGTGGAACAATTATCTTCTTAGGAATTCGAAATAAAAACCGAATAAAGAAAGAAAAAGAAGACGAGCTTCAAAAAGAAATAGAAATGATTCAAGGCGAAGACGAGCAACTGCAACAAGTGGAAGATTCATTTGGCGTATTTACAGATAAATATCCAATTATTGTAGAACTCGGTTTAGATTTAGCAGCACTTGTAAAGCAAAAAATTAACGGGGAAACCGCCCGTGATAAAGTTGTTCTTATGAGGAAGTCGATTATTACCGACCTTGGTATTAACGTTCCTGGAATTAACTTTAAAGATAATACGAGTTTTAGACCACGCGGACGTTACATTATTCGTATTAAAGGTGCGAAGGCAGCTGAAGGGGTTTTAAAATCAGGTTACTTATTAGCACTGAAAACACCGAATGTAATGGCCGATTTAGATGCAGAACCAGCGAAAGATCCAATTTTCGGTGAAGATGGATATTGGATTTTAGAGCATATGGTACAAGATGCACAGATGAAAGGCTATCAAGTATTAGAGCCACTTAGCATATTAATTACACATTTAGATGTTGTCGTTAGACGTAATCTTCATGAGTTAATTCAGCGTCAACATGTAAAAGACTTAATTAACTCGCTTGAAAATGATAATGGCGTTTTATTAGAAGAGATTAAGAAGAAAGAAATCGACTTATCACTCGTTCAAAATGTTATTAAGCAATTGCTAAAAGAAGGTATTTCTATTCGCGATTTACCAACCATTATTGAAGGTATTATTGACGGAAAAGAAATTTATCAAAATCATGTTGACGGTGTAACGTCATTCGTCCGTGAATGTATTTCAAAAGTTATTTGTGAAAATGCGAAAAATCCTGACGGGAAAATATATGCGGCGCTCTTCTCAGATTCAATTGAGTTAGATGCAGACGTTGTGAACAATTCTTATCAAGGTTATTTATTAAACTGGGATTTAGATTTAGAAACGCGAGTCGTTGAGCAAGTACAACGCGTATTTAAACAAGCGAGGTTAATGGGAAGAGAACCAGTATTATTAACGCGTAGAAAAGATTTCAGATTTGCGATTGTAAGACTTCTTGAGCGCTATCAAGTAGAAGCACAAGTACTTTGTATTAGCGAATTAGCACCAGAAATTGTTGTAGATCAAATTGCCTATATTGAATAGTAGGGGGTGAAGTAATGGAAAGTACAGAAAAGAAAGAAGCGTTAATGCGAATAAAAGCAGCTTCGAAAAATGAATTGTATCGAAAGTTATTTGACCAATATGGTACAGATTATTATTACGTTGTCGATGAAAGTGTAAAACGAAATATCCCGTTTTTTTGGAAAAAGAATTATGAAATGTTAGTTGCTTTTCCAGAGGATAAACAGGAAGAAGTGAACGAAGGAACAGCTCAATTTCATGAACAATTAATGGATGTTGTGAATGACCCTTCAGAACAAATTGTGAAGGCGAACGGAATTCAATCGGTACTGCACAATTTAGAAAACGTGACGACTCCGATGTCATATGCGGCGATGCAAACAGGAAATAGTGAAGAATGGGCAAGAAAGAAAGAGAAACTATTAAAGTTGTTTGAAAAAGGTATCGTCGTTGTAAAACAGACGGAAGAAACGAAAGTAACGAAAAAGCAAAAAGCTGTGAAAAAAGTCGTTCCGGTCAAGAAAGAAGAAGTAGTTGTAAAAAAAGAACAGCAAGAATCTGTACCATTTATTATTCAAAAAGTAATTCGCATGCTAGAGCAAAACGATGTAGAACAATACTTCATTCATGCCTATGCTGAAAAGTTAAAAGTGAAGTTTGAGAATGCAACGATGATTACAGAAGAAGAAGTGATCGAATATATATTAGAAGATATGAGTTCTCATTTCAACACAGAAAACGTATTTGAAAAAGAAGTACAAACAATTGCATTAATCGGCCCAACTGGTGTTGGAAAAACGACGACACTTGCGAAAATGGCGTGGCAGTTTCACGGTAAGAACAAAACGGTCGGTTTTATTACGACGGACCATTCGCGCATTGGGACAGTTCAGCAACTGCAAGATTACGTAAAGACAATTGGATTTGAAGTAATTGCTGTTCGTGATGAAGCTGCAATGACAAGAGCGCTTACGTATTTTAAAGAAGAAGCGCGCGTCGATTATATTTTAATAGATACAGCTGGGAAAAATTATCGTGCGTCAGAAACAGTGGAAGAAATGATTGAAACAATGGGACAAGTAGAGCCAGATTATATTTGTTTAACGTTATCAGCTTCGATGAAAAGTAAAGACATGATCGAAATCATTACGAACTTTAAAGATATTCATATTGATGGTATCGTGTTTACGAAATTTGATGAAACAGCAAGTAGTGGTGAATTGTTGAAAATTCCAGCAGTATCATCAGCTCCCATTGTATTAATGACAGATGGACAAGACGTGAAGAAAAACATACATATCGCTACAGCTGAACATTTAGCGAAACAAATGTTACAAACATCATAGAAAAGAGGTGAAGGATAAGGCAACTGCCTTATTCAAACGAGTATGAACGGTCTTTATATAGGTTCTATGGGTATGATGAATTACATGCAGCGTATTAATGTTCATTCGAATAACGTTGCAAATGCCCAAACGACAGGATTTAAAGCAGAAAATATGACTTCAAAAGTATTTGATGTACAAGACACATATCGCCGCGGAGATGGTGCTGTAACAAATATTGGCTCAGTCGATTACGCTGTAGTACCAGCCGCAACACATGTGAACTTAGTACAAGGAAATATACAAATGACAAATAGTGCTACAGATTTCTTTTTAGATGACGGAACTGCGGGCACAGCTTCGTTTTTCGTTACATCTAAAAATAATGAAACATTTTTAACGAGAGCCGGTAGTTTTACATTAAATAGTGATCGTTATTTACAAACAACTTCAGGTGCTTTCGTAATGGGTGAGAATAATGAACGTATTCGTATTCCAGAAGGAGCAAAGGTAGCTGTACAAGCAGACGGTACGTTATATGATGCGGTGACGCAAAATAATATTGCTCGTCTACAAACAAAAACAGTAGGTGCAGAAGCAAATAATCGTCTTGTACAAAGAGAGAACAAAAGCTTTACACTAGCAGAAGGAAACATTGCTGATTTACCGAACGGAGTAGGGACAGTAAAAAATTATATGCTAGAAAATTCAAATGTAGATATGACGAAAGAGATGGCTGATCTTATGACGGATCAAAAAATGATTTCAGCATCACAACGTGTCATGACTTCATTTGATAAAATTTATGAAAAAGAAGCGAATGAAATATTGAGATAGTGGACTCCTAATATAGGAGTCTTTTATTAAATTTAAATTTCAGAATTATCAATTGACTTTGTGGAGCTTCTTTTTTATATTAGTAGGTATAACTATAACTACTAAAGAGGTGAGAGTATGACAACGGCATTATATTTAGAAGATGCATACAAAGCGAGTTGTGAAACAGAGGTGATAAAAGTAGAAGGGAATAAAGTATTTGTAAAAGAAACAGTTTTTTATCCAACTGGTGGGGGGCAGGAATGTGATACGGGTGTCATTGTACAAGACGGGTTTGTATTTGAAGTTGAAAAGGTAAAGAAGGAGCAGGGAGAAATAGTTCACTATATAAAAGATGGAGCTCAAGTAAAATTAGGTTCTGTTAAATTAGAGATTAATTGGGAAAGACGTCATAATTTAATGCGGCATCATTCCTTACTGCATCTTATCGGAGCTGTCGTTTATGAAAAATATGGAGCTCTATGCACTGGAAATCAAATTTATCCTGACAAAGCACGTATCGATTTTAATGAGTTACAAGAGTTATCGAGCGTGGAAGTAGAAGAAATTGTTAAGGAAGTGAATAAACTTATTGAACAAAATAAAGAAATTTCTACTCGTTATATGAGCCGCGAAGAAGCAGAAAATGCTGTAGGAATGATTAAGACAGCAATAAACCTCCTGCCAACTACTATACAAGAAATCCGCATTGTTACCATTGAAAATTTAGATGAACAAGCTTGTGGAGGCACACATGTGAAAAATACGAGTGAAATAGGAACACTTGTTATTGATAAAGTAAAAAGTAAAGGGAAACAAAATCGTCGTTTTGAAGTTAGAGCGGTTTAGATTGTGAGGGGTTACCGATGGATGAAATTATAAAGGAATTACAAAAGCTAGGTTTTTCCCAGTATGAATGTAAAGCGTATATTGGATTGCTAAAGCATTCCCCAGTAACAGGTTATGAAGTGAGTAAACAAACAGGAGTACCTCGTTCTATGATTTACGAGGTACTCGGAAAGTTAATGGATAAAGGAGCAGTACATATTGTACCTTCTGAACCAGTTAAATATGTACCAGTACCAGCTACCGAATTAATGAATCGAATGCGAAAAGACTTTGAGAAGTCCTTTGAATTTTTAGATGAGAAATTAAATGGTTTAGAACAAGAGCGACAAATAGATGTAATTTCGCATATTCGCTCAAATGATCGTGTTTTAAAAGAAATTTGCAATATAATTAATAGAGCAAAGGAAGAGTTATGGATTTCTGTATGGGAAGATCAAGTGCATGAAATTGAGCCATATATTCATCAAAAAGAAGAGGAAGGTGTACATATATTTTCAATCTTATTTGGCGCGCCAGAAACCAAAATAGGCGCGACGTTTCACCATAATTATATGACGCCCCACGTTGTTGAAAAGAGAATGGGTGGTCATTTAACTGTTATTGCTCGTGATGGAGAAGAAGTATTAATTGCGAACTTCTCAAATGATAGCACTTCGTGGGCTGTTACAACGTATGACCCAGCATTAGTTCTCGTAGCTACAGAGTATGTGCGGCACGATATTATGGTCGAAGAAATCACGAAGGAATTTGGAGCGGATAAGTTAGATACGCTATGGCGTGAAAATATAGATTTAGTTCATGTCGTAACAGGAAAGCGAACTTTAAAAGGAATGGAGGATGATAGAGATGAGTAAAGCTGGGGCACATGTAGCTTTGCAAAACGATGATACATTTCAGCAAGGAGTAAAAGATTGTTTACCAACTGTATTTGGTTATTTAAGCATCGGTATAGCAGCCGGTGTAATTGCAAAAACAGCTGGTTTCTCCATTATTGAAATTGCGTTTATGTCCACTTTAATTTATGCAGGTTCTGCCCAATTTATATTAGCTGGTATGTATGCAGCTGGTGCACCTGCTTCCGCAATTATTTTTACTGTATTTTTTGTTAACTTGCGCCACCTTCTTATGAGTGCTGCACTTGCGCCGTACTTTACGAAACTGCCTCTATTTAAAAACTTACTAATCGGTTCGCAAATTACAGATGAAACGTTCGGAGTTGCTGTGCAGCACGCAGCGCAAAAAGGACATTTAGGTGAAAGATGGATGATCGGTTTAAATGTCACAGCATATTTAAATTGGATTCTTGCTACTATTATTGGCGGGTTGTTTGGTGAGTGGATACCAGATCCGCATACGTACGGCATGGATTATGCATTACCGGCAATGTTTATCGGGTTATTTGTCCTTCAGCTCATAAGTAGTAAACCGAAACTAGCAATTCATCTTACTGTTGCAATTGTAGCAATTATGATTGCATACGTTTCACACTTATTTATGCCAGATAGTATAGCGGTTATTATCGCAACATTACTAGCTGCGACGATTGGAGTTGTGATTGAAAAATGGAAATGAGATTGGACGTAATACTACTTTTATTAGCAGCAGGAGCTGTTACACTCGTGCCACGTATTTTACCTCTACTCGTATTTAGTAAACTTCAAATTCCAGACTGGGGTTTAAAATGGTTAAATTACATACCAATTGCGATATTAGCAGCACTTTTAGCACAAGTTTTATTTATGCATGAGACGATGCAGTGGGATTACCTTATCGCAGCAATCCCGACATTTCTTGTAGCAATATATACTCGTAGTTTATTAGGTACAGTATTAACGGGAGTGATTGTGATTATTTTGTTACGTTTCTTTTTCTAAAAAGGATTACGCTCATATAATAGCGAAAAGTGTAATAACATGAAAAATATAGGGGTGGTGTTATGATACTTTTAACGATAGGAGCAATTTTGTTAACGTTGTTTATTTTCTTTATTATCGGCTTTATTACGTTTATGATGTTTGTTGATAAGGCGACACCTCAAATATATTATACACCTTGTGAATCAGTGACAGTGAAAGCTAAAGGTAAAAATAAAAGGAAGAAAAGTTGAATGTTGGCTTTTCTTCCTTTTATTTTATCTGATTTTTCTGTATAATTTAAGTTAGTTATACAACTAACTTAAAAGGAGGTCGTAGAAGTGGCAAAACCGAACGTTGTTAATAAAGAGAAGTTATTAGAAGCAGCAAAAGCAATTATTGCAGAGCACGGGATGGAAAAATTGACATTAAAAGCAGTTGCAGAAAGTGCTCAAGTTACACAAGGTACCGTATATTATCATTTTAAAACGAAGGATCAATTATTACTTGAAGTAACGGAATCGTTTTGTAAAGCATCGTGGGAACAAATAGGAAAGGATGGACAGTTAGAGAAGGCTTTACAGTCTGCGGAAAGTAGATGTATGAAAGATTCAATGTATCATCATTTGTTCTTTCAATTAGTAGCAAGTGGATTACAAAATGATGCGATGAAAGATAAAATTGGTGGATTGTTACATTATGAAAATCAAAAATTAAAAGGAGTGTTACATAAAAAAATAGGAGATACAATGAAAACTCAAATTTCAACGGAAACATGGAGCGTTTTATGTAATGCATTAATTGATGGATTGGCATTGCAAGCATTATTCAATCCATCTTTTTCTACAGACAAAGTATATGGTGATTTGTATATGCTCTTGGAAAAGCTTACAGTGCTACAAAAGGGAGGTAATGTCAGTGAATAATAGACTTTGGCTCACCATTTTATTTTCGATTGGCGTTTGGTTTTTTGCTTCAGCATTTTTCATTATTTTTGGTTCTTCCGTTTTATTAGAATATACTTCAAATAGATTTTTTCTACAATTGACGTTTCTTGAATTAGGAACGGCTATAGCTTTATACTTTGTAATGTGGTTATACAAAAAACTAGATACTACAAAATATGCAGTTATTAAGTTAGGTATATGTGGTACGGCAATCGGTTTAACTTTAGATTCTTATATTTTGTATCATTCTTCTAACATATTCTCACAATTATCCTCACAGCAAATCATGTCATTTACCATTTGGATGGTGATTGCTTACGCTCTTTATTTAATAATTCCTTTCGTTATGGAACGAAAAAGACTGTTATAAAGAGGTTTTTAATCCTCTTTATAACAGTCACATCCCCGAAATAACTAACAACAATAACCAAAATAAAAAACTAATAAAGGAAAGAAAACCGATACATATGGAGAACACACGATTGTTTCTCCATTCGCGCCAGAAAGTGATAAAACCTAATATACAAAGGAAAAACCAAATAGGAAGAAATAGGACCTCACTAATCTTTTCGGGAAGTAATGCATAAAAAGTTGATAAATATAAAATCCAATTTGTAAAAAATAAAATGCAAACGATAATAGATTGTAAGTAAGGACGTTTGGAAAACTCCCCCTTTTTTACGGTTACAAAAATGATAGTTAGTGCTAAGAAAAAGGCAATGAGTATGAAAATCAGTAAGAGTAATGTAAGTGTCATTTACATCTCCTTTATAAGAGTGTTTTTTACAAGAAATGAATCTATTACATTGTATGCTTGATTTGTAGAGTACCCGTTATATTTTTCAGTGTACGGATTTAGAAAACCATGTTCACCGTGTAGTTGGTGTATTTCTAATAAAGGATTTTTTTGTTGCTGCAATGTTTGAATGAAAGAGGATACTGAAAAACTAGCTTCTTTTTCAGGGAAAATAAGTAAGGTAGCACATGTTGGTTTCATATGAATATAGTCACGTATACGGGAACCATAGCATCCGATAATAAAATCTATGTTCGGATTGTTACTACATAGCCATGAGATGGTAGCACCAACACTAAAGCCGATAAGTCCAATATGTGTGTAACTACTAGAAAGAGAAGTAATGAATTTTTCAATTTGCTTTTTTCCATCTTCAAATCCAATATGATTCATAAAAAAATGATATGCTTTTTCTTCATCACTATAAGGAAATGCAGGTTGCGATTGTAGCAGATTAGGACAGAATACATCTATATGAGATGAAGTGAAGTGGTCGGTAACGTGATGCATATGGTTGTTCACACCATATATTTCATGAACAGCAATGAGGGCTAATTTTTTCTTCATATCTACAAAGTACCTCTATGAAACTTAAATTCTTTCTCAACAAGGCAGATACGTAGGTGGAAGTTTTCATACCATTGCTCACGACCTCTTTTTTTCGCTTCTTTATGTAAGACGTTCTGTTTCCAATTTTCAATTGCTTCAAGTGATTCCCAGTAAGAAATTGTGATTCCAAGCCCTGAATGATCTCGCGCACTTTCTACAGCTAGAAATCCAGGTTGCTGCTTTGCGAGTTCCTCCATTTTATCGGCAACTGTACTATAATCTGCTGTATCATTAGATAAATTGGAAGTGAATATAACTGCATAATAAGAATTGTTTTTTTCTAAATTAGGTGCCATTATTTTTCCTCCTTAATGTATAGTGTGAATAATTAATCTATAGTTTGTATTTTAGCAGGTCACAAAAAGAAAAGAAGTAGAAAATTCTTATTTTTTCAGCTTCTGTAAAATAGAAAATAGAAGGAATTTATAATAAGTAATCTAAAAAAAAGAAAGATGCCACTTCAAAAAAATGAAGTGGCATTTTTTATATTTCCTCTAAGCTATTAACTGGAACCGTTAATTCGCGTTCTGGATTTTTTACTTCATATATGCGGGCGGTTTCGTTGCTTTCATCGACGTGTTGAATGGTAACAGGCATGCCTTGAAAACTGACATTCGCTTGTTCAGATGATACAGAAAGCTCTTTTGCACGTTGAATATTCATTTATATTCCTCCCATCATTATTATCTTTGCTAAAAAAGAGGAATAATATACCATTTCGAGACATTCTTAAAGTTTTTGTATTATTTGTAATGTTTCTTTAATAAAAGAAGAGAAAATAGAATCTGGATACGGTTGTATCATTTCATTTGCTTTTGTTGCTTCTTCAAGAGCTCTATTTTTATCATTTAGCTTAACGTAACAAAGTGCACGATATGCACCAGCTGTTGTAAGCCACGCTTGATCCAGTGGATGGTTCATATAATCCGGTATAAAAGCACGTTGCAATGCTTGTAAAGCTTCTTCGTAACGTTTTAATCCGTATAAAGCTTTTCCTTTTTCAAGATAATACAATCCGTCGTCTTGAAAAATGGGCTGATCTTTTAGTTTTTCGTGAAATTGTTCTAGATGTTTTAATGCGATTGTATATTCATTAGTAATCGTGTTGTAGTAGTAAGCTTTTAAAATGTCAATTATCGCAATGGATAGAGTATCTTCTGTAAAAATGGCAAATTGCTCAGATTTTTTTATGTAATATAAATAACGCTCTTTATCAACTGTAATCACTTTTTGGTAAGATAAAATACGGTAAAATTCATCTGTTTTATAATACACTTGATGTTTTTTTGAAAATGCGAGTGCTTCTAATATCGTTTCTTCACATTTTTCATAATCGCCACATGCTAGTAATATGATGGCTTCATATAAACATAATTCAATATGTATAATAAGATCCATTTCTAAATGTTTCTTTTCATAATCATTTCTAATATTAGATATAAGTTGTAAACATTCTGCATATTTTTTACGTGTGAATATCGCAAAAGATAATTTTAATTTTGTTTCCGTACTGTCGCGGTATAACTTATATTTTTCGAAAATAGAAACAGCTTTTTCTACGTAAGATTCAATGTTGTAATCTTTCATAATCGCCGCAGCAGTTACGAATTGTTTGTATATACGAGCTGTATTTAAAGTAGAAGGGAGCTCTTTTTGAACGATAGGAAGTAAAGTCTCATACACTTCATCACATTTGTTTTCCTTTATGAGTTGCTCCATTTTTGTAATGAGTTCAACAATTTCTCTATCATCATCTTCTAATAAAAAACTCGCTTCACATTCTAGTTTTTCAGCGATATATTGCAATGTTTTCATGGAAGGTGTAGCTTTTCCATTTTCAATTTGACTAAGCATACTTTTTGTTAGTTTAGAACCTGCCAGTTCAGTTTGCGTAAGCTTTTTTTCTTTACGTAACGCTTTAATTTTTTCGCCGAGAGTTGCCATATTATTGCTCCTTTATAATTGAAAAGTTAAATTATATTTAACTTTTTGTTGTAAAACTTGGAAAGTTGATTATATAATAAGTTTAACACAATTTAACTTTTAAGGGGAGAAATTCGTTATGGGAGATATAAGTATAGGACAACATGATACAAGAATGAAAATTGCAACGAGAAATATTATTTTAATGATGATTGGAAAAATGACGTCTTTATTAGGCGCAGGTATTTATACGTTTGCCATGGGATTATACGTATTAAAGACAACTGGCTCAGGAATGGGTTTTGCAATTACGCTCGTTTGCGGATCACTTCCAAGGATGATCTGTGGCCCGATTGCTGGTGCTGTAGCTGACCGTGTGAATCGAAAGTGGCTTGTTATTGGCACTGATTTATTAAGTAGTTTAACGATGCTTATTATGTTTATTCTTGCTACTATGTTTGGACCATCACTTCTTTTTATTTATGTTTCAGCAGCATTATTATCAATTTGTGCCAGTTTTTATTCAGTTGCATTAACTTCGTCTATTCCGAGTTTAGTAAATGAGGAACGTATTCAAAAAGCGAGTGCTTTAAATCAAACGGCAGCTTCTTTATCAAATATTTTAGGGCCGATTATTGGCGGAGTTGTATTTGGATTCTTTTCTATTCAGTCGTTCTTTTTATTAAATAGTATTACGTTCTTTTTAGCGGTTGTTTTGCAATTATTTATCGTATTTGATTTATATAAAAAAGAAATGGTTGAAAGTAAAGAGCATTTCCTGACGAGTATAAAAGAAGGTTTTTCATATGTAAAACGACAACATGAAATATATGGTTTAATGAAAATAGCACTGTGGGTAAACTTTTTTGCATGTGGGCTAACCGTTGCACTTCCATACATTATCGTCCATACATTGCACTTATCTTCAAAGCAACTCGGTACTGTAGAGGGAATGTTAGCAGTCGGGATGCTAATGGGTGCGATTGCTTTATCAGTGCGTAAAGAAGTGAATAATCCGTTTCGTTCTATTTATACAGGACTGTTTTTGTTTGCGGGTTTAAGTTTATGTACAGTCTTTCCATTGTTAGTTAACATTCCAAAAGTAGCAAGTTTTATTTACTATATTGCTTTTATGATGTTAACTGGTATAGCAATTATGATTGTAAATATTCCGATGCAAGTACATATGCAAAAAACGACAGATCCGAGCTACTTAGGGCGTGTGTTTGGCCTACTTGAAACAATTGCTACTGCAATCGCGCCACTCGGTATGATTGTATATGGGTTATTATTAGATATGTTGCCAACTAGCATTGTTATGATGACGATAGGCGGAGGTTTATTGTTAGTTGTATTAGTTGGAGTAAAGCAACATATGTCGAAAAAACAAGTAGATGTGTCGGTTTGAAGATAATAAAAATGACCAAATTAGTATTTTAGTTTTTGAAACTCTTTTTCATGTATGTTACAGTAAAGTGAGCAGGCAAAGAAAAGGAGAAAACATCATGAAAAAATTAAGTTTTATTATGCTTTTTCTGTTAGTCGTGATGGCTGGATGTAGTAATTATGACACATATATTGAAACAGGTATGCAATCATTGAAAGATGAAAAATATAGTGATGCAACAATGTGGTTTGAAAAAGCAGAAAAAGAGAAATCAGGAAATGAAGCGAAATCATATAAAGAAATGGCCGAGAAAATGGATCATGGAGCAACTGCATTAAAAGACGGTAAGTATTTAGAAGCGAAAGACATTGCAAATGAAGTGTTACAAATGAAAAAAGACGATGCGCTTGCAACAGCTGTAACATCAAATGCAGAGAATATGCTTCAAAAAGCAAAAGATGTAGAAAAGAAAGTGAATGAAAGAGTAGCAAAGCGGAGAAAAGTAGAAGAAGAAGGAATTGATAAACTTATTAAAGCTGTTGATAGTATAGATGATGTGAAAGAAAAAGAGAAAAAAGTTTCAGAAGCATTAGATAAGGCTGAAGAGGCGCAAGCAAAAATTGAAGCGAAGAAAAATAAATAGAGTTATAGTTTAAAAGGCTGTCGTGTATAACGACAGCCTTTTAATTTTTTGTTGCATAAGAAGTGATGTTATGAAGTAAGAAAGAAATAATTTTAGAATTCCATCTGTCTTCATGATGAATCGTATAAATGTTACGTTGAAACTCAAATCCAGGGATGGGTATATAGCATAGTTCATTTCGATGTACTTCTTGTTCAATAGCGAGTTTAGAAATAAAAGCCACTCCATTACCATATTTTAAAATTTGTTTCATCGTTTCTAATGAATCTAATTCAATTTCAGATTGGAACGTAATGTTATGTTCTAACATCCATTTTGTAAGTAAGTCTCTCGTTGTAGATGGATTACGATGCAATAATATACGTTCCTTTTCAATATCTTGTAATGTTACATTTTCATTTTTTGAAAAAGGATGTTCTTTGGAGAAAGCAAGAACAAGTGTATCGGGCATTACAGTCGCCTGTTTTAAAAGTGATTCATCAAACGGTGCTGCGGAAATTACACCGAGATCAATTTCATGATTTTGTAGCATCGTTCGAATTTCAGGAGCTGTTTTTACCATAAGTATTATTTTTATATTTGGAAATTCGCATTGAAATTGGTGAATCATTTCTGGTAAAAGATAAGTCGCTGGTACATAACTAGCGCCAATTGTTATAGCGCCTTTATGAAAATCTTTAAACTCTTGTGTGACCCGCCTAGCTTCTTTCATCAGTGCATCTATTTTACAAGCATAATGATGCAGTGCCTCTCCAGCCTCTGTTAAGAAATATCTTCCAGAACGTAATTCAAATAAAGGCACACCTAGTTCCTCTTCTAAGCTTTTTATATGGAATGTAATAGTAGGTTGTTTAACACCAAGTTTTTCTGCAACAATCGTAAGTTTTTTGTATTTCTTAATAAGCACTACAATTTCTAATTTTAAGAGATTCATTATGAGTTGCCGCCTTTTTATTTTAACTATAGAAAAAATCTATAGAAATAAATAGTTTATTAGAAGTTTTTTAATTTAATCTTTACAGTACATTAACATTCAGTATAAGTCTTCCAGATAGAATGAAAGCAGGTTAAGAGTGAGGGGAGAGAGGTGATACGATGGATATTAAAATTCATGGATTAGAAAAGAACTTTGGAAAAACAAAGGCGTTAAAACCGTTACAAATTGTTATGAAACAAGGTGAATTCACCACACTTTTAGGACCTTCGGGATGCGGGAAAACGACTTTACTTAGAATGATTGCAGGACTTGAAGAGCCAGATAAAGGTGAAATATATTTTGGGGATAAGTGCATGTATTCTTCTACTAAAAAAATTAAAACATCTCCTCATGAACGTAATATCGGCATGGTATTTCAAGATTTTGCTTTATGGCCGCATATGACTGTATTTGAAAATGTTGCATTTGGTTTAAGAGCGACAAAGCAAACGAATCAATTACGGGAAAAAGTAGAAGATGCAATAAAGCGAGTTCGCTTGCAAGGGATGGAGAAAAGATATCCGCATGAACTCTCTGGTGGACAGCAGCAACGTGTCGCATTTGCGAGAGCAATTGTAACCAAACCGCATTTTATTTTGTTTGATGAACCGCTGAGTGCACTCGATGCAATTTTGCGAGAAGAAATGCGATTAGAGCTTATGGATATCGTTCATTCAATTGGTTTAACGGCATTGTATGTCACTCATGATCAAACAGAAGCGATGTCAATGTCAGATCAAATTATTGTTATGAAACAAGGAGAAGTATTACAAAAAGGAACACCAGAAGACATTTATGTGAAGCCATCTCATGAATTTGTTGCAAAATTTGTTGGTAAGGCAAATTGGCTTGTAGAGGGGAAACAAATGGTTCGTCCAGAGCATGTGAGCTGGACAAAAAATGAAGTATGCGAAATGTATACAGGTGAAATACAACACGTTACATATGTAGGAGAACGGTATGAAATGAAAGTAAACATGGGTGCACTCGGGATATGGACAGCTTATCACAATAGTAAATTCAGCATCGGTAAACCAGTATCGTTATATGTGCCAAAAAAATGTATTCATCATATAGGGGGAGAATCGTATGAAGAAATTCAGTTCGCTTAAGTCTTTATTTGTATGTACTTTATTATTTTCTGCTGTAGTAACAGGGTGTAGTTCAAAGACAGGTAGTGCAGATGCCAAAAATAAAAACACAAATGAGAAGAAAATTGTTGTATATAGTGCAGGACCAAAAGGATTAGCAGAAAAAATTCAAAAGGACTTTGAAAAGAAAACGGGTATAAAGGTGGAAATGTTTCAAGGAACAACAGGTAAGATTTTAGCTCGAATGGAAGCCGAAAAGAAAAAGCCAGTCGTGGATGTAGTCGTACTTGCATCTTTACCAGCGATGGAAGGGTTAAAAAAGGATGGACAAACGTTAGCGTATAAAGAAGCGAAACAAGCTGATAAGCTTCGTTCTGAATGGTCGGACGATAAAGGACATTATTTTGGATATAGTGCTTTAGCGTTAGGGATTGTGTATAACACAAAAAATGTGAAGACAGCGCCTGAAGATTGGAGTGATATAACAAAAGGGGAATGGAAAGGAAAAGTGAACTTTCCAGATCCAGCGCTTTCAGGATCAGCTTTAGACTTTGTAACAGGATATGTGAAAAAGAATGGAAAAGATGGATGGAATTTATTCGAACAGCTTAAGAAAAATGAAGTTACAGTAGCAGGGGCAAATCAAGAAGCGTTAGATCCGGTTGTAACAGGTGCAAAAGACATGGTCATTGCGGGCGTTGATTATATGACGTACAGTGCAAAAGCAAAGGGTGAACCAGTTGATATTGTTTATCCAAAAAGCGGAACAGTTATTAGCCCGCGTGCAGCAGGTATTATGAAGGATAGTAAAAATGTAGAAGGTGCAAAAGAGTTTATTGATTATTTATTATCAGATGATGTGCAAAAACAAGTTGCTAAAGCGTACTTATTACCAGGCAGAACAGATATAAAAGCGGAAAATAGACCAAATGTAGAAGAGATTCCGGTATTACATATTGATTGGAAAACAGTTGGAAAAGAACAAGATGAAATAGGAAAAGAATTTAAGAAAGTATTTCAATAAGATGGTGATTACATGGTAAATCGATTCGTATCAGTAAGACAAGTTGGAATGACAGTAGCGTTGTTACTTGTGGCGATGTTAATCGTCATTCCGCTTTTCCTCATTTTATTTTCTAGTATATATGAAAATAGTAGTTGGAATTTTTTAAAGCCTTTTGAAGTGATGCAGGGCGGTGGATTAGCTGGGATTTTTCTAAACTCAATGCTTTTAGGTGTACTCGTTGTAATAGGAGCAACCATATTTGCATTTCCATTAGCGTTCATTATGAGCAAAACAGATGTTGGAAAGTATAGTAAGTTAGATATTATTTTTATGATTCCATTTATGACACCTCCATATATTGGATCGATGGGCTGGATTTTGTTCATGCAACCGAACGGGTATTTCGAACAGTTTTTCCCGGTGCTAAAGACGATTTCATCTTCGTTTTTTAGTTTAGGTGGCATGGTTTTAATTATGAGTCTTCATTTATTCCCATTCCTTTACTTCATGTTGAAGAATACATTACTTCAAATTGGGAGTAGTAAAGAAGAAGCTGCAGCAGTCCATGGTGGAAGCTTTTCCTATCGTTTAAGAAAAATAATATTGCCGTTATTAGTATCAAGTTATGTAATGGGTGCTTTACTTATTTTCGTAAAGACGATTGCTGAATTTGGAACACCGGCTACATTTGGACGAAGAATCGGATTTCATGTGTTAACATCAGAGATTCATAAATTTATTTCGAGTTGGCCGATTGATTTTAGTAGTGCAACAGCATTATCTTCTTTATTGCTTAGTGCATGTATGCTCATGTGGTATATGCAAAATGTATTAAATCGAAGGTATTCATATGCAATGGTTAGTGGAAAAGGTGTGAAATCTAAAAGATATACATTGTCTATATTTACGCGCATTGTAGCATGGGTTTATGTAATTGGTTTATTAATTGTATCAATTGGAATCCCTTATTTTTCTATACTTATTGCATCATTATCGAAATTAAGAGGCGGGGGCCTTCAGTTAAACAACTTTACAACGAACCATTATGAAGCATTGTTTACAATTGGCTCTCCAGGATTAGAAGCTTTATGGAACAGTTTTCTCTTTTCATTTATAACAGCGATTATTGCTGTTATGATTGGCGTCTTTTTGGCGTTTATGATTCGAAAGGGGAAAAAGTCCTCTGAAAAATGGCTGGATATGTGCGGGATGTTACCGAACATGGTACCAGGAATCGTAATGGTTGTGGGGCTTATTTTATTTTGGAATTCACCCTATATGCCCCTGTCAATTTACAATACACCAGTCATGGTTATCGTAACGTACGTCGTTCTTTTTTTACCTTATACAGTGCAGTATGTAAAAGCATCGCTCGGGCAAATTGATGATTCTCTCGTGCAGGCAGGAAGTATTTTTTCTGGAAATTATATTTATATTTTTAGAAAAATAATATTACCTCTTATTATCCCGGGTATTCTTGCTGGATGGGCGATGACATTTACAATCTCGATAAGAGAGTTAGTAGCATCACTTCTCGTACTACCTCCATCAGTAGAAACGTCAGCAACATTTATTTTTGCTCAATTTGAACAAGGAGAAGTATCTATTGGAATGGCGATGGCTGTCGTTTCAGTTGGACTTACAACAATATGTTTATTACTTCTGCAACATATGGAGCAAAAACGAAAAGGGGTAGCATGATGAGGATAGAGGTATGGGGAGGAGCGGGGGAATATGGTCGTTCCTGCTACTTTGTAAAAAATAAAGAGACGAAAATAGTATTTGATTGTGGCATTAATCGATCATATGAGGATAGTTATCCGAAAATAGATAGGGAAGTTGTACCGTTTTTAGATGCAGTATTTTTATCACATATTCATGAAGATCATACGATGGGGTTACCTTTATTAGCGAAGTATGGATATAAGAAAAAAATTTGGACGACTCGTTATACGAAGGAGCAACTCCCTGCTTATTATGAAAAATGGAGAAACTACAATTTGGCGCAAGGATGGCATGTACCTTATACTGACCAAAATGTTAAAGATTTAAATTATGTATATATTGATGAGATTAGCAATCCGAATGAATGGTTACAGATTACCCCTACATTGCGTTTTCAATGGGGGTATAGTGGGCATGTATTAGGCGCTGTTTGGTTTTTAGTGGATATGAGTCATACATATGTATTTTATTCTGGCGATTATTCAGCAGAGTCTAACATATTGCGAGCTAATTTACCTGAGAAATTGCGTGGCGATATAAAAGTCGCAATTGTAGATGCCGCTTATCATACTGATGATGTTTCGCAACATGAACGAGTAAATGAACTATGTACAGAAATTGAACGAGCTGTGGGGAATAAAGGGATAGCATTACTACCATTGCCACCCCTTGGTAGGGCGCAAGATATCGTATTGTATTTATATGAAAAATATAAAGAATTTCCCATTATAGTAGATCAAGAAATTTTGGATGGATTTCAACAGATGTTCGGATATAAAGATTGGATCAAAAATAATGAAGAACTTGAAGAGCTTATGGAGAGTTTAAAAAGAAACATAATAGTTATGGATCATGACAGCCGTACGCAAAATAGTTATGGAATAGTTGTAATGAGTGATGCGAATATGCAAACGAAGCGAACGCAGTTATATTATGAACAACTCCGACATGAAAAGCGAAATTCTATTATCTTTACTGGACATATTGCGAAAGGGAGTTTTGCAGAAAAAGTTTTGAAAGAACGTGTAGATAAGGAATGTAGGGTGAAGCGAGTACCGTATAAAGTTCACCAAAGTATAAGAGATGTGAAAGAGATGTTAAATACATTATTACCAGAACATACGGTGTTAGTACACGCTTTGAAAGAGGATACGGATCGATTACAGAAAAAGCTTAGCACGGCAGGGTATGAAAATGTATATTCACTTACTATGGAACGTATAGAAGTCATTTGAAATGTAAAGGGGATAGGTATATGAAAAAAGTATTTGTATTCGTAAGCATTTTCTTTTGTTGTTTCCTTTATAACGTTAAGGAAGGGTTTGCTGCCAGTCCAATGACACCTAGTTTTGAAGTGAAGTTATTATTAAAACCAGAACAAGTATTAGGTTATAACAAAGAGATAAATCAAGAGGTACTAGAATATTTCCAGGCTGCTACCAATTATGAAAGAATACAAGTGCAATTTTTAGATACGGTAAATAAAAATTTAAGTAAGGAAGGTTGGTTTGCCAGAATTCGAAAGAAAGAATTTAGTAAAGATTTTGAGCTAACATATAAAAAAAGATATCCTATTCCAAACGGTGTAATTCAAGATGCACTAGAAGTAGCTAAAAATGATGGATTTGATAGTAAAACCGATAACTATGATGCGGAAATAGATTGGGGATTTGAGAAGAAAACGTTAAGTATTTCAAATAAGAAAAGCTACAGTGCGAAAGGATATGGAGTACTTGATTTACCAAACGAACGAGCTGCTCAAAACATGTTAATAGAAAAGTTGCCAGGGAAAATGAACAAATGGTTGTATACGAATTGGGGAGAAGAAATGCTCAAAAATTCTCGTATTTATGGGCCTGTATTAATGAAAAGGTATACAGCTGAATTTGAAAATATTAAAACGAATATTGAAGTTTGGCCATTAAGTCATACAGGGAAAATCGAAGATGATTTCGTAATAGAAGTGTCGTTTAAAACAAAGGAGGAAAGTATTGCAAAAGAACAAAGAGAATTATTAATACAGAGCTTGGATCAAAAAGGATGGCTGTTACCGAAAGATAGTTTGAAGACAGAGCTTATTTTTCAGTGAATCGTAAAAAGGAATCCATATGCCATGGATTCCTTTTATATATGAGCACTAAGCTAAATCAGCTGATACGAACATATCATTATTTTGGAGGTTTTTAGAGCGTAAACTATAAGCAACGACCTTCTTTTTATGTTGCTTTACAACATCAACATGCTCTTCATGACTATAAATATAAAATGTAAAATCTTTTTTGCCACGTTTTGCATTGATAATTAAAGGCGTACCCTCATTGTGTGGTGGTGCGTAATAGCGATCTAAAAATAAACCTTCGTTAAAATCATGAATAATTTTGGATTTTTGTTCGCCTTCTAAGTTATTTCCATTGATTGTAACAGTCGCATTCCCTTCTTCAAGCTGTGGGTGTGTTTCGTACTTACTAATAATGGATTCAATAACAGTGTTAGGAAGGCTCGAAACGATAATTTTAAATGCTCCAAATACAACTAACATAACAATAAACCAAGTCGTCATAGTATATCATCCCCTTTATTCTATTTAATAATATAACTCATATGGTAATAGTACATATGGTGAAGTTTTGTATAATTTGTGAAAAATATGCCGTTTTTACGAACGAAATATTAGAAAAATCAATTTTGTTACAAAAAGTTGAAATCGAAGTATTTTAAAAGAAAAAGGTTTATAATAAAAATATAACTAATAACCACATTACTAATTATAAGGAAGTGTAACTATGAGTACTGTAGCAATCGTGTATGGTATTATTCTTTCCACAATTATTGTTTTGTTTTTCGTTGGGGTTTCACGTTATATTCATAAATGGAAAGAAGGCGTTGCGAAATTAAATCACATTGAAGAAGAACTTAGTGATTTAATGTTACATCATGGTAAGTAAAAAGTTTATTTTTAGCTAAATAATGTGAAGAATATCACAAAACATGCTCTCATCATGAAGGCATGTTTTTTTGTTATGTGAATGATTAGGCACATTCATACGTTTTTTTCATACGATACAGTGTGAAAGTAGAAATGTTCGGAGTGGAAAAGAGGGATAAAATGAGTAGTTCAGGTTATGTTCCAGATAATAAAAATTTAAAGAAAAGCTCAGGAACTCCAAATCTGTTCTTTGATTCGAGAAAAAATGTCTTTTTCAAAAGGGATGAGAAAAACGTTGCATATGAAGTTACGTCAACACAGTTACCAGCGATGATAGGAGGAGCATTTGTTGATTTGTTTATGACAAAAGGGCATATGCGGGAACCACATTGGCACCCGAATGCGTGGGAATTAGATGTTGTTGTATCAGGAGAAGCAATTACATCCATTTTAAATCCCGAAACGAATCAATTGCAAAATTATCATGTAAAAGCGGGGCAAACTGTCTTTATTCCAATGGGATGGTGGCATTGGATCACAGCGGTAACAGAAGAAGTACACTTACATTTGTTCTTCAATAACGATCAGTTTGAAACAGCAGAAGGATCAGACATACTTAGATTAACACCGTCAGAAGTATTTCAAGCTGCATACGGTGTGAGTGCAGAAAAATTAGGAAAGGACCTTTCGCCAATTAAGGAGTCAGTTGTCATTGGTCCCCCTAACTTAAATCGACTAAAAGGTGTTAAAGAAAGTGGCGACTCAAATATAGTCGTTACGTTAAATGGACATATAACATCATGTGAAATAGAGTAACTCTTTCTTTTTAGGAAGAGTTACTCTGTTTTGTATAATTTTGTAATTATATTCGTTATAATCATATAGAAGGGAATTTAGTAAAGGGGGCATATTGTGAACATATTAAAGATTATAGGAATT
The DNA here is from genome assembly GCF_056725905.1 of Bacillus sp. BC05(2025). Lineage (NCBI taxonomy): Bacteria > Bacillati > Bacillota > Bacilli > Caryophanales > Bacillaceae > Bacillus > Bacillus sp. BC05(2025). The sequence continues at coordinate 34,980 of NZ_JBWYRA010000002.1, read as the reverse complement.
GTTGCAGGAGTCATTATAGTAGCCGTTATAGCTTTCTTTGTTATTATGAAGTACTATTTGTCAAAAGAAGATCCGAATTACGTATTAAAGTACATAAAAGAACATAAAGGCGATGAAACATGTTCATTATTTATTAAAAGAAATGGAGAAGTAATAACTTCTATAAATGAAAATAAAAAATTGCCATTAGCGAGTATGGCAAAAATCGTAATAGCAGTTGAGTTTGCTAAGCAAGTGTCAGAAGGAAAAATAAGTCGTGATGAACAAATTTCATTGCAAGAGCTAGAAAAATATTATGTTAAAAACACTGACGGTGGAGCGCATCCTGATTGGTTAGAAGATGCCAAAACGAGAGAATTAGTGAAAAATGGACAAATTGCTTTAGAAGAAGTCGCTAAAGGAATGATTCATTATAGTTCTAATGCAAATACAACATATTTGCTAGATAAGCTTGGAATAGAAAGGGTAAATGACAGTTTAAAAGAATTAGAACTTACTAGTCATGACAAGTTCACTTCATATACTGCTTCACTATATATGAGAGGGTATGTAGAAAAAGAGCTTCATGAGCCAGAGAATCAATCGTTAGAAATGATACGTAACATGTCAAAGGATGAGTATAATAAACATGTGTTACAAATTCATGAATGGATGAAAGACGAAGAAGAATGGAAAAAACGGGATATCCCATTAAAGGTAGATATGGAATTTCAGCGAATTTGGTCAGATCGATTAGTAGGTGCAAACGCTAAAGATTATATGAATATAATGGAAAAGATAAATAGTAGAAAGCATTTTCCAAAACCAATGCAAGAAGAAATCGAGAACATTTTCAAAGGAACAGTTAAAAATAGTAAGTTTGAATATGCTGGTCAAAAAGGTGGTTCTACCGCATTCGTATTGACAAAAAGCTTGTATACTACAGATAAGAAAGGGAATAAAGTAGAAGTTGTCATTATGTTTAACGATATAGAAGATCAAGTTGCATATCAAAAGCTGAGAAAGAATGTAGATTATTTTATTCGAGACATTATAACAAGTGAGGAATTCAAAAATAAATTATAATAGAATAATTTTATTATGTAAACAAGATGCTAGTAAAGGTAGGTGTTGAGATGAGGGTGAACGAGTATATGCTTGAAACGTTTCCCAATTTAGAACTTAGACCACCTCTATTTTATAATGGGGATATTGGTATTCGCTTTAGATTAGGTGTGAACTATGATTGCAATAACATTTATGAAAACTGCCCATATTTAGAAGGCGTTTATAATAGAGCCATTACTTTATTTCAGTCTTTACATGCAACAGAAGATGATATTTATATCGTAGTGGATGTAAATGACTATGCAGACGGTGAAGTTTTCAAACACAAATTGAATATCTTTTCTAAGTATGTAAAAGAGAAGTCCGATTTGTTTAAGTTACAGAAAAATACAATCCCTTATATTTTTCCAGAAGACGATGAAGACGGGGTATATAAAACTCATAGATATACTTTGAAATGTAAAGTTTCAGACTTGAAATACATTCCTATGCTAAAAGCAATTTGTAATCAAGATATGGGAATAAAACCGCGTATTTTTCATAGGGTGTATTTCATAAATATTAACAAGAATACTATATTTCACGTTTATGATGATAGGGGTTGTGATGTATTAGCTACCTCTCCTAATACAATTAGAGATATTTATCATACATATAATGATTGGATATTAGAATACGACAGAAATAAAATTGATAAAGTATTTAATTGAATGTAGTCTATTTTAAATGAGGGAAATACCATAGAGGTGTTTCCCTTTTATTAATATGAAAAGCAAAATTCAAATTTGACAGCGCTTATTATAAAGGTAAAGGGATTTGATGGTAATGTATTGAATTTGGATAGAAACAGAAAAGGGGGATGAATGAATGACGACAATCTATTTTGTTCGCCATGCTCACTCAATATATACAAAAGACGAAAGGGTACGTCCCTTATCTGAAAAAGGGCACTTAGATGTAGAGAATGTAACACGCTTATTAAAAGATAAGCATATTGATGTTGTGATTTCTAGTCCGTATAAAAGGGCGATTCAAACGGTACAAGGAATTGCAAATACATATAATGTATCGATACAAATAGAAGAAGATTTACGAGAAAGGTTATTTAGTAAAGAGCCAGTAACAGATTTTAATGATGCGGTCCAAAAGGTGTGGGAAGATTGGGATTTTGCACACGAAGGCGGAGAATCGAATGATGTAGCGCAAAGGCGTGCTGTAATATGTATGCAAAATATATTAAAAAAATATGAAGATAAGAATATTGTAATAGGAACTCATGGGAATATTATGGTATTACTCATGAATTATTTTGATTCAAAATATGATTTTCAATTTTGGAAAACAATTCGTATGCCAGATATATTTAAGTTGAATTTTCATAATGAAGATTTAATTTCTGCCGAAAGGATAGAGTCTACAGATTATCAGATAAATAATTTGTAAAAGTTTATCAAAAAAAGAGGAAAGAAAGATGTTATTGTAGAAGTATGACTTTGTAACATAAAAATTATATGTTAAAGGAGGCTGTTTACATGTTTGAGAAAGAGAAAGAAGGGCTTATTGAAGTTCACAACGTATATGAAATTGCACCAGCAGATGGAACAATTATTGGTATGGCAACGGAAGATGAAATGGAAATTGCTGCTGAACTAGAGCTGCAGTACTATGCCCATTCTCGTTTGCTAGAAGCAAATATTCAGTTAGACGGTTCCTCCTACAAAGAGTTACTTCAGGAGTTCCAGGAGTACGAAAGAAAATCAATGAGTTTTTGGCGATCAATACATAAGCGTTTAGCTGTGCCATGGGCATGGGTATTACGTATTGACGTTGCGAATGGCCCTATATATGTAAGTAATGGGAATTCGTATTACGAAGAAATCGATGATGAAGAAGATTATGAATAGATAAGTAAGGAAGCAGCTTTAGTTGCTTCCTTTTTTTATTCGCACAGATTGAACAGCCTTAATAATAATATCTGGTCGATCATTTTCAATTCCGTGACTAGCATGTTCGGCAAATATATATTGGCTATGTATGGAGAGTTGTAATTGTTCATGAATCAGTTCTTGCCACATTGTTTCTAGTCGTGTGGCCTCCTCTTTCGGCATGCCGCCCTCAGTCAACTGAGTAATAGAATATTGAGGGTCTCTACCGATAACGATTAACGGTACTTTTAATGTTTTATATAGCTCTTTTATTGAGCGAGCACAATTTTTCCACTCACATAGTTCGGAAGCTGTTGCTTTATATAATAGAGGAGAGGTAGAAAATTCAATGTACTGTCTTGATTGGTTAGCGAGTATAGGTTTTAGTTCATTACAAAGCATATCTACATCCATTTTGGAGTATGTATTATATTTTTCAAGCCATATATCATCAGAATCAGTCTGATCAGAAATTGGTAAATGAAGTTCATCTAGTCGGTGTAAGTTCATAGAAGTAGAATCGACTAAAATAAGTGCTCGCAGCTTATCTTCATATAACATCGCAAAATGTTGTGCACATAAGCCTCCATAGGAATGACCGATTAGAATGATTGGCGCGTGAATATCTAGTTTTTGTAGTAGCATATGAAGTTCTTTTGTTGCTTGTTTTGTAGTACGTGAATGATTTCCTAGTTTGCTTTTTCCGTAACCTGGGCGATGGTATGAAACGACTGTAAAATGTCGTGAAAGTTTTTCTATAATAGGGAGCCAATCATAAAATGAGCAACCCATTCCGGTTTGAATGACTACCGTTTGTTTACTACTTCCTGCTATATATACTTCTATAGTTTGCCCCAATACCTCTACAAATTTATAAATAATAAACCCTCCTAACTAAGCTTGAAATAATTTTTGACAAGCAAAAACAATACACCAAACCCCTATCCCGAACAAGACAGATGTACTAAGTGAAAATGAGTTTCTTAACCCAATATAGACGATAAATAATAGTAGTGCGGATGCAGGAAATCCATATAATACACCTATAGCAAATTGACTTAATTCTTGCTTGTTCCCACCTTCGAAAGAAATCCAAAATAGGCTTAGTAAACTAACGAGTGGAAGAGCAGCAATAAAGCCACCTATCGTACTATAATGTTTAGCGACTTCAGTAATAACGCCGATAATAAGTGCGGAAACGATTACCTTAACGAGGAAATGCATATTTTGCCTCCTTCGCTAATAACGAAAAGGCTTTTTCGATTAATTGTTGTTCTTCTTTCGATAACTGTGATTCTAATATTTTTATCTTTTCTTTATCTAGTAAAGTATGCTTTTCTAATCCTTCAATGCCTTCTTTTGTTAATGTAAGGTTTACAACTCTTTCATCTTGTTTATTTCTTTCTTTCATGATAAATCCTTTTTGAATAAGGCGCTTTACGTGTTCAGACGCTGTGTTATGGGAGAGACTAAGCTCAGTAGCCAATTTTCCAATTGTTATATCTTTCTCACGAGAAATGAGTTGTAAAATACGAATAGCTTGATGAGAAAGGTTGTCTTCATACTCATATCGTAAGTGATAATAAATACTCTCCCAATGTTGATTGATGTCTTTCATAATGATAAATCCTCCTGTCTTTATATCGTATAGTAAGATATATTCGTGAGTATAGAAGTAAAATCCTTTTATTTGGATAGAAAATGTTGAAAAAGTTTATTTTTATTGAAATATAAGGTAATCTATGTGTAAAGGTATACATTTAGCAAGAGAGAGGATGATAGCTGTGAATACATTCAAATGGATGAGTCATGAACAGATGTATGTAGATGAAATACATGTTGAAAAGTGTGGTCCTCTTTCAGTCGGCGTATATGGGGGAAATCAAGAAAGTGATGCATATGAACGAGGAGATGCGGTACTTGCTTGGTGGGATCCTGAATTGCAATTTGAATTTGTTATGATTTTTGATACACACCACAAAACAAAAAATATTGATTATATAATAGAAGCTATTTCAGAAAGAAAAGAGAAACTAAAAGAGTTATTTTCCTACCCGATACATTTAGCTTTTCATCATACACATATGTACTTATTAGCGTTATTTACAGATGAGTTGTTTATTGAAAAATGTGATCAAGATGATGAAGAACTTGCATGTTTAATTTGTTTGAGAAAAGGCGAATTTTTATATTGGTTATCAGTTGGTGATTGCTTCGCATATTTATTCCATTCTGAGAAAACGAAGAATGGTAAAGGGCGATTAAATAAACGGAAGAATTACGAATATATCGGTAGGAAAAATATTTTCGCAGCAAATACCCCTTGTTTTACGTCAGGTGTAAGAGGGTTAGAAAAAGGAATGAATCACATCGTAATGGCAACGGACGGTATTTTAGAGTGTGATAAACGAAGGTTTGATGATGATCAATCTTTAGTAGAAATATTGCACGACGGAAATAGCTTGCAGATTGAGCCAGTATTAACAAATGTACTGCAGTGGAAAGGTAGAGATTGTGCCACAATTATTGGATGGTCTATTGATACTGAAAATAAACGATGCGCTAATTAATATGAAAAGGAGTTCAAGGCTTTTATCCTTGAGCTCCTTTTTGTTAAGCGATATGGATGTGATACGTTTTTAACCATTCATTTACTTGAAGCATATATTCCATAGCACTTCTTGCTTCAAAATTGTTAATGTCTTTATTACTTTGATCGGCAATGGCAAGTAGTGTGGAATGATTAATAAGTGAGAAAATAGGATTGTTTTTATTACTGCACATGTCGAGTGATAAATGACGGATTGTTTGTAAATAATGTGGATCTTGTGAAGTTGGATAAGCACTTTTTCTTCTATTCCGTACATCATCAGGTAAAGCAGATTTCAGTGCTCTACGTAAAATGCCTTTTTCAATATTATCAATGCTTTTTATGTTGAAAGGAACGTTCCATAAATATTCAACTAATCGATAATCGCAAAACGGTACACGAACTTCAAATCCTACAGCCATACTCATACGGTCTTTACGGTCAAGTAAGAACGGAAGAAATCTCGTTAAAAATAAATAAAACATTTGACGTTGTTTCGCGGATTTTTTATTTTCGCCTTCAAGAGTAGGGACTTCAAGAACCGCTTCTTGGAATCGTGTATCAATATAGTTTTCTAAGTTACATTGGTTACTTACTTCATTTAGTAGAAGAGGAGAAGTATTTTTCCAATTTGTTAGCCACGGAAACTTATCTACATACAGTAATTCTTCTTGATGAAACCAAGGATAGCCACCGAATACTTCATCAGCAGATTCTCCAGATAACGCTACAGTTGCATCTTTTTTCATTTCGCAAAATAGTAAATATAGTGAAGTTTCCATTTCACCAGCACTCGGTAAATCTTTTGCACGGAGGGGAACGAATAAGTGATTTGCTAATTCTTCAGCATTCACAATAATATCATGATGAGATGTCCCTACATGTTCAGAAACGCGTTTTACCCAAGGAGCGTCTAAACCAGTGCGAGCAAATGTTAGCTCGAAATCTTTTGCGCTATTTACAAAATCAACGGAATACGTATGAAGTGTTTTATTTTCAGCAGCAAATTCTTTCCCCGCTAGTGCAGTAATCCCGCTAGAATCTAATCCTCCTGATAACATACAGACGAGAGGAACATCGGCAATTAATTGTCTTTTTACTGTATCTTGTAAAATAGATAAAATATGTGATGCTGTATCTTCAGTAGAGTCTGTATGAGCTTTACTTTCTAAATTCCAATACTTCGTAACTACTTTTTTATCACGTGTAAACGTTATACAATGTCCAGCACGCACTTCTTGAATATGTTTAAAGACGCCACACCCTGGAGTTCGAAATAAGCCTAATCCAAATATTTCATTTATGCCATCCGCATCAATTTCAGCAGGGACAGATGGATGTGCTAATAATGCTTTTATTTCAGATCCGAAAATAATGCTGTCATTTCTTTCTGTGTAAAAGAGTGGCTTTACGCCTAAATGATCACGCGCTAAAAATAATTGTTGCTTCTGATCATCCCATAAGGCAAAAGCGAAAATTCCATTCAAATGTTGTACGCAATCTTCTTTCCACTCTAAATAAGCATGTAGTAATACTTCTGTATCTGAATGTGTTTCAAATGCATGACCACATTTCCTAAGTTGTTCTCTAAGCTCACGGAAATTATAAATTTCTCCATTATAAGTAAGAGCATACGTATAATCACCAGCACGAAATGTCTTCGGTTGCGTTCCGCCTTCTGGGTCAATAACAATTAAACGTCGGTGTGCAAAGGCCGCACGAGGTGAAAACCAGAATCCTTCAGTATCTGGACCACGATGCTGAATACGATTTGCCATCTTTTCTAAAATAACATGTTCATTTGAAAGATCTTTCTTCCAATCTACCCAACCTGTAATTCCACACATACACATCTCATCTCCTAATTTAAAATAGTAGATTAATGAAATAAAATGTACACTAAGTTAAAGAGTGACTATATAAATAGTGTACTACATGAATTAAGGGGTAGACTTGAGAAAATTTTCTTGTAATACATAGTTATGTGAGACAATGGCTAAGGGAAAGTATTCCATAACATACAAAAAATAAAAAAGATGAGAGAAATTTTTTTGTAAGACGTTATATAGGGTGTAAAAGCTTTTACAAAAAAATAAGGGGAATCGCTACATGAAATCAAATGAGAAAAATTTTATAAAAAGGCTACAACGGCAAAAAGAAGATGCGCTAGAATTCGTTGTCGATACATACTTACCACTTATAAAAGGGATCACACACAAAGTTCTTTTTCCAGTTCAAAATGACGGACTCATAGAGGAATGTGTAAACGATATATTTCTTTCCATTTGGAATAACGCAAATAAATTTCATGGAGAGCCAAGTGACTTTAAAAAATGGATTGCGGCGATTGCGAAATTTAAAGCGATTGATTATTACCGAAAAGCAACTAGAAAAGTAGAAATTATTTCAGATGAGTTTCCTATTAGTACGGAAAAGTCAGCTGAAGATGAATTAATCGTTATGGAAGATAGGGAAGAGTTATTGAAGCTTATTAATCAATTAGAACCGTTAGATCAAAAGGTGTTCATTATGAAATATCTTCTCGGCATGAAAACAGAAGAAATAGGAGACAAGTTAGGATTAACTCGGGCAGCGATCGATAATCGTGTGTACCGTGGGAAAAAGAAACTACAACAAAATGCTACGAATATTAGTTTTGGAGGTAGTGCCATATGAAAGACATTTACGAACTATTAAATGATATTGATATAGATGAAAAAGAACTCGAGGAAATTGAGGCTTCTGAAATTGAAAAAGAAAAAGTGAAGCGCAATATAAAACAATCGCTACGTACGAAGAAAAAGATGAAAGATTGGAAAAAAGGTGTTGCTGCTGCATCTATTTTAGTAGGGTTATCAGTTGCAACACTGGGCATTGGATTTCCTACGTATGCCGGAGGATTGCCAATTGTAGGTGACATATTCCGATTTTTAGATAATGGTAGAACAGGGTTATATGAAAATTATAAAGAGTTTTCGACTGAGTTGAATATGACGCGGGAGAGTAATGGGGTTAAGGTTACAATTAATGATGCTGTGTTCGATGGTAGAACAATTACAATCACATATTCTATTGAAAGCGAAAAAGATTTAGGAGAAAAACCGTTCCCATTTGGAAGTCCACAAGTTAGGGGCTTTAATGGCGGGGGAGGTAGTTCGAACGTTACAAAAGTTGGAGAAGGAAAATATGTAGGTATGACTACGATGAGTGGTCATGGTAGTGAAAGGTTAGATGTTGCAAATGTTTGGTGGGATATAGAGGCAATTGAGTTGGATTATGAAGGTAATGTAATAAAGGGGAACTGGAATTTCGCGCTTAGTTTAAAAGCAATGGATAGTAAGGAAGTAAAAGTTAATAAGGTTTCTGAAAATGAATTAATAAAAGTAAATATAGACAAAATGGAAGTAACCCCGATGTCCTTTATCGTTTTTTATAATCAAGAAGAATCTAAGGCATTAAGAAGTATATGGGATAGTGCTGATGTGGAATTAGAAATAAAAGATGATTTAGGAAATAAATATGCAGGTGAAGGAAATGGTGGAAGCAGTACAGTAGCGGAGCCACATAAAAGTAGTTGGAGTACTACATTCCAAAAATTGAACGAAAATGCAACAAAGCTTATCGTTACACCGCGTGTTCATTTAAGAGTTCATACACCAGAAAACTTTGGTGGAGTGGAGTTTATTAATGGAATCGAGAAGAAAATTGAAGTGCTGAAAAAAGAAGCGAAGAGTAAAGATATAGTGTTAGATGATATCGTAATTGATTTAAAGAAATAAAAGAAAGACTGCCTAAAACGATTAGGCAGTCTTTTTCTCCTTAAGAACTAGTAACAAGTAAAGCATGCGGATGTTGCGTTTTATATTCATCTTTCCAAGGAATATTTAGTTGTTCCCACGATTCGCCGCTATCTGTGGATTGAAACACGCCAGTGTTATTTAAAGTGTAAAACGTATGTGGTTCTGCTGGATTTGTCGCAAACATTGAAATGACTGTACCGATTGCTGATGGTAGACCTTGCTGTACTTGCTGGAACGGAGTATCTTTCGTTTTACGATAAATATAAGATTCATAAGGAATACGGTGATGAGCGAGATCAGCGCTTGGTGCGGCAGAAACGAGAATTGTATCACAATCAGCTGGATCGATAGCCATGCTGTATAAATAATGATGTTCAAGTCCTTCGCTGCATGAGATCCAGCTGTTTCCACTGTTATAACTTTCGAGGTATGCGCGATCAGGTCCGCCCATAAATCCGTCACCACATGATGCATAAAGGCGATTTGGAGCTTCTGGGTGCATAAGCAATTGATGAGCATCGATAGGAGCACCGAATTTTTTATCCATCCATGTATGCCCTCTATCATTACTTTGAATAACAGCACCAGCTTCAATTGAAACATGGATTGTATTTGGATTATTTGGATCAACTGTAATCCAGCGTACGTGATGGGTAAACGGTCTAGGCGGGAAAGCCCACGTATAAGAAGATAATAATGATTTCATATTTTTAAGTTCAGTCCACGTTTCACCACCATTTTCCGAACGGAATAAAGCACTAGGTTCTGTTCCTACATAAACGACGCCATATCCGTTAACTTGTTCATTAGGGCTTATCGTAATAGAAGTGATCGAAGAATGTAAAATACCATCTTCATTTGGAAAATCAAAGTAACGATATGAATCTCCAATTGGTTTCCACGAATCTCCGCCATCGTCGCTTAACCATAAGCCTCGTCCAAATGTACCGCAATATACACGGTTTTGTTGAAACGGGTCAACAGCGATACAGGTAGGTTGCATATTTTGTAAGTGATAGGATACTTCATAGTTAATGTAGCGTTCTTTTACAACAATAAGTTCACGTTCCATACAGAGAAATAATCTTTTCAATTTCGTCCCCTCCTTAAAAATTCTTTCCTTAGTAAACAATATGAAAATAAAAAAGAAGTAGTCTTGTTTTTATTTGAGAAAAAGGACTTGTTTGAAAAATAGCGAAGTGTGTATACAGAGGAATTGGGATAAAGTGAAACTTTAATCAGCGTGTGGCATCCCTACTGATTATAAGCTTTCACCAATCGGGCGTTGATGCGGGATAAAGATGGGGAGTTTGTTTCATACTAACATACAGATATTGCACTTAAAGGAGTATTGGTATGGGACATTCACATGATCACGGTCATTCTAATAATAAAAAGGCGCTGCTAATCGCTTTCGTATTAACGACAAGTTTTATGATTGCTGAAGTAATTGGCGGATTTGCAACAAATAGTTTAGCACTATTATCTGATGCGGGGCATATGTTAAGTGATGCGGTATCTTTAGCTTTAAGTTTACTTGCGTTTATGCTTGGAGAAAAAACAGCAACAGCTGCGAAAACATACGGGTATAAGAGAGTCGAAATGTTAGCAGCATTATGCAACGGTGTCGTTCTTATAGTCATTTCAGTATACATTTTCATTGAAGCAATTCGCCGTTTTACAGAACCAGTTGAGATTGCTAGTAATGGGATGCTCATTATTGCTGTACTTGGTCTGCTTATTAATATTTTATCAGCTTGGATATTAATGAGAGGCGGAGATGTGAAGGGGAATTTAAATTTAAGAAGTGCTTTCTTACACGTATTAGGCGATCTATTAGGGTCAGTTGGAGCGATTATTGCAGCGCTATGTATTAAATTTTTCGGGTGGACTGCTGCAGATGCGATTGCTAGTATTCTTGTGTCCATTTTAGTCATTATTAGTGGATGGCGTGTAACACGTGATACGGTCCATATATTAATGGAAGGTGCACCACAGCATATAAATGTTGAAGAGGTAAAAAGTACATTATTAAATATTACGGTTGTAAAAGAAATTCATGATTTGCATATATGGTCTGTCACATCTGATTTTCAAGTATTAACTTGCCATTTGATTATTAAAGGTAATGAAACGCAAAGTGTACTAAAAGAGGCTACGGATGTATTAAAGGAAAAGTTTCATGTAGAACATGTCACCATTCAAGTAGAGATAGATGGTGAATTTAATCATAGTGAGACAACTTGCAAAGTATGAAAGAAAAAGGATAAGAAAAAGTGTCATAACATTTTTCGCGCGGCATACATATATATAATGTGGCCACAAATACTTTGTAAGGTAAATATTTCATGAAATTACTTTACTTATAACGAGTCATCTTTTATAATCAAAAGTGGTAATTGATAGAGATTATCATTTTCAATGATCGTAGAAAGGAGTTTTTTAAAAGATGAGTAGTCAACTCCGTTTTGCTGTTGAAAATCGTAAGAGGCATTTAATTGATGAGTTAATTGGAGCAGGTGTGTTTAAAATTCGCGACCGACAATTATACGAGCTGTCTTTAGAGGAATTGGAAAAAGAGTACGAAGATATGGAAGATTATGCAGATATTCAGGCGTAGCTATATAGATTAATAAAAGGTGAGCTGGTTACGATTTTATGTAACCAGCTTACCTTTTATTATTTCGTAGAAATTATTTTTGATATTTCTTTCATTGGACGGAGCCAGTTTTGAGACATCATTTGTTCCATTTGTTTTTCATCCTTCTTTTGCAGTGCTTGAATGATTGAGTGATGTTCTTCAATAGATTGACTTGCTGGAACAAAGTTTTGGAAAAACAAGTATTCAAGACGTAAAACGTGAAGTTGCATATTTGCTAGAAAGGGCTCAATATATTGATTTTTAGCAATAGAAGAAATTGTATTGTGAAATTGTATATCTAGTTGTAATGCTTGTTTTGCGTTTTTCTTTTCTATAGAGCGCTGAAAATCATCATTTATTTCAGAAAGTAGTTTCAAGTCAGCGTCTGTAATATTTTGAAGTGCTTGCTTTCCTATAATAGAGTGAAGACCAGCCATCGTCTCATAAATAATCGGAATGTCGTCTAACTTAATAGGAGCAATTTTTGTTTTTTGCCCAGGTACCATTTCCACCAATCCAGAAAGTTCTAATATTTGAAGTGCTTCTCTTACAGGTGTTCTACTTACTCCTAGTGCTTCAGCCAATTCCCCATCATTAATTTTTTCGTCAGGCTGCAGTACACCTTCAATAATCCAATCTTGTAGTTGATTTAAAACGAGTGATTTTGCCGAAACTCTTCCTTGTTTTTTATAATTTTGAGGGATAGGCATTGTGAATTCCATCCTTTCATTGTATATTTTCCTTTTTCTCATGAACAAACTTTAATTTTGGTTTCCCTTCATCCGGTTTTTGACTTAAAATGAGTACCATTACAATGACACAAAAAGCCCCTAATAACTGAAAAGATTGAAACGGTACATGTAATATAAGTACAGAAGAAATAATAGCTGCGAGTGGTTCAGTACATCCGAATAATGTCGTTTCTTTCGGAGTCAGGTATCGTATGCTGTCTAAGTATAAATAAAAAGCAATAAGTGTCCCAAAAATGATGACAAATGTGATAAGTGGTAAGGTATTTAGTTTTACATATTTCATCGTTGATAATAAAATGAATTCTTTCGTAGAAATAAAGTGTACAATCGTTACACCAATACCTCCAATAATCATGCCCCACCCAACGATAACTGAGGAAGACCATCTATCTAGTAATCCCTTTGAGTATAAACTATAAAAAGCAAGAGATAATCCAGATAAAATTCCCCAAACGATAGCTGGTGTAGAAACAGCTAAGTTATGTATAGACCCGTTTGTCAGTAAGAGGAAAGTGCCTACTAATGAAAGAGCAATTGAAATGAAATCAATTTTTGATGGACGAACGTTCCATTTGAAAAGTAAGTATACAGTAATAAATATAGGAGCTAAATATTGCAATAATGTTGCGACAGCAGCATTTCCTTCTTTAATAGAAGCGAAGTACGTGTACTGTACAGCAAGCATGCCGAATAGGCCAAACAATATCATTTTAGTAGCATCAGATCTTTGTTTCCATATGCCGAATATTTCTTTTTTTCTCGTTCCGAATGATGAAATAATGAGTAAGATAACGCCTGATATAAGCAATCGGATTGTAACTAACCATTCAGTAGAAACATGTTCATATTGAAAAAGTTGTTGTGCAGCTGTTCCGGATAATCCCCATAAACAAGCACCAATTACAACCATAATGATTCCTTTTAAACGATTTGGATCCATAAGGTATTTACTCTTCCTTTCAAAATATATATTGGATACATTATGCAATATATCACAAAGTGTATAAAAAATAAACTGAAATTTCTTACTTGATGTGAAGTTGTTATTCAAATTAAAGAAAGTTTGTTAATTAAGAGAACGATAAAATAAAAAAGGCTTCTATTGACGGAAGCCTTTTTTATTTTAGATTATGAAGTGTAAGTAAAAGCCGGAATGGGATCAACAAATGTATTCCAGTTTTGTTCCATTTCCTTTTCTGTTAATAGACAATCATCTAATGATTGTTCAATCACAGAACGATTCATATCAATACCGATAAATACGAGCTCAGTTATTCGATCTCCATATCGCTCGTTCCAGTTTTTCAATACTTCGGGTTCTTCTGTAATAATTTGATTTCTTTCAGTTTCAGGTAATGCCGCTATCCATTCACCAGCTCCTTGAATTGTAATAGAGGAACCTGCTTGAGATAGAAGCCCAATCATATTATTACGAGATGCGAGCCAGAAAAAGCCTTTCGCTCGTACAACATCTACAGGCCATTTTTTTAGCCAATTCATAAGGCGTTCAGGATGGAAAGGGGATTTCCGACGGTACACAAAGGAATTGATACCATATTCTTCAGTTTCGGGTGTATGATGTTCACTATTTAGTTCTTGCATCCAGCCCGCCGATTGACTCGCTTCCTCATAATTGAATAAATTTGTATTTAAAATTTCTTGCAATGGTACGTTGCTAAATGAAGCTTCAATAATTTTTGCACCGGGATTTAATTTTTGTAGTAAATGATGAAGTTCTATCCTATCTTCTTTTTTTATTAAATCAATTTTATTAAGAATAATGACATTCGCAAATTCAATTTGGTCTATTAGTAAATCAATAACTTCTCGAGTATCATTTTCATCGATAGCCTGTTTACGGTCTAATAAACTTTCACCATTTGCAAAATCATCCCAAAATGTATTTGCATCTACAACTGTAACCATCGTATCGAGGTGACAATTTTTCGTTAAATCGATATTAAGTACTTCGTCAGTATAAGTAAATGTTTGGGCAACTGGAATCGGCTCACTTATACCTGAAGATTCAATAACTATATAGTCAATATCACCGTTTTCAACAAGCCGACTCACTTCTATCATTAAATCTTCTCGTAGTGTACAACAGATACAACCATTTTGAATTTCTACTAATTTCTCTTCCGTACGTGAAAACCCACCTTTTTTTATAAGCAACGCATCAATATTTATTTCACTCATATCATTAACGATAACAGCCACTTTTAAGTTGCTCTTATTAGCCAAAATATGATGTAGTAGGGTGGTCTTTCCAGCTCCTAGAAAACCACTTAATACAGTGATAGGTACTTTTTTCATAAAATAATCTCTCCTTCAAATCGTAATGATTACGTTTTATATTAAGTGATAAAAAAGAAAAAATCAATAATAAATCATAATGATTACGATTTAAGAATAGGAATAGACTATAAAATTTGTGCTGTAGTAGTGTAGGGCATTTGGACAAGTATACGATTTAATATGAATAAAGTGGGAGGGATAATGTTGGTCTTTAATAGGGTTTCAAAAGAATTAATAGGAATAGCCCTTATTGCTATTAATTCTTTTTTTATTATTTTTTGTAGATTTTACAAGTCTAGCAAATTTGCACAAAAGTATGCCAAAAGAATGGTTGAATGTGAATACCGTATTTTTAAGTATTATATTCGAAGCAATACCTTTTATTTTATTAGGCGTAATTTTTTCTTCTCTCATTCAAGTGTTTGTGACGGAAGATATGATTCATAAAGTAATGCCGAAATCACAGGTTATTGCAATGATTCCAGCGGTATTTGTCGGAATCATTTTTCCGATGTGTGAATGTGTCATTATTCCAATCGTAAGAAGACTTATTCAAAAAGGACTCCCTCTTCATGTAGGAATTGTAATTTTATTGAGTGCACCTATTATGAATCCGATTGTTCTTTTATCTACTGTATATGCATTTCAAAAAAATGATGTAGTTGTATATGCACGCTTTGGGATAACAATTTGTGTGGCGTTATTAGTAGGGCTAATTGTGTATTATTTCTATCGCGGGAAAAATATTTTAAAAGATATAGAGGATTCGGCTCAAAAAAAAGAAAAAAAGGGCTGGGGGAATGTTGTGAATCACACTGTAGATGAGTTTTTTGATACAGGTAAATATTTATTGATTGGTGCTTTTTTTGCGAGTGTATTTCAAACGTTTTTTGATCGAAATGTACTTGATGCAGTAGCACATAACGAAATAATTGCCCCAATTATTATGATGGGATTTGGTTATGTTTTATCCATTTGCTCAGCGGCTGATGCATTTATAGCGGCATCTTTTGGACATATTTTCTCTGTAAAAGCACTTCTCGCATTTCTTGTGTTTGGACCTATGCTTGATATGAAAAATACATTGATGCTATTTGCTTATTTTCAAAAGAGATTTGTATTCTTTTTGATTGGAATTATTATTTTATCGGTGTACACAATCGTGCAAATTACAACGTTATAGGAGGTGGGAGAAAGTGGAGGAACAGAAAGCTTATCATCGCTATATTCGTGGCATTATTTTAATTGGTTTAGCAATGCTCTTATTTAAACTACTTGTAACAGGCAACATTTATAATTTTATCGCTCCAAAAATGATTAAATTTACGTATATAGCTTTTGTAGTGATTTTACTTCTTGGTTCTTTACAAGTTTGGAGAGATGGGAGAGAAAAACAGGATGATTGTAATTGTTGTAAGCATCATACAGCATTAAAATCAGGGATGAAAAGTTTCTTTGTATATGTTTTATTTGTTGTTCCGATTGTTTGTGCTTTTCTATTTGGAAGTGTAACCATTGACGGAAGTTTAGCGGGAAAAAGGGGTATGACTCAAAGTGTACAGGCAAGAAGTATGGAAAAGAAGGAAAAAGAGGGAATACAGGCAAATTCTCATTGGAAAGAAATATTAGTTGATCAAGATGAAACCTCGAATTTAAAAGTGACAGATCAAGTGGAAGAGCAATTAGAAAAAAGTATGTTAGGACAACGAAAAATACAAGTAGAGGATAAGGATTATGTTCAAACAATGAGTACAATTGGCCAAGATGTAAAAGGGTTTAAAGGGAAAGAAATTACATTCTCAGGATTTATCTATAATGATAAGGATGTGACGGGTGATAAAGCGGTAGTGGCGCGATACGGCATAACTTGTTGTATTGCGGATGCATCTATCTGGGGGATGATTGTTGCAGGGGAAAACGTAAAAAAGCTCCCACAGGAAACATGGGTGAAAATAACAGGTTTGTTGGACGAAACGACATATAAAGGAATGCTATTTCCACTCGTAAAAGTAAACAAAGTGGAGAAAATCAATAAGCCAACAGATCCATATGTATATGATGCTTTACCACAATAAAAAAGAATGAATTCTTCATATTTTCATGAAATAGAATCATAATCATGACGATAAAAAAATAAAGATAAGAGTAATTTGGTTTGTTAAAAATATGTGTAGAAGGAGATACGCGATGAACTGGGTTACTCATAAACCAACATTTGAATTTGATAATTTTAGTCCATTTATTCGTGCGAATACTGCGTGGCTTGGACATTTGGAGTTCGCATACGATTTAGTAAGATTTGAAAAACCAGAAATATTAGTTGAGCTAGGGACACATCTAGGCGCTTCTTTTTTCAGTTTTTGTCAAGGGGTAAAGGATGGGGGATTATCTACAAAATGTTTTGCTGTAGATACTTGGACAGGAGACGGGCATACAGGTCCATATGGAGAAGGTGTTTTCCAAATTGTAGATAAAGTGGTGAAAATGAGTTATCCAAATATAGGTAATTTAATTCGATCTACTTTTGATGAGGCCGTTGATCAATTTCAAGATGGGACGATAAATTTGTTGCATATTGATGGCTATCATACGTATGAAGCAGTTTCTCATGATTATAAAACATGGTTACCAAAACTTGCGAATAACGGTATCGTATTATTTCATGATATTGAGGTGAAAGATCGAAACTTCGGCGTGTATAAATTTTGGGATGAGGTCAAGGCGAAGTACCCTCATTTTCAGTTTGAGCATTCATATGGGCTCGGCGTGTTATTTCCGAAAGGTTGTAGCGATAAGTTTGAGGGGATACTTAAAAATAAAGAAGAAATACAAAATATGTATAAATAAAAGTGGAGCATGCATCATTTTAATGATGTGTGCTTTTTTATGGATAAAAATGGTAGTATCTAAAAGGTGAGGATAATAGTGAAAAATTTGTTGTGGCAAATATTAAAAAAGTTATTTTTGATTGTTCTATATAAAAATGTAACATTTTTTATATTTTCCATTGCGAAAAGTAACATCTACTTTTACAATAGAAAAGGTGTTATATTATACTGGAAAAATAAATCGAAATAATATGAAAATTTTGTTTTGTCTTCGCTAATTGTATATTACATACATGTAAGACGACACACGTCATGTTATCGACTTGTAAGGAGAGAAAAAAATGAAAAGTGTAAGATTACCATCGATGCTAGAAATCATAGTTCTTTTATTACTATTTCTTGCTGTTGTCTTTTCCTTCCAAACGATTTTTGATCTCCCAATTCAATTAGCGCTATTTATTTCATGGTTTTTAGTAATTGCGCTTGGATTAAGATTAGGATTTCGTTATCAAGAATTGCAAGATGCAATTACGAAAGGGATTTCTAACGGATTAGAAGCAATACTGATTTTAGTTGCAGTAGGTGCTTTAATTGGAACATGGATTGCTGGTGGCGTAGTACCAACATTAATCTATTATGGATTAGAGTTTATTCACCCTAGCATATTCCTATTAGCAACATTAATTATTTGTTCGATCACTTCTATCGCAACAGGAACATCATGGGGAACAGTTGGAACAGCAGGTATTGCCATGATGGCGATTGGTGAAGGGCTTGGATTACCACTTCCACTTGTTGCGGGTGCAGTTCTTTCAGGAGCGTATTTTGGCGACAAATTATCACCACTTTCTGATAGTACCGTTCTTGCAGCTTCTATGGCAAAAGTAGATGTTATTGCTCACGTTCGAGCTATGCTCGTATTAGATGTTCCGGCTTACATTATTACTAGCATTATGTTTACTGTAGCTGGTTGGATGTATGGCGGCGATAATGTAGATTTAAATCGAGTAGAGTTTTTAAAAGAAGCTTTATTAAAGCAATTTGATATTAAAATATGGATGCTTGTTCCAGCGGTTATTGTTATTGTTCTATTAGCACTGAAGAGACCGTCTATGCCAACAATTGCAATGGGAGCTTTAATTGGTGCAATTTGGGCAACTCTTTTCCAAGGAATGAACTTTGGAGAGGCGATTGGAACAGCGTATAACGGATTCTCAATTCAATCTGGTGTTGAATTTGTGGACAAGTTATTAAACCGTGGTGGAATTAACGGTATGCTTGGATCAGTAGCCGTTATTATTTTCGGTTTAGGATTTGGTGGATTACTTGAAAAACTAGGTGTTTTAAAGGTAATCGTATCAAAATTCGAGAAGAAATTAAATTCTGCAGGTAATGTAACATTGTCTACATTAATCGTGGCATTCTTAGCGAATATATTTGGTTGTGCAATGTATGTATCACTAATTTTAACACCGAAAATTATGGAAGATAGCTATGATAAATTAAAAATAGACCGACGTGTATTAGCGCGTAACTCAGAAGTAGGTGGAACGTTAACTTCAGGTATGGTTCCATGGTCTGATAATGGTATTTTTATGGCTGGTATTTTAGGTGTAGCAACGTTCTCATACGTTCCATTTATGTGGTTAAGCTTCGTATCTTTAATTTTAGCGGTTATTTACGGATATACAGGCAAATTTATTTGGTATGTAGATGATGTCGATAAAGGAAAGCAAGCATCATAAAATAAAAAATCACCTTCTACAACATGTAGAAGGTGATTTTTTATTTTGTAATTGGAGTTGAAGAAGTTATCTCGTCCTTATATTTTGCAATTTTTTGTTGTATCTTTTTTAAGTTTTTTTCAGTGTCTTGAATGAGTTGTAAGACGTTAGTTTCCTGTTGTTGCATTAATTCCAACTGCCTAAGGATTGTAGATTCGCCCTCCATAGACCAGTCGATAAATTGTTTTATTTTTTGGATCGGCATACCGGTGTTTTTTAAACATAAAATCATCTCTAAATATTTCAGCGCTTCTTCGTCAAAAACTCGATCACCTTTTTCATTTCTTTTAAGAAAAGGGAACAGTCCTTGTTTATCGTAATAGCGTATTTGAGAAATAGTTAAGTGGTGCATTTTAGCGACTTGACCAATCGTATAATACATAGAATTCATCCTTTTACTACCAAGGTATAATGCCATTTTTATTTAGTATTTTACCATTATAGTTTGTTTCACTTAATGCATATTTAATAATAATTTTAGCACTTTCATTGGTCGTATGGCCACCTGGCGAATTGCCATTAAGGTCAGTAGTTGTAAAACCGGGAGTTACTCCAAAAACCTCTGGACCGCTAGTACTAAATTCTTTACTAAAAGCTAATGTTAAAGCATTAATAGCTGTTTTTGAGGAATTATACCCTAACGCATTAATTGGATGTGTTTCACCGTTAGCAAACATTTTTAAGGAAGCCATGTCAGTTGTTACATTGATAATTTTACTATTGCTTGATTTCTTTAATAATGGTAAAAAGGCTTGCACCATTTGGAATGTTCCAAAAAAGTTAACTTCAAATCCTTGACGTAAAGTTTCAATATTTAATTCACTAGGTAGCGTATGAAAGTCTAGTGCTATGCCTGCGTTATTGATTAATAAATCTAAGTGGTCAGTCGTTTCATGGATTTTCTTGATTGCTTCTTGAATGGATTGTGAACTTGAAATATCTACTTGAATATAGGAAACGTTTGATACATGTAAAGATTCTACAGCTTGTTGTCCAAGTTGTTTATTACGAGCACCTAAAAATACGTGATAATCTTTTTCTGCTAATTGACGAACAAGTTCATATCCAATTCCCTTATTTGCACCTGTTATGAAAGCATATTTTTTCATGTTGAATTCCTCCAGTAGTGTTATAGTAGGTTACAAAGGAAAGGATACAGCCTAAACTTAAGTTTAGGTCAAGAGGAATTTTTAAAAATAAGTATAGAATATCTACATATACGAATGAGAATTCTTATCATTTAAGAGAAAGTCTGTTATTATAAGAGATGTAGGTATTTTATTTTCAAGGGGATGAAAAAATGGAGTACAGAATTGAAAGAGATACATTAGGAGAAATTAAAGTTCCAGCTGATAAATTATGGGCAGCACAAACGCAACGTAGTAAAGAAAACTTCCCGATTGGAACAGAGCAAATGCCGCTTGAAATTGTAAAAGCATTTGCCATTTTAAAGAAGAGTGCAGCACTTACCAATCAAAAGTTAGGAAAGCTATCAGAAGAAAAAGCAGAAGCAATTGTGGCAGCAGCTGACGAAGTGATTGCAGGGAAATGGAATGAACATTTTCCACTTGTCGTATGGCAAACTGGTAGCGGTACACAGTCAAACATGAATGTGAATGAAGTAATTGCGAACCGTGGGAATCAAATTTTAAAAGAGAAGGGATCTGACGTACATATTCATCCGAACGATGATGTGAATATGTCTCAAAGTTCAAATGATACTTTTCCAACTGCGCTTCATGTAGCATGTGTAATCGCAGTAGAAAATCACGTATTACCAGCAATTACGAAATTAAAAGATACGTTAGCAGAAAAAGTAACTGCATTTGAACATATTATAAAAATTGGTCGTACACATTTACAAGATGCAACACCGTTAACATTAGGACAAGAAATTAGCGGATGGCACCGTATGCTTGAAAAAACAGAGCGTATGATTGCTGAGAGCAATACATATATGAAAGAGCTTGCAATTGGTGGTACTGCAGTTGGAACAGGCATTAATGCTCATCCTAAATTTGGTGAGATGGTGTCAGAGGAAATAAGCCAATTTACAGGTAAGCAATTTATTTCTGCACCAAATAAGTTCCATGCATTAACGAGCCATGATGAAGTTGTATATACGCATGGTGCGTTAAAAGCATTAGCAGCTGATTTAATGAAAATCGCTAACGATGTGCGCTGGCTAGCAAGTGGTCCACGTAGTGGGCTAGGAGAAATTATTATTCCAGCAAATGAGCCAGGAAGCTCTATTATGCCAGGTAAAGTAAATCCAACGCAAAGTGAAGCGTTAACGATGGTTGTAGCACAAGTAATGGGAAATGACGCAACAATCGGATTTGCAGCGAGCCAAGGCAATTTTGAGTTAAATGTATTTAAACCTGTTATTGCATATAACTTCTTACAATCTGCTCACTTATTAGCAGATGCAATTGTTTCATTTAATGATAATTGTGCAGTTGGTATTGAAGCAGATGAAGAAGTAATTAAAGAGAATGTGAATCGTTCCTTAATGCTTGTTACAGCATTAAACCCGCATATCGGATATGAAAATGCAGCGAAAATTGCGAAGCATGCTCATAAAGAAGGGTTAACGCTAAAAGAAGCAGCAATGCAATCTGGACTACTAACAGAAGAACAATTCGATGAAATTGTCGATCCGAAAAAAATGATTGCTCCGAAAGAATAATAGACAAAGCCAAGATTCTTATCATAGAGTCTTGGCTTCTTTAATATTTATCTTTTCTATTTGTATTACTGCAAGTACCAAAATATATTATTTGTTAGCAGGCATATTCAATACTTTCATATGTGGACAGTTTTCTTTTAAGAGTGACATGAACTTTTCTTCTTCTTGGGGTACAAAAGCTGTTACTGAGTCAAATAAATTGTAATGGATTTCTAATTGTTGTCTAGTCCATTTCTTTGAATGAAGTTTTTTACCAGAGTATTTAATGTGGCGAATATCTTCAAATGGAATTTCAGTATGCAATATGAAACCATGTTTTACGATAAGAGATGATTCCGTTACGTTGTAGTGAGAGAGATAGAATGAAGAAAGATTTACGATATTTAATAGCATCATAAGAGTGAAAAAAATAGAATTTTCATTTTGGAAGAATAGCGAAACGAGAAAAATAGTGATAAATAATGTAATAAAAATGACGTGAAATGGATTCTTTTTCGCTTGGAATTTCAAGTTAGTCACCTCGGTTTACGTGTACTCTAACTAAATTAAATCATAACATCGTAATAAAACGTGTGAATATGCATAATTGCATATTCACACGTTTTATTATTCATGTAAAATTTCCTGATGGGATAAAGTGAAACTTTAATCAGTGGGGTTTTCTTCATCCCCCACCTAACTTCTTTGCTTTCGCTGCATTTTGAGGTGGGGGTCTTACTGCCCATTAAAGTGGGATAAATTTAAATGGAATTTTGTAATAGTGGAGAGGTATGAAGTGACTTACAAGAATAGAAAGGTAGCGTTAGTCATAATTAGTTGTATGATGATTATGGGGAGTTGCGCTAATACATTTGTTGAAAATCGAAAGAATATATTCGTACAGACAAGTAAAGTGTTAGTAGAGATTATAAATAGAATATTATAGAAGGTAAAAGGTGTTTTCTTATACGGAAACACCTTTTTTGTATTTACAATTGAATGCTGAAGTTTTGAAATGAGTGAATACCGGTCCGCTGTTTAATCAGTTCTTTATCATTTAAATATTGAATAGCATATTTCACATCCTATAAAATGAATTTACATAAACGCATTCGCTTTTCATTGTATTAAACCCTTTTAATAGACGTTTTTATAAAAGTTTGTAAAATGGGTAAACGAAATGTTGAAATGTTTATTTATGTTATGTTAAGATGATGAAGTGATAGTAAACGTTATTGAAATTTGTTTGTTTTTAAACAAACGTTTTAAAGGGGTGTTTAGTATGAGTGATATTTCAGAGAAGTTTTGGGATGCTTCGGTTGAGCAATTGAAGAAAGGGTATGTATTTGAAGCGGAAGCAGAAGAGTATATTTGTTTAGCTTGTGGCGAAGTGTTTATTAAGGGTGTAATTTATCAAGATAATCAAGTTTTGTATGAAGCAGAGAAGTTTGTACAATTGCATGTGCAAAATGAACATACATCTATGTTTGATTATTTATTAAACCTTGATAAGAAGTACACTGGTTTAACTGATTTGCAAAAGAAAATGGTTCAGTTTTTCCATATGGGGCTGAATGATAAAGAGATTGTAAAAGAGATGGATGGTGGAAGTACCTCAACCATTCGAAATCATCGATTTACACTTCGAGAGAAAATGAAGCAAGCGAAAGTGTTTTTAGCGTTAATGGAACTGTCAGAAGAAAAAGCAAAAGTACAAACGAAATTTGTACCGATTCATAGAACCGCAACGATGGTAGATGATCGCTACAATATTACGGAAGAAGAAAATGATGAAGTATTAAAAGCGCATTTTACAAAAGGATTAGATGGACCACTTTCTAAATTCCCGAAAAAGCAAAAGCGTAAATTAATTATATTACGCCATTTAGTGACGAAGTTTGATAGTAATAAAAAGTACACTGAAAAAGAAGTAAATACGATTATAGAAAGTATTTACCCAGATTTTGTAACTTTAAGAAGATATTTAATCGAATACGGGTTTTTAGATAGAACAGCTGATGGAAGCGAATATTGGGTGAAGTTATAATAATACAGAAAAGAAAATGAATAGAAGCACATTATTATAACAACTATACAAAGAGGTAGAAGTTGAAAACAGATTTTTAATAAAAGGAGAAATGAAATTTGAAACCACCTACAGATAACAATAAAGAAGGTGCGGAGTCACAAAAGCTAGAAAGTGAGAGTAAACCGATTTGGAAATCGATGTCCATGTTTTTAGTACCGTTACTATTAAGCAATGTATTACAATCGATTGGACAATTATTCGGTATGGTAGTAGTAGGAAGGTGGCTTGGAGTGAATGATTTAGCAGCCATATCAGCATTCTTCCCACTATTTTTCTTACTCGTTTCATTTGTAATTGGTATTGGTTCAGGTAGTTCGATTTTAATTGGTCAGGCGTTTGGAGCTAAAAACGAAGATCGTTTAAAAGCTATCGTTGGTACGACACTGACATTTACCTTTATTATTGGAGTTGTGTTGGCGATAATAGGTAGTATTTTTGCGCTGGACATTATGCGCCTTATGGGAACGCCAGAAAATATTATTGATATAAGTGTTCATTATGCGCGTATTTTATTTATATCGATGCCAGTCTTATTTTTATATTTTGCATACACAACGTTTATGAGAGGTACAGGAGATTCTAAAACGCCATTTTACTTTTTAATTGTAAGTACAGCGCTAAATATGATCTTATTACCAATTCTTATTTTTGGATGGTTAGGAGCTCCGAAATTAGATGTGTATGGAGCAGCCTATGCTTCTGTTATTTCTACAGTTATTACGTTTATTGTCATGTTAGTGTATTTAAAGAAAAAAAATCACCCACTACAATTAGATAGTACGGTAAGGAAATATCTTCGAATGGATTGGGGTTTATTAAAGCTATTACTACGACTCGGTATTCCAGCGAGTATTAATATGATATTAGTTTCATTATCAGAAATTGCGGTAATCGCGTTTGTAAATCGTTACGGTTCGGATGCAACAGCAGCTTATGGAGTTGTGAACCAAGTTGCAAGTTATGTACAAATGCCAGCTGTTAGTCTCGGTATTACAGTTTCCATTTTTGCTGCACAATCAATTGGTGCAAACCAATTTGATCGATTGCAGAAAGTTGTGAAGGCCGGAATTATTATGAACTACGTCATCGGTGGTGTGTTAATATCTCTTATTTACTTATTCTCAAGAGACATTCTAGCACTATTTTTAACGAGTCAAACTACAATTGAAATTGCTCATAGCCTAGTTATGATCACATTATGGAGTTATTTAATTTTCGGTCATGCGCAAATTATTAGTGCGACAATGCGAGCAAGCGGTACAGTATTATGGCCAACTGTTATTGGCGTCGTTTCAATTTGGCTTGTTGAAGTACCTGTAGCGTATTACCTTTCTTACCATACAAGTCTTGGCATAGAAGGGATATGGATTGGATACCCAGCGGCATTTATTGTCAGCTTAATTTTACAGTATGCATATTATAAGCTTTCATGGCAGAAGAAACGAATTACACGATTAGTGAGTTAAATCATGCAAGTGTCCCTAAGTTATTATACTTAGGGACACTTTTTGTAAGTGTAAGTTTATAAATAGCTTTTTAAAGTAATATCAAAATGTTGTCTAATAAGTTTGTTATCACTCATATAAAATTCCCACGCTTTTTCAGGTTCACCGATGATTTCAAAAGATTCTTCTGTAATATATAGAGCACAATTATCCTCTAGTGCAATTCCTTCTATATTACCTTGATGGTTTTGTAAAAAGGAATGGAAGGCGTTCATTCTATTTAATTGATTATAATGTGGGCAAAACCTTTTGTTCACAATCCCCCAGCCGTTGCTTTCTATATAACCAGAGCCTTCATAATCTGATCGAATGCTAGAAGTGAACCAGCACATAGCACCAGCGCTATACCCTGCAATGAGCGTTCCTTGCTGCAAAGCATATAATAATTTCTCATCTAGTTTATGTTCTTTCCATTCTGTAAGCATGTGAATATAGTTCCCGCCACCGAGATAAATTAAATCAGCTGATTGAATCATTTCGTCTATTTCATATTTAGAAGGTGTATCGGTTATAGTGCGTAAAATTTGTACTTCACAGTGTAATTGTTTTTCAAACGTGTCTAAAAATAATTTTATATAGTTTTCATCATCA
Organism: Bacillus sp. BC05(2025); assembly: GCF_056725905.1. Taxonomy (NCBI): domain Bacteria; kingdom Bacillati; phylum Bacillota; class Bacilli; order Caryophanales; family Bacillaceae; genus Bacillus; species Bacillus sp. BC05(2025). The sequence goes on along the minus strand of NZ_JBWYRA010000002.1, from coordinate 8,462 downwards.
TGACTAGCTGTAGGAATGAATAATACGTTTGGATACTGTTTATTTGTTAATTCTATAAGTCGCTCATTAATAGGCGAGTGATTGGAATCTTGTAAATCACCGCCACCAATGACAGCTAAATTCATAGTAAAGCACCACCTAATCATTTTCGTTATATAAAAATTCGATAAAAGAGAGTTACATTCCTTCTGTCATGTAATGAATAAGTAGAAAATGCAGTTTCAATATATCGGAATAGTAAAGGTGGTGATAACTATATAGTAAAATGAATTAGAAACAATTTATCAATATATAACATTTCATACTATCGTTTCAAAATATGGAAACAATATGTTTAAATGGATATAACGAGGCATTAATTCAAATTGAATTAGTGTTTATACTTTCAAAAGGAACCGGAAATAATAGAGATTTCACAAATCGTTTTTTTACTTTTAATAGGAACTTGTATTACAATATGGTAAAATTATTTCAATATATTTATTTAATATAAAAATACAGAGAGGGAGTGTGAAAAAGGTGGATTTTCGATTTGAGTTTGCAGCGAAGGTGAAAGAATACTTAGATGATGAGAAGGATGAAAAAATAATAAAAGATGGACATAGAGATATAATTTTTCACTACTTATATGCATTAGAAGCTGAAATTGGTGTTGTTAAAAATCCTAACTTTACTTTTTTTACATCAGGAAGACGTTCACATATCGTATTAGAAAATGTTGAATTTAAAACAGAGGTAAATGTAAAAAGTAATATCATTGAAATTACAAAAATAGTGGATAATGTCGTTATTCCGTTAGATACGATCGTAGCAAAAGATCGGGAATTATTTGCATTAGGGCGTAATGAGAAGTTTAGTGTGCAAATATTAGAGCAGTATCTGTTTGAAACATTTGGAGAGAAGTTAGGTTTACAGTGAATGAAATGGGGGAGTGAATTTTAGTGTATAGCATTTACGTTTGACCTTTCATTTCATTTATACTACAATTCGTAGTGTGAAAGGAGCTATACGATGTTTACTCAAAACTATAAGTTAAATGAGCAAGGGTTAAACCATTTCTTTGGACCACTTGAAGCGAAGATTATGGAGATTGTTTGGTCTACTGACGGTACTACGATTAAAGAAGTGCAACAGAAACTAAGTGAAGAATCACCTGTGAATTTTAATACTGTAATGACAGTTATGAACAGGTTAGTAGAGAAATTACACTTAGAAAAACAGACTGTGAAAAGAAGTGGTATATATCGTGCGGTGCAAACAAAAGATGAATTCTTATCCAATCAAACGAAGAAAATGACACAGGAATTGATGGGGGAATTTGGAGATTTAGTTGTAAATCATATGCTAGACGAGTTAGAACAGGTTGATCCGATTTTAATAAAAAAATTAGAAGACAAATTGAATCAATTAAAAAAAGAGGATCAATGAAATGAAATGGCAAATGCGTAAAATCGTATTGTTAGCAGTCATTGTTAGTGCCCTTTTTTTCAGTATGTTAGTGTATTACGTTACATATCCATTTCTGTTTCAAAATAAGGCGTTCTTTCTTTCGAATTTTTGCTTGTTCCAGTTAGAACAACATATGAAGGAATTATCGCTCATTCGTATTATAATTGCTGGATTTTTACTATTTACTGTATTCATCGTGTGCAAAAGAATTTGGCGACAATTTTTCTATAGTAAAAAGTTACAAAAAGTACTTATCCCTTTCATTCGAAAAGGAAAACAAATATATATATTGCCGACTGAGGAAGTTGCGGCATTTACAATTGGGTTATTTCGTCCGAAAGTTGTCATGTCAGAAGGGATGCTTCAAACGTTTTCAGAGGAAGAAATGGATGCGATTATTTTTCATGAAGAATATCATCAAACGAATCGAGACCCATTAAAATTATTTTGTTTTACGTTATTAGCAGAAGGAATGATTTACATCCCGATATTAAAAGGGCTATTGCAGCGCTATCATGTGTATCAGGAGTTAGCTGCAGATAAGTATGCAATGCAAAAAATGAAATCTAAATTTGAGTTAGGCAGCGCGTTATTAAAATTAATTAAAATAAAGACAATGGAAAATCGATGTGTGACAGCTTCATTTGCCAAAACAGCAATAAATTTACGAATCGAGCAAGTGTTGCATGAAAAAGTTTTTAAACTTACTATTCCGTTACATACGAATTCAGTATATGTCACATTAGGTTTATTCTGTATGTCAGTTGTACTTATTGTCGGAGAGTGCATATAGCCTCTTTTTTTTAACAATTAACACTACTCCTTGTAGTGTTTTAGGGGGAATAAAATGAATGCAGCAGATTTAACGATTTGGCTTGTAGCTGGAGCAGGGGTATTGTCATTTGTATCACCATGTTCTTTGCCGCTATATCCATCTTATTTATCATATATTACAGGTGTGTCTATTCAAGATTTAAAAGAAAATCGTGGAATGATGCAAAAATCAGCGATTATGCATACCGTATTTTTTATGATCGGATTTTCGGTTATATTTTATGCGTTAGGTTTATCGGTAAGCTGGATTGGAATAACATTTTCGTCTAACCAAAAATTGATTCAACAAATTGGTGGGATTTTTATTATTTTGATGGGACTGTTTATGACAGGCTTGTTTCAGCCTAAGTGGCTTATGGCAGAGAAAAAGGTGCAGTATAAAAGTAAATCGACTGGATATATTCGTTCGATTATAGTCGGTATGACATATGCAGCGGGGTGGACGCCGTGTGTTGGACCGATATTTTCAGCTGTACTCATGCTTGGTGCGACGAATCCTGAAGGAGCACTTCTTTATATTACCGCATATACTCTTGGGTTTGCGGTTCCGTTTTTCGTGATGGCATTCTTTATTGGGAAGGTAAAATGGATCGTTACATACGCCAATGTCATGATGAAAATTGGCGGCGGAATGATGATTGTAACAGGAATTTTATTGTATACAAATCAAATGACGAAAATTACAGCATTCTTTATTCGTCTATTCGGTGGATTTACAGGCTTTTAATAATGGGGAGGAAGAAAAGTGAAGAAACTAATTGCGATTATACTGGCCGGGGCACTAATTTGGGCCGGAGTGAACTTTTATAATACAAAAAAAGAAGAGAAAGAAAGAAAAGCAAAACAAGCGGAGTTACAAAAAACAGAAGTATTACCACAAGTAGGATTTAAAGCGCCAAACATAACGTTAAAAGGATTAGACGGGAAGCTGCATTCGTTACATGATGCAAAAGGAAAGCCATATCTTATTAATTTTTGGGCATCGTGGTGTGGTCCATGTGAAATGGAGGCACCTGACTTAGTTCAAATGTATGATAAATATAAAAAGGACGTTGAAATCTTTGCAGTAAATGCAACAATCGGAGATCCGGTACAAGAAGCGAGCGCATTTGCAGATCGTCACGGATTTAAGTTTCCTGTTTTACTAGATATGGATGGAGTAGCTGGATTAGATTATAAAGTATTCTCGTTACCAACGACATTTTTTGTTGATAAAGATGGAATTATCGTAGAGCAAGTACGAGGTGTATTACCTCCGGATCAATTAGAAGAGAAATTTAAGAAATTAATTGAGAATTAAGGTGATTTTGTATTAATGGAGTGGATCGTGAGGTTACAACCCGTATCTCTTATCATTGGAAGTCTATTTGGATTTATGTTGATGAAAAGAAAGATGAAGAACGAAAGTGTACCATATGAAAAAATGATGGATGCAGTAACAAATGCCTTTCTTATCATCGTATTTGTATGGAAATTTGCACCGGCGTTTTTAAATCCAGTATGGGCTTTTAGGTCGCCAGTGCAAGCATTATTAGCTATAGGAAGTATGGAGCATATGATAGTAGGATGTGTAATTGCGGGTGCATACATTGTTTGGAAAAGTAAAAAGGAGCAATTTTCGCTTCGTATTTTACTTGATACATTGCCTATTGCACTATGTATGAGTATTGTTTTCTATTTTCTATTCCACCAAAAAGTAGGCGTACAAACGACACTGCCTTGGGGTGTGAAAGTATATGAATCTAAATTTTTATATCACCCCATTTTCGCATACGAGATCATTCTTGCCCTTTGTATAATGGGCTTGTTATGGATGAAAAATGAAAGACTCGGAAATGGAAAGAACATAAGTGTTTTTCTAATAGTTGAGGGTGTTGCTCATATTATTATTTCGCTTATTAGTGAACAACACTCGGTTTTATTTGGTTTATCAATACAGCAAATAATGAGCTTCTTTATTATTAGTTTAGGAATTTTGTTGGTGCCGAAAAAGTAAAAAGATAGCTACATATGGAGTATATCCATGCGTGGCTATCTTTTTTATTTTAGATTAAAAAATCGGCGGAGTAACAGAAAATAAAACGATTGCATTTTTCTCGAATTGATTTACCCATTTATGTTTTAAATAAGCGGGTATTTTTACACTATCACCAGTTTCTAAAGTGTACTCTTCTTCGTTTAAATACAATGTAATTGTTCCGTCTAATACAAATGCCAATTCTTCACCCTTATGTTCTAGTACATTTTCTGATGAAGCTGTATTTGGCGGAACAGTCATAATTGCTGTTGCTAAATTTCCTGTGAAATCAGGTGATAACAATTCATATGATAAATTATCGATAATCATTTTTTTTCGTTTATGAGAACGTACAATTAAATCGTCTGTATTTGTATCTTCAAGTAAAAAGCTAAATGTTGGAACTTCTAACGCTTTAGCGAGTACTTTTAATGTTTGAATTGAAGGGTTAGCAGATCCGCGCTCAATTTGACTTAACATAGATGGTGTAATATCGGCCATCTTCGCTAAGTCTTTACTCGTTAAGCCTTTTTCTTTTCTTTGTTTTTCAATTTTTTTACCAATATCTATATTTTCCATAATAAAAAGCTCCTTACTAATTATTAAATTACATTTAAATAAATTAAATTTAAATTAACTAAAGTTAATAATTTATGTTAAACTATATTAAAATTAATTTAATTATAATTTATTGAATCATAAGCTACAAGGCTATGAGGAGGAAGAAAAATGAAGAGAATAGAGAATGTAAAAGAGGAATATCCACTAATAAATAAATTAATCGCAACAGAAGAAGTATTTTGGGTGAATCCGAATATGGAAAAGTATGAAACGGCAATAAAAGATTCTCCATTGAATGAAGAGAATGTAAAAGATGCAGAAGAAAGGTTAAAGCGTTTTGCACCATACATTGCGAAAGTGTTTCCAGAAACGAAAGAAATGGGTGGCATTATAGAATCACCGTTAGTGAAGATACCTTCTATGAAAAGGTCTTTAGAGAAAAATTACGGGCAGCCTATATTAGGAGAATTGCTATTAAAATGTGATAGTCATCTTCCAATATCAGGATCTATTAAAGCTAGAGGAGGAGTATACGAGGTACTGAAACACGCTGAAGACTTAGCATTTGAACATCATTTATTACATGAACAAGATGATTATTCCGTACTAGATAGTAAAAAGTTCAGGGATTTCTTTTCAAATTATTCTATTGCAGTAGGTTCTACTGGAAATTTAGGTTTAAGCATTGGAATTATGAGTGCGAAGTTAGGATTTAATGTAACTGTTCATATGTCAGCAGATGCGAAAAAGTGGAAAAAGGATTTACTTCGAAGCAAAGGGGTTACTGTTATTGAATATAAATCGGACTACAGTAAAGCGGTAGAAGAAGGCAGAAAACAAGCTGATAAGAATCCGATGTGTTATTTTATCGATGATGAAAATTCAAGGCATTTATTTTTAGGCTATGCTGTAGCTGCTGCGCGCTTACATGCACAATTAGAGGAACTTCAAATAAAAGTCGACGAATCTTGTCCTCTATTTGTATATTTGCCATGTGGAGTAGGCGGAGGCCCAGGTGGTGTTTCGTTTGGTTTAAAGTTAATGTATGGAGATAATGTGCATGTGTTTTTTGCAGAACCTACTCATTCCCCTTGTATGCTATTAGGTATGATGACTGGGTTGCATGATGGAATATCTGTGCAAGATTTTGGGATTGACAATAAAACAGATGCAGACGGACTCGCCGTGGGAAGAGCATCTGGATTTGTAGGTAAAACAATAGAGCCATTTTTAAGTGGTATATATACAGTTAGCGATAACCATCTATACAAGTTACTAAAAGGATTAGTAGATACAGAGGGGATAGAGTTGGAACCATCAGCATTAGCGGGTATGATTGGGCCAATTAAATTGTATAAAGAAGGAAAAAGGTATATAACAAATAATGATTTAACCAAAAAATTGAATCAAGGTATTCATATAGTGTGGGGAACTGGGGGGAGTATGGTTCCAAAAGAGGTAATGAAAGTATACTATCAGACGAGTTCTCAGTTAATCGAAAAAAAATATTGATAGATATAAAATGAGTTCATTTCTCAAGGCTACTTAGGAGAAGATGAACTCATTTTTGTTTTTTTGGTGATGGGCATTTGGTGGTACCATATGCTCATCAAGATAAGAAAGTAAATACTTCCAAAATGAAAAAAATTTCATCTTGAGGGTGTTATAAAAATTCTTAAGTTGATGGTTATGTGGTACCATCAGGAAAATGCGGGTTTACAATGCTAAGCCCAATTTTAAGACGATTCCCTCATTTTTAACAATGTTAATAGAGTTTTAATGATTTTAAAGAATCTAATGATACTACATTATCAAATTTAATATGGTATTATCCTAATAAATTGATGTTTTTCCTCTAAAGGTAACTGTAGAAAGCTATCAGAAGGGAACAAATAATAATTTCTTATCCATAAATAAAATAGTAAATGAAAATGCAATTTAGAACAAAAAATAAGAAAAATATTCATGCAATAATTAGAAATAACTGAAAATTAGAGGGTTACTTATATGAATTTTATGTTGATGATATTTCGCTTTGTATAATCCCCTTAGTTCACCTAGAATAAATAGGCTAGGAGAGAATTTCATGAATCAGGGATTAACATATAAAGTAGTTCAATTGTAACGATTAAATTAACTATTAAAATAGTATGTGATATAGCAATGTATTTGTTATTGTTATAGGTATCCTTACTGTCCTAGCAAGTATAAAGTCATTATTCTAATTCACTATTGTTGGATCTCATGCGAAAGTCGTAGGATATGAACAAAGAAAGATTTCTATCGTAATTAAATTTTATATTGTTAAATCAAATAGATTGTAATTTTGGACAAACTTCTCACCTTAGAGGGTTTGTCCTTTTTGATTATATGCTTGACTCTATTTCAGCAATTATTTTTTAGCCGCTTACAAAGATTATTATTCAAGCATATTAGACTGCTGTTCCATGCCCATAAAGCTAATATTTTAAGGTATCTCAAAACGAAAAGTTTATATCACTACAACAGTTATTAATGCGAATTTAGTGTGTTATTTGTGTTTTGGGGATATTTCAATGTTGCATAGATATGGCCCCTTCGTTTGTAAAGGTATACCTTTACAAACGGTTGGTAGTTTTCAAGGAACTTATTATAGTTAATCTTTTATGCATGTATAGAAAGATATTTTAAGTATATTTAATTTATATACCATGAATGAAATGTTGCTAAGGGGATTTTTAAACTACATAAGTAGATAGTCTCCACTGAAAATAATGAACTAAGAGCAAGGTTTGAAATAAGATTGCAAAATGGAAGGAGATAAAAAATTTAATGGAAATTTAATGTTTTCCTTACTTTTTATTTAATTAATTATCTATACCCTTTATATGTGTATTGAATCAAGGGAGGATAAGAAATGAAAACAGTATTAGAAGGAAAACAGATAAAAAAGGTATACGACACAGGTGGAAATAAATTTGCAGCTTTAAAAGGGATTAACTTACAAGTGCAAGAAGGTGAGTTCGTTGGTATTATGGGACCTTCTGGATCCGGTAAGACGACGTTATTAAACGTTCTTTCAACAATTGATACTGTGACCAAAGGGGAGATTTTCATTGATGGAGAAAACATCGGGAAGATGAATGATGATAAGCTGGCGTTATTTCGCCGGAATCATTTAGGGTTCATTTTCCAAGATTTTAATTTATTAGATACGCTAACGGTGAAAGAGAATATTGCGCTTCCACTTGCGCTATCAAAAGTGGAAGCGAGTAAAATTGATCGACGCGTTTTGGAAATTGCGAAGAAGTTTGGGATTGATCATATTTTAAATCAATTCCCATACCAAGTATCTGGAGGACAGAAGCAGCGCTGCGCAGCATCTCGTGCAATTGTTACAAATCCAAGTATGATCTTTGGAGACGAGCCAACAGGAGCGCTTGATTCTAAATCAGCAACAGATTTATTAGAAAGCATGAAGTCATTAAACGAGCAGGATAACTCAACAAATTTAATGGTAACGCATGACGCTTTTGCGGCAAGTTACTGTAAACGCGTGATTTTCATTAAAGATAGTGAGTTATGTAAAGAATTACATCGCGGGGAATTAACACGTAAACAA